>JBEKVI010000073.1:0-20168 GCA_049514215.1 Burkholderiaceae bacterium
CACCAGCCTTAAGGTCGTCGTCGAGCCCGCGGTGATCGTGGCCGGCGCAAAACTCTTCACCAGAGTGGGTGGTGCTGCCGTCACGCTCAGGTTCGCACTCGCCGCACCCGCGCTGCCCAGGTTGGTCGCAAGACTTCCTGCGGCAATGCTGTTCACTGCCACACCCGGAGTAATCGATGTGACGCTCACCGAGATGGAGCAGCCGCCGGACGGTATGCTTGCGCCGCTCGCGTAGCTCACCGCGCTACTGCCCGAGACGGCGGTCACCGCGGCAGCCGTACAGGTCGTGCTCAAGCCGTTGGGCGTGGCGATCGTCACGCCCGCGGGCAGGTTGTCGGTCAAGTTGGCCGTGAGCACCGCAGGCACGGCGTTGCCATTGCCCAGCGCCAATCGGAGCGTGGCCGTGCCTCCTGAGACGATGCTCGCCGGGGCGAAGGTCTTTGTTAACGTGGGCGGAGTGGCCGTGACGGTCAGTAACGCCGATGCGGCGCTGGGATTGGCGCCCAGCGAGGTCCGAAGCGCTCCGGCTGCGACCGTGTTGGTCGAGGCGCCCGGGGTCGCGGACGTGACGCCGACGATGAGGGTGCAGCCGGCAGCAGGCAGGGTCGCGCCGTTGGCATAGCTTATCGTGCCCGCACCCGCCGTAGCCGTGACGGATCCTGCCGGGCACGTTCCAGAGATCGCAGCCGGCGTTGCCACGGTCATGCCGGCAGGCAGCGTGTCGGTCAGTATCGCCGTCAGCGTCGCCGCCGTCCCGTTCGGGTTGCCCAGCGTAAGAGTCAGACTCGACGTGCCGCCCGAGACGATGCTAGCCGGAGCGAAGGACTTGCTTAGGGTCGGTGCTGCCGCGTTCACCGTGAGAGCCGCGCTCGCCGCGGTCGGACTGTTTCCCAGGTTCGTCTGTAGCGCCCCGGCGGCGATGGAGTTGGTCGCCACACCCGGCGTTGCCGAGACCACACTCACCACGATCGTGCAGCCTCCGGCGGGAACCGTCGCGCCGCTCGCGTATCCCAGGGTGGACGCACCGGCCACAGCCGTCACCGAGGCGGCGGGACACGTCCCGCCGATGCCGGCCGGATTGGCAATCGTCATGCCGGCAGGAAGTGGGTCGGTCAAGGCGGCCGTGAGTACTGCCGCCGTCGCGTTCGGATTGCCGAGCGACAAGGTCAAGCTCGACGCTGCGCCGGAGGTGATCGTGCTCGGGGTAAACGATTTGGCCAGCGTCGGTGGGAGCGCCGTCACGGTCAGCGTCGCCGTAGCCGGTGTCGCGTTGCTGCCGGCGCTCGTCGTCAAAGCACCCGCCGCGATAGTATTGGTCGCGGCACCGGGTGTGCTCGAGGTCACGACCACCGTGATGGCGCAGCCACCGGCAGGGATCGTCGCACCGCTCGCATAGCCGACGGTGGACGACCCCGCCGTCGCGCTTGCCAAAGCAAGCGTGCAGGTGCCAGCGAGGCTCGCCGGGCTTGCCACCGTCATTCCGGTGGGGAGCGTGTCGGTCAAGGCGCCCGTGAGAGTGACCGCGGTCGCGTTGGGATTGCCCAGGTTCAACGTGAGAGTTGATGTCCCGCCCGAGGTGATCGAAGCCGGCGCAAAGGACTTCGTGACCGTGGGTAGAGCGGCCGTCACGTTCAGTGTTGCCGTAGCCGCAGCCGGACTGTTGCCCTGACTCGTGCGAAGCGCGCCGGCTGCGACGGTATTGGTGGCAGCGCCTGGGGTTTTGGAGGTCACCCCCACCGAGATCGTGCAACCGCCAGGCGGGACGCTCGCTCCACTGGCGTAGGTGATGGTCCCCGCTCCTGCGGCGGCCGTCACCGCGGCCGCCGTGCAGCTTCCCCCGATGACGGCGGGGCTGGCTATGGTCATGCCGGCGGGAAGCGTATCGGTCAAGGCAGCGCTTAATGTCGCGGCAGTGGCGTTGCCGTTGCCCAGGGTCAGAAGCAAAGTCGAGGTGCCGCCCGAGGTGATGGTCGCCGGCGTGAAGGATTTCGACAGGGTCGGGGTGGCTGCAGCCACGGCGAGGCTCGCACTGGCGGCGCTCGCGTTGGCGCCCTGGGACGTCTGCAGAGCTCCGGCTGCGAGCGTGTTGGTCGCCGTGCCCGGGGTGGCGCTCGTGACGCCCACTGTGATGGTGCAGCCTCCTGCAGGCACACTGGCACCGTTGGCATAGGTGAGCGTGCCGGCTCCAGCGACGGCGGTGACCGAGGCCAGAGTGCAGGTACCCCCGATGCCAGGCGGGGTTGCGACGGTCATCCCGGCCGGAAGGGTGTCGGTCAAGGCCGCACTGAGGACGGCTGCGGTGGCATTGCTGTTGCCAAGCGTCAGCGTAAGCGTCGAGCTCGAACCTGAGGTGATGGCGGCGGGGTTGAAAGTCTTCGCAAGCGTGGGTGCGCCGGCGGCGACGCTTAGCGTCGCCGTGGCGGGTAGGGCGTTGCTGCCTTCGCTCGTGGCCAAGGCGCCGGCGGCCACGGTGTTGGTCGCCGTACCCGGCGTCTTCGACGTCACGCCCACGGTAATCGTGCAGCCTCCCGCAGGAACGCTGGAACCGCTCGCGTAGATGATCGTGCCTGAGCCCGCGGTGGCCGTAACCGAGGCGAGCGTGCAGGTGCCACCGATAGCCGCCGGTGTGGCGACCGTCATGCCCGCAGGAAGCGTGTCGGTCAGTGCCGTGCTCAGCACGGCAGGCGTCGCATTGGTGTTGCCTAAGGCGAGCGTAAGGGTCGATGTGCCGCCAGAGGCAATGCTCACGGGCGCGAACGACTTGGTCAGTGTCGGCGCCGCCGCATTCACGGTCAGGGTCGCACTCGCTGCAGCCGCGTTACTGCCCAGGCTCGTCTGCAGGGCCCCGATGGCGAGCGTGTTGATCGCAGCGCCCGGCGTGGCCGACGTTACGTTAACCGTGATGGTGCACCCGCCGGCGGCCACCGTCGCGCCACTCGCATAGCTGACGGTGCTCGAGCCCGCAGTCGCCGTCACGGAAGCCGTAGTACAGGTTCCGCCGATGGTGGCGGGGCTCGCTACCGTCATGCCCGCAGGCAGCGTATCGGCGAGCGTGGTCGTCAGCGTGGCTGAGGTCGCGTTGGAATTGCCCAGCGACAGCGTCAAGGTCGAAGACGCGCCGGCGGTGATCGCCGCGGGCGCGAAGGACTTCGACAGCGTAGGCGCGGCCGCCGTCACGGCGAGCGCTGCGCTGGCTGCGGCAGCGCTGTTCCCAAAGCTGGTCTGGAGGGCGCCGGCCGCAATCGTATTGGTGGCCGTGCCCGGCGTGGTGGAGGTCACGGCCACGGTGATGGTGCAGCCCCCCGCCGGAATGCTCGCGCCGCTCGCATAGCCAAGACTGCCCTGCCCTGCGGTGGCCGTGACCGACGCGGCGCTGCAGGTACCGCCGATCGCAGCCGGCGTGGCAATGGTCATTCCCGCGGGCAAGTTATCGGTCAGGGCGGCCGAGAGGGTGGCGGCAGTCGCGTTGCCATTGCCCAGCGACAGCGTCAAGGTCGAGGTGCCCCCCGAGACGATGCTCGTCGGTGCGAACGCCTTGGCGAGCGTCGGGGCCAGTGCCGTGACGACGAGGTTCGCGCTGGCCGCGCTGGCGGTCGTGCCGAACGTCGTGGCCAATGCACCAGCGGCAAGGGTGTTGGTCGCCGTGCCGGGGGTGGCCGAGGTCACCGAGACGGTGATGGTGCATCCTCCCGCGGGTATGCTCGCACCGCTGGCATAGGTGATCGTCGCCGCGCCGGCCGTCGCCGTGACCGAGGCGAGCGTGCAGGTTCCACCGATCGCAGCTGGTGAGGCCACCGTCATGCCCGAGGGCAGGGTATCCGTGAGAGCCGAAGTGAGCGTGGCCGCCGTGGAATTGCTGTTGCCCAGGGATAGCGTCAAGGTCGAGGTGCCGCCCGAGACGATCCCGGCAGGAGAGAAGGATTTGGCGAGCGTGGGTGCGGCGGCGGCGACGGTGAGCGTCGCCGTGGCCGCGGTCGGGCTGTTGCCCTGGTTGGTCTTGAGGGCTTGTGCTGCCACCGTATTGACGGCGGGGCCTGGGGTCGTCGAGGTCACAGCGACGGTGATCGTGCAGCCACCCGAGGGGATACTCGCCCCATTGGCGAAGCTGATGGTGCCGCTGCCGGCCAAGGCCGTCACGGACGCCGCGCTGCACGTGCCGCCGATGACAGCGGGAGAAGCGACCGTCATTCCCGTGGGAAGCGCATCGGACAGCGCGGCACTGAGGGTGGCCGCGCTCGAGTTGCTATTGCCCAGCGACAGCGTCAAAGTGGACGTGCCACCTGAGATGACCGTAGCCGGGGCGAAGCTTTTGGCGAGCGTGGGCGCGGTGTACACCGTGAGTGCCGCAGAGGCCGCCGAGGCGTTACTGCCCTGGTTGGTCGCAAGCCCACCGGCCGCAATGGTGTTGGTGACCGTTCCGGCCGTCGTCGAGGTGACCGCCACCGTGATCGTGCAGCCTCCCGCCGCAATACTCGCTCCGCTGCCGTAGGTGATCGTGCCCGAGCCGGCAGTCGCTGTGACCGAGGCCAGGGTACAGGTACCGCCGACGGTCGAAGGCGTTGCGACCGTCAAGCCCGCAGGCAGCGTGTCCGTGAGCGCAGACGACAGGGTCGCTGCGGTGCCGTTGCTGTTGCCAAGCGACAGCGTGAGCGTCGAGGTCGAGCCGGGTGCAATCGAAGTGGGCGCGAAGGTCTTGGTGAGCGTGGGCGCTGTCGCGATCGTGGTGGTCGCGCTGCACGTATTGCAGGTGGGATGGTCGGGCCCGGTGGCAGCCACGGTGTTGGTCAAGGACACGCCCGCACTCGTCGCCTTGGCCGTGATCACGACTGACGCCGAGGCGCCGGCGTTGAGCGTGGCCGAGCAGGTGACCGTGCCGCCTGCGGTAAACGGGCCGCTCGGACAACCCGGTCCGGCCACCGTGATGTTCGTCACACTCGCCGGCAGCGTATCGGTCAGAACCACGGGACCCGTGGTCGGGCCCGACCCCGTGTTTTGGGCCGTGATCGTCCACGTGATCGTGTCAGCGAGATTGTGGTTGGCCTGATCGACCGTTTTGGTCACGACGATGCTCGGCGCCTCGACGGTACTCACGGGGGCGCAAGCCGCAGCGTTTGCGCAAGTCGGACCATCGGGACCGCTGGGCACGACCGTGTTGGTGACGTTGCCCACGGCAGTGGTCGTCGCCGTCACCGTCACGGTCGCCTGGGCTGCAGCGGCCAGGCCTGCTGGGACCGTACAGACGAGCGTCGAGCCGGGCGTGTACGGCGCGGCCGAACACGTCGCTCCACTGCTTGAAACCGTGATACCGCTCACGTTGGCAGGCAGGGTATCGGTCAGGGTGACGATACCGAGCGTGGGTCCGTTGCCGTTGTTTTGTGCGGTGATAGTCCAGATGAGCGAGCCGCCCACAACCTGGGTGGAACGATCGGCCGTCTTCGTGACCGCAACTTGGGGCGCGACAACGAGCGTCGAGACCGCGCAGGCCCCGGGAAGACAACTCACCGCGTCAGTCCCGGTCGGCGTGACGGTATTGGTGAGGGTGCCCGCAACCGTCGTCTTGGCCGTCACCGTGACCGTTGCGCTCGCGCCCGCTGCGAGTCCGGCAGGCACCACGCAGGTGAAGGAGGAGCCGGCGCTAAAGGGCCCGGCGGGACATCCCGTCCCCGTCACAGTAATGGTCGAGATGTTGGCGGGCAGTTGATCGAGCAGGTTGATTGCGCCCTTGGTCGCCTCGGTACCGGTGTTTTTGGCGATCAGGGTCCAGGTCACCGTCGCGCCGATGCTGTGCGTAGCCGCGTCCACAGTCTTGGAGACCTGTACGCCCGTGGCCGAGACCGTGGTCGTCGCGGTGCAGTTTCCGCAGCTCGGCGGCCCGGCCCCGTTGGCAGTCACGGTATTGCTCAATGTCCCTGCAGTGGTCGCAGTCGCCGTGATCGAGACGGTGGCGGTCGACCCGGCGGCCAGTCCCGAGGGGACGACGCAGGTCACGCTGCCTCCGGCCGTAAACGGACCCGCCGGACATCCCGGACCCGTGACCGCAATACCCGTCACGTTCGAAGGCAGGGTGTCGACGAGATTGATGACGCCGGTGGTTGCGACTGCGCTCGTGTTTTTTGCCGTGATCGTCCAGGTCACGATGTCGCCCACGGTATGCGTGGGCGAATCGACGGTCTTGTTGACCACCACGTTTTGTGCGCCGGTGTTGGTGAAAGCACAGGTGATCGCATCGCCATTGGCAGGCGTGATGGCCACCGAGGTCCCGGTGCCGCTGGCCACGACGGTCCCGCCGGCGAGCGTGTTGGTACAGCTGTAGCTCGAGAGGTAGGTGCCCAGGTTGGCTGCGGGCGTGCCGGCTCCGGTCTCGCTAAACGTATAGGCGGTGCCTGCGAGCGCCGTGTAGGGGCCGGCGCTCGCGGTCGTAGCCGTCCCGGTCGTCGTGGCGCTGGGGCCGCCGTTGCTGATGGCGACCGTAAACTGATCGGTGGCCAGGGTCCGGCCCTGGATGGCTTTGGTGACCGTGAGGGTCGGAGCCTTTGCGCTATTGGTCAGGGTGCACGTAATGATGTCGTTCGTATTGGGCGAGAAGCCCTGGCCGAGGGCGGTTGGCAAAACGGTCGTCGAACCGCTGGCTGCATTGGTGCAGGCCAGCGTTTGCGCATACTGGGAGAGCTTGCTCGTCCCGGCCGCCATCACTTCGTTGATGGTGTAGGTGGTCCCGGCAGTAACCGGTATGGGTCCCGTGGACCCGGTGGAGACGGTCGCTCCAGAGCCGGTCGTGGTCGCCTGACTTACGGGCGTGCCGGCGTTGAGGATTTCGACCGTGAATTGGTCGGCCGCATTGATGCGCGAGCCCGAGAGCGCCTTGGTGACAGTGACCACGGGCGTGATCGGGACATTGGTGAAAGTGCAGGCGATCGCATCGCCGTAGACGAGCGGACCGAACCGAACGCTCGTGCCGGTTCCCGACGGCGGAGCCGTGCCGCCTGAGCTGCTGTTGGTGCAGGCGTAGCTGGATCGGTAGTTGGTCGCAAGCGAAGAGACACTGCCGGCGGCCATCGCTTCGGCCACGGTGACGTAGTAGCCGCCCGAGGTTACGACACCATTGGCGAGCGCAAATGGCCCAAGGCCCGTCCCGGTGGTGGTCTGGCTCGCCAGAAGATGGTTGGTACTGGCAGTGACGCTGTAGGTGAACTGGTCGGCCGGGTTCACGCGCGAGGTGGTGATCACCTTGGTCGCCGAGACGTTGCCCCAGCGCACGGCAAACATGGCGCCCTGTAGTCCACCTGCCACCGTATTGGTGGTCAGAACTCCCGGCGACTGCGTCGACCACACGTACGCGCCCGCGTCGGCGTCGCTCGTTCCCGTCTCGGTTGCGGTGTAGCCGCCGTTGCTAAAGGAAGGCGTGGGGAAGTACGCGCCGCTAATCGGGGCGACCGTATCGACCTGCGTCCAGCTCGTGCCGTCCGTGGTGAAGGACAGACTCTCGCCCGAGTTGGTCGATTCGCCGTCGGTTGCGACGAAATAGTAGGTCGCAGGCCCTCCTCCCGGGGGCGTGAAGACCATATTGCTAAACGTGAAGGAACCCGTCCCGGCCACGGTCGTGTAGAGAATCGGCTTGCCGGGAATCCCGAGAAACGAGGTGTTACCAACGGCGGCCCCGGTCCACGCGGGCGCGGCGATCGCAGTGTAGGCGCCGGCGGTGCGCGTGAGCGTGAACGTCAGCGTGGCGCCATCGGGGAGCGTGAAGGAGAATGGCTGCCCTCCGGCAGCGGTGGCATCTACATAGCCCGTGAAATCCAGCCAGCAGTAAGTGCGCCAGTCGCTCGGAGCGGCGCCAGCCGTCGTGGCAGGCGAACACGTGTTGGCACTGACGGCACTTGAGAGCGCAAAGAACACCACTGCGCATGCAAGCCGGGCCAGCCGGCGCCAGAGCACGTTGTTTTTGACAGTTTCTTTTCCGGGATCAAGGTTGCAGGAATGGTCCGCTGTGTTCACAGGTGACCCGCAATCCCGCCAGCGCGGCGCTGCGCGACGCGCGCCTTTGCGCCCCTCGTCGATTTCCTTCCCCCTGCCCAGCGAGTGCCAGGCGCAATGCAGCGTTGCTTCTTCGGTCCTTTAGAATCCGTCCCTAGCGCCAGGACTCGCCGGCGCTATGGGTTTGCTTTCCGCAATCGAGCGCATGCAGACCCGGGGCCGCCAGGTGCTCGTGCGCACGCGTTGCTGTCCGTGCCCGTTTCGTGATCGCGCGCCGCGCCGCGGGCTGCCGTTTGCGCGCATCGCCCGATGTGCGACCAATGCCCGCAGCCTGGAAACTCCACCTCGCCGGATGTCAAGGGTCCTCTCCCTTGCGCACGGCTGAACGCGGCATGCCTGAAACGCGTATACGCGGCGCGATTCCGCTCCTTCGCGATCGAAACTTCGCTTCAGAATGAAGCGCTTACCGCCTTGACTTCAGTTTCTAATTGAATTGCCTTTTAACGAATGCTGAATTAGACCCCACGGCACGAAAAAAGGATGTGAAGAAAAGTAAAATTGGCCCCTGCGGCGGGCTTCGGGTAGAAATCCGTTGCGTCTATGCGACACGGGGCCTCAAAGCACGGACGGGTCGTTGCGCCGGCGCAATACAAAAGCGGGCGCTCACGTTGGAATCGAAATCCGCCACGGGAGAAATCCGGTAGCCCCGCCATCCCTGAATGAGAGTGGGGCGGACCGGGTGAGCCGCCCCGGACCTAGGCCGGGAAGACCCCGGTGGAGAGGTAGCGGTCGCCGCGATCGCAAACGACAAAAACGATGGTGGCGTTCTTCACCGCCTCAGCCACGCGCAGCGCGATGCACAAAGCGCCAGCTGCCGAGATCCCGCAAAACAGGCCCTCTTCGGCTGCCACCCTGCGTACCATGGCTTCGGCGTCGCTCTGGCTGACGAGTTCGATGCGGTCGACACGGCTCTTGTCGTAAATCTTGGGCAGATAGGCCTCGGGCCATTTGCGAATCCCCGGAATTTGCGATCCCTCCGAAGGTTGGGCGCCGACGATCTCGATGGCGGGATTCTTTTCCTTCAGATAACGCGACACCCCCATGATCGTACCGGTGGTTCCCATGCTCGAGACGAAATGCGTGATCGTGCCGTGGGTGTCGCGCCAGATCTCAGGTCCGGTGGTCTCGAAGTGCGCCAGCGGATTGTCGGGATTGGCAAACTGATCGAGGATGAGCCCCTTGCCCTCGCTTTCCATACGCACCGCCAGATCTCGCGCGAATTCCATGCCCCCATCCTTGGGCGTCAGAATGATCTCGGCGCCGAAAGCTCGCATCGTCTGTTGCCGCTCCACCGAAAGATGTTCGGGCATGATGAGAATCATGCGGTAGCCGCGCATGGCCGCGGCCATGGCCAGCGCGATCCCGGTGTTGCCGCTCGTGGCCTCGATGAGCGTATCGCCAGGCTTGATCCGACCGCGCGCTTCGGCACGCCGGATCATCGAGACCGCCGGGCGGTCCTTGACCGAGCCGGCGGGATTGTTGCCCTCGAGCTTGCCCAGGATGACATTGCCGCGTTCGACGTTGCCTGGTCCCGGAACGCGCTGCAAGCGGACCAAAGGCGTATTGCCAACCGTGTCCTCAAGGGTGGGGTAGGCAATTGGATGCTGTGGGGTCATACCGTCTCGCTTCAGAGGACCGGACATTCAGTTTAGCGGCAATCGCCCGCATCTGTCGCCGCTAAAGAGTCAAGTGATGGCCGTCGAAGAGCCACTGCGCATATTCCACAACACCTTCTTCGACACTCAAAAAGGCGTCGTGAAAGCCGGCTTCTCGCAAGAGGGTGATGTCAGCCTGCGTGTAACTCTGGTATTTGCCCTTCAAGGCGTCCGGGAAGGGGATGTACTCCAGCTCTCCCGAGGCGAGCAGGTCGGTCAAGGCGAGAGGTTCGACACCACCCCAGACGCGACAGGCGTTCACGGCCGACAAGGCCACATCGTTGAACGTCTGGGCGCGTCCGGTACCCACGTTGTAGATTCCGGAGATGGGATGATCGAGAAAAAACAGATTGACCTTCACGACATCCTGGACCGAGACGAAGTCGCGCAACTGGGTCCCCGCCTCCCAGCCGTCCCATGCCCCGAAAAGCTTGACGCGGCGCTCGCGCGCATACTGTCCGAAATGATGAAAGGCCACCGATGCGCCGCGCCCCTTATGATTCTCTCGGGGGCCGTACACATTGAAGTACCTCAGGCCCACGATCTGGATCTTCGAATGCTCCAGACGCCGTCGCACGACCTGGTCGAAGAGCAGCTTGGAATAGGCGTAGACGTTCAACGGCTTCTCCGCCCCTGGCACCTCGACAAAGCGCGGACCCAGGCCGTAGGTTGCGGCCGAAGAGGCGTAGTAGAGCGGAATGCCCTGGGCCTCGCAGGCATCGAGCACGGCCAGCGAATAGCGATAATTGTTCTGCATGACGTAGCGCCCGTCGGTCTCCATCGTGTCTGAACACGCCCCCTGATGAAACACCGCGTGGACCTTCTTGAATTCTCCAGCGGCAAAGCGACCGAGAAACTCTTCCTTGTCCAAATAGTCGTTGATCTCGCCGTCGGCCAGGTTGCGGAACTTGTCGGCGTGGCTTAGGTTGTCGACGGCGATGATGTTGCGCTCGCCGCGCGCGTTGAGCCCTCGGATCAGATTGCTTCCAATGAAACCGGCTGCGCCGGTCACGATGATCGTCATGCCTTGGTTCCCTCCCTGCCGAAAAGCTCTGCCTGCGTCACCACCGAGGTGCCTAGCTTGCCGACCACGATCCCCGCTGCACGATTCGCCACGAGTACCGCCTCGCGCAAAGTAAGGCCGCCCGCGAGCATGACACCAAGCGTGCCGATGACGGTATCGCCTGCGCCCGTCACGTCGTAGACCTCGCGCGCCTGGGCTGCGACGTCGAAGCGACCTTGCGCATCGAACAAGGACATCCCTTCCTCGGAGCGCGTCAACAGCAGCGCATCCAAGTCGAGATCGGTCATGAGGGCCGTCACGCGGCTCGTCAGGTCGTCCTCGTCGCGCCACCGTCCCAAGACGGCGCGCAATTCGGCGCGGTTAGGGGTAAGAAGGGTCGCACCCCGATAGCGCTGGAAGTCGTCGCCCTTGGGATCGATGAGCACCGGCTTTCCCTCGGCGCGCGCGGCATCGATCATACGTTTGATGTGGGTGAGGCCGCCTTTGCCATAGTCGGACATCAGCACGACGTCATAGGCGGGCAAGAGCGAACAAAACTGTTCGTACTTGTCGAGCAGCACTTCGCTGCTGGGCTGATCTTCGAAGTCGACCCGGATGAGCTGCTGCTGGCGTCCGATGACGCGCAACTTGATCGTGGTGGGCAATGCCGGATCGCGATGTAGATGCGACTCGATTCCGGCCTCCGCGACCAAAGCCTCGACACGGCCCCCGGGCTCGTCGGCACCCACGACGGAAAGCAGCCCCACCTTGGCCCCCAGGGCGCGCGCGTTTTTGGCCACGTTGGCCGCGCCTCCAAGGCGATCCTCCTGACGGCCGATGCGTACCACGGGAACAGGGGCCTCGGGCGAGATGCGATGGGCGTCACCAAACCAGTAGCGATCGAGCATCACGTCGCCCACCACCAAAACGCGCGCTTTGGAGGCTCGGGCGACGCTGTCCTCGGGTCGCATCAGGCCACGCCAGGTCGGCCGATGGGCAGGTAGCGCAGACCGTGAAACTTCACCGTCTCGGGATCATAGAGATTGCGGCCATCGATGATGAGGGGATCGGCAAGCTTGGCCTTGATGACCTCAAAGTCAGGGCTGCGAAAGGCCTTCCACTCCGTCACAATGATGAGCGCCTGGGCGCCGTCGAGCGCGGCTTCGGGCGTGGCCGCATAGGTCAGGCGCGAGAGCCTTTCGGGATGATCCTTCAGATCGAGGGCGAGCACGCGGCCGGCCTCTTCCATCGCCACCGGATCATGCGCGGCGACGGATGCGCCGCGCTCCAGGAGGGCCTGGATCAGGACCCGCGAAGGCGCCTCGCGCATGTCATCGGTGTTCGGCTTAAATGCCAGGCCCCAGACTGCAAAGCGCTTGCCGGAGAGATCCTCTCCGTACTGCTTGATGATCTTCGCGGCCAGCACATGCTTTTGCGCCTCGTTAACCGCTTCTACGGCCGCAAGGATGCGGGAGGAACAGCCC
Organism: Burkholderiaceae bacterium; assembly: GCA_049514215.1. GTDB lineage: Bacteria > Pseudomonadota > Gammaproteobacteria > Burkholderiales > Burkholderiaceae_D > BOG-994. The sequence continues at coordinate 12,177 of JBEKVI010000073.1, forward strand.
GCCTCCTCACTGGTTCTAGCCAGCGCCTGCACATCCTTCGGAAAGCACGATCCCCCGTAGCCTGCGCCCGCGTAGAGGAAGTGGTATCCAATGCGCGGATCCGAGCCTATGCCCTGCCGCACCAGTTCGATATCGGCACCGAGGCGCTCGGCGAGGTTCGCCAATTCATTCATGAAGGAAATGCGCGTGGCAAGCATGGCGTTGGCCGCGTACTTGGTCAGTTCAGCCGAACGCACGTCCATGAAGAACATGCGCTCGTGGTTACGCTGAAAGGGCGCGTAAAGCGAGCGCATCACTTGTTTGCCGCGCTGGCCGCTTTCATCGTCGGCACATCCCAAAACGATGCGATCGGGCCGCATGAAGTCCTCGACAGCCACCCCTTCCTTCAGGAATTCGGGATTAGAGACCACCGTGAAGGGCACCTCGACGCCGCGTGCCGACAGTTCAGCTGCGACCGCAAGACGGACCTTGTCGGCCGTCCCGACCGGAACCGTGGATTTGTCGACGACGACCTTGAACTCGGTCATGTGACGGCCGATATTGCGTGCCGCCGCCGTAACGTATTGCAAGTCAGCAGAACCATCCTCGTCGGGAGGCGTACCCACGGCGATGAACTGCACCACGCCGTGCGCGACGCCCTTGGCGATGTCGGTCGTAAAGGCGATCCGTCCGGCACTGCGATTGCGTTGAACCATTTCCAGCAGTCCGGGTTCGTGGATGGGGATGCCCCCTCCGTTGAGGATCGCAATCTTGCGCTCGTCGACGTCCAGGCACAGGACGTGGTTGCCGACTTCGGCAAGACAGGCGCCTGTGACAAGGCCAACGTAGCCACTGCCGATGATGGTGATTTTCATATTTGGTTCTGGTTCTCGAGTTCTTCCGAACGCCGGGGTGGATAGGATTCCCAGTGGGTACAACCTGGGCATTGCCAGTGGAACTGACGCGCCTTGAAACCGCAATTGCTGCAGATGTAGCGGCCGATGCGGCGCGTATGATTATGGATCAGGTTTTTGACGACCTCGAGATCGTCTCGCTCGTTGGGTGTGGCCAGAAGCGAGCGCGTGTCGAGATACTGCCCCAGCGCGAGCAGGCTGGGGCTGCGATGCAACGCTTCGCGCGCTAGCGCATTGGCAGCCTCGGGACCGTCGGACTCCGTGGTTGCGCGGAGCACGACCTCCAAGAGATCGATCGAGGGATATGCATCCAGGTAGGACTTGATGAGCTTGAGCCCTTCCGGAAACCGCCCCAGGCGGCGATAGGCGTCGATCAGGCGCTCGCCCACGAGTGCGACGTGGGGAGCTGATTGCTGCTCGACCTTTTTCCAGACGGCAATGGCCTGCTCGTCTTGACCCTTCTGCACATCGACGTCACCCAAAAGAACCAGGGCGCGCACACTTCGCCGGTTCGCTGCAAGCGCCGCCTCCAGATCCTTCTGGGCGTCGTCCAGGCGCGACTCGTTCATCGCGGTCTGGGCCAGCTCGCAATGGAACTGGGCGATACGTACCTGGTTGGAGCCGGCTCCAGAAGCTTGCAACTCCTCGGCGGCCTCGATGGCTTTGTGCCATTCCTTCTCGAGCTGGAAAATCTCCAGAAGATGGCGCTTGGCCTCGGTGGCGTGACTGCCCTCGGAAAGCTGGCGGAAGGACTCTTCGGCACGATCCAGCAGGCCTGCCTTCAGGTAGTCCTGGCCGAGCTCGAACATCGCGTGGCCGCGCTGCTCGGCGGGCAGATCCGGACGTGAAAGCAGGTTCTGGTGCATGCGGATGGCGCGTTCGGTCTCACCGCGGCGCCGAAACAGGTTGCCCAACGCAAAATGCAGCTCGATGGTCTCCGGATCCAGCTTGACGACCTCGATGAAGGCATCGATGGCCCGGTCGGGCTGCTCGTTTAGAAGAAAATTCAAGCCCTTGAAGTACGATGTCGGCAGCGAGCGCGATTCGGTAAGCAGGTGGCCGATGTCGATACGAGCAGCGATCCAACCCAATCCAAAGAGGAGAAAGGGGGCGATCAGCAGCCACCATGGTGCGGAATCCATGGTGCAGCCTCAGGAGGTCGTTCGGGCGCCTTGCGCGACCGATTGGATCGAGTCCGGGGCCGCGATTGCTGGCGAGGCGTTGGGCGCGGTCGTGGACTGCGCGTCGCGTCTGGCCTTTCTGAGCCTGCGCAATTCCATGCGCAACCGAAACCAGGTCGGCAGCATCGCCAGGAATCCAAAGGCAACACCGACGATGAAAAAGACGAGGAGAAGCGCGATTAAAGGCGCTTGCCAGACAACGCCGTAGAGATGCAACTCGGCAGGTGCGGTGTTGCTTACGGCGAAGCCGAACAGGACCACGAACAGTATGAGCCACAGAGCCAGGGCAAGGATCCGCATAGCATCCCTATCTTAATGCACCCGACCCGGGCACCGGCAAGGCGCCCGGCTCGGACTATTCTGCCGCCGGTTCGACCGGCGGATCGGCGGGCAGCTGGGCGTTTTGCGAGTCGACGCGCTCACGCAATTCCTTGCCCGCCTTGAAGTGGGGCACCCGCTTCTCGGGAACAAGGACCTTTTCGCCCGACTTCGGATTCCGCCCCACACGCGGTGGACGCCGGTTCAGCGCGAAACTGCCGAACCCGCGGATCTCGATGCGATGCCCTTCGGCCAGCGCCTGGGACATGGCATCGAGGATCGTATTGACGGCGTAATCCGCATCTTTGGCGATCAGCTGCGGATAGCGCTCCGCCAAACGGGCGATCAGCTCGGACTTGGTCATAGAGGACCCAGAATCGAACCGAGACCGCTCAGCTCTGGCCACTATCGAGTTTGGCTTTTAGTAGGGCACCGAGATTGGTCGTACCGGTCGCCGCCCCGCTCTCGGCCGCCATCTTCGCCATCTGCTCTTGAGTGTCGGCGGTATCACGCGCCTTGATCGAAAGATTGATGCCGCGATTCTTGCGATCGATGTTGATCACCATCGCCGTCACCGAATCGCCTTCCTTGAGGTGATTGCGGGCATCTTCGACCCGATCGCGCGAGATTTCCGAAGCGCGCAGATAGCCCTCCACTTCGTTGCTCAATGCGATCACGGCACCTTTGGCATCGACCGATTTCACGGTTCCCGTGACAACGGCGCCCTTATCGAAGGTCGCTGCGAAATTCGAGAACGGATCCCCTTCGAGTTGTTTTACGCCCAGCGAGATGCGTTCGCGCTCGACGTCGATGGCCAGAACCATGGCCTCGAGCTCGTCGCCCTTTTTGAACTTGCGCACGGCCTCCTCGCCTGCTTCCGTCCAAGAGAGGTCCGACAGATGCACGAGCCCGTCGATGCCGCCGGGCAAGCCGATGAACACCCCAAAATCCGTGATCGACTTGATGGCGCCTTTGACTTTGTCGCCCTTCTTGTGATTCAGGCTGAAGTCCTCCCACGGATTCGGCTTGCACTGCTTCATGCCCAGGCTGATCCGGCGCCGCTCCTCGTCGATCTCGAGCACCATGACTTCGACTTCATCGCCCAGTTGCACGACCTTGCTTGGCGCAATGTTCTTATTCGTCCAATCCATCTCGGAGACGTGCACGAGTCCCTCGATGCCTTGCTCAACCTCGACAAAGGCGCCGTAGTCGGTCAGGTTGGTCACCTTGCCGAACAGACGGGTCCCCTGCGGATAGCGGCGCGACAGGCCCACCCAGGGATCTTCGCCCAGCTGCTTTACGCCCAGCGAGACGCGGTTTTTTTCCTGATCGAATTTCAAGACCTTGGCCGTGATTTCCTGGCCCACGGAAATGACCTCCGACGGGTGACGCACGCGGCGCCATGCGAGATCGGTGATGTGTAGAAGACCGTCGATGCCGCCCAGGTCCACGAACGCGCCGTAGTCGGTGATGTTCTTGACCACCCCGGTTACGACCGTGCCTTCCTTTAGGGTCTCGAGCAGCTTTGCGCGCTCCTCGCCCATCGACGCCTCGATGACCGCACGGCGCGACAGAACCACGTTGTTGCGCTTGCGATCGAGCTTGATGACGCGAAATTCGAGCGTCTTGCCCTCGTAGGGCGTGGTGTCCTTAACCGGACGCGTATCCACCAGCGATCCGGGCAGGAACGCGCGAATACCATTGGTCATGACGGTCAGCCCGCCTTTGACCTTGCCCGTAATCGTGCCGGTGACCAGATCCCCGGTCTCAAGCGCCTTCTCCAGCGCCATCCACGATGCCAGGCGCTTGGCCTTGTCACGCGATAACAGAGTGTCGCCGAATCCGTTTTCGAGCGATTCGATGGCGACACTGACATAGTCGCCTGGCTTGACATCGATTTCGCCATGGTCGTTCTTGAATTCGTCGACCGGAATGAAGCTTTCGGACTTCAGCCCGGCATTCACGACGACAAAGTTGTAGTCGACGCGGACGACTTCGGCGGTGATTACCTCGCCGGCGCGCATATCCTGGCGCGACAAGCTCTCCTCAAAGAGGGCAGCGAAGCTTTCGTGATCGACGGTGGGGGAGGAAGTAGACGTTGCGAGAGAGGACATAGAGTGTTGAAAACCGCACCAAGGTGTGCGGACCCAGGGTTAAAGACATCGAAAATAATCGCCCCCGTCGAAACGGCAGGCGGCTCATACTGCTGCGGCGAAAATCACCGCTTCCCAAACCAGTTGCAAACTGCACAAAGCGTTTACTGCGCGCCCGCCCCGGTCTTAATTCCGAGTGATCGAACCAGTCCCATAATCTTTTCCACAACCTGCGGCGCACTGAGCTCGGAGCTGTCGATGACGACCGCATCAGCTGCCGCAACCAAGGGCGCGGCCGCCCGCTCCGAGTCACGCCGATCCCGCTCTTCCAGATCGCGCAAAAGGGTCAGGATATTAGCAGAAATCCCGTTTTCCATCAACTGCTTAGTTCGCCGCTCGGCGCGCGCGCGCGCGGTGGCAACCAGAAAGACCTTAAGGACCGCGTCCGGGAAGACAACCGTTCCCATATCACGCCCGTCGGCCACCAGTCCCGGAGCCTGCCGAAACGCCTTCTGGCGCTCCAAAAGGGCCAAGCGCACAGCCGCATGGACGGCCACCGCCGAGGCTGCTTTTCCCACCTCCTCAGTCCGGATCGCCGTGCTGACGTCTTCGCCCGCAAGCCGGATTGCACGGTCTTCAAACTCAATCTGGAGGCGGCGCGCAATTTCTGCAAGAGCCTCGGAATCGCCAGTGTCTGCCCTTTGCCGAAGTGCGGCAAGCGCGGTGATCCGGTAGAGCGCGCCGCTGTCCAGATAGTGAAATCCCAGTCCGTGGGCGAGCTCGCGGGCGACCGTTCCCTTTCCCGAGGCCGTCGGTCCATCAATGGCGATCACCGGAATCATGCGCCGGTATCCTCGCGTTGGGTCACCTCGGCGAAGCAATCGAAGTAGTCAGGGAAGGTCTTGGCTACACATCCAGGGTCCTCGATGGTAATCGCCACGCCGCCGCAGGCGGCAAGCGAGAAGGCCATGGCCATCCGGTGGTCGTCGTAGGTCCGAATCGAAGCCGAAGCGAACTCCAAAGGCGGATCCACCACGAGGAAGTCGCTCCCCGCTTCCACTCGAGCGCCGAGCTTGGAGAGCTCGCAGGCCATGGCCGCGATGCGATCGGTCTCCTTGACCCTCCAGCTGCCGATATTGCGCAGCGCCGAGGGCCCCTTGGCAAAAAGTGCGAGCACGGCCAGCGTCATCGCGGCGTCGGGAATGTGGTTCAGATCCATATCGATGGGTCTGAGACGAAAACCATTCTTTAGCCCCGCAGAACGCACCTCGACCCACCCATCTCCCCAGGTCACCGTTGCGCCCATCTTCTCCAGGACATCGGCAAAGCGGATATCGGCCTGGGCGCTGGTTCGGTCCACCCCGAGCACACGAATGGGCCCTCCGGTGAGCGCCCCGAGCCCTAGGAAATAGCTGGCCGAGGACGCATCCCCTTCGACGTGGAACTCCCCCGGACTGCGATAGGTAGCCCCTTTTGAGATGCGAAACGAGGGCGCATCGGAGAGAAGATCGGCCTGAACGCTCACTCCGAAGCGCTGCATGATCTCAAGCGTCAAAACGACATAGGGCTTGGAGATCAGCTCTCCTTCGGATTGAATAAGAACATCATCGCTGCGGGCTAAAAGCGGCGCCGCCTGAAGAAGTCCGGTCAGAAACTGACTCGAAGACGAACCCCTCACCGCGATCGTGCGAACCGCTCCGGGCTTACCCGAGCGCACCTCCAGAGGCAAATATCCGTCCTTCTCCAGATAGAGCACGTCGGCGCCGACTTCCCTTAGCGCCGATACCAGATCGCCGATCGGGCGCTCGTGCATGCGCGCAACCCCAAAGAGCCGGTACTGCCCGGGCATGAAAGCGAGCGCCGCAAGGAGGGTACGCGCCGACAGCCCCGAATTGCCGACGAAGATTTCGGCGTTTTGGCGGGTAAACTCGGGCGCGCCGGTGATCATGATCGTTCCGCCGCCGGCATCGGAGATGGCGACCCCGAGATTGCCGAGCGCGCCTAGCATGACCTGGGTGTCATCCGAGTCGAGTACGCCAGTCAGGCGGGTCGTTCCCTCGGCCAGGGACGATAAAAGAAGCGCACGAATCGAAATGCTCTTGGAACCTGGAAGAGCGACGCTGCCCGCGCCACTCGAAACGGGCGCGAGCACGAGTTCGCCAGGCAGCGCGCGCCCGCGACTCACTGGCGCGACTCCCAGTCGGAGCGCGTGCGGCTGGCTTCGTCGAACAGCGCAAAAAGCGCATCCCGGTCTTCGGCGAGGAGCCTCGTGCGCAGGCTCGCGAGGAGCCCCTCGTAGGCCTCAAGCTCGGCCAGCAGCTGCTTTCGGTTCGCCAAGGCGATGTCGCACCACATCTCGGGCGAACTCGCAGCGATGCGGGTGAAATCGCGAAAGCCGGAACCGGCGAGCGACATTTTCAGGAGAGCATCACTGGACCGGGCGACCTGGGCCACCAGCGCATAGGCCAGAAGGTGCGGCAGATGACTGACCGAAGCCAGTGCGGCGTCGTGCGCGGCCGACTCGAGCACGACAACCGAGGCCCCGCAGTCCTCCCAGAGGTGCGTTGCCCTCTCAACGAACTCCGACGTGTTCTCGGCCAAGGGTGTGAGCACCGTTTTCTTTCCTAGAAACAGATCGGCGTGCGCGGCCTTGGGTCCGTGCTTTTCGCCACCGGCCAGGGGATGGCCCGGGACGAACTGGCCGATCTTCTCGCCCAGGGCCCGCCGTGCGGTGCCGATGATGTCATCCTTGGTACTCCCGACATCGGTGACGAGCGTGTTTGGAGCCAGATGGGGCGCGATCGCCTCGAGGATCAAGCCGCTTTGGCCCACGGGAACGGCCAAGAGGATCACATCGCACCCAGCAACACTCGCCACGTATTGCGGCGCGTGCGAATCGACTACGCCAAGCGAGCGGGCCTCATGAAGCACGGCCTGGCTTCGGTCAAATCCAATGACCTCGCCCACCGAACCCTTGGCCTTTAAAGCCAGCGCCACGGATCCGCCAATGAGACCCACACCAAAGACCGCGAGGCGCCCGATCACGACAGACCCTCCTCCAAGAGAACACCGACGGCGCGTGATTTGGGCCTGGCCCAGGTGCGCGCCATCCTCATACCCTCATGCTTTCAGAGCGTCGGGCAAAGCGGCGATCAAGGCGGCGTTCTCTTCTGGTAGCCCGATGGAGATGCGCAACCAGCGCGGCAGGCCGTAATTGCCCACCGGACGCACGATGATCCCTTTTTTCAGCAGTCCAAGGTTCACGCGCGCACCGGCCGTGTCGGTGTCGCCGACCTTCACCAGCACGAAATTTCCGTGCGAGGGAATATAGGAGAGACCAAGGGCATCGAACGCAGCGGTCAACTGACGATAGCCCGCCGCATTGATCGCGTAGGACTCGGCAAGAAACTCGCTGTCGTTCAGTGCTGCCACAGCGGCGGCCTGGGCCAGCGAGTTGACGTTAAAGGGCTGTCGGATGCGGTTCAGAAAATCCGTCACGGGCGGCTG
>JBEKVI010000074.1:0-19243 GCA_049514215.1 Burkholderiaceae bacterium
CCTCACTCACGGCTGCGCTCATCGATACGCTTCCTGCCGGGATGGCGATCGCAGCGCCCAACAACCTGTCTTCGACGTGCACAGCGGCTAGCGTCACCGCGACACCGGGGAGCGGCACCCTGAGCTACGCGTCGGGAGCCCAGCTTCCGGCGGGAGGATGTTCGATCGCCGTCTCGGTGGTTTCCAACCTTCCGGGGATCAGCACCAACAGCCTTCCTGCGGGCGCATTGGCCACGGGCTTTGGCACCGCTGGTGCCGCAAGCGCGACTTTGACCGTGAACGCCGCAGTGCCCACGCTCACCAAGGCGTTTAGCCCCACGTCGATGGCCTCGGGCTCGACCTCGACGCTCGTTCTGATCCTGGGCAACAGTAACGCGAGTACGGCCACGCTCACGGCTACCCTGGTGGATAGTCTGCCCACCGGCATGACCATTGCCGCACCCAGCGCGCTCTCGACGACCTGTACCGCGGCGAGCGTTTTGGCCACCCCTGGTGCCGCGCAGCTCTCTTATGCATTGGGTGCGGCGATTCCCGCCGCCGGCTGCGAGATCTCGGTTGCGGTGACCTCCACAACGCCCGGAGTCGCGACCAACTCGATCCCGGCCAACGCGCTCGTCACCAACTTCGGCGCTGCCGCGGCAACCAGCGCCGCCCTCACGGTGACTGCGGCGCCGCCCACGCTCACGGAAAGTTTCGCACCGGCCAGTATCAGCGCCGGCGCCACTTCGACCCTGACCCTGGTCCTGGGCAACCCCGACGCGCTGAGTTCAACACTTACCCATGTCTTTACCGACACCCTTCCGGCGGGGATGACGATCGCCTCGCCCAATAGCCTTGCGACGACCTGCGGTGCCGCATCCGTGACCGCTGTTTCGGGCTCTGGCGCAATCAGTTTGGCCAGTGGGGCCGCTTTGCCCGCGGGCGGATGCACCATCTCCGTGTCGGTGACTTCGCTCACCCCGGGTGTGGCCGTGAACGCCATTCCCGCCGGAAATCTCACCACCAATTTCGGTGCGGCGCCAGCAGCGACAGCGTCGCTTTCGGTCACGAGCACACCGGACCTGGGGTTGACCAAAACGGGGCCCGCCAGCCTTGTCATCGGTCAAAGCGCCAACTTCACGCTGACCGTCAGCAATCTGGGTGTGGTCCCGGTCGCAAGCGCCACGGTGAAAGATGTACTTCCCACCGGTGTCCAGTTCAATGGCGCAAGCGGGGCGGCCTGCGCGGCTGCGGCACAAACGCTCACGTGTACCGCGACCGGTCCCATCGCCGTCGGACAGTCAGTGTCATTTACGGTCAATGTCACGGCGAGCCCCCTAGCGGGCGCGAGCGTGACCAATATCGCCTCGGTCGATCCCTCCGGAGGCGCGAATCCACCCACCCCAGGCACGCTGTGCACCCCGCGCACGGCCTGCGCGAGCGTTACGACCCCTGTGCTCGCCGCACAGGCCGATCTCGCTTTGCAAAAGACCGGACCGTCCGTGGTAGCCGCGCAAAGCGGGCTGACCTACACGCTCACGATCGCCAACAATGGCCCGGCTGCGGCCAACAATGCGAGCTTTAGCGATCCTCTGCCTGCCGGACTGTCGGCAGTGTCGGCGAGCTGTGGCAATCCTCAAGGTGGCGCTGCCTGTGGGACGGTCCAGCTCGCAGGCACGGTCGTGACCGGGACGGCGAGCCTGCTGCCTGCCGGGGGCAGTGTGGCCATCACCATTCGCGCGACGGCTCCGGCATCGGGCACGTTCACAAATACCGCCACGGTGAGCCCTCCAGCGGGAGTGACCGATCCGAATGCCGCCAACAATACGAGCAGCGTCACGACGAGCGTGGGGGCGGTGCCGACACAGGCGGACTTGTCGGTCACCAACATCGGGACAGGAACCGTGCAGGTCGGCCATGCGGTCCGCTACGTTGTCACGTTGGAAAATGCCGGCCCGGATGCCGCCAACGGTGCGCTGTTCGCCGATCCGATACCGGCGGCCCTCACTGGCGTCACCTGGAGCTGCGTGGCCCAAGGCGGTGCGGTTTGTCCGCAGGCCAACGGTGCCGGCAATGCGCTCTCCCAGACGATCGCGAATTTCCCCTCCGGTGGAGAGCTCACTTACACCATCACGGCCCTGGCCCCCGCGACCGCCCAGACGCTATCGAGCACGGCCACCATCAACCCCCCGACCGGCATCACCGATCCGAATCTCGCCAACAACACGAGCACCGTGCGTACCGCGGTCACGACCACGGCGCCCAGCGGCGCTGACCTGGCCATTTCCAAGGTCGGACCGGCAACGATCGGACCGAAGCAGACGGTCACCTACTCGATCGTCGTGCTCAATAACGGCCCGAATGCCGCCAACGGGGCCGTCGTCAGCGATGCGGTGCCATCGGCGCTCACCAATGTCACGGCCACCTGTAGCGCGACCGGAGGGGCGCTGTGCCAGTTGCCCATCGCCCCCGGCAATAACGTGAACGCGACCATCGCGCTGCTTCCGGCTGGCGGCAGTGCGACGGTCACGATCACGGGGACATCACCACAGACGGGAACCTTCACGAACGTCGCGACAGTCACCCCGCCTGCCGGCGTGGACGATCCGAATCCGGGCAACAACGTCAGTGGCGCCGTCGAGACCGCGGTGGTCTCGGCCGCGGTCTCGGGATCGGTTTGGGTGGACTACAACCTGAATCACCGCCGCGATCCGAACGAGCCAGGCGTGCCCGGCTTTACGGTGCAGTTGCTCGCAAACGGCATCGTGGTCGCGAGCACGACCACCGATGCAAACGGCCAGTACAGCATCGCCAATGTGCCCCCCGGTGTGTATGCGCTGCGCTTTGTCGATCCGGCCAGCGGGGCGGTCTTCGGTACTCCGGTCAACGGTGAGAATGGCGCGCCCAATCCCGACTCGAACGCCGTGATCGGCGATGGGATCATCGAGAGCATCACGCTCAAGCCTGGCATCAACATCGTCCAGCAGAGTCTTCCCGTCGACCCGACCGGAATCATCTACGACTCGGTCACGCGCCAAGCCCTGGGTGGAGCGACGGTCACGTTGGTAGGCCCTCCTGGATTCAATCCCGCGACGGGCCTCGTGGGGGGCGCTGCCAATGTGAGCCAGGTCACCGGCGCGAGCGGCGTGGCTGCAGGTTTCTTCCAGTTCCTGCTGGTGAACCTTGGCGCGCCCGGGGGCGCGCCGGCGGGCACTTACACAATCGAGGTCAAGCCTCCGGCGGGCTACCTGCCGCCGAATGCGACGCAGGGGGGTGTGGAGCCGCCACAGGGCACCTTTGCGGTCCCCGGTCCGATTGGCTCTGAAAGCGCAATTCAGCCCCAGCCGACTCCGCCTCCGGTGGGATCGAACGGCGTGAACACGCGCTACTACTTCAAGCTTCTTTTCTCCGCGGCTTCGGGCGCCGTCGTCAACGACGACATCCCGTTAGACCACGCGAGCGGAGGCGCTTTGACCGTACAGAAGACCGGATCGCTCTCGGAGGCGAACATTGGCGACGCCGTGCTTTACACGGTGCTGGTGCAAAGCGCCCAGGCGAGCCTTTCGAACGTGACGGTAACTGATACGCTGCCGCGCGGATTCACCTATATCAAAGGTACGGCAACCGTCAACAATGCCCGGGTGCCCGACCCGGTCGGCTCGCCCGGTCCGAGCTTGAGCTTTGTGGTAGGCGCGGTCTCTCCTTCGAGCCCGGCCACCATCACCTATCGCGTTCGCATCGGCGTAGGCGCGCAGCAGGGCGATGGCGTCAACCACGCGCGCGCGAGCACCCCCGGGGGCGCGAGCTCGAACGTTGCGACCTTTCGCGTGAAGGTCGGAGGCGGGGTCTTCACGACAGAGGCCTGCGTCATCGGCAAGGTCTATGTCGATTGCAACGGCAATCGCATCCAGGATCCGGGTGAGCCCGGGATCCCGGGAGTGCGGCTCTACTTCTCCGACGGGACCTTCGTCGTCACCGACTCGGAGGGAAAGTACAGCTACTGCGGACTTCCAGCCACAACGCATACGCTGAAAGTCGATCGCGCCACCTTGCCGCCAGGTGCGGAGATGGTCGTCTCGAGCAATCGCAACGCGCTCGACCCGATGAGTCTTTTCATCGATCTGAAAAATGGGGAACTGCACCAGGCCGACTTCATCGAGGGCTCGTGCTCGAAGAGCGTCATCCACGCAGTCGACGAGCGGCGCGGGCGCGATGAGGTCGATGCTCCTGCCAGCGAAAAAGGACCGAGCCCGGCGCTCCATTTCGAGTCCAAGCCGATCTCGAACCCGAACTCCCAAGGCGTTCTGCCGTGAAGCGCACCGGCTGCCCCGCGCTACTGCCGGCACGCCGCATCGCGGCTCTGGCCGTCTCGGGAGCATTCGCTTGCGCGAGCATCGGCCCGCGCGCGGCGCTGGCCCAGGCGGCACCGCAGCCGGCCGCGTCTGCAACAGATCCAGGGGGTGCGCCGCCCAGCGAGCGCTACATTCCGCTGGCTCCAGTTCCGGTCACGCCGTCGATGCTCAACCTGCCCGAACGCAATGTCGAGCGCGTTGGTGCGACCGCGCGTCTGGCGCACATCGGTGTGGATGTCGATCGCGACGCGGCGCCGGCCGATGGCCAGACGCCGGTGCACATCACGGTCAGGCTCACGGATGTGAACGGTGTGCTCTTGACCGGACGTCGGCGCATTACCGTGCGCGCCAGTGGCGGCCGGATCCGGCTGCCTGATGCAGGCGAGGAAGATACCGGCGCGCGACGCGAGAATTTCGATCGCGTCTCCTCGGGCATCGATATCCAGGTCGACGACGGTATCGCCCGCTTTCAGCTGCTTGCGCCCTATGAGCCGAAAGACGTCGAGCTGCGCGTGGCGGCCGAGGGCTTGGAAGCCGTGGGCCTGATTAGTTTCGTGCCGGAGTTACGCGAGCTGATCGCAACGGGGGTCATTGATGGCAACATCGCGCGCGAACACGGGATCGCGAGCGGAGTGTCCAACGATCAGCTCGAAAACGAGCTCGACCACTTCCAGCGTACCTTCGACGAGGGCAAGGGAGACATCGGCGCACGCGCTGAGTTTTTCCTGAAGGGGGTCATCAAGGGGGAGTACCTTCTGACGGTTGCCTACGATTCGGATCGGGCGGCTCTTTCACCGCTGTTTCGCGACATCCGGCCCGAGGAGTTCTACCCGGTCTACGGGGATGCATCGCTCAAGGGCTTTGACGCGCAGACCACCCAGAAACTGTATGTGCGCATCGACCACGACCATTCGTTCATTCTCTATGGCGACTTCAACACCGGCTCGGTGGTGAGCCGCCCGGGATCGCTTGGGACCTATTCGCGCAGTCTCACGGGACTCGACGGACACTACGAGGTCCCGGTCGGTGTCGTCGACGGCTTTGCCTCGCACGGCGCGACCCAGCAGGTGATCGACGAGCAACCTTCCCGTGGGACCTCGGGGCCCTACTATGTCTCCAATCTAAACGGGATCCGCAACTCCGAGAAGGTCGAGATCGTCACGCGAGATCGCAACCAGCCTTCCGTGATTCTCTCAGTCGAGCCCATGACGCGCTTTGTCGACTACACCTTCGATCCTTTCGCGGGCCAGATCCTGTTCATGCAGCCCGTGCCCACGGTCGATTCGAACTTTAATCCGATCACCATCCGCATTACCTACGAAGTCGAAGGCGGCGGCCCGAACTATTACGTCTTTGGTGCTTCCGGCCAGACCAAACTGAACGACGCAGTCTCGGTGGGAGGCAGCTACGCGCAAGACGACAATCCGGTGAACCGCTACCGCTTGGAGAGCGTGAACGGCACCGTGAAATTCGATGAGAACACGTCTTTGTTCGGTGAGTTTGCCCATTCGGCGCTCAACCAGGGACTCGATCCGATCCTGACTTCGCCCTATAACCCGGTCGAAAGTGGCTCGGGCGAGCGCATCGAAGCGCGTCACAACGAGGGGCCATGGGAGTTTCTGTTCTCGGCCGGGCGTACCGATCTGGGTTTTTACAATCCCTCGGCCACGATGGTGGGCGGCCGCACCGAAGTGACCGCGCGCACGTCCTACCAGGTCGACCCGGACCTGAAAGTCTCGGGCGAGCTCCTCGATTCGGAGGACGGAACCAGTGGTGCGAAGCGTACCGGTGGTCAGATCTATACCGACTACAAGCTCAACGATATCTTTACGCTGGAGACCGGGATTCGCCGCAGCAACGACAAGATCGGAAGCCTCGACGGTGAGCCGGTGGCGGTGAATGCGTATGCGGCGGGCATCACCAACACCCCTCTGGGACAATCCTATACGCCCTATCAGGCCAATTCGCCCCAGCTGCAAAACGCGCCCGCCCTGACCGACAGCACGAGTTTGCGACTGAAGCTGACAGCGCAGCTTTCGGAGAAGTCCCAGGTCTACGGCGAAGTCGAGCGCGATATCGTCGATGCCGACAAGGAGCGCTATGCCTTCGGAGCCGACTATCAAATCGCCGAAGGCACCCGGGTGTACGCACGTCAGGAATGGTCCTCCTCGAGTTCGGGTCCTTACGGCCTCGATCAAGGTGGTCGCGATACCTTGACGAGCGTGGGCATCGATCAGACCTACATGAAAGACGGTCAGATCTTCTCCGAGTACCGACTTCGCGATACCGAGGACGAGCGCGACGCACTGGCGGCCATGGGAGTCAGAAACCTCTGGACGCTCTCGCCGGGGGTGCGAGTGACGACCAGTTTCGAGCGCCAAAACGTCCTGTTTAATTCGTCCACCTCCGCCGCCGCCAGCGGAAGCGTGCTGCCGCAGTCGCAGTCGCAAAGCGCCACACCCCCACCCCAGGCAAACCCGCTCGCAGCAGCGGGTGCGGGACTGGGATCGGTCACCAGTCTACCGAGCGCCACGCCGCTTTCGGTACCTTACACGACGGGGGCGGCAACTTCGCTCACGGGCGGTCTGGAACTGACCTACGATCCGACGTGGAAGGCCGCCGCGCGCTTGGAGCTTCGTCAGGATCCGCTTTATGACTCGGTCCTGTCCACACTTGCGTACTCGACGAAACTCGATCGCGACTGGAGCCTCATCACGCGCAACTACCTGAACTACATGGGCGCGCGTTCGAGCGACTCCTACGACCAGTACGATGAACGCATCCAGATCGGCGCGGCCTTTCGGCCGGTGGATGACAATCGGTTCAGCGGGCTTGCCCGGTACGAACTGCGCATGGCCGAGAACATGACGCCCCCGGATGCAGCGCGCGAGCAGGCGAACATTTTCTCCGTCGCGGGTACCTACCACCCGACGCGGCGCTGGTGGTTTAGCTCGCGCGTAGCGGCCGAGTACGTTGCGGACAACTTCAGCGGAGTGCACTCGACCTACAGCGCCTACCTCGTGGGCGTACGTGCCGTCTATGACATTACGCCACGATGGGACATCGGTGCGACCGAGAACGTCCTCTTCAGTCCCGAGGGGAGCGCCCGCCAGTACGCCATCGGCCTTGAAGTCGGGTATTTGCTCAAGGAAAACCTGTGGGCCTCGGCCGGCTACAACTTCGTGGGATTTTCGAACCGGGACCTGGTCGGAAGCGACTACACCAACCGGGGCGTCTATGTGAGGCTGCGCTACAAGTTTGATGAGGATCTCTTTGCTGCACAGGGTCCCGTGGCCGATTCCGCCGCCAACGGGGCGGTGGGAAATTCGCCGGTGGCCGATGCCGGCGCTGCAAAGGCGAAATAGCGAATCCGTTTACGGAGGCGAGGCTGGCGCGCTTTGAACGTTCGACCCGGGCGCAGCCAAGACCGGAGATGCGGTGTCCGATTCGGGTGCCGGAACGGAAAGGTTGGGAGTCGGGGGAAGCACTGTGGAGGTCCCGGAGCCCGACGGTGCCAACCTCCCGTCGGGAGTCTGCGAGTCGGGCGTGTTCAAGCGCGCCTGGATGGCGCGACCCAGGTCGATCACCGCGCATGCATAGGCGTAGCTTCGGTTGTAGCGGGTCAGGACGTAAAAATTGCGCGTACCGATCCGATAGACTGTGGGGGCCTCGCCGTCGGGCAGATTGACGAGCGTAAACGAATCGTCGGGGCTCAGGCCTTGGGGGACGACAAATCCTGCATCGCGCAGGTCTTCGGGACTAAAGTGCGGTTCGCTTCCGGCCGCCAGAACGGCGTCGATGCGCAGGTCGTCGTGCGTGTCGCCGAGCACGACGGGATAGGTGATCGCCTGACCACGTTGCCAGCCTTGGCTCGCCAGAAAGTTGGCGACGCTGCCAATCGCGTCGCTCGCGTCGTTTTTCAGGTCGATCGCACCATCGCCATCGAAGTCCACCGCATAGCGGCGGATGCTCTCGGGCATGAACTGGGGCATGCCGATCGCGCCGGCGTAGGAGCCGCGCACGCTCAAGATGTCCAAGGACTGGTCGCGCACGAGAATCAGAAAGTCTTCCAGCTGCTTCCGGAAAAATGGCGCGCGGTCACGCTCCTTGTTCGGATAATCGAAGGCGAGCGTGGTCAATGCGTCCAGCACCCGAAAGTTGCCGGTGTTGCGCCCAAAGAGGGACTCCACATCCAGGATGCCCACGATGACCGCGGGGGGGACGCCATAGATCTTCTCGGCCCTCTCGAGATCAGCCGCATGCGCCTGCCAGAAACGAACGCCGGCATCGATGCGCATGGGTTCTACAAAACGCGCCCGGTAGTCGCTCCAGGGCGTGGGCTGCGCCTGAGCTAAGGGCGTGAACAGACCCGCGACGGTGTCGTTGTAGCGGGCCCGGGCGAACACGGCGGTCAGTTCCTCCGGTACAAATCCGTCGCGCCCGGACACCTCGCTGATGAAGGCCTTCACATCCGGCCTTTGATCGTAGCCCACGAGATAGGCATCGCCCTGCGGGGCAGGGGCGTTGGGCCGGGGCGCAGCCTGGGCCGAAGTGGCCACGGGCGCAGCGAACAACAACGCGGCCAGCGCGCGAGCGATGTTCAAGCAGAGCGCGCATCGCGCGCTCGGGCTCCCAGCGACCTTATGCATGCACGCAATGCGCTAAGACGTTCGGCGGTGGGAGGGTCTTGCGTGTAGCGCAGTTGCTCATAAAGAAGGAAGGCTTCGCGCGCACGGGTGCGTTCGGGTTCACGGAGCGCGGATTCGATGCGGGCGAAGTAATCACGCGGACCCTCGCTCGGACGGCGCGGTGCGCTGCGCCTTCCGATCACTTCGCATAGTCTCAAGTATAGCGCCACGACCGGTTCGGGCCGCGGCCGCCGTAGGATGACCTGACCGCCCAGGAATGCGACGATCAAGGCGCACGATGCGATAAGGGCGATCGTCAGGGCGCCCCAGTCCACGTTGGGCATCCCGAGGTGGGAAAACAGGCTTTTTTGCGTATCGTCCGAGTAGGCGACGATCCACTGATTCCAGAAGGTGTTGATCGCCTCGGCGTGATTACGCAGCCAGCGCAACGAATCCGCGCCAATGCCGCGAAAGGCGCCTGCAAGGCCTGAATCCGTGCCCAGGGTGTCATCAGAGTCGAGGATGCGACCGGGCGCAACGGCCGCCGTGGGGTCCACGCGCGTCCAGCCACTTTCGGGCAACCACACCTCGGACCACGCGTGCGCGTCCTTCTGCCGGACCGAAATATCGCCGTTGACCGGATTGATGCTGCCGCCTAGGTAGCCTGTGACCACGCGAGCCGGAATACCCGCAAAGCGCATGAGCACCGTAAAGGCGCTCGCGTAGTGCTCGCAAAATCCCCGGCGAGTCTCGAAAAGAAACTGATCGACTCCGTTGCGGCCCAAAAGAGGCGCATTGGTCGAGTAAACGAAGTTTTGCGTGCGAATGAAATTGAGCGCTCGCGTCACGAGCGCGCGATCGTTGGGCGCTTCGGCTCGAAGCTGCTCGGCGAATTCGCGCGTGCGCGGATTCAAGCCGGTCGGCACCGACAGCCAGGCTCTGCGGTCCTCGGGGCCGAGCGCCAATCCATAATGAAAGTGCGTGTACGAATCGGCCTCGAAGTGGACCCGCTGACGGATCGGAATCGTGACTAGGACCTCGAGATCCGATTTGATGAGACTCGAGTGGCCCCGAACGTCGGGAGCGGCGGCAGGCGCGTCGAGCAGATAGAGGGCGTTGCGATTGGTCTCCTCCAAGGAAATCGAATAGTGAATCAGACTTTGGGGTTCACCCTCGAGCGTTGCCGGATCGAGTGCATTGGGATTCAGGAGCGCCCGCCAGGTCGTCCCGTCGAAGGCGCCAAGCACCGGGCCGCGCCAGTAGCGTTCGGAAGGGGGCGGCATGCGATCCGCGAACCGGACCGTAAAGGCCAGCGCGTCGGATTGGACAAGCTTCTCGAAAGAGCCCGGCGACATCGTGTCCGACAAGCCGGCCGAGCGTGCGTAGGCATCGGCTGGCATCCCCCAAAGCGGGCCTTCCACGCGCGGGAAGAACACGAAGATCGCGGCCGTGAGCGGCAGCGCCAGAAGCGTCATCTGAAGGGCGAGCTTCAATTTCGCCCGCAGGCTGGGCTCGCCTCCGAGCAGATTCATGCGCACGAGCGCAGTCACGAGCCAGAGAACCCCTGCGAAAAGCCAGAGGGCCGTGCCCAGACTCTGCGAGTCGAACAGGCTCGTTAGCATGATGAAGGAGCACAGGAAGATGACCACGAAAGTGTCGCGCCTGGCCTTGAGCTCGAGCAGCTTTAAGCCCAGCAAGAGCACGATGTAGTCGACCCCGGCGTCCTTGCCGAAGATGCTGTGATATTGCAGGTACACGCCGATTCCGGCCGCGAGCATGAGTCCGAGAACCAGCCAACGCGGCGGAAGCCTGCGTCCGCCAAGGGTCAGATGCGTGCGCCAGGCCAAGAGCGCAACCATGGCCAAGGTGCTCCACAGTGGCAGCGAGACCGCGAAAGGGATAAGTACCCAAACAATGGCCAAAAGCAGCCACAGCGTATCGCGGACTTCGCGCTCCCTGGCGGCAAGACGCCTGACCGAGCGCGCGAGAGGCCGGCTTGCTCCAACGAAGGTCTCGAGCTGCGTCACGACTGGCGCGGAAGTTGATAGAGCGCCAAAGCCGTGAGGCACTCGAGCTTGTGTGCCGGACCGGTCGCAGGCGCAATTGTGACGGTCTCCAGGCGCAGCCCGTAACGAAGCGACTCGTCTTCGCACTCGAGAATCCAGCGCGTCATGCAAGACAGCGCACCCTCGAGCGAAAGGTGTCCCGGCACCAGGGCCAAATCGAGCCAGATCTGGGTGTGGCTCGAACCATCCAAAAGCTTGATGAGAAGGGCGCCCTCGGGTTCGCGCGCCATGGCCTTCCAGGCGAGATGGCGCGGGCTGTCCCCCGGAGCGTAGGCGCGCACGCCCGCAAAATCCTCAGCCCCCTTGCCGCGCCGCTCGGTGCCGCCGGGATCGTCGGCGTGAGAGCGGGGCAGGGGCTGGCCCTCGGGACCCGGCGTTGGAAACACGAGTACTTGGAGATCGGGCTGCCAGTAGCTCCACGCCCGCCACAGTCCCAGTGGGAAGGTCGTATGGAGCGTTATTCGTGGGATCGCATGCCAGCCGCGCTCCAGAATCCGGACCGGAATCCGGACTGCTGTCTCGCGACCCGCGGCAGGATCGGTCCACACCGGCGCCAGAACGTCATCGGCCTGGAGGGCGACAGCATAACGATCAAAGCGGCTTCGGCTTTGGAGCACCACGCCGAACTCGGCAATCTCTCCGGCGAAGATCGGCTCGACGCGCCCGCCCCGGAGGTAGAGATGGGCGAGATTGCGAAACGTGTAGAACATGCCGATCCAGGCAATGCTCGCCATAAGAAAGGTGAGTAGAAAGCCCAGGCTCAAAAGATAGTTGATCGAGCCCAGAAGGAGCGCCACCAAAAGACCCGCATAGAGCAGTCCCGCGCCGGTGGGCAGAACGAACACGCGCCGCTGATTCAGAAACACTTCTCCCGCCTCGGGGCCGCGGGGCTGAAAGATCATCCGTCTTGCGCGCTCGAATAAAGGCGAGTGCGCAAGCCACGCGCGCAGGCGCCCTTCTCGCACCGGGGCTCGTAGCGACGTGCTCATCGATAATGGCGCGCGGCTAGGGAATGGGAACCGTCGCGAGCAACTGGGCCGCAAGTTCGCGTTGGCCGCCTCGCTGACTGGATTGGGAGGCTCTAAGACGGTGGTGGGCGACCGGCACGAAGACAGCCTGCACATCTTCGGGCAAGGCATGGTTGCGGCGCGCGAGAAGCGCCCAAGCGCGCGCGGCCTGAAGCAGCGCCATGGCGCCGCGAGGAGACAGTCCCTCGGTAAACAGGGGAGATGCGCGCGAAGCGGTCACCAAGGCCTGCACGTAGTCCAGCAGGGCCGAGGAGGCGAACACCTTGAATACCTCGGCCTGGAGCGCGGAAAGACGCTGGGGATCCAAGACCTGCGGCAGCTTTCTGAGCAGCACCCTTCGGTCCTCTCCTTCAAGCAGGGCGCGTTCGGCGCGCTGATCCGGGTAGCCCAGTTCGATGCACATGAGAAAGCGATCGAGCTGCGACTCGGGCAGAGGAAAGGTTCCGACCTGATGAAATGGATTTTGCGTCGCGATCACAAAAAAAGGTTCGGGCAGCGCGCGTGTGGTGCCATCGACGGAGACCTGGCGCTCCTCCATGGCCTCGAGCAGCGCGCTTTGCGTCTTGGGGGTCGCGCGATTGACCTCGTCGGCGAGCAGGACGTTGGAAAATACGGGACCTGGATGAAAGACGAAGCGGCCCGTCTCTCCCTGCTCGTGGGCGCGCTCGAACACCGACACGCCCGTAACGTCACCCGGCAATAAATCGCTTGTGAACTGCACCCGGGAAAAGCGCAGGCCCAAGGAGATGGCAAGCGCGTGGGCCAGGGTCGTCTTGCCAACGCCGGGCAGATCTTCGATGAGCAGATGCCCCCCTGCCAAAAGGCAGGTGATGCTTTGCCGCAGCGCGGTTTCCTTGCCGAGGATGACTTCGGAGAGTTGGGCGGCCAGGAGTTCGAGCGCATGTTGCATGGGGCAGCAGGTTCCGTCTTTAGACGTTGTTTGAGGCATAATTCTCGCATGAATCAATCGAGGGACCCGGCGGAGACAGCCGAAGTAGAACCGGGATCGGGGCCTGCGCATTGGGACTCGTCGGCGACGGCATTCTTTTCTCCCGAGGCTTGTGCGCGTCACGAGATGGGCACCTGGCATCCCGAATGTCCTGCGCGTTTGTCGGCGATCGAGGATCAGATGATCGCCAGTGGCCTAGCCGCACTCGTAATCCCCCAGGTCAGCGGCGCCGCGGCCGAAGAGGACTTGTTGCGGGTCCATCCAGAAAGCTACCTTGCGATGCTGCGCGCAACTGCGCCTGAGGCCGGCTACGCTCCTTTGGATCCCGACACGCTCATGTGCAAGGAGACGCTGCCCGCTGTGATGGCCGCCGCCGGCGCTGCCGTGGCGGCCACCGATGCCGTGTGTGCAGGGCGGGCCCGCAACGCTTTTTGTGCGATCCGTCCACCGGGTCACCACGCCTCCAGCGCTCAGGCCATGGGCTTTTGCTTCGTGAACAACATCGCCGTCGCCGCCAGGAGGGCGCTCGAAGCGCACCGGCTCAAGCGCGTGGCCATCGTCGACTTCGATGTCCACCACGGCAATGGCACCGAGGCCATCTTCGCCGACGATCCGCGGGTGCTCATGGTGAGCTTCTTCCAGCATCCCTTCTATCCCTACTCTGGAACAGAAATCAAGCGCGCCAACATGGTCAACGTACCGCTGCCGGCGGGCTCGGATGGAGCCGCTGTGCGGGCGGCCGTGGAAAGGCAGTGGCTGCCCGCCTTGGAAGCGTTCAAGCCCGAGATGATTTTCATATCGGCGGGTTTCGATGCGCATCGCGAGGACGACCTCGGACAGATGCGGCTCGTTGAGGCCGACTACGTCTGGTTGACGGAACGGATACTGGACGTTGCGCAACGCCATGCCCGGGCCCGTGTGGTCAGTTGTCTGGAGGGCGGGTATAGCCTCTCGGCACTTGGCCGTTCGGTGGCGGCCCACGTCAAGGCCCTCGTGGAGGGCTAGAACCTGGTGGAACGCCTCTGGAAATCGGGAATCTGGAAATTATCGAACGATCGTGCTAAATTCTGCGTCGCGTCCTGAACTCTCCCTAATTCGTGCCGCCCCGCGGCCTAGCCTTCCTCACCGAAGACCCATCCATTAAGGCAAGGTATGAAAATCCTGATCCCCGTCAAACGCGTGGTCGACTACAACGTCAAGGTTCGGGTCAAGTCCGATCAGACCGGAGTCGACATCGCGAACGTGAAAATGTCCATGAATCCGTTCGACGAGATTGCCATCGAAGAAGGCGTTCGCCTCCGGGAAGCCGGAGTCGCCACCGAGATCATTGCGGCCTCGTGCGGACCCACGCAGTGCCAGGAGACCTTGCGCACGGCCATGGCCATCGGCGCCGATCGCGCAATCCTGGTCGAGTCGACTGACGAGCTCCAACCCCTGGCGGTCGCCAAATTGCTTCGCGCGCTCGTCGAGAAGGAGAAACCGGAGCTCGTGATTCTCGGAAAGCAGGCCATCGACGACGATTCCAATCAAACCGGACAGATGCTAGCCGCGCTTCTGGGATGGCCGCAGGCGACATTCGCATCGAAAGTCGTCATCGAAGGGGGAAAGGCTAAGGTCACGCGCGAAGTTGACGGGGGCCTGGAGACCCTTTCGCTGAGCCTTCCTGCGGTGGTCACCACCGATCTGCGATTAAACGAACCGCGTTACGTGACCTTGCCCAACATCATGAAGGCGAAGAAAAAATCGCTTGAAATCACCAAGCCGGCCGATCTCGGGGTCGATATCACCCCCAAGTTCAAAACGCTCAAGGTGGCCGAGCCCCCGGCACGCAAGGCCGGCATCAAGGTGCCTGACGTGGCCACATTGGTTGCCAAACTCAAAAACGAAGCGAAGGTGATCTGATGGCTGCCCTCGTCATTGCCGAACACGACAATACCTTACTCAAACCCGCGACGCTCAATGCGGTCACCGCAGCCCTGAAGGCGGGAGGTGAAGTGCACGTTCTTGTCGCCGGCTCGGGCGCCGACGCGGCCGCGGCCGCGGCCGCCAAGATCGAAGGGGTGACGAAGGTGCTACTGGCCGATGCGCCTTCACTTGCCGATGGACTGGCCGAGAATGTGGCAGCCGAGGTCGTGGCACTGGCCAGTCACTACAGCCACCTCGTATTTCCGGCGACCGCATCCGGGCGCAACGTGGCGCCACGCGTGGCCGCGCTCCTGGATGTGGCGCAATTCTCCGACATCATCTCGGTGGAATCGCCCAACACCTTCACGCGCCCGATCTATGCCGGTAATGCGATTGCCACTGTCCAGGCGCTCGATTCACGCATGGTCATCACGGCCCGGGCCACGGGCTTTGACGCGGCCAAGGCCGAAGGCGGCAGTGCTGCCATCGAGAAAGTCGAGGCTGTCGCAGACTCGGGCAAGTCCAGTTTCGTCAATCGCGAAATCGCCAAGAGCGACCGGCCCGAACTGACGGCAGCCAAGATCATCGTCTCGGGAGGCCGTGGTGTGGGTAGCGGGGAAAACTATTTCAAGGTGCTCGAACCTTTGGCCGACAAGCTCGGTGCCGCGATGGGCGCCTCACGTGCCGCCGTCGATGCGGGCTTCGTCCCGAATGATTATCAAGTCGGACAGACCGGCAAGATCGTCGCACCCGAACTCTATATTGCGGTTGGGATTTCCGGCGCAATTCAGCATCTGGCCGGAATGAAGGATTCGAAGGTGATCGTGGCGATCAACAAGGATCCCGAGGCACCGATCTTCGGGGTCGCTGACTACGGACTCGTGGGGGACCTCTTCGAACTCGTGCCCGAACTGGTCGCCCAGCTTTAGGCTCGACTCCGGCGTTGCCGGAGTCGGATCATCCAGCATTCCTGCCGTCTTGCTTTCGTCTTGCCGCCGCGCCCGAGAGGTCTGTCATGAGCTACGTCGCACCAATCAAGGACATGCTGTTCGTGATGGAGGAACTTGCGGGCCTAAAGGCCCTGGGTGCTTTGCCGGGGCTTGAGGAAGCGACTCCGGAGACCGCCCGCGCCGTCCTCGAGGAGAGTGCCCGGTTTGTCGAATCCGAGGTCGCCCCACTGAACTGGAGCGGCGATCTGGACCCCGCCCGTGTCGCGCAGGGCGTCGTGACCACGAGCAAGGGCTTTAAGGAAGCCTACAAGGCTTTTGCCGAAGGCGGTTGGCAGGGCATCCAGCACGATCCCGATTTTGGTGGGCAAGGCCTGCCCAAGCTCGTGGCCGCGGCCTGCCAGGAGATGCTCAACTCGGCCAATCTTTCGTTTGCGCTGTGTCCGCTTCTGACCGACGGTGCCATCGAAGCCCTCATGACGGCCGGCAGCCCCGCCCAGAAGAAGACTTATCTGGGCGCGCTCGTCGAAGGGCGGTGGACCGGGACCATGAACCTGACCGAACCGCAAGCGGGTTCGGATCTGGCGCTTGTGCGCACGCGCGCCGAGCCGGTGGGCGATGGGACCTATCGCATCTTCGGGCAGAAGATCTTCATCACCTACGGCGAACATGACATGGCCGAGAACATCGTGCACATGGTTCTCGCCCGCACCCCGGGCGCCCCGGAAGGCGTCAAGGGCATCTCGCTCTTTATTGTTCCGAAGTTTCTCGTGAACGCAGATGGCTCGCTGGGTTCCCGCAACGATGTCTACTGCGCCTCGATCGAACACAAGCTGGGCATCAAAGCCAGTCCGACGGCCGTGCTGATCTATGGCGATGGTCATGGGTCGGTTGGCGCGGGAGCCATCGGAACGCTCGTGGGTGAGGAGAATCGCGGTCTCGAGTACATGTTCATCATGATGAACGCTGCCCGTTTTGCCGTCGGCATGCAAGGCATCGCCATCGCGGAGAGGGCCTACCAGAAGGCCGTGGCTTTCGCGCGCGAACGCGTGCAGGGTCGCGACGTCGTCGGCTCTAGTGGCCCCGTGCCCATCATCAACCATCCCGACGTGCGACGAATGCTTCTGGCAATGCGTTCGCGCACCGAGGCCGCGCGCGCCCTGGCCTACGTGGCCGCGAGCGCGTTCGATGCGGCTCATCACGATCCCGATCCGGATGCGTGCCGAAAGCACCAGTCCTTCTACGAATTCCTGGTCCCAATCGTCAAAGGCTGGTCGACCGAGCTTTCCATCGAGGTCGCCTCCGAGGGGGTCCAGGTTCACGGGGGTATGGGCTTTATCGAGGAGACAGGAGCCGCGCAGTACTATCGCGACGCACGCATTCTCACGATCTACGAGGGCACCACTGCGATTCAGGCCAATGACCTCGTATCGCGCAAGACGATGCGCGACGGCGGTGCCACGGCGCGCGCCATCCTCTCGGAGGTTCGGGCTTGCGCCGGTGAGCTCACCCAAAGCGAGGATGCCGATCTGAAAGCGATCGGGGTTTCCCTGGGGCGCGCTGGTGAAGCGCTTGGGCGCGCGGTGGAATTTGTCCTTGCGAACTACAAATCCGACATCCGCGCGGCGTTTGGCGGGTCCGTTCCCTATCTAAAACTCGCGGGGATCACGCTCGGGGGCTGGCAGATGGGGCGCGCCGCGCTCTCCGCGCGATCGCATCTCGCCGATGCCTCGGGCGATGCCGCCTTTTATTCGGCGAAGGTGGCCACCGCGCGGTTTTTTGCGGATCATTGTCTCACTCAAGCCAGCGGGCTCTCGGACGCAATCGTCGAAGGCTCCAAGAACTTGTTTGTGCTCGCCAACGAAGCGTTCTGAGACTGCGCGACTTTGGAAGACCCCTGGGGCGCCCGCAGTCCGACGCGACTTCCGAGTTGGCTGCGGTTTCTGTGGCAGACTAGTTTGCTTGCGCGATGTCAAAGCCGCGTGAGGGCAGGCGAGTCAGAGGCTCGCCCGAATCAAAGCGCCACCAAAATCAAAACGGCCCAACCCTAGGAGACTCGCATGACTTGGACTAGAAGCCAGCGCAACGTCGTCATCGCTGCTTACCTCGGCTGGACGCTCGATGCGTTCGACTTCTTCCTCATGGTATTCATGTTCAAGGACATCGCCGCTGACCTGCACTCGAGCATGCAGGTGGTCACCGCGACGGTGCTTCTGACGTTGGGCGCACGACCGATCGGGGCGTTTCTTTTCGGTCGCTTGGCCGACCACTATGGTCGCAAGCCGATGCTCATGTGGAACATCCTCGCCTATTCGGTTCTGGAACTGGCGTCCGGATTTGCGCCGGACATAACCACGCTGCTGATCTTGCGCGCACTCTTTGGCGTGGCGATGGGCGGCGAATGGGGCCTCGGATCGGCGCTGACCATGGAGACCATTCCACCTGCCTCGCGCGGTCTTGTCTCGGGAATTCTGCAGGCAGGCTATCCGTCGGGATATTTTCTGGCCTCTCTGGCGAACTATCTCTTTTACGATCAGCTCGGCTGGCGATACATGTTCGTGCTCGGTGTGGCACCTGCCATCCTGGTCTTTTTCATCCGCATGGGTGTGGACGAGTCACCTAGCTGGAAGGAGTCCAAGGCAAGCGGGGCAAGCCGTGCGAGCGTCCTGAACGTCATCCGGCGCGACTGGAAACTCGCGCTCTACGGCATCCTCTTGATGACGGCGTTCAATTTCTTCAGTCATGGCTCCCAAGACGCCTATGCGAACCTCTTTCTGAAGGTCCAGCATCATTTGGATACGCAAACGAGTTCGCTCATCGTCGCGATCCAGAACATCGGTGCCATCTGTGGCGGCCTCTTCTTCGGATTCATGTCCGAGAAGATCGGGCGACGACGGGCGATCATGATAGCGGCCCTCATCGCGATTCCGGTTCTACCCTTTTGGGCCTTCGGATCCACACCCATCATCCTCGCCGTGGGGGCGTTTCTGATGCAGATTTCCGTTCAGGGCGCCTGGGGTGTGATCCCCGTGCACCTCAATGAACTCTCGCCTCCCGAGATTCGGGCCACCTTTCCGGGTTTTGTCTATCAGCTCGGTAATCTGTTGGCGGCCATCAACCTGAACCTGCAGGTCTTCATTGCCGAATCGAACAACAACAATTACGGCTTGGCGATGGCGATCGTTGTGGGAACGGTGGCGGTCGTCATCGCGCTCATGGTGGCCTTCGGGCCCGAACGGCGCGGGGTGTCGATGACCGGGCCGGTTGGCTCGGCGCAAGCGGCCTAGGATCGGGGCGCAAGACTTCTCGGGGTCTGTCCATCGACACACGCTGGACGGACCCTGTTTTTGGGACGCTCGCACGGCCTTTCGGACCGCCAGCAACGCTAG
>JBEKVI010000075.1:0-18066 GCA_049514215.1 Burkholderiaceae bacterium
GGAGTCGCTCCGCGACTCCAGATCGCGCCACTCGGCTTCCAGATTCTTCATGTCGGTCAAGGAAGTCAACCCGACTGAAACTACCGGGTTCTCGTGACCTTCAGGTCCGATCGGATCACGCATGATGCGCATGGGCCAACGTGGATCGACAGGCCCGGTCTAACTGGGAGAACATCGGCGAACCTTTCCTTTACCAAGGACACAAAATCGGTGTCTCGACCCAATGGATCGGCACGGATTGGGCGTCAGAAGTTTATTCGAATTGGATTTTATAAACCTCGATTAAAACGGAATATGGTTATTCGCGTTTAGAGGAAACGATTACAAATCGTTACGCGCCCGGACTGTCGTTTTTGACACTTCTTTACACTACTTCGCGCCGCGCGCGACTTACACTCAAACCCCGCTCACCTGTATTGACGGACGGACAGGGGCGCGTGGTCGACCAATGCCTGACGGAGGCTGATTTGACGATGTTGGAACGGATTTCGCGACGCTGGCATTCGGGGCTGCAACCCGCGAAGCTCGCCGGCCCAGGGCTCGCCAATGCTTATGTCTCTGAGCAGGCGCCAGGCTTTGCGACGAATGCCTGCCTGCGCGAGATGGACGCCAAGGAGGCATCCCGGTCTTCACTTGCGGACGGCACTGCGCCTGTACAGTCGCGCGCGGGCTCAGCGTGGGCTCAGGACCTCGCGGCGGCAGAGCGCCTGAAGGACGCATGGCGAACCCTCGAGACTAGCGCGTTCGGACCGATCGAACACTTTGAATGGACGCACGCCTGTGCAAAGGAGGCAGGCCAGTTCGGGCGATTGCGAATTGTTTCGGTATGGGAGGGAGGACGGTGCCGCGCCATCGCGCCCCTGGTCTGGAGCGTTCGGCGGTGGCTGCGGCTCGAATCGATTGGCGTGCATCAACTGACCGAACCGATGGACTTCGTGTATCAGGATCGCAAAGCCGCCGGCGATCTTTGCAAGATTCTTGCAGAGCAGCGTCTGCCGATCAACCTGCCCCGGGTACCTGCGAGCTCGCTTATTCCGGAAGAGATCCGCCGCGCATTTAAGGGACGCGCCTTCGTGCATGTGTCACGCTCGAGTCCGTATCCCACGATGCGCATCGACGCCAGCTGGAAGGATCCGTCAACCCATTTCAACTCCGGCCGGCGGTCCGATTTCCGTCGCGCTCTGCGCGCCGCAGAGCAACATGGCGAGGTCCGACTGGAAGTGATCTCGCCTAAACCTTCTGAGCTTCCCGACTTGCTGGAGCAGGCCTTGCAAGCAGAGCTTTTGAGTTGGAAGGGTCGAAATAATACGGCGCTGTTGACTGATCCGTTCCGCTTGGCGATCTATCGCCACTACTTCGAGTCAATCTGCGCAAAGGGAATGTTGCGTCTCGCGCTCATGCGGATCAACGGACAGGTGATCGGCATGCAAATTATTGTCGAGACCAATGAACGGCTTTGGCTGCTTAAGATCGGACACAATGAGGAGTTCTCGAAATGCTCTCCGGGTACGCTTCTCATGCTGCACTTGGCGCAGTATGCTGCGCAGCAGGGTCTGCGTTCGATCGAGTTCCTCGGGTCCGCTGAGCCTTGGACTCAACTGTGGACGGAGCAATTGCAGGAGTGCGTCCAGGTGCGTGTTTATCCTCCGAGCCTCGCCAGTCTGGTCTCGCTGGGCTTCGACACCTTCTGTTCTTTCCGGACCCGGGTCAATCGGAGCCTCGCGCGTGTCGGTCGCTAGCCTGCGTGGCGCCGTACGACCCGCCGTAAACCGCCTCTATCAATATTTGAGCGGCGCCTACGTGGCCGGTCCTGAGCTGGCGGATGCGGTGCGTGCCATGGATCGCTTTGCGCGCTCGGGTCATGCGTCGACGCTCGGTTATTTCAATGCGGACGACGACTCGCCACAGGCGATCGCAACACGCAATGCGAGTGCACTCGAGGCGATCGCTGCGAACCGGCGTGCGGGATATGTTTCGATTAAGGCGCCCGCGCTCGGCTTCGACAACGAACTGATCGAAGGAATCGCGCGGGTCTCATCACGCACAGGGGTTGGCATCCACTTTGATTCGCACGCGATCGAGGCGGCTGATTCCACCTTCGGGTGCATAGAACGTGCCCTGCAGGAAACAGAAAACGTCGGGTGTACGCTCCCCGGTCGCTGGACCCGGAGTCTGGGTGATGTGAGTCGCGCGGCGAGCTTGGGGCTAAGAGTGCGCGTGGTCAAAGGACAATGGGCCGACCCGTCGGATCCGGGACGCGACCCCCACACGGGGTATCTCCAGCTCGTGGACCGGCTAGCGGGACGGGTACGTGCCGTCGGAGTCGCAACGCACGACCCCGAACTGGCCCGCGCGGCTCTAAGGCGCCTGCGCAACGCAGGTACTCCTGTCGAGCTGGAACTGCTTTTTGGACTGCCGTTGAAGGCAGCCACTTCAGTGGCTCGCGAAGAAGGCGTACCGGTTTGCATCTACGTGCCCTTTGGCCACGGCTGGATGCCCTACGCGATGTCGCAGCTGCGACGAAGACCGGGGATAGCGCTTTGGATGCTCAAAGACGCGATGTCGGCCGCCGTACTTAGGGCGAGAGCCTAATACAGCACCGCCCAGCATTGCATCGGGATTGGAATATGTCACACGCTCACAGAAGAAAGAACGAGTCTATTGCGGCTGCTGCCGTGACCGCTTGGGGCAGCGCGGATGTGTCGGCCGGGACCCGTTTGTCTGAGGCCGAGTTTTACGCGTCGCATCAATGGTGCTTGAATCCAATCCTGACGATTGAGGCGCTGCGCGCCCACGTCCGCGAGGCCTGGACGCTTCTTAGGGCAACCGACGTCGAGTGGCAGCGTAAGGAGTGCCAAACCAATCTGTATCTGCTCCTGTGCGGCTTAAGTTGCACCGCTTCGGACTATCTGTCTTATCGACCCTGGCCTCCCAAGGTCCTCGGCTCAAGAGGCGGTCGTCTCTCCCGGCTCGTTGCCGCCGCAAAGAACCTTGCCAATGCCCGCTATGTTCACTCGCGCCGGGATGACGAAAAGGTCGTTCGTCGGTGGATGCATTTGCTCGACCGATGCGTTGCATCGATATGCCGGGTCTTGGTGGACGAGCAGCGTGAAGCGAAGCCCGATTGGTCGGTCATCGATGCCGGACTCGTTGAGCTCCTCGACACTCCGTTACCGACGGAGCCGGCACAGTGGCGCATGCGAATCCCAGAGGCGTTTCGATGCCAGGACATGACGCATCATGATGTCATTACTATGGCGGAGAATTACGTACGCGAATATGCTCCAGAAATCACTCGCCCCGTGTTTGTCGTGGGTCCACGAACGGCGGGCGCTTACTTTGTTCCGCTGATACACGCCACCTTCGAGCGTTCAGGCTTCAAGGTCGTCGGATCGCTGACGATCAGGCCCAAAGAAGGACTTTCTGAGGTAGAGAGCGGCGTCCTACGGGCCGCAGTGACGAGCGGTGCCCGCCTCGTCATCGTGGATGATCATCCGAATACGGGATACACATTTCAGCTGATCATAAGGCTCCTCCAGGCTTTGGGCGCGTCCCCGGGCGACCTCGTCATCCTCGCACCGGATCATGCGGCCCAAACTGACTACACCCCTGCCCTTTTGCCGGTGCGGGTGGTCACACTTGCGCCGGAGCAGTTCCACAAAGCCCGGATGCTTAAGGATGACCAACGACTCTTGCAATGCGTAAGCGAACTCGTGGGTAAGCGTGGCACGTCGCAGCTGGCGGTCGTAAGCGACGCGGGCGTTGACGCAATCAATCACGACTTGGCATCGCACTACGGCGACAATTTCCTCGTCCGTCAGAAGCGGCTTTTTGCAGTGGAAGAGACGGATGATCGGTCCGTGGTTCGTCGGTGGTACATCCTGGCCAAGAGCGTGGGATGGGGATGGCTTGGATATCACGCCTATGTGGGTGCTGAGCGCCTGAAGGGCTTCGTGCCACGGCTTATGGGCTTTAGTGACGGCATGATGTTCATTGAATGGGTCGGTGATCCGAACCAGGAATGGCGGCCCGCCTCTACACAAGCGATCGCATCCCTCGTACCTTCCTACGTCGCGGCACGCGTACGCCTTCTGCCGCTTACCGAAGACCCCACCATCGCTGCAACGGGGTATCGGGTCACGGGCCGCGATCGGATCCTCAATGCGCTCAGACGGCCATACGGTCCCATTCTGAAGAATCTCGCGCGAGCGCGGCTCGATCGGCAGTTGGGGACATTTGCCGCGCCCATGCCGGCTCCCAGTGATGGACGCATGTCCCGGGAAAACTGGGTAGAGGGACAGGCCGGCCTTAGGAAAGTGGATTTCGAGCATCACAATTTTGGCGGCGCCGAGGAGAACATTGTCGATCCCGCGTACGACCTGGCCGGCGCCATCTACGATTTGGACTTGGATGCTGTCGCCGAAGACCGGATGGTGTCGGAGTACGTCACGCTTACGGGCGATACTGGGGTCGTAGATCGCTTGATCTTGTTCAAGCTTCGGGTAGGACTTCGAGAGATCGACCGCGCCGCAGATTCGCTTGCGATGCCGCTTAGCGACGTGCAGCATCGCGATGCCAACCTGCGCTTTTTGGCCGGCCGAAACTTCCTCACGTATCACCTCACGCGCCACCATCTCACGAGAATCGAGTCACCTGGCTCCCCGACGTTGACGAGCCGAGTCTTTTTCTTGGACCTCGACGGCGTCTTCGACGTCCAACAACTCGGCTTTTTCCCGCATACGACCCCCAATGGCCTACGAGCTTTGCGTCTATTGCAGTCGAATGGATATAGCGTCGTACCCAATACGGGGCGTCCGACTGCTCATGTTAGGCACCTCTGCGAGAGTTACGGACTTGCGGCGGGCATTGCGGAGTACGGCACGGTTTTTGTCGACGGAGGCACGGGTCGGTCCGAGCTTTTGATCGATCAGCACGTGAAAAGTGAGCTCGAGGCTTGTGGTGCGGCGATTGCGGCGCTTCCGGGCGTCTACCTGGATCCGGGATATCAAGCCTTGATCCGCGCCTATCGCTATGACGGCGTGGCATGGGTGGGCTTGGGACGCTCCGAGATCGAGCAAGTTCTACATTCTGGAGCGTTTCCGTCGCTGGACGTGATTGCTACGTCGGTCGATACGACTTTCATTCCCAAGGGAATCGATAAGGCCAAAGCACTTGAGGCAATCGCCGCCCGTCTCGGGTCAAAGCCCGAATTTACCGCCGCAATTGGTGACTCGAAGCAAGATCTGCCGATTCTTGAGAAGGTGGATAGGGCCTTCTTGCTTCCGAATGGGGCGGCGGACGTGCGGCGGCTTGGCCGTTCGAACTCGCGACTGCGAATTATTCACCCAATCAATCAAAGCGGATTTCTTGAAGCGGTGCTACAGCTTCTCGAAGAGAACGACGGCCTCGGACGCGCGCTCCTTCTCAAAAGAGCTCAGGAACTCGTGCGAGACTCAGCTCATCCACTCGATCTCGCCCTGGGTGCTTCGGATCGGTCGCTCTGGGCGCGTTCATCGGGCGTCTTTTCCCGCGACTCCGCGTCCGTCTCTCGTCGCCCAACCAGGCAAGTACGTCAACAGGTTTTGACGGGCTCCTAAGCCTGACTGATCCTGGGTCACCCGGACCGAGTAGCGTTCAACAATCGGTGCGACATGAGCTTACGCGCGCCATCCCGCTGCGGCTAGGACGTCATTTCTCACCCTCCGAGTCACCGGGCCTCTCCTCCTACGAGCCCGGTAGGGCCATAACGTTCGGAAAGAAGAAGTAGCACGCTATTCCGATGAGGATGAGGTAGGCGAGCAGAAAGAATGTCCAACCCATGTTGTGACGAATGACGACGCCCTCGTTGCGCACGAACTGGGTTGTTGACACTCCGACGCTTGCGGTCTGTGGCGCAACGGGCTTGCCGATCTCGGCGCCGACAGAATTCAATGTGGGAAGGAGCATCACGGGGAATCCGAGGAGCTTGCCCACGATCGCCTGGAATGCCCCAAACATCGCGTTGGTGGATGTATTGCTACCCGACAGGGCGACACCGATCCATCCGAGGATTGGGGAGACGATGATAAATGCCCAACCAATCTTGGAGAACGCGTACGCCAGTGAACTCGCCATCCCGGAGAAGTTGAAAACGTAGGCCAAGCCGAAGATGAAGAATCCAACCAGAAGCGCGCCCCACATCTGCTTTAACGTGGTGCGAACGATTTGACCCAGTTGCGCGAAACTTACCCGGAGAAGCAGGGCAATGAGAATCCAGGACGCCAAGATTGCGGATCCCGCCACCCCGGGAGCCCAGTTGAACGCGGCAACCACTTTCTGACCATCCAGGACCGATGACATCGCCGCGATGCTCAGCTTCAGCGGTATGTATTTAGGTAGGCTTGACCAGGGACCCGTCCAAAGCACTACGACGATGATGAGCACGACGAAGGGCATCCAGGCTTGAAGGATTTGACCCGTGGACAGGCCGTGCGTCGTGGCAGCGTGCTTGGCCTGCTCCTCTGCGGAAAGAGGCTTACCCCCGTAGCCGAGCACGACCGTGGGCTTCCAGACCTTCAGCAGGATGAAGACGCACACGAAGCAAACAATTGCTCCAGCGACATCGGGCAGATAGGGTCCCAGATAAACTGATACGGGAAACTGTCCTGCGATATACCCGAGCGACCCAACAATCGCGAGGGGCCATCCCCCTTTAACGCCCTGCCATCCGCTAACTAGGTAAAGGAGGATCCAAGGCGGCAGGAGGGCGAGAATCGCGACGATATGGCCGACTGAGCCGGACAGCGCGAGCAAAGGAAGTCCGGTGACAGCTGCCAGGGCGATGATGGGGGCGCCCAAGGCGCCATACGAAACGGGGGCGTTGTTTGCAATGGCTGCCACGCGCAGAGCGTCAAGATCAGGTATGCCTAACGAAATCAGAATCGGTGCGACCACCGCCCATGGAAATCCGAAGCCGACCAATCCCTCGAGCAGGGCTCCGAAGGCCCAGGCAAAAAGAATGGTCTGCGCGCGAACGTCGGGCGTTCCATGCACAAGCAGCCAGCGCCGGAACCGGTCAAAGACACCCGTCGTAACCAGCGTGTTGAACAACATCACACCCCAGAATGTGATCCAGTCGACGTTCCAAACGCCGGTCGCGGAGCCGTAGAGGTAGGCTTCGATCCCCTGATCCGCGGGCATTCCCCAAACAAGCCATGCAATCAGAAAGGTGATGACCGATCCGATCAGCGTCGCCTTCCATGCGGATATGCGAAAGACCGCCAGCATGAGCAGCAGCACGACCACAGGAACGAGCGCAACCAATCCGGTGGCGATCAGGCTGCCAGCAGGGGAAAGCTGTTGTTGGAACATGAGGACTCATCCAGCCCCGCGAGACCGGGCTACTCGCAGGTCATTGAGGTAATTAGGACGATTGGCCCGGAACCCTCCGATAATAATTTCCTTTGTCTCACACGCGGCGAGGTCCTAAGGCACCTGCCTGCACCGAGGTTAGGCGAAGGTCCGCATATTCAGTAGGCTCTAGCGCCTCCTTCTCGCGATTCCAGTCAGTGCTGGTGCCGGGGAAGCCCACCGGAGTGTAACCCCAAGAGCCGGGATCCGCGTAGTCCCTTTTCAGTTTGGCTGAGCTTTTGCAGGCGAGGCGAACGCACACCATCCGAGTGGCGGTTCACGACACGTGCTTGGCGATCACGGATCATTGAAAGCCTCCGAAGAGGCGATTCTTCTGATGGTTCGCCATCCGCTTCGCATCAAGAAGCCCTATCTCTATTACTATAATTGATGGGCCTTCCCCGACCGACGACGACCGGGGTCTGCGGCTGCGGGTTTGCAATCGAGTCGCGCCCGAGCATGCGTGAGGCGATCCCAGTCCGGGCGCTTCGGCTGTCACCACATAGTGTCGAATCAACGGTGAGTCGAGCGACCGGCTCAGATTTCTGGATCTCAGCTCATGATGACCCCCACGTACGGATCGCTGGCGCCGGACCGCGGGGGCCTACGCCCCAGGAACTCCGAAGCAACCCAAGTCTCATGCTATATTTTCGCAATGCGATCCAATCCCCACTACGCCCTGCGCGTCTCGTCTCTACACTGGTGGCGATAGGCCAACCACGTCATTTTTAGGCTTTCGGGCCGCTCGCCCCGATACCCGAGCAACACAGATCTGCCGGCGTACCGCGGAAAATCCTAGGATCCCTCGGGTCCAGCCCGCTAAAATCCTTCGAATTCAATAGGTTAAAACTTGTTATGTTGCTGATGATCGATAACTATGATTCCTTCACCTACAACCTGGTGCAGTATTTCGGGGAGTTGGGAGAAGAGGTGTGCGTAGTGCGAAACGACGAGATTTCTGTCAGCGAAATCGAGGCCATGGGGCCGACACGAATTTGTATTTCACCCGGTCCCTGTAGCCCGGCCGAGGCGGGGATTTCCGTACCGATTCTCAAGCAGTTTGCAGGAAGACTCCCGATTCTCGGCGTCTGTCTTGGACACCAAGCGATCGGCGCGGCCTTCGGGGGAAAGGTGGTTCGCGCCAAACAAGTGATGCATGGGAAGACTGACAAGGTGACTCACGACGGCCGAGGCGTGTTCGCCAAGTTACCCCAGTACTACACCGTCACCCGGTACCACTCGCTCGCAATCGAGCGCGATGCTCTCCCGGACTGTCTTGAAGTGACCGCCCAGACTGCGGATGGGGAAATCATGGGAGTCCGCCATCGGGACTACCTTGTTGAAGGCGTGCAGTTCCATCCGGAATCGATCCTCACCGAGCACGGGCACGCGCTCCTCAGTAACTTTCTTAACCTGTAAGAGTGCGTCGGAACTTGGATTGGGAGGGGGCAATGACTATTAATCAGATCGAGGCACTCACGCGGTGTATCGAACATCGGGAAATTTTCCACGACGAGATGTTGCACCTCATGCGCATGATGATGCGAGGGGAGGTCTCTGCCCCAATGATGTCCGCGATCTTGATGGGATTGCGCGTAAAGAAGGAAACCGTGGGCGAGATTGCCGCAGCCGCGCAGGTCATGCGTGAATTCGCGACGCCTGTTGAGGTGACTGACCGTCGTCACCTCGTCGATCTTTGTGGAACGGGTGGTGATGGCGCTCAAACATTCAATATTTCCACCGCCTCGATGTTCGTTGCAGCGGCCGCTGGCGCCCGTGTGGCCAAACACGGCAATAGGGGCTTGTCATCCAAATCCGGCAGCGCAGATGTCCTGGAGGCGCTCGGCGCCGTTGTCCTACTGACACCCCAGCAGATTGCCCAGTGCATCGATGCCACGGGTGTTGGCTTCATGTTCGCGCCGAGTCATCACACGGCCATGAAGAACGTCGCGCCCGTACGGAAGGAGTTGGGTGTACGTACGATCTTCAATATCTTGGGACCTCTCACGAATCCGGCCGGCGCACCCAACCAACTCATGGGCGTGTTTCATCCGGATTTAGTCGGGATCCAAGTGCGGGTGCTTGAGCGCCTCGGAAGCAATCATGTCATGGTCGTCTACGGGAAGGATGGGATGGACGAGGCTTCACTTGGGGCGACGACGCTCGTCGGCGAATTGCGTGCGGGAAAGATCAAGGAATATGAAATTCATCCGGAAGATTTTGGACTGCGCATGATTTCCAACCGCTCGCTCAAAGTGACCAGCGCAGAAGAGTCGAAAAGGCTCGTCCTCGAAGCGCTGGACAATACCGAAGGAACACCCCGCGAAATCGTCGTCCTCAACGCCGGCATTGCGCTGTATGCCGCTGACATCGTCGAGTCGATCGAAGAGGGACTAGATCGTGCCAGAAGCGTGATCGTAAATGGCGCGGCGCGCGCCAAACTTCACGAGTTCGTGGAAAAAACGCGTGCATTGGCTGCGAGTGACCGATGACTTCGGCTTCCAGCCCTCGTCCCCCATTGCCCGACATCCTCCGGGAAATCCTCGAGGTGAAAGCCGACGAAGTGCGCAGGGCGAAGAACCAGCGCGGCCTTTCCAGTCTTCGCGAGGAGGCTGAACATCGACTCGACGTTCGCCCGTTTGTCGGCGCGTTACAGGCGACCTTGGCAAAGTCTCTGCCCGCGGTGATCGCCGAGGTCAAGAAAGCATCTCCTTCGAAAGGGATCATTCGAGAGTCCTTCGTGCCGCAGGAGATCGCTCAAAGCTATGCCCGTCGTGGTGCCAGCTGCCTGTCGGTCTTGACAGATCAGCACTTTTTTCAGGGCAGCGGCGAACACCTTTCTCTGGCGCGCGATGCCTGCGCACTGCCTGTCTTGCGCAAGGATTTTCTCATCGACCTCTATCAGGTTTACGAGGCGCGCGTCCTGGGAGCCGATTGCATCCTTCTTATCGTGGCTGCCCTGGATCCCGGATTGATGTGCGAGCTTGAATGTTGCGCCCACGAGCTTGCCATGTCGGTCCTAGTCGAGGTCCACGACAGGGCCGAACTTGAGCGGGCGCAGAAGCTTGCAACACCCCTCGTCGGCGTGAACAATCGGGATCTAAGGACGTTCGAGACCCGCCTGGAGACGACTCTGGAGTTGTACGCGTACGTGCAGCCAGATCGACTCCTCGTCACCGAATCCGGTATCCGCACGCGCGAGGATGTCCGCCGGATGCGCCGCAATGGTGTTCACACGTTCTTGGTCGGCGAGGCGTTCATGCGAGCGGATGATCCGGGAATGGAGTTAGAGCAACTCTTTGCTCAGGAGTAGCGCTGATAACTCGAAGGGGCGTCGGCACCTATTGGAGAGGTCGGAAGATGAATTCAAAGGGGAGACGGCGGTGAAGGTTGCCTGGATTACGGGAGGAGGCAGCGGAATCGGTCTCGCCGCGGCAAAGTCGCTCGTTGCGGCCGGCCACACTGTCGTCATATCGGGTCGGCGCGCGAATCTCTTGGAGACGGCCCGGGTAGAAATCGCGACTTGCGGCCCGGGTCAAGCCTATTCAATTCCGCTGGATGTGAGCGATCTGAACGCCGTCCGTCTTGCGGCAGAATCAGTCCTCGATCTCTGCGGCGTGGTCGATATTCTGATCAACAGTGCGGGAATCAACGTTCCGCGCCGCAGCTGGTCTGAAGTATCGACGGACGACTTTGCCAATGTGGTACAGATCAATTTGAACGGGGCGATGGCGACTTGTCGTGCGGTCTTGCCCTCCATGCGTGCGCGCCGAACCGGACTTATCGTCAATGTCGCGTCGTGGGCGGGTCGGTACGATGCAACCTTCACCGGGCCTGCCTACAATGCGAGCAAGCATGGTCTAGTTGCCCTGTCGGCGACCATCAATATGGACGAGGGGCGCAATGGAATTCGGGCCTGTGCACTGTGCCCGGGCGAAGTCGCAACCCCGATCCTGCTCTCGCGACCGGTTCCGCCATCCCAAACTGAAATGGCGCGGATGCTGCAACCCGAGGATCTGGGCAAGGTGATCCTTTTCCTCAGTGAACTGCCGCCCCATGTCTGCGTGAACGAGCTGGTCGTCAGCCCCACGTGGAACCGGGCTTATATGGGACTCGCGGAAATTGCTGCACCTCGCTCGGACTAGGTCAGACAACAGAGCATTATCCCGGCCCGCGGGCCGCCGGGTTAAAAAGTTTGCGGCGAGCGTGGGCGGCTCCCAGTTCCGCTTCGAGGGTGGGCCTGAGTGCGGCCACCGAGGGTTGCACGTCGGGGCCAAGATCGCTCAGGGCTGATTGGCTGCGTGTCCGGATGATCCCGAATTGCTGAACGAGAGTCAGCAATAAGGCACATTCCTGGTACGCGAGTTCGGTCGAGCCGCGCGCATCGATCGAAACCGTGTTGAGATCGTCTTGCGCTGCGGCTCGAGTCGCCAGCGTGGACGCCTTGAGAATCTCGACATCCCGATCATAGGTCTCCATAGAGGAGCGGGCATGCTGTTCCGCTTCCGCGATCTGAGTGAGCTTGGTGCCGATCCGGGCGGTGTACTCGGTGTACTCTAGGGCGGCGACGGCCGCGTTTTTCGCGAAGTAGACCTTGTAGAGGACGACTTCATCGTGAATTCTCGAGAGCGCCTGTGCTTTCTCCTTCAAGTCGGACAGCGCTGAATCAGGTTGTCCAGTGAAGATGGCGGAGTTGCTCATCGCCGCAACGAGAGTTTCGCTGGAGAGTCTGGCCTCCTGGGCTAGGTGCTCGATCTCGTAGTGGCGGATCGTCGGAATAGCGATGGCGACGCCAAGAAGAAAGGCGGCGACCAGACCAAAGCTGACGGCCAAAATGGGGTGGGCCCGAAAGACCCGCTGGACAGAGCCTGCGATCATGTTGCGCTGGAGAGCAAATCGTCGCCGTCTACCTTGGCGGACATCAGCTGAGCCAGGCGCGGCGCAAGCGATGCCGGCCGGGACTGGCGACAAGACGCCATTGTAAGGTCGCGGGCTCGTCGAGTTCCAGCGGGATTTCCAAAAGTTCGTCCCGGCGGAAAGCGTGAACCACGGCGCGCTGACCGAGAGAGTACCGCCCCAATATCGTCTCCAGGTTGCTGGAAGTCACCCGAAGGCCGTCGATTGCGACGAGCACATCCCCGGCCGAAAGTCCGCTGCGCTGGGCAGGCCCCCCCTCTGAGACTGAGGCCAGTCGCGCGCTTGCGCCTTCGCTGGTAACCCGCGCCCCGAGATGCGGGGCCGCCTTTTCTGGATTCGGTTGCCCAGGACCAGCAGGGCCTTGTTCGACCGCTATTCCGAAAGGGGCGAAGAGGGTGTGGAAAGGGATGTCGTCTACTCCGTAGGCCCATTGACGCACTTCCCGCGCCACGTCTATCCCCGTACTCTCTGCTACCGCCCCAACGAATTCCTCTTCCCCCAGCCCGAGTCGATTGGCGGGATAGAACTCTCGACCCAGGCGCCGCCAAAGCGCACGCATGACGTCGTCAAGACTGCGGCGGCCCTTTGAGTGCGCGCGGATGTAGAGATCCAGCGCGAGGGCGATTAGCGCTCCTTTCTTGTAGTAGCTCACGATCGCGTTACCGGCGTTTTCATCTTGTCGGTAATACTTGATCCACGCATCAAACGAACTTTCAGCAACACTTTGCCTTAATCGCCCCGCACCACTCGCGACCTCGGAGAGGTTCTTGGAGAGCATGCCAAGGTAGCGATCCGCGGTGATGAGC
The DNA here is from genome assembly GCA_049514215.1 of Burkholderiaceae bacterium. Taxonomy (GTDB): domain Bacteria; phylum Pseudomonadota; class Gammaproteobacteria; order Burkholderiales; family Burkholderiaceae_D; genus BOG-994. The sequence goes on from JBEKVI010000075.1 coordinate 13,113, forward strand.
CCCGTGCGCATGAGGATGAGGTCATCGTAGTAACTTGTGAACCCTTCAAAAATCCATAGCAAAGACGTGTAGTTCTCGCGATCAAAGTCGTATGGTGCAAAGCGCTGTGGTTTGATGCGTTTCACGTTCCAACTGTGAAAATACTCGTGGCTCACCAGCCCCAGAAAGTTGACGTAGGAATCGCCGGGGCTTCGTCCTGTGCTCGCCGGAAGGGAGTCGCGGGAGCATATGAGGGCGGTCGAGTTGCGGTGTTCGAGTCCGCCATAGCCATCACCTAAAACGGTAAGCAGGAACAAATAGCGCTTAAACGGCGCTACCCTTTTCTCGGGTTCAAAAAGATGGATTTGAGCTTCACAGATCTTTTGAAGATCGAGGCAGATGCGCTCAACGTCGAGATGAGGAATCCGTCCGGTGATGGCGAGATCATGCGTTGCTTGCGCGGCCTTGAACTGCGCGAGTCTGAAAGTGCCCATCTCGACCGGGTGGTCGACAAGTTCGTCGTAGTTCGAAGCGCGGTACTGTCCGAATCCGTAGCGCTTGGCCCCATCCTCCGGAAGCGTTGTTGCGATCCGCCAGTCGGCGTACGCCTTACCGTGGGGAGCGACGATTTTTACGTGATGCGGCTCGTTTTCCTGTCCAGCGACTCGCAAAAAAACGCTTGTGCCGTTGAAAAAACCATGGGTCTGGTCAAGGTGAGCCGATCGGACCGAAAGGTCCCAGGCATAGACCCGATAGGTGATGACTAAAGCTCCCCGCACCGGCTCCGCCTGCCAGGTGTTCTTGTCGACCTTGGCGAGCGCGACTTTCCGTTTCCCGTCGCCGGCGTGCCCCTCTATCTCGACTATGTTCTTCGCGAATTCCCGGATCAAGTAACTTCCCGGAATCCACGTCGGCAGCGAGAGCCGTTGCCCACCTGGATTCGGTTTCGCCACCTTTAGCGTCACACTGAAGAGATGGGCGGCGGGCTGGATGGGCTCGATGCGATAGCTCAATAGTTCCGTTTTTTTGGATTTGCTCGCAGACTCTTTCATCGGCTCCCTTCGAGGTCCTGAGGCGTGTCGATGTCGCGGAGAATACCGGAATCCGGGACGGATACGAGTTCCACAGCGCCATCCTTTAGGAGCGTGCGCGCGCCCTGGTCGCCGGTGAGAGCCTTGAGCGCTTCAAGATGACCGCAGCCAAAACCGACGGGGTGGCCCCGTTCGCCGCCGTAGAAGGGCGCTGCGATGGCGTTCGTGTTTCCCACGGCGACTTGAGCCACCGACCGAATCGTCTGGGTAGTCACGAACGGCATGTCGGCCAAGCCGATGAGCCAAGCCCGGGCGTCCCGACTGGCTAGAACCCCTTGGGCAATCGAGGTTGCCATGCCTTGCGCCGCATTCGGGTTCTCGGCCCACTCCACGGGCAGTCCCGCGAGCGCGCGCCGTATGCCGTCGGAATCTTCGCGCACCACAACGAGCACTCGCGGCAAGACCAAGCAGAACGACTCCGTTGCAGCCCGCACCACCGGTCGGCCATCTCCCAACACCTGCAACAGCTTTTCGCGGCTACCGGTGGCATCGAACCGCAGACCTCGGCCACTCGCCAGAATAAGGCCAACCACTCCCTCTAATTCCGGGTACGCGGACCGCACCGAAGCGGGCGTCAAGCGTTCACGTCCACAACGATCCTTCCGCGAATTTTTCCGTCGAGGAGTTGCGGTGCGATCGAGAGTGCCTGGGCGAGGCCAACCGTGTTGGTGATCACCGACAGCTTCTTGAGGTCGAGATCCCTAGCGAGTCGCGCCCAAGCCTTCAGACGCTTTTCCCGCGGCGCCATCACGCTGTCGATCCCGACAAGTTTGACTGCGCGCAGAATAAAGGGCGCAACGCTGGCGGGAAAGTCCATCCCCTGGGCGAGTCCGCACGCGGTGACGACGCCACCGTACCGGGTCTGCGCGCAAGCATTGGCGAGAGTATGCGACCCAACCGAGTCGACCACTCCGGCAAACCGCTCTCGCTGAAGTGGTCGTCCCGCGCCGGACAGACTTGCGCGGTCGATAATCTCCGATGCCCCGAGGCTTTTCAGGTAGTCGCTCTCGTCCAATTTACCGGTCGAAGCGCAGACCCTGTACCCAAGGCCGGCGAGAAGGGTGACAGCGAGACTGCCGACTCCGCCTGAGGCACCGGTGACCAAGATCTCGCCGTTGTCGGGCATCACACCTTCCTGCTCGAGCGCGAGGACGCAAAGCATGGCCGTATACCCTGCAGTGCCTACCGCCATCGCATGCCAAGGGGACAGCGTTGGTGGCAATGGCACGAGCCACTCGGCTTTTAGTCTCGCCTTCTGGGCAAGACATCCCCAATGCGATTCACCGACACCCCAGCCGTTCAGGATGACCTGATCACCGGATCGAATGTCAGGATCGGAACTGTGTAGAACAGCGCCGGCACCATCAATCCCCGGGACGAGAGGCCACTTGCGTACGATCGGAGAGCGGTTGGTCAGCGCGAGTGCGTCCTTGTAGTTCACCGTGGAGTACGCGATATCGAGAGTGACCGCATTCTCGATCTGGGGTATTTGATCCTCGTCGAGTTCGACTGCTGCTGCAACGAACTGGTCGTTGTCGCGGCTTAACTTTAGGGCTTTGAACATTTCGGCAATCCTCATGGCAACGCCAACAGTTGAAGTTTAGCGGCTTCGAGTTCGATCGGCGGAACTCTGCGATGTACCGCGGACCGGTTCGGAGCCATGCGAGCCCACCCAGCCGGGGCACCGAGCTGCGCGTGCGAGGCGATCCCATGTAAGCGAAGACATCGTCTGTGGCAGAATGGATTCTCAATCGGAATCCAAGCGAGGCGCGACGATGAGCTACGAATCCATCCTGACCGAGGTGCGTGGCCGAGTAGGGCTCGTCACGCTACATCGACCGAAGCAGCTCAATGCGCTCAATGACGGCCTGATGAATGAGCTCGGCTCGGCGTTGCTGGCCTTTGACGCTGACGACGAGATTGGTTGCATGATCATCACGGGCAGCGAGAAGGCGTTCGCAGCCGGCGCGGACATCGGGGCAATGGCGGACTGGACCTACATGGATGTCTATCGCGGTGAATACATCACCCGCAACTGGGAAACGCTGCGGCGGATTCGAAAGCCCGTTATTGCGGCGGTGGCGGGCTATGCTCTGGGAGGCGGGTGCGAGCTTGCGATGATGTGCGACATCGTCATTGCGGCCGATACTGCCCGTTTTGGGCAACCGGAAGTGAAACTCGGCGTACTGCCCGGCGCTGGCGGAACTCAGCGGTTACCCCGGGCCGTCGGGAAAGCCAAGGCAATGGACTTGTGTTTGACTGGCCGATTGATGGACGCATCGGAAGCCGAACGAGCGGGCCTGGTTTCGCGCGTGGTCGCTCCCGCAAGGCTCCTAGACGAAGCTTTCGAAGCCGCGACGACCATCGCCTCCTACTCCCTTCCGTCGATTATGATGATCAAGGAATCGATCAATCGAGCCTATGAGGTGCCCCTTTCCGAGGGCATTCTCTTCGAGCGGCGTCAGTTCCACTCGGCCTTTGCGACCGAGGATCAGAAAGAAGGGATGCGCGCCTTCGTTGAGAAGCGCCCCGCAAAATTTGTGAACCGCTAGCTCACCGGACTTCGGATTTGGAGGCGGCCCGCGCGCCCGACCGGCGTTGCCGAGAAGGCCCCGATACCTCCAAGAGCCATGAGTTCGCCCGGCAGGCGGGGTTGACATCGGTCGAAAAGCCCTTCATAATCTCGCTTCTCTGCTGCTACGAAATGGCACCTAGCCAAGTCGTGGCAGACTGTTCTTTAAAAATCAACAGCCGATAAGTGTGGGCGCTTGGATGTCAAAGTGCAGCGCATTCGTGAATTCTGCGAAGCGCAAGACAAATGCATCAAAGAGCTCGCACAAACAGAATGTAGGAACACAAACCTATATTTCTTGAGTGAGCGACCAACTCGAAAGAGTTGAAACAGAGATTAAACTGAAGAGTTTGATCCTGGCTCAGATTGAACGCTGGCGGCATGCCTTACACATGCAAGTCGAACGGCAGCACGGGGGCAACCCTGGTGGCGAGTGGCGAACGGGTGAGTAATATATCGGAACGTACCCTAGAGTGGGGGATAACGTAGCGAAAGTTACGCTAATACCGCATACGCTCTACGGAGGAAAGCAGGGGACCGCAAGGCCTTGCGCTCATGGAGCGGCCGATATCGGATTAGCTTGTTGGTGAGGTAAAAGCTCACCAAGGCGACGATCCGTAGCTGGTCTGAGAGGACGACCAGCCACACTGGGACTGAGACACGGCCCAGACTCCTACGGGAGGCAGCAGTGGGGAATTTTGGACAATGGGGGCAACCCTGATCCAGCCATGCCGCGTGTGTGAAGAAGGCCTTCGGGTTGTAAAGCACTTTTGTCCGGAACGAAACGGCGGATGCGAATAACATCCGTTAATGACGGTACCGGAAGAATAAGCACCGGCTAACTACGTGCCAGCAGCCGCGGTAATACGTAGGGTGCAAGCGTTAATCGGAATTACTGGGCGTAAAGCGTGCGCAGGCGGTTTCGCAAGTCAGATGTGAAATCCCCGGGCTTAACCTGGGAACTGCATTTGAAACTACGAGGCTAGAGTGTGTCAGAGGGGGGTAGAATTCCACGTGTAGCAGTGAAATGCGTAGAGATGTGGAGGAATACCGATGGCGAAGGCAGCCCCCTGGGATAACACTGACGCTCATGCACGAAAGCGTGGGGAGCAAACAGGATTAGATACCCTGGTAGTCCACGCCCTAAACGATGTCAACTAGTTGTCGGGGATTCATTTCCTTGGTAACGCAGCTAACGCGTGAAGTTGACCGCCTGGGGAGTACGGTCGCAAGATTAAAACTCAAAGGAATTGACGGGGACCCGCACAAGCGGTGGATGATGTGGATTAATTCGATGCAACGCGAAAAACCT
>JBEKVI010000076.1:0-17906 GCA_049514215.1 Burkholderiaceae bacterium
TTTCGCAAGTGGCAGCGGTCGATTTTCGCGCTCGATCTGGATCGCGTTTCCGGTCGTGTTTCTCTCCTATTATCCGTTCCACTATGCTCATCTGGACATGGCGGAATTCCCCGCCTGCCTTTTCACACTGCTTGCAGTGGCCGCGACTTGGGCCCGCCTACGCGGCGCCTCTCGCGCCTATCTGGCCTGCGCGGCGGCTGCTGCGGCGATTAGCTACGCACTCAAGATTCAATTCCTCTATGTTGCGGTGATACCGCCCGGAGGCGTTTTGCTGGCGATCGGCTTAAGGCGCCTTTCGCGACTACCAGTTCCACGCCAGTACTGGCTCGATTTCGCCGTGGCGATCGCTCTTGCATTGGCCTTCGCCGCGCTCTACGCGTTGGTCTGGATCGTCCCCCACGCAGATTTGTATTTTCGAATCATGGGGGCCCAGGTCGCCTTACGCACCGAGGCGCAAGGCAGCCGCCTACGTCTTGGACTCCACAATGTGCATTTGATTGTGGCCGACCACCACGCTTGGCCTCTCATTCTCATCTTCCTTCTTGGTCTGGCCGTCTTGGCAGGTCGCTGGCGCGCGACGGCGGACAACTCAAGCGAGCGTTCCGAATGGATAGCGGCTGTTGCGCCCCTGACCGCCTGGATCATCCTGGAGTCTCACAAGCTCTTTTTGGGCTATCTGCCCAGCCGCTACTTGCTGGGCTCCTTTTTGGCTGCAAGTCTCCTTGGCACTGCAGGCCTTGCTCTCGCCTCGCAGCCGGGGCTTCCGAGTTCCCCGCGGATCTGGCGCGTCGCTGTGCTCGGCGTTGGGCTCGTCGCCTTTATTCTGAACGCAATCTCCTTCGGCCGGTCGTTAGATGAGCGTCGCTATGTGCTCGCGCAAACCCAGTCCGAATTCCAGTCAACCGGTAACTGGCGCGGGAAGAAGGTCCTCGGCCCGTGGGCGCCGGCTCTCTTTTGGGGCAGCGGCGCTATCGTACGTCCCGTATGGAACGGATACTTCAATGACCACGACATCCTGGCCACTGAGCGACCGGCGGCCATCGTGTCTGAACCCGATCAGCAAGATTCCGAGGGCGCACTCGCAAACGACGGTGTGCACCTGCCCGCTTCGCCGATCAAAAGCGTGACGGTGGGCCCTTGGACGGTCAACGTCTATTCGATGAGCGCGCCGTAGGGGGCGCCCGACCGAGGGCGTGGTGCGCTAGTCTCCGACGTAGACGAATGGCGCCCAAAAGAACGGGTGGGCACGCGCGATCCGAGTCGAGCCATCCTCAAAGTAAGTCGATCGCAGTGCCGTGCGCGCCTTCGCTAGACCGTGTGAGGGACTCTCGCCCGACTTCAATTCGCGAAAAAGTCCTAGCATCATGTCTTGGGTGGACATGCTTTCAACACTCCAATGACTCACAACCAGTCCGTGGGCGCCGGCAAACGCGAAAGCGCGCGTTAACCCGGCGAATCCCTCGCCGCTATGGGCGGCGTCATGCTCGCCTGCGGTGTTGCACGCTGAGAGAATCACGAGTTCCGCGTTCAGATCCAGGGTCTGCGCAATCTCGTGGACCGTCAATAGACCGTCCTCCCCCTGTAGATCGCCGACCAAAGACATCAAGAGAGCGGGCTCGCCGTGAGATTCGGGTTTCGGGGCCAAAAGCAAGGTCTCACTTCCGGTCGGCTCGGCCAACGCGTCCTCGAGACCGGAGAAATCGCCACCGAGCAATCCATGGGTGGCGAAGTGGAGGTACCGAACCCCGCGCAGATCGAGCGTCTTGACGGTGTGCTCCTGCGCCTCCGCCTTGAGATAAACCCGGCTGGGGTTGCCTACAATGGCCGCAATTCCGCGGGCCTCCGCGGCGGTCTCGGGCAGCGGTGGAATCACGAACCGGCCACCGCGTCTTCGAAGATTGCGCTGCAAGAACGTGCCGTCGGTCCCTCCAGGCAGGATGACACCGGCGCCGCTGTCAAAGAGGGGATCGGCGAAGGACACCAATTCGGTTTGGTAGTTCACAGGAGGCTTGGCGTAAATGCGCATCGACACCAATGCCGATAAGGAGGGAAGGTAGGCAAATTCACGGCGATCACCGAGATAGTGGAGGTCGCCGTATTCCTCTAACGCGTTCGCCTTGGCTGCACGCGTCTCCGAAAATCTGTGCATTTCCGCCGGCCCCCATTGTGTGACGAGCATCTCAAAGGGCAGTGTGAATAGGGGCCCGTTTCCCACGATCTGGATCCGAGGAGCCGTACCGAGGAAAGCTTCAACGGGCTCCACCAGGCGTTGGTAGCCTTCGTACAATACGCCCGGGTCCAGTTGCGAAAGCGCTCCGACACCGGCATCGCCGTCGTCCTCGGGAGAGCGAATGCGGGCTACCAGATCTCCGAGAGCGACTCGTCCGATGGGTAGTCTGACCAGGTGGAACTCCGCAGTCGTCAACACGAAAGCGAGCGTCTCCTGTGGCAGGACGTAGTAAATCAGCAGGACCTCTTGCGGTTTGAGCACCTGCCGTTGCAATTGGTCCAGGTTCACGGGCCGCGGCTGACTCAATTCCATGTAGCGAGGGAATTCCTTCCAGAGCGCATCCTCGACGTCGGCCAGCATTTGGGTCGCCTCGTGGATCTGGCGCTCCAGCGCGCTGGCGTTCGCGGCCCGTCTTGCCGCGATCGCAGAATCTACAACCCGCGCGGTGCTCGGCTCGGATGTGTTTTCCGACTCGGCCGCCTCGACGATCTCGACTGGCTCATCGCCGCTGGCGGCGCGTTCTCGGCGCAATGCGGCTAAGCGCTCCTGCGCGGACCGCTGGCGTGTTCGCAACGACTGGTAGTTGGGGTTACTGGAGAAGCGACTGACATCAGCCTCGCGCATCAATTCGGTGAAAACGCGGCTTTGCGTACGCGACACAACCTCCAAAGCTTTTCGATCGAAGCCACGCCCGGGGCTGTCTTTGTCAAGTGTCAAAAGCGTTTGTAAGGTCTGTACATAGTAGTTCGCGTATCGATCGATGAAGCCCTCCCTGGTTCCTTCTTCGAGGCCGCGCGTCTGGGCATATTCTGCGTCGATCGCATCAAGCGCCCGCAGCTCAGCGGCGAGTGCATCCTCCAGTTTTCCCTCCTCGATGAGGAACTGCGCATAGAGTCGCGCCTCATAAGCAAGGTACTCGGGCGCGCTGGCCGTGATGAGCACCTTCATCGCGTGTTGGTGCAACGCTTCCGCTTTCGCGCGCGCCCCTTGTTTGGCGAGTCCGCTCGCAAGAATGCCCTCAATGCGTGCCGTGAAGGGATGCGTGGGCCCCAAGGCGCGGCGCGCAACTTCCAGATTTGCGTTCCATACGCGCACGGCCTCATCGTCGCGCCCCAGGGCTTGATCCACCATGCCCAGCCCTTGCTGCACAGAGATGCTATCGAACGACTCGCTCCCTATCCGGGAGAAGAGGGCGGCCGACTCCTCGAAGTGCGTGCGAGCGGCCTCTAGCCGCTGAAGTCCGAGCTCACAGGCCGCGCGCTGGTGCAAGGTCTGGGCGCGCGCATAGTCAAGGGCGCCCGTCCGCAAACCATCTGCTGCGACGTCCAAGCTCGCTGCTTGATCCAGCAATGCCAGGGCGTCGACGTTATGGTGGAGGGATAGTTGGACTGAGGCTGCTAGATTCAGAGCATGCAAGCGATCGAGACTCTTTGGCGCCACTTTGCTCGCCCTCTCGAGCGCGTCTTTGCCATAGGCGTTCGCCTCTGCATAGCGGCCCTGGATCTGTGCCACGTGGGTCAGATTCAACAAGGTTCGGATGGCCGGAATCGAGTCGGGGCCGTTGTCCGCGACGACCAAAGGCAGGGCCTTCACAAGCAATGCCTGTGCCTCCTCGTACTTACCGCGCAACTGCAATATCTTCGCCAGAGTCGTCAATGCATTCCCGACGAATCGATCCCGATTGGTAGTTGAAGCAATCGCGAGGCGTTGGCGCGCGATGTCCTCGGCATGTTCGAGATCGCCCGCCTCCATCGCTGCTTGAGCTTCATCGCCTAGCTGTCGCAGCTGGCGGCTCACAGCTGCGTCGCCTTTCGCACCGAACGCCAACGGCAAGGAAGAAACCATGAGCGCCGCTAAGCACAGCGCGCGAATCCAATGCACGCCTACCCCCTCCCGTTTCGTGATCGCCGTTCTTGTGTCTTGCAGACGAACGAACAATTCGCGCGGGTCACGTAAGTACCGGCAGATCCTCCGGCTCCGGGAGCATAGTATCGGAGGATGCTTCCGAAAAACAGAAAAGTTCGCAGCCGCACGCGCCCTACGGTAAGCTCACGGAATCCGTGATCGCGGATGCATGGGGTGAGTCGAGCGGGCGGATATTGGCCCGCCGAGCGCAGGATTGTGATCGCTTCGATCATGCCTCTCGGCCCCTGGTGGCGTGCCTGTGGCACGGACTTGCTGCTGCAAACTTGCGTGCGCCCCCACTCCAAAACTGGCAAGTACCATCTTGTAACAATGCATGTCCCCTCGACGGGCGAGTCGAAGAATCCGTGACAATCTCGGTCGACGATCGCTTCGATCAGGACCCTTTCGGTCGATCTTCCACGCTATGCTTTTTTTTGTGTCCGCAGGTGCGGGCCGACGTGCTGGGGAGTGGGATCGTGGACGTACAAGCCGTGGTGAGCGTTCTGATTCCCTCGTATAACCGTGCTTACTGTTTGGCGCGGGCTATCGATAGCGTTCTGAATCAGACTTATCCGGGCTGTCACGCCGTCGTCATCGACGATGGCTCAACGGATTCAACCGATTCGCTACTTGCGGATCGCTATGGTGGCAATCCCCGCGTCCAGGTACTTCGACAGTCCAATCAGGGTGTCTCTATTGCGAGAAACTTGGGACTCGCGAACGCGTCGGGCGATTTCATCGGGTTTCTCGATTCGGACGATCAATGGGATCTCGACAAGGCAGCCATGCATCTGGCCTGCTTTGAGCGGCTTCCGGAAGTCGGAATGATCTGTAGCGACATGGCGGCAGTAACCTCGGATGGCGATCTGGTTCAACAACGATATCTGCGAACGATGTATGGTAACTATCGTCGGTACCCGACGCAGACCGTATTCGAGAACTGCGCTACCTTGGAGAATCTGACCCAAGAGCCCGGGCGCTTCACGCGGAATCCGAATGTCTATTGGGGGGATATCTTTTCAGCGATGGTGACCGGCAGCCTGGTTCACACATCCACGGTGCTCATGCGGCGCGAGAGAGCATTACGCGCCGGCCCGTTTGATGCATCTTTTCGATGTGCTGGCGAGGATCATGACTATCATCTGCGCGTGTGTCGTGAAGGTCCGGTCGCATTCATTGACTGCCCCACCATCCGGTACTGTGTGGGCCATCCCGACCGCCTGACACGACGGTCTCATATGGTCTACGCCGCCGAGAATTTTTTGAGAACCATGGATTTGGCATTCGAACGCGATCGTGACCGAATCCACGTGCCGCGATCGATACTTCGATCGGCTTACGGCGAAGCGCATGGTTGGCTCGCCTCGGAATTGTTTGAGACCGGAGACATGGCCGGGACGCGCCGACATGCTCTGCAGAGCCTGGCTCGGGCACCCCTGGAGTCGCGCCGTACCTGGACGGTGCTTGCTGCCGCCTCAATGCCCGCGCAGCTCCGCGAGCGCTTGACGGCGGTCTATCGACGCATCAAGAGGCGGGCGCTACGTCTCCACGATGCCGGCGGCTGAATCAGGATCCTGGGCTGCAGCTTTGGATCGCCAGCGCGCCTTCAACTGTCTCGCCAGCCAAAGAAGGCGGCCGTACGCGCTTCTTCGATAGGCCGTACTCCAGAAAAGAGTCCGGCCGTTCTTGGTGAGGGACCTCTTGTAGCGCGAATCGCCTGAGAGCAGATCATATTCCTCGTACTGAAGGCGCATATATGCGGAAATCGCGGTCGCGTGAGTGAGCAATCCTGGTTTGAAGTTCTTGTCTTCCTCCTGCACGAAGCCGGATTGGTAACAGTAGATCTTCTTGCCGAGTTTGAAATTGAACAGATAGCCTATGACCTTCTCGCTCGTCTTGATCTGGATGAGGTCCACTGCCTGCGCTGCCCACAATCGTTTCACGACTTCCTCGTGAAAGCTGCGAAACTCGGGACGCTCAAAAGACCCGACTTCTCCGCGCGAGCGCCAGATCGCGTTGTGCATGATGCCCAACTCGGCGAGAAAGGCGAGCGCTTCAGCTTCGTCTTGCGCAAACCGAATCTCGACTGGGCCACCGCTGTCCTCGTACATGCGGCGGCTTCTGCGAATCTGAGGGCGCGTTTTGCTCGAAAGCGTGCCCTCATACTCCTGGCCTTCGATCGCTTTTAAGTCGACGAACGGAGCGCGCTCTTCTCGCGTTTGAAGCGTGTACTGAGATAGCGATTTCAGGAATGCCTGCGAGAATGCACCGTCCTCGTAGCCCCAGAACTCAAAACGTGCCCATCGGATCCGGTTGACCAGGTGCGCCAGCGCCTCGGCCACCGCTTCCGCATAGCCGGCAATGTAGAGGGGCTGATTGAATTCGCTCCAGGGCGAAAGCTCGACCGTTTCAGCCGCGACATTGAGAAACAGTGTGGGTTGTGGGATGATCTGCCACCAGACGGTGCGCTTGAGGATCAGGCACCCTCCGACAGTATTGTCCTGCGCGACCCACCGCACCCAAAACCCTCCAAACTTGGACGCATAGACGTCCAGCCAGGTCTGGATCCATTCGCTCGACAGAAACAGTGTCGCGCTTTCGCTTCGCGCGAACAAATCTCCCCACCAAGCGGGAACCTTCGGATTGGGATGGAGCGGGCTCGTGTGAGCGGTGAGCTCAGCCCCCATGACGTTTCCCCTCTGTGATGCCCATGGACGCACGCCGTCGAGTTTCGATGAGATCCGTTCCGCGCGCTACGACAGCAACGCGTGAACCAATCGGGTTCTCAAAATGTTTTCTCATGCATCCCTCCAACAGACGACCACTTGGTGACGTCACTTTTTCTCATGCCCGGCTCGGATGAAACGCCAGGCCACCGACGACCAAACCAATCGAGAATCGAAGGAATCGACTTCCTCCAGATGTACTACCGCGGCGCTTCGGTGCTCAATGTTTCCCAACAGGGGGCTTGCGGTAGTCCTGGCCACTCCTCAGAAATTGAACGGATCGAGATACTGTTGCTGCCTCGCATACGAAGCGCGCAAGTGATTCGAGTCCTTGAACAGCGGAAGGCCGTTCGGGGACACGCCGGGACATCGCGTTGCATCGCAAAGATATTCCGCGGGATCCACGACCGTTGCCCCGGCCTGTATTGCGACTTCGCGAACCCGGTTGACGATCGGACCAGCCCGCTGTTCGAATTCGTCGCGACTAATCGACTCGTGAGGTGTCAGGCGATATGTGACACGCTCGACCATCGACAGTGGGTCAAACTGAGGCGACGTGGGATTCGAGAGCATAATGTACACCCGCTTGTGGGACCCTACAAGACGCCTCAGGAGATCGCCGAACTGCCTCAATACCTCACTACCCTCGGGACTGTCGAGCGAGAGTGGTCGCAGCGACGAGTCGCCGACGAGATGCAGGGCGCCGGGTGAATCGGGGAGAAAGTACCATTCCCACCACCCCTCAAACACCACGACTTTCACCTTGTCCGATTGCGCGGCTTCGATCGCCTGCTGGAAGAATTCGGGGCACTTGAAATCGCGCTCGATCCGATTGACTCCGGGAAGGGGCGCGCATCCTGCATAGCTTGCGAACTCGATCGCGTTGATCGTTGCACTTCGTTCATGAGAAAGATAGGTCAGCCGCGGCCAATACTGCTGAACGTGGCTATCGCCGATATAAAGAGTTACGTCATCAGGCTTGGCCGAATCAAGTCGAAGCAGTTGCAGGCGTCCTTTTCGATCCAATGCGGTGGTGTCGGGAAACTCCCAATCGTCCGCCGCAGCGAGAACCTCGGCAGCCTTGCTGGGGACCGGACGCCCCAAATGGTTCTGATAGGCCAATGCACCCAGTCCCCCCACCACACAATTGCCGATAAAGAGCAGCACCGTAAGGCGCGCCCGAACTTTGCGCGACGAACGGACGGGACGCTCGATGTAGATGTAGGTCAGCGTCGCGAGTACCACCGCTAGGGCCACCGCCAGAGCACGGGCCGGCGCGGATTCCGGCCAAAGGATGCCTTGGAATGTGAGCAGCGGCCAGTGCCAGAGGTAAAGCGGAAAGCTGATCAGCCCGATGAAGACCGCGATCCGATTTGAAAGAAGGACGCGATTGACCCAGGTCTGCGGACCCGCCCAGATCAGAAGCATCGCCCCTCCGATGGGAAGCAACGCTCTCCAACCCGGAAAAGGTAGTTCGCGATTCACGACCGCAAGCCCCGCGAGAATGAGCGCAAGTCCTGCCAGGGCCTTTGCCTCTGAAGTGCGCGTTCCAAGGGGGGTATCAACGGATTGCGCGTCCTGAGATGAGCTCAGAAGCGCGCCTTTCGTTCCTTGCCCCTGCAGTGCCATCACAGCAAGCAGGCTTCCGCAGGCCAACTCCCACACCCGCGTGAATGGGATGTAGAAGGTGAATGTCTCCCGACCCCAGACGTAGATGCCCACAAGGTTCGCGGCGAAACTAACGAGGATCACGGCGACAATGGTCCAGAAAGCGCGTCTCAGGTTCTTTCGAGTCAGCCAAAGGACAAGCGGCCAGAAGATGTAGAACTGCTCTTCGATCCCCAAGGACCAGAGGTGCAGTAACGGTAATCGGCTGGCCTCGATGGCGAAGTAGTTGGTGTCGCGCCACAGGGCGAGATTCGCGATGAAAGCTGCGCCTGCAAAGGTATGGCGTCCCAGTGCCTCAAACTCTTGGGGAAAGAGGATATAGCGACCGGCTAGAAGACACGCCACCAAGACCAGCACCAATGCGGGAAAGATCCGGCGAATGCGGCGACCGTAGAAGGCCGAAATCGTAAAGCGCTCCGCAATGAGTTCGCCTAGGATAATTCCCGAGATCAGATACCCGGAAATGACAAAGAAGATATCGACCCCGATAAAGCCGCCCGGCAGCGCTGCCGGAATGGCATGAAAGGCGACGACTGTCAGAATGGCGACGGCTCTTAGGCCATCGATATCGGCGCGATAACGCATAGGATCGGGGTCGGCAATACGATGGGACCTTGCGCAGGCCGCAAGCGGGTTGGCCTAATGACAACAAGGGCCATTAGCCGCCGCCGATTATGCCCGGCAGGGCAGTGTGCGTCTACGAAGAAGCCCTACTGTTTGGTCAGAGATTGTCAATGAGAGGGGGGATTGAGTTTTCGGCGCAACACGGACTTCTTGGAACTGCGCTTCCAGTCGGTCGCCGCACTGAGGTCGCGCTTCAAGCAGCCCTTGGGCGCGCCTTCGGGCGGGAGATACCGGTTCGTTTTTGCGAATATCGCATCACGCGGCGCGAGGCCACCATGCCGCATGGAGTATTGCTTGACGAGGCCCCCTCGATCGGGTTTACTTCATTGGCCTGCTCAAACTTTGGGCGTGGTTAATTTACGTCTATGCCGGATGACGATTTCAGTGCGATGGAATTGAAATCATGTACCTGACGGCCAATTTCAACAGCACACGAGAGTGACTACAATGGGTCGCCGCAAAGTCATACTCCTTGAGCTTAACGAGATCAACTGGCCCGTAGTCGACCGACTCGTCGCCCAGCACGGAGCCTCCTATCTTCCCAACTTCGACCGGCTTCGCAAGCAGGGGACTTGGGCGACCCAGATCGCTGACGAACGGCCTCCGCACCTCGATCCGTGGATCACATGGGTCACATTGCATACGGGCGTGTCACGCGAAGTCCACGGCGCGTCCGTACTCGAGCAGGACTCGGCGACATTGAGTGCCAAGCGCACCTGGGATTATGCTGCCGAGGCCGGACGATCCGTGGGCGTGTTCGGCAGCATCAGTGCGTACCCTCCAAGGCCGGTTCGCGGATTCATGATTCCGGGGCCCTTCGCGCCGGGAGACGAGACGTTTCCCAAGGAGTTGCAGCCGGTTCAACAGATCAATCGACGCTACACGCAAGTCCACAACCGCACGACCTCAGCATTGGGTCCCTTGTCGATGATCAGAACGGGAATGGCACTCGTCGGACTGGGGCTGCGCCCAAGCACGATGGCGACAACCGCGATCCAGCTCGCCCGAGAGAAGCTTGCTCCCCATAGTCGCTGGAAACGCGTGAGTCTCCAGCCTCTGCTGAACTTCGATTTCTTTTCGAGCTTGTACCGGAAATATCGACCCGATTTTGCGACTTGGCACAGCAATCATGCGGCCCACTACATGCACCACTATTGGCGTGCTTGGGACGACTCGCAATTTCCGGTTCGTTCCTCACCGCAGGAGCGCGCTCGCTACGGGGATGCCGTTCCTTTTGGGTACAGGGTCTGCGACGAATTGATCGGAAAGTTTATTCGGCTTGCCGATCCGCAGACGGTAATCGTGGTCGCCTCAAGTATGGGTCAGCAACCCTTCGTGAGCGATAAATATGCCGCGGGGAAAATAGTCGTCCGATTCCGCGACATTGATCGGGTTCTGGACATCATCGGACGAGAAGGGGTCGCTGAGGTCGTGCCGACCATGATTCCGCAGTGGAACATCCGGGTCACGGATGCGGCACAGCGAGCTCGCCTGAAATCCCGACTCGAAAGCGTTCAGCGCGTCGTTGCGGGACGACGCGAAGGCGCGATCGCAGTTGACGAGACGAATACCTTGTTGACGGTGACGCCTTTGGGTCTTGCGGAGATGAGTGAGGACATCCGCTATTTCTTCCCGGGATGCGAGGCGGCCAATCCGGAGGGCTATTTGATCGGCGAGCTTTTCGCAACGGATACGCCTACGACCAAACAGGGCATGCATCATCCGGCCGGGATCCTGGCCTTTATTGGGGCGGACATCCGCCCCGGTCAGCATATCGGCTCCTGCAGTGGGCTCGACGTTGCCCCTACGCTGCTTTCCCTTCTCGGCGTCCCGGTTCCCTCCGCGATGCAAGGCCGGGTACTGAACGAAGCATGGGAAGACGTCGCAGAAGCCGTTCCGGCCTAGCCGAGCACCGGGGCGATCATGACGAGGTGGTGTCATGAGGCGAAAAGTGTCGTATTTGCTCAACCCATCGGTTGAAGTCTAGGTAGTTCCCGAAGCCGCTCGGTAGTCCATGACCTAACGGGCTGGCTTTGCGCTGCGAGCTCCGAGAGGCGCACTTCCGGCGGGCAGTTTGCACCAGTTTAAAGCGCGGTCGCGACCTCCTGCGGGGGACGCGTGGCAGAATGCGTCAATCGTGGTGCATCTCGCGCGCATCTCTCGGACGCGTCCGTCGCCCTTCTTTGGCTGCCCATTCTCGCGCTCCGAAGCGAGAAGTCGTGAGACCGTGATCAATTCATCGCGTTCTTGCCCTTGAAACTCGTTTGCATTTCACGCAAGCTTCGCTGCGGATCACCCAGCCAAAAGTGCCGGGGGCCGATATTTTCAGCAGGTTGTTCCTAGCGCAGCGCGCCCACGGATTGGAGCAGTGGGCCTATCGACGCCAAACGGGCTTAAGACCCGCCTACAGAGCTTTCGACTTTTATTCGCTTGAGATTACGCAGCCCATGGTTGGTCCGATTCGGCACCAGGCTGATTTTCAATACGGGGAAACATGACTCAATTCAATTTACGTACGGTCTGGGACCGGCTTAGCTTGCCGATGTTAGGAGTGGCATGCATCGCCGCTCTCAATGGCTGCGGAGGCGGCGGAGGCGGATCTTCCGGAAGCACCCAGGCGGCCTCGACCTCAGCTGGCGGATCGGCAGGAGCGGCCACGACCTCGAGCCAGACCTCGGTCACGACCGCGCCCGTGAGCGCAAGCGCCGTCTCTCAAGCGCTGAGCCTGACTGCAAAGACCTCGCCACCCTCACAACACTCTGACCTCTGCATTTTCGGCGATTCCGTTGGATCCTCGCTGGATCGCATCCTGGGACGAATTCAGACGATGACAGTCGGATTCGTCGGATATGCACTCAATTCCCAGGATACTGCCTCGGCCGCGGCGAGCCCTACGGACTACAACGGCGTCTGGCACAACTTCGAGGGTAGTGGCTGGCTGATTTCCACTTACGACTCGGTAACGAAGTGGGTCATCGCTGTACCCATCATCCCTTCGTCGCCCCTGGTGAGCATTGCTGGTGCCGCGCAAGGCCTCTACCAATCCCATTACAGCAGCGTGGCAGGTGTACTCGCGGCCAGCGGCAAAGGCGATGCGATCATTCGTATCGGCTGGGAGTTTCAGGGCGACTGGTATCCGTGGGGCTACAATGCCCAGCCGGTCGCAGAACGGGCAAACTATTGCACGAACTACAAGGCCGCTTTCCGCAATATTGTCGCGGCCTTCCGCGCGAAGTCGAGCAATTTCAAGTTTGTCTGGAATCCCAATCTGAGCGACCAGTACACGATGCCCAACGTTCAGGACTGCTATCCTGGGGATGACGTCGTCGACTCGATCGGACTTGACATCTACGATGAGAACTATTCCAACATCGCCGACCCTGCGGCGCGTTTTCAACATGATGTTGTGAATGTAGCCTACGGACTGAACTGGCAGGCCAGTTTCGCGGCGGCCCATCAGAAGCCGATCAGCTTTCCCGAATGGGGCATGGGTCAGGTTGGCGACAATCCGGTCATGATGCAGTCGATGGCGAACTGGTTCGCGTCGAACCAAACGGCGTTTCAGTGCTACTGGAACGGATATTCGAATTCAGGCTACGCCGGAAATCTGGGCGCATACCCGAAGCAGCAGGCCGTCTATGCTCAAATGTTTGGTGCGAATGCGCAATTTGCCGTCCCCAGCGACGCGCTATTCGTCAAGGCCGTTCGCTTTGGCGAGACTTCGGTTCAGGCCGATGGACTTCCGTTCAAGTCATTGCCGCTTGCAAGCGCTGCGGGTGAGCTGACGATGACTTCGGCCTACGAGAACGAAACAGACCAACTCACCTTGGTGCCCGCGGTCCTCTCTAGCGGCTTGAAACAGCTCCTCGACGGATTTTCGACGACCAATGCCAAGTCACTGGCGTTTAGCGTACCGCTCGCCTATACGCCGTCGGTGGGGACAGACGGAAGCGAAGGAGCAACGGGCTACTACGCGTATGTCTACACTCTCGAGCCTGAGGCGGCCGGCGCTCGGACGGTGGATCTGACCCTGACAGGGACCAAGACGGTCGGCGGCAAGGTCGTGGCAAGCCCGGTCGCTGCAGGTACGATCGGCCATCTTGGAATCGGAGCTTGGATGCGCTACGGACCCTATCTGGTGTCGACTTCGGACAGCCAGGATCCATTGGCCGTGACCCTAAACGCGGTCAAAGGCGATCCCATCGTGAGTGCCATAGCGATCTTTCGGAAGGGAACCTAGAGCGGGTAGCCGTTCCTGCGCATGCGCGCAGAGAACGGCGCACCGCTGTTGAAACCCTGGGGCATCGGTTGGAAAATCGATAGGCTTCCTACGTCGCTGGCCGGGAGTTCAACGCCAATCGCCATAGCCGGAAATGCCCGCAATCGAGGCGCGCGAAAGCGTTGCTCATCGTCGTAGCCTCTTTTCAACTTTATCGGGCGCGAAGGGCGATTGTTTCCGAGCGAGGGACTCCCCTTCTGCGAAAGTCCCGCGAGCGAATCCTGAATGCCTTCGGGTAGAATGTTGATGGCCCGCTAACGTCAATTACCGGCGACCCGTTCGGATGAATTCTTCCGAGCTCCCCGAAGCGTTTGCCCGTTTCCGACGTTCACTGCCACCAAACCTTAAATAACGACCCAGAGCGCGGCTGCCGTGAGCCGCGCCGCGTCAGCCACCCCGAGAGCAAATTCGTGCTTGCCTGGTTTGAATCGTTTGTCGACCCCTATCCGGAAGCGGAATCCTCGACTCCTCCGGTAGGATTCTTTGCGTTTTTGTGGTTCTGTTCGAGAGGACTGCGACGCTACATCCTGGCAATGACATTGTTGACGGCGGCCATTGGCGTGTTCGAGGCGATGCTCTTTTCCATGCTCGGGCGGGTGGTTGACTGGCTCGGCCAAGTCACTCCGTCAAGACTGTTCGTTGACGAGCGAAACCATCTCATTTTTCTTGCGGCCATCCTGCTGGCGAGTCCGGTTGCCATCGCGCTGCAGACGATGATGAAACATCAAGCTCTCGCATCGAACTTCCCCATGCGATTGAGGTGGAATTTTCACCGCATGATGTTGGGACAGAGCATGAGCTTTTATCAGGACGAGTTCGCCGGGCGCGTTGCGGCGAAGGTGATGCAAACCGCGCTGGCGGTCCGCGATACGTGGCTCATCCTGACCGATATCCTTGTGTTCGTAGTGATCTATTTCGTCACGATCGCCTTTGTCGCTGCGAGCTTTGACCGCTGGCTACTTGCGCCCTTTCTGTCTTGGGTCGGGCTTTACGCGATCGCACTTTGGTATTTCGTGCCAAGGCTGGGTTTCGTCGCTAAGGCGCAGGCGGACGCGCGCTCGCTGATGACCGGACGCATCACGGACGCCTACACCAACATCTCGACGGTCAAGTTGTTCTCCCACGGAAAGCGCGAAGCGCGCTTCGCACGTGAGGCGATGCAGGAATTCATGCAAAGCGCACGTGGCCAGATGCGCCTAGTCAGTGGATTCGAGGTCGTGAACCATGGCCTGAGCATGGCGCTAATCGCATCGACAGCGGGTGTGGCGCTGTGGTTATGGACGCATGGTCGGGTTGGCGCAGGTGCTGTCGCGGCAGCCACGGCGATGGCACTGCGCCTTAACGGGATCTCCCACTGGGTGATGTGGGAGATGGCTTCACTGTTCGAGTACGCGGGGACGGTACAAGACGGAATCAACACCATCGCGCGCCGGCCGCAGATCGTCGATCGTCCCGACGCCAAGCCTCTCGAGGTAGGGCGCGGGGAGATTCGCTTTGAACGGGTGAATTTTAGTTACGGCGGTCATCAGCGCGTGATCGACAACCTGAATCTCGTCATTCGGCCTGGTGAAAAAGTGGGCTTGGTGGGACGATCAGGGGCGGGCAAGTCGACGATTGTGAACCTGTTGCTCAGGTTCTACGATCTTGAATCGGGACGGATCACCATTGATGGACAGGATATTGCCACGGTGACCCAGGAAAGTCTGCGCGCGCAGGTCGGCATGGTGACGCAGGACACGTCGCTGTTGCATCGTTCCGTTCGCGAGAACATTCTCTACGGCAGGCCCAACGCCAGCGAGGCGGACTTGCGGCGTGCGGCGCGCGATGCGCAGGCCGACCTCTTTATCCACGATCTGGCTGACGCCAAAGGCCGGCGTGCATATGATGCGCACGTCGGTGAGCGCGGTGTGAAACTGTCTGGAGGACAACGGCAACGCATCGCCATTGCGCGTGTAATGCTGAAAGACGCGCCGATCCTGTTGCTCGATGAAGCCACCAGCGCGTTGGATTCGGAAGTCGAATCGGTCATTCAGAACAGCCTCTCGCGACTCATGGAAGGAAAAACGGTCCTGGCCATCGCGCATCGTCTGTCGACGCTTGCGGCGATGGATCGCCTCATTGTGCTCGATCGGGGCCGGGTGGTCGAGGAGGGAGATCACTCGGCGCTTCTGGCCAAAAATGGACTTTACGCGCGCCTCTGGGCGCACCAAAGCGGCGGCTTCTTGGTTGAATCGGATCCTCATCCGGCGGTGCGCATTCGCGATGAGGAAGTGCTCGAGTGAGCCCCAGCATCGGCGATACGGCGTGAGCGTGATTCCGTGATCGGGCGGATCCTGAAGAGTCTTTATTCCCGGGCTCCGTCCAAAGCGACTCCGACGCCGCAAGCCACCGAGGTCCCGACTTCGGTCGCGTCAGAAGCGGTCCTGATCAGCCCCGTGGATCGACTCATCCAATCCGGTCTTCAGAGCCGAAATTCGGGGCATCTCGAACTCGCACGCGACTTTTTTGCGGAGGCGGCACGCTTGGATCCGACCGCTGTTCTGCCCGAGTTCTATCTCGGCAACTGTGCTTCGGAACTGCGCGATTTCGATGCGGCTGTTGGCCATTTCAAGCGCGCGCTCGAACGCGCGCCTGACGACTTCAAGATACGGCTGAATCTGGCCAAGGCACAGGGTTGGCGCGGTGATGTTCAGCAGCGCTTGGTCGAAGTCCGAACCCTCATCGAATTAGGCGCCACGGACTACGATACCTGGTCTACTTTTCTTATGGGACTTCATTACTCGGACGCCGCATCGGCCACGGAGATCGCTCAAGCGCACCGAACCTGGGGAGAACTCTTTGCGGGCCCGCTAGCGCCAGAGGCCCAGCACAATCGCGATTCATTCGAGTTCACGTCCAATCGGCACCTGCGTATTGGCTATGTCTCCGGCGATTTGCGGCAGCACTCGGTCGCGTACTTTCTCGAACCCCTATTGGAGCATCACGACCGATCCCGGTTCGAGATCTTCTGCTACGCGACACTGGACGTCACCGACGAGGTCACGGCGCGCATGCGAGGCTTTGAAGTCTACTGGCGCTCACTGGTCGGATTGACCGACGAGGACGCGTTGGCCACGATCAAGACCGACGCAATCGATATCCTGATCGACTTGAGCGGCCATACGCCAGGGGCTCGTCCGGGCGTATTTGCGCGACGGGCCGCCCCTATCCAAATTGTCTACCTAGGCTACCCTGACACGACGGGCAATCCGGAGATGGACTTTCGCATCGTGGATCGCTGGACCGATCCGCCGGACATCGCGACCGAGTTGCATTCGGAAAAGCTGCTCTATCTGCCCAACACGCAGTGGTGTTTTCGGCCCGATCCAAACATGCCGCAACCCGGTTCCCTGCCGATGCTCGAGCGCGGCTATGCGGTGTTTGGCGCGCTGAACGATTTCATCAAGGTCAGCGATACGATTCTGCACTGCTGGGGACGTATCCTGCAGGAGTCTCCCGGGGCGCATTTGCGCCTGCATCGCGCCCCCAAAGGAGAACGCATCGAGCGGGCCATCCAGATCCTGTCGACTTACGGGGTGGATCGCAGCCGGATCAGTTGCTCCGACTGGGTTGCGAGCAAGACGTCCGGGGGCCAGTACCATGGCGTGGATATCGCGCTTGATAGCTATCCCTACAATGGAGTCACCACGACCTGTGAAAGTTTTTGGATGGGGTTGCCGGTGATTTCATTGCGGGGTCGAAATTCCGTTTCGCGCTCGGGCTATAGCCTGCTCGAAGCCATGGATCTGTCAGATCTCGCGGCGGCCGATGAAGACGCGTATGTGCGCGCGGCAGTCGAGCTCGCCCAAGACGTTCCGCACCTATCGGAATTGCGCCAACGGATGCGCGCATTGATGCGCTCAAGCGGGCTGCTCGACGAAGCGAGTTTCGTCGGGTCGATTGAATCGCTGTATCTGCAAGCTTGGGATGACCGGGTCAAGGCCTTCGCGCAGCCGGCGAGCCGCTCGACGCCGTCGTGAGCCAAGAAGCCCCGTCCCCGTTGTTACAGAGATGAGGTCTGCTTGACTGCCGCAAGTGCCGCGATCCTTTCGGCCCCGCGGGGCCTATGGGATAATTCGGATTGCTTCACTTACCGGAGATAGGGGTGGGACTTCTTTCTGATTTCATGGCTCGAAAGGCGACCGATACCTACGCCGCTGAAATGGCCGGGCAATTCATGAACCGGTTGCCCCTTGAGCGGACTAAAGATAGTCGGCGCGTCGAAGTGGAATTCGAAATCCTCTTGGGACATGCAAGGGGTTATCAAAGGAAGTCGGGTCTGGGTGTGATGGGCACGTCCCGCTTGGCCAACGGATTCCAATGGAGTCTCATCGAGCACGGCTACGATCCGGAATTCTCGAAGGAGCTGGGCAAGCGTCTGGCCGTCAAACTCGCCGAGAAGAATTAAGGCGAGCCAGCTCTCCAGGCCTACGAG
>JBEKVI010000077.1:0-28353 GCA_049514215.1 Burkholderiaceae bacterium
TGCCGTTGAGACCTCTGACCATGACTTGCTCGTCGCCGATGGCTCGGGAGAAGGGAGTCTATGCATTGTGAACAAGAGCGGCACTGTTGCTGTCAGGGGGTCGGTCCCTGGGTATGGTGGTGCTCTCTTGGTGCGCACGACTCTGCCCATGGAGAGGATTCCGGTTTTGCTTTACGGCGAGAAAGAAGGCGTCTACACCTCGCTTGATGCCAATCTGCAAAACCCGAGCCCGGCGAAAAGTGTCAAGCCAATGAATTCTCAAAATGGTCGGGGGTACTTTCTACCTGATGGTTCGCTCGCTCTTTTTGGCTTTGCCCAAGTCGGCGCAGGTTTGCTTACCGCGCCTTTGACAGCTGCAATTGGGCTTGTGAGTCCAAAGGGGAAGCTCGACAGCATTTTCGTCTTCGAACCCAGATACAAATCGGGAACTGTGGCCGACGCAGTACCAATTTCATCGAATCGGTTCCTGGCAGTCCGCGATGTGGCCGGGGCCACACCAGAAACTTCGGGCGTCGTTTTGACTTGGATCACCTTCCCGCCCTGATCCGAGCTCGGGTCGACTGGCCGCTTTAGCCAGGGTCCTATGACAGCTTGGGGTTGTTTTCGGTCATTCAGGAGATCAGACTTCGGATCGCAGGGCTCAAGCAGTTTGCTGCAATCCTAAGCCCACTGCGCGTATCACGTCGTATCAAACACACGTATCGGAATTGATGGTGTGGACGAGGGGGAGAATTGGGAATTGGCTGGAAACGCGCGTGATATTAGGGCTCTGGCGGAGAGGGTGGGATTCGAACCCACGGATGCGTTACCGCATCGCCTGATTTCGAGTCAGGTACATTCGACCACTCTGCCACCTCTCCGTGGTCCTCAACTGCTCTCGCCCGGACAAGAAAGCCGGGTAATTCGAGCGTTTATTCAAGAGCATCCTGAACGCCTGCACGTCAAAGCTCACTCTGAAACTTCAACATGTTGCGCCCGAAAGCGGCTCGTAGCCCCCGATTTGAGTCAGGTACAATCGACCATCCGGATTTCTTGGGCCTGTAGCCCAGACATCCACACGGCACGGTAGTTTAGCAGAGCTTACGGCAGGCTCCAAGGCGTGCCAAGGACAGTGCGCTCTGTCTTCCGACAATAAGGGGATGGCCATTGCGCGCCAGCGCCAGCGCTGATAGTTTTCGGGGTTGGATTGGGGAACCTCGATAGGCTCATCGGAGCAGCAACGTGTCCAGCGCTTCGCACGTACATTCGTCATGACACCGGAGTGGGCTTGACAATCCAATCGGAGCGGCCTGGTGCGATGCCGGAGTCGGTGGACATCCCCGGGATAACGGTACGTACGGGTAACGACGGGACCACGATCTCCGCTCGCGGATCCTGGATCGTTCGAAGTCTCGCGCGCAGGGATACGATCGATCGCCTGGAGCGCCAGTTCTCTGAACTTGGCGAGAAGCCCCAGGCCGCCAGTTGGGACCTATCGGGTATCGCCGTCTTGGATCATTTGGGCGCGCAGTTCTTTTGGAACGCATGGGGCAAAGCGCGCCCCGCGAAACTCGTTCTGGGTCCGCGACAAGAAGAGATGTTTGACCGGCTCTTCCACTTGGGCGAGGTGGCCGTACCCCAATCGAAGGGTCTGCACTTTTTGTGGATACGCGCCCTCGGGGTCAGCCAGATCCGGCTTTTTGACCACGTCGTCAGCTTCATCGCGATTCTGGGCCAGCTCGTGCTCGATTTGCTGTTGCTCCTTCGACATCCCCGCTCAGGGCCCTGGCTTGAAATATCGGCCAATGTGTATCGCGCGGGCGCCCAGGCGGTCGGAATTACGGCGTTGGTGGGATTTCTGATCGGGATCGTTTTGTCCTATCTGTCCGCCCAACAGTTAAAGACCTTTGGTGCCGACGTCTATCTGGTCAATATCTTAGGTATGGCCGTCATTCGGGAGTTGGGCCCCGTTCTGGCCGCCATTCTAGTCGCGGGTCGATCGGGTTCGGCCATCACTGCCCAACTCGGGGTCATGCGCGTGACGGAGGAACTTGATGCGCTTCTGGTCATGGGGATCCCCCATGGTTATCGTTTGATCATGCCGCGCGTCATCGGTTTGTCGATCGCCATGCCCCTGCTCGTGATTTGGACTGACGCCGCAGCGCTTCTCGGAGGTATGTCGGCCGCCAAGCTTTCTCTGGGGTTGTCTTTTACGTACTTCGTGAAAGCGCTTCCCAACGCAGTGCCGCTGTCCAATCTCTGGCTTGGGGTGGGTAAGGGGATCACCTTCGGGGTACTCATCGCCTTAACCGCGTGCCACTTCGGCCTACGGATTCTCCCCAATACGCAAAGCCTTGGGGAAGGCACGACGTCGTCCGTGGTGACCTCGATTACGGTCGTCATTCTCGCGGATGCCATCATTGCCGTGGTCTTCAAGAACGTCGGATTCTAGGACATGACGGATACCCGAGCCGACGTTATCGAAATCCGGGGACTTTGGACGATCCTAGGCGGCTTCGTCATCCACCGTGATCTCAACTTGGAGATCAAGGCGAGCGAGATTGTTGCGATCGTTGGAGGTTCGGGAACCGGCAAGACCACCTTGTTGCGCCAGATGATTGGACTCGAACGTGCCAGTCGAGGATCGGTGAAAGTGTTTGGCCAGGAAATCGGCTCAAGCGATCCGGTCGAACTTGCGCTGATACGCTCGCGCTGGGGTATGCTTTTTCAGCAGGGAGCACTTTTTTCGGCACTGACGGTGCTGGAGAATGTGGCGCTGCCGCTAAGGGAGCTGCGCTCGCTGCCCGAGTCATTGATCCAGGATCTTGTCCTCCTTAAACTGGACATGGTAGGGCTGACTGCCACCGATGCACGCAAACTCCCATCGGAGCTGTCGGGAGGGATGATCAAGCGTGTGGCCCTTGCGCGAGCACTCGCGCTTGAACCGGAACTCCTTTTCCTCGATGAACCGACCGCCGGCCTCGACCCAGAATCCTGCGAGACATTCGTTGCCCTGATTCGTACGCTGCACAGGGAGCTTGGACTCACGGTCGTCATGGTAACGCATGACTTGGATACATTATTCGAACTGGCGACCAAGGTGGCGGTGCTGGCGGAACATCGGGTCATCGCCTACGGGCCGGTCAAGGAAGTCGTGGCCATACCGCATCCGTTCATCAAGGAGTTTTTTCTTGGCGAACGTGGGCAGCGCGCGATGGAGCTGCTTCGGGAATACCCCTTTATCGTATGAGGTAAGCATGGAAGATCGTTCGCACGCTCTCATTGCCGGGCTGTTTACGGTAGCTCTCGGAATCGCGCTCGGGTTTGCCGCACTGTGGTTCAGTCGTGACCGCACGCAACGTGTGGAATACGAGCTCGTCACGCACGGCTCGGTATCGGGACTCGCGGAGGAGTCGCCGGTACGATTCAAGGGCGTGGACGTCGGGTCCGTCGCTTCGATTCGATTCGACCCGGACCAGGCCGGCCAGATCCTGATTCGCGTCACAGTCGACAAGGATGCGCCCGTCACGGAGTCCACACACGGTGAACTCGCCTATCAGGGCGTCACGGGCCTGTCATTCATCCAACTCAGTGACGACGGGAGCAAGCCGACGCGCTTGGCGACAAGCCCTGACCACATTGCCCGGCTCCAGATCGAGCCCGGACTACTGGATCGGCTCTCCGGGAATTCGCAGCAGCTCATCGACGGCCTCGGCGAGACCCTCCGGCGCTTGAATGCGCTACTGGGCGACGAAAATCAAAAGATGCTGACAAAAACCCTGGCTGGACTAAATGAAGCCGCATTGTCGACCACGGCTCTAGAACACCAGCTCGGCCCCAGTTTGAGCCGGCTTCCCGGAACGATCGATGAGAGCAAGCGCGCGTTAAGCGCGGTCGCCGAAGCCGCGAAAAGTTATGAGGAACTTGCGGTACGACTCCAGGAAAAGGATGGAACGCTTGCGCGCCTGTCGGATAGCCTGGACCAGTTTGACGCGGCGGTGACACTGTTTAGCGTGCGAACCTTGCCTCGTTTCAACGCCTTGACCGATGAGGCAGGTCACACGGCGCGCTCGGTGACCCATGCCGTCGATCGTCTCGACGAACAACCTCAGAGCCTGCTTTTCGGGCGGGCGCGTCCCAGTCCGGGTCCCGGCGAGCCTGGCTTCGAGTATCCTCGATAAGTTTGCCGCCCCTTAAAAGGAATCAACGATGAAGTCGCTCCGTTGGCTCGGTCGCCCTCTTCTTCGCTGCGGCGCTCCAGGTCTGCTGGTCGCTCTCGTGGCTGCATGCGCCTCCAGTTCACCGGTGGCAGGACCGCACTTCTACGACTTTGGCGCGGCGCCGGCAACAAATCCCGCCCCCAAATCCCCTGGGACACTGGTCGTTCCCATGGCGGAGACCTCCTCCTGGCTTGACTCCAGCGCGGTGGGCTATCGGCTCAACTATGCTCGTTCGAATCAACCCATGGTCTACGCCAACAGCCACTGGACAATGCCGCCGGCCGAGCTAATCACCCGGCGAATCCGCTCCCAATTGGCGACGCAAACTAACGTGATTGCGACAACCGACAGCCTGAAGGATCCGGTTCTTCAGGTCGAGGTAGAGGAATTCACCCAGATCTTCGATACGCCCGAGCAAAGTCACGCCATCGTGCGGCTGCGTGCCACAGTGGTGCGGGACGGAAGGGTCCTGGATCAGCGCACGTTCTGGGTCGAGGCGCCCGCGCCCACGCCAGACGCGGCAGGAGGTGTGGCCGCCCTGACCTCGGCAAGCAATAACGCGATCTCAGAGTTAGCCGCGTGGGCGGGTGGAGTGTTACGGTAGCCCCCGATCCCTAGCACAGGAGGCCAGAGGGCGTGGCATCCGACGCGGGGGCACCCTCTTACGTCCGTAGCGAGATGATCATGCAGCCCAGTTATTTCATTGAACGAAACATGCGACAGATCGGCTTTTGCGGTGCATTCGCCGTCGAAGTCCATCGGCTGATCGAACATGCCCCTCTCATCGAGGACTTCACCATCGCCGAAATCACCGAACTTGGGGAGTTCATGCCCGTTTTTGAGGCTCCGCAGGGTACGTGCATCATCGGTGAAGGCGAGGCGGGCGACTTCATGATCCTGCTCATTACCGGATCGATTGATGTAGTGCGCCGCGACCGTCATGGCCATCCGTCCAGGATCGCCGTCGTCCAGGGCGGTCATTCCCTAGGCGAGATGTCCATGATCGACGGCGAGCCCCGGTTTGCGTCGTGCATCACATTGGAGCAGTCGCGCTTTGCTGTCCTGTCTCGTGAGGCTTTGACCCAGGTCATTCGCACTCGCCCCCATTTAGGCGCGCGTATCCTCGTTAAGCTGGTTCACATATTGGCGCAACGCCTACGCAACACCACCACCAAGCTCGTGGCGATCCAGGATTCGCGCAGTGATGCGTCTTGATGACGCATCGGCCGGTTCAACTCATGCGGACGATGAGCGCACGCGAGAAAAGGCAACGCGGATAATGTTTCGATTTTGCGGTGCAAGACGCTCATGGACCCTGGCTATTTTCGGCGTTGCGGCTCTCGCAGGCTGTGCGGCCAACCGACCTTCTCCGGTGGCTACCGTGGAGCCCCCGGCAGCACTGCCGACCCAACCGGTGATTCCTCCCAGGCCGTTGCGCATCGGGCTGGCCTTGGGTGGGGGCGCTGCTCGCGGATTCGCCCACATCGGAGTCATCAAGGGACTCGAGGCGCGTGGCATCTACCCCGACATCATCGTTGGAACCAGTGCGGGAAGCATTGTGGGCGCCCTCTACGCCGGGGGCTACAACGGTATCGCGCTTAACCGGCTCGCCTTGGACATGGACGAGGCGGTGCTCTCCGATTGGGCATTGCCCTCACGTGGCCTGTTCAAGGGCGAGCGCCTGGAAAGCTATGTCAACCACGCGGTGAAGGATCGTCCCATAGAAAAGCTCGATCGCAAGTTCGCGGCGACAGCGACGGATCTGAACTCGGGACAACTGATGGTGTTCGAGCGAGGTAATACGGGGCAGGCGGTGCGGGCTTCCGCGAGCGTACCCGGTGTGTTCGAGCCTGTGAGGATCGGGACTCACGAGTACGTAGACGGCGGCCTGGTCTCGCCCGTGCCGGTACGCGTCGCCCGGCGTCTGGGCGCTGACGTAGTGATCGCAGTCGACATCTCGGCGCAGCCTGCCGTCGCAGACACCTCCGGAATGGTGTCCGTACTTTTGCAGACCTTCTCGATCATGGGCCGCACCATTGCGGGGTTCGAGGAGCAGGATGCCGACGTGCTGCTACGTCCCGCGCTGCCGCTCATGGCGGGTTCTGATTTCGCGGGACGCAATGCAGCCGTACTTGCGGGGGAGGAAGCAGTCAGTCAGGAGTCGGAACATTTGCGCTCGGCGATTGAAGCCAAGCGCAGGCAACTAAACGCGCCGTGAGGCGCGCATTCGACGAACCGCTGTGGGGCCTAGTTCGACCTCGAATCGGGCGGTGGCTCGCCGATTCGACGGGCAGCACTAAAGTGCTTGATCCAGTAGGGCAGTTCAATGCTTTCGATGCGCACGCGGCCGCCGGAGGCGGGAGCGTGAATGAACTGTCCGTCCCCAAGGTAGATGCCAACGTGCGAGATGGTCCGGCGCACGGTATTAAAGAAGATGAGGTCGCCCGGTTGGAGTTCGCCGCGGCTGACGCGTTGGCCAAGTCGGCTGATCTCCTCGGCGCGGCGAGGGAGTTCAAGACCGCTCACGTCGCGAAAGACGAGTCCCACAAGGCCGCTACAGTCGAGTCCTGATTCGGGTTTGCTGCCACCCCTTCGGTATTTCACGCCCATGAAGGAGAGGGCATGTTCGATCAAACCCGAAGCCTCGTAAGGCTTGCCAGCTTCGCCAGGCGCGCGCATCGCGGGAAATCCGGAACTCAGACTCATCTCGTTCAATGTCCCGGCAGAGGGACTCAGATCCGTTGTGGCGCCCATGCCGAGGTCAAGGCTGACGTGCAAAGGCGTGACACCGGCTGGTGTGTTTAGGCCGGCATCACTATCCGAAGCTGACGCGCATTGAAGCCAGAGGACTGCGGCAACGAAGCACAAAATTAGAGAGGGGGTCTTGCTGGTCAATCGAGGCATGGGCCGGACTTTATTTGAATTGTTCCAAACTGTCAAAGACGCGACCTCGCATTTTTCAATCATTGACAGTCTCCCCTGTTCTCGCTGAGAGGACTACCGATAGGCTAAGCTTGCGCCTAGGGGACGAGGCGAGGTCGGGCGAGTCTTGACGAGGTGGGACACCTAGATTGACCTAAGCGCTGGGTCCT
The DNA here is from genome assembly GCA_049514215.1 of Burkholderiaceae bacterium. GTDB lineage: Bacteria > Pseudomonadota > Gammaproteobacteria > Burkholderiales > Burkholderiaceae_D > BOG-994. The sequence goes on from JBEKVI010000077.1 coordinate 7,292, forward strand.
AGAATACGGAGACTGAGATGAGCGATGCCCGATATCAAGAGTTGTACCGGCGGTCGATGGATGAGCCCGAAGTCTTTTGGGGCGAATTGGCTCAAAGCATTCATTGGCATCGCCCCTACGATCGCGTCTTGAACTATGATCGGCCGCCGTTTGCGCGTTGGTTCGAGGGAGGGCAGACTAACCTCTGCTACAACGCGGTGGATCGGCACTTGGCCACGCGCCCCGATCAGGCTGCCCTGATCTACGTTTCGACTGAGAGCGATGTCGAACGGACGTACACCTACCGCCAATTGTATGAAGAGGTCAATAGCGCTGCTGCGATGCTAAAGGCGATGGGGATCGGCCGCGGAGATCGCGTGCTGATTTACATGCCGATGATCCCGCAGGCGGTATTTGCCATGCTCGCCTGCGTGCGCGTGGGCGCGATCCACTCGGTCGTCTTTGGTGGATTCGCCGCGGCAAGCCTCAGTACGCGCATTGACGATGCGCGTCCTGACTTGGTGATTACAGCGGATGCCGGTTCGCGTGCCGGGAAGGTCATCTCCTACAAGCCGCTGCTCGACGAAGCGATCCGGCTAGCCAAGCATCCGCCCCGATGCGTTCTCCTGTTCGACCGCGGCCTGGCGAAGATGGAGCGCGTGAACGGCCGCGATGCCGATTGGGAGGAACTGTCCAACACTGTCCGTGAGGTGCAGGTGCCCTGCGTTTGGCTGGATTCGACCGAGTCAAGCTACATCCTCTACACATCAGGAACAACAGGCCGGCCCAAAGGCGTTCAGCGTGATACGGGAGGCTATGCCGTAGCTCTGGCCGCATCGATGCCGCTCATCTTCGGGGGCAACGCCGGTGAGACCTACTTCTCCACGAGCGATATCGGTTGGGTCGTCGGTCATAGCTACATCGTCTATGCTCCGCTAATCGCAGGCATGGCCACCGTGCTCTACGAGGGACTGCCTATCCGCCCCGACGGGGGCATCTGGTGGAGACTTGTGGAGAAGTACAAGGTCAGCGTGATGTTTTCCGCGCCTACGGCAATCCGCGTGCTCAAGAAGCAGGATCCGTCTTACCTTACGCGCTACGACCTCTCCTCGCTACGATCGCTTTTTTTGGCGGGTGAACCGTTGGACGAGCCGACCGCTCGCTGGATCGCAGACGGCATCGGCCGACCCATTATTGATAACTATTGGCAGACCGAGACGGGATGGCCCATCCTCGCAACGCTTGTGGGCGCCGATCCAGAAATGAAACCGAAATTCGGCAGTCCGGGAAAGCCCGTCTACGGATATCGGATGCTATTGCGCGATGAATTGTCCGGGGAGCCGGTCAGCGCGAACCAGAAGGCGGTCCTGGCTATTGAGGGCCCGCTTCCTCCGGGCTGCATGGTCACGGTGTGGGACGACGATGAGCGCTTCGTGTCGACTTACTGGTCGCAGCAAGGGGAGAAGTGGTTCTATTCAAGCTTCGACTGGGGCATTGTGGACGAGGAGGGTTACTGGTTCATTCTCGGACGCACTGACGATGTGATCAATGTCGCCGGACACAGGCTCGGTACGCGGGAGATCGAGGAAAGTGTCAATCGGCATCCTGAGGTGGCCGAATCGGCTGTGGTCGGGGTCGAGGATGCCCTCAAGGGACAGGTGGCAATCGCCTTTGCGATCGTTCGCAATCCACAAATCATCGAGACTCTGGCGGATCGGCTCAAGCTCGAAGGGGAGGTGATGGGGGTCGTGGACCGTCAGCTTGGCTCCATCGGCAGGCCGGCGCGTGTCCACTTTGTCACCGCGCTTCCCAAGACGCGTTCGGGAAAGATGTTAAGGCGCGCGATTCAGGCCATCTGCGAGGGCCGCGACCCTGGTGATCTGACAACAATTGAGGATCCGGCGGCACTGGATCAGATTCGCTCGGCACTGGCTCCCACAGGACGCAACGACGCGTGAATGAGTTGTTGGCGAAGCGAGCCTGCTAGGGTAAGGTGCCGGTTTCCGGCATCCCGGGTGTGGAGCACTCCTCTATGAAAACCAAATCCTTTTTGACCCTGGGCGACGCCAAGCTCATGGCCGCAGCGGCTGAAGCTTTCGCAATCAAGAACGACTGGCCGGTGGTCATCGCGATCTGCGACGATGGCGGCCATCTGTTATGGCTCGAGAGGCTCGACGGCGTTGCTCCGATTTCATCCCAGATCGCGCCAGCGAAGGCGCGCACTGCAGCGCTGGGCCGTCGCCCCAGCAAGGTCTACGAGGAGATGATCAACAATGGTCGCGTCTCCTTCTTGTCGGCTCCCGGCCTGGAGGGCATGTTGGAGGGAGGAGAACCCATATTTATCGACGGGCAATGTGTGGGCGCTATTGGCGTGTCTGGAGTCAAATCATCCGAGGACGCGCAGATCGCGCAGGCGGGAATTGGAGCTCTGAAACCTCAGGCCGCCGCTTAGGCCGTGATGCTTTTTTTGCACAAGGCGCTCGCCGCCCTGGTACTGCCTCCAGCCGGACCCCTCCTTCTCATTCTCGCGGGAGCCGCGCTGGTGAGATTCATGCCCCGGCTCGGACGCGCGATTTTCTTCTTGGGTGTGATTTTGACGATTGGCCTGGCGCTACCGTTCGTGGCCGATCTCTTGCAATGGCCGGCGGAGTCCGAATTTCCACCCATTTCCGACTCGATCTCGGACAAGGATGCAGGAGCGATCGTGGTGCTGGGTGGGGGCAGCGTTCGTGGCGCGGCCGAATACGGCGGGGAAACGTTGACTGCCGCTACGCTGCGCAGGGTCCGGTACGCGGCGCGCCTTCAAAAGCGAACGGGCCTTCCGCTACTGTTGTCCGGAGGTAAACTCGACGGTGGAGAGCACTCCGAGGCCGCATTGATGGCCGAGGCATTGAAAAGCGAATATGGGGTTCCGGCGCGCTGGCTCGAACAGGAGTCGGTCGACACGGAAGAAAATGCGGCGCGCTCGGCCGCGATCTTACGACCGCTGGGCATCCGCCGCATCCTTCTTGTAACCGATGTGACGCATATGCACAGAGCACTTGCCGAGTTTCAGCGCTACGGGATTGGCGTCGTTCCGGCACCACTGGACTTTAGGGCACGCCATAACTGGCTGTGGCCGGATTTCATCCCTCAGGCGGGAGCCTACGAGCGCTCGGGATTTATTCTGCACGAATGGCTTGGCGAGGCTTGGATTCTGCTGGTTACGACCTTGCACCGTCATTTGAGCACTGACTAGTCGATCACAAGACCACGGAAAGGGGAGACTGAGATGCGTAAGTTCATTGCCTTCTTGCTGCTTGCTGGCGCCGTTACGCTTGCGCAGGGTGAGCCGCGCAAGGCGGGTCTGTGGGAGCAGACCATGACGATAAATTTTACGCAAGGGGGTCCGCAGATTCCTCCCGAACAACTGGAAAAAATGAAGCAGATGGGTATTCAGCTTCCTTTCGGCCGACCGATGGTCAACAAGGTCTGCGTCACGCCGGAAATGGCGGCGCGCAATGAACCCCCACGAACCATGCGCGAACAAGACCAGTGTCATATGAGCGGGTTCGATATGTCGGCCAACCCGATTAGCGCCGAGATGGTGTGCGAGGGCGACACCAAGGGGAAGGGCACCCTCAAGGTCTCCCACGACGCGGAGAGCTATAAGGGAATGATGGAATTCACGGGCACCGACAAGAGGGGCACGCCGATTGCGATGCAAGGCAACTTCGCCGGTCGCTGGCTAGGCGCCGATTGCGGCGACGTCAAGCCGCCGCCATCGGCGAAGTAGAGCGTCGTTTTGACCCCGACCCGGCGCAGTGTCTACTCGGTCGCCACGGGGATCTTTCCGATCCGGGCTTGCCACGTCTTCGGTCCCGTGTTGTGCACAGAGGTCCCTCCAGAGTCGACGGCAACGGTGACGGGCATATCGCGCACATCGAACTCATAGATTGCCTCCATCCCAAGGTCGGCGAAGGCCAGAACGCGCGCTGATTTGATGGCCTTCGAGACCAGATAGGCTGCGCCCCCGACGGCCATGAGATAGGCCGAGCGGTGGCGCTGGATTGCCTCGATGGCCAAGGGTCCACGTTCAGCCTTCCCAATCATTGCGATCAATCCCGTGTTCGCCAGCATCATCTCCGTAAATTTGTCCATCCGGGTTGCCGTGGTCGGGCCCGCCGGCCCGACGACTTCATCGCGAACCGGGTCGACCGGTCCCACGTAATAGATCACGCGGTTGGTGAAGTCCACGGGCAGTTTCTCGCCCTTGGCGATCATCTCGCCAATACGCTTGTGAGCCGCGTCACGGCCGGTGAGCATTTTTCCGTTCAGAAGCAACGTTTGACCGGGCTTCCAGGAGGCGACCTCGGCTGGAGTCAGACGATCGAGGTCAACGCTTTTCGAGCGCGTCGCATCCGGCGTCCAATTGACGTTTGGCCATTCGGAGAGCGCGGGCGGCTCAAGGTACGCGGGTCCCGTGCCATCCAGCACGAAGTGCGCATGTCGGGTCGCCGCGCAGTTGGGGATCATCGCCACAGGCTTGGATGCCGCGTGAGTCGGGTGCATTCTGATTTTGACGTCGAGCACAGTGGTCAGTCCTCCCAATCCCTGGGCACCGATGCCTAGGGCATTGGCCTTCTCGTAGAGCTCAATGCGTAGCGCTTCGGTGGCGTTGGCCGCCCCGCGAGCCAATAGCTCGTACATGTCGATATCTTCCATCAAGGCTTCTTTGGCCATGAGCATCGCCTTTTCGGCGGTTCCTCCGATTCCGATTCCAAGCATCCCTGGAGGACACCAACCGGCTCCCATTGTGGGAAGGGTTTTCAGCACCCAATCGACCACGCTGTCAGAGGGGTTTAGCATCACAAATTTGGACTTGTTCTCCGAGCCTCCGCCCTTGGCGGCGATCTGGACTTCTATGGTCGAGCCCGGGACGAGTTCGGCGTGCACGACAGCCGGAGTATTGTCCTTGGTGTTCTTTCTTTCGAATTGCGGGTCAGCCACGATCGATGCACGAAGCGGATTATCCGGATTCAGATAGCCTCGCCCGACCCCTTCGTTGACGGCGTCGGCGAGCGAGCCAGGAAATCCTTCGAGGCGCACGTCCATGCCGACCTTAAGGAATACGTTGACGATCCCTGTGTCTTGGCAGATGGGGCGATGTCCTTCCGCGCACATCTTGCTATTGGTCAGGATCTGCGCGATGGCGTCCTTGGCCGCCGGGCTCTCCTCGGCCTCGTAGGCTCTGGCCAAGTGGCGGATGTAGTCCACCGGATGGTAGTAGCTGATGAATTGCAGGGCAGCTGCGACGCTTTCGACGAGATCTTCCCGTTTGATCGAAGTCATGGAAATTTATACAAGAAAGGTGAAAGAATTCGGGGGTGGGCTTGGTCGGAGTGACTCTGGCGAAGTCCGGTAAGTTTACACCCGAGGTGCCTCACCCCACCGGGCGTGAATGTCCGATAATGAGGGCTGTGTTGCCTAGCGTAAGGCTAGCGTAAGACGCGCTACTTAAGTTCAGACGCGCGCTTGGGCTTGCTGCGAAGCGTTCAAGAAACCACGGAGGAGACGATGTCCAGTATCGAATCGGTTTTGCACGAAACCCGGGTATTTCCACCATCTGATGCGGTCGTGAAGGCGGCCAACATATCTGGAGTGGACGCCTACGAGGCTTTGTGCGCGGAGGCCGAACGCGATTATGCGGGGTTTTGGGGGCGCCTGGCCAAGGATTATCTGCTCTGGAAAAAGCCCTTCACCCGCGTTCTAAACGAAGATAATCCCCCGTTTTTCAAATGGTTTGAGGATGGCGAACTCAATGTCTCCTACAACTGTCTCGAACGTAACCTAGACAATGGCAACGGGGAGAAAGTCGCGATCATCTTCGAAGCCGACGATGGCAGCGTCACCAAGCGGACCTATCGCGAGCTCTATCACCAGGTGTGCAAACTGGCCAACGGTATCCGGTCGCTGGGCTTTAAGAAGGGGGATTGTGCGATCATCTACATGCCCATGGCGATCGAGACGGTTGTTGCCATGCACGCCTGCGCGCGCCTGGGAATCACGCACTCGGTGGTCTTTGGAGGATTCTCGGCCAAAAGCCTTCACGAGCGCATTGCCGATCTGGGCGCGAAGCTCGTCATCGCTGCCGATGAACAATGCCGTGGCGGCAAGGCGGTTTCGCTCAAGCCCGCGGTCGATGAGGCGTTCGCCATGGGGGGCTGCGAGGGCGTCAAGCACGTCATCGTCTACCGTCGCACGGGCGGGAAGGTCCAGTGGAACGCCGAGCGCGACATCTGGATGCACGATCTTGTGGCCGACCAGCCCGATGTCTGCGAGCCAGTTTGGGTCGAGGCCGAGCACCCCCTTTTCATTCTTTATACGTCAGGCTCGACGGGTAAACCCAAGGGCGTTCAGCATTCCAGCGGTGGGTATCTCCTTTGGGCGATCCTGACGATGAAATGGACGTTTGATCTCAAGCCCGAGGACATTTTCTGGTGCACCGCCGACGTCGGCTGGGTGACCGGTCATACCTATGTCGCCTACGGACCGCTTGCTTCGGGTGGAACCCAGGTGATTTTTGAGGGCGTCCCGACCTATCCGGATGCCGGCCGCTTTTGGAAAATGATCCAGGATCACAAGGTTTCCATTTTCTATACGGCTCCTACGGCGATCCGTTCTCTGATCAAGGCCGGTGGGGATCTGCCGAAAAGCTATGACCTCTCCAGCCTGCGGCTTCTAGGCTCCGTCGGTGAACCGATCAATCCCGAGGCCTGGATGTGGTACTACAACACCGTCGGACAGGGTCGTTGCCCCATCGTCGATACCTGGTGGCAAACGGAGACGGGAGGTCACATGATCACCCCGCTGCCCGGAGTCACGCCGCTAAAGCCGGGCTCTTGTACCAAGGCTTTGCCTGGGATCATGGCCGCCATCGTCGACGAGACTGGCCACGACGTGGAAAACGGCAAGGGCGGCATTCTCGTCATCAAGCGGCCATGGCCTTCAATGATCCGCACGATCTGGGGAGATCCTGAGCGCTTCAAGAAAAGCTACTACCCGGAGGACTTTCAAGGGCGCTATTACCTGGCGGGTGACGGGGCCAACCGCGATCTTGACGGCTATTTCTGGATCATGGGCCGCATCGACGATGTGCTTAACGTGTCCGGACATCGACTCGGAACGATGGAGATAGAGTCGGCACTGGTGGCGCACCCGCTGGTTGCGGAGGCGGCCGTGGTCGGACGACCGGATGATTTAACAGGTGAGGCCGTTTCTGCGTTTGTGGTGCTAAAGCAGTCGCGCCCGGAGGGGGACGAGGCCGCGCGGATTGCCAAGGAGCTGCGTGATTGGGTCGGGAGGGAAATCGGCCCGATCGCCAAGCCCAAGGACATCCGCTTTGGCGACAATCTGCCGAAAACCCGCTCGGGCAAGATCATGCGCCGGCTGCTGCGCTCGATCGCCAAAGGCGAGGAGATCACCCAGGATATTTCCACCCTCGAAAACCCGGGCATCTTGCTGCAGCTAAAGGAGAGTAAGTAGAAGGCCCTTCAGCTTTTTAATGCCTCTGCCAGTCGGGAGCGGACGGGATGCAGCAGCGACGGCGCGCGCGGCCTCTGGCACTTGACGGCCATGGAGTCTGACTCCGAACGCCTCGAGGCGGCCCAGGCCAGCTACTGGCGCTGGAATGTCGTCATGGTCGTTGGATTCATGACCGTGGGCTTTAGCGTTAGCTTCGTGCTCCCTTTTTTCGCGCGTTCGCTTAGCGCCGTGCGATTCTTTGGCTGGAATCTCGCTTATTACATGGCGGCGCAAGGGGCGATCCTCGTCTACTTGCTGCTGGTTCTTGCGTACGCCCTCGCCATGCGCAAACTAGACCGCCGACTGGAAGGCGAAGCGGGCCCATCGTCGTGACCAATTCATCGCGATCGCACGAGCGGCGCTATCGAGTGCGGCTCAAGCGATACGCGCTGGTCTACACAGTTTGCTTTATTGGCTATGTCGTACTTATGGCGCTCTTGGAGAGGATGGGTCTGTCTCCGGCGTCGATAGGGTATCTTTTCGTATTTTCCACCATCGCCCTTTACGCTTTCGTCGGACTGGCGGGCCGCACGGCCGACCTCGACGAGTACTATGTCGCGGGACGTCGCGTGCCGTCGCTGTTCAACGGCATGGCGACCGCGGCCGATTGGATGTCGGCAGCTTCATTCATCAGCCTGACCGGCACGGTCTATCTGACCGGATTCGACGGCCTCGTTTATGTCATGGGATGGACCGGCGGCTTTTGCCTGGTCGCCTTGCTGCTCGCCCCGTATTTACGAACTTGTGGCCAGTACACGATTCCCGATTTCCTGGGAGGACGTTATGGTGGCAGTGTCGTGCGGCTTCTGGGAGCCGCAGTCGCGATCCTATGTTCCTTCGTCTACGTCGTGGCTCAAATCTACGGCGTAGGCCTCATCACCAGTCGGTTTACGGGGGTCGAATTCGGAGTCGGGGTCTTCCTTGGCCTCGCAGGGATTCTGGTCTGCTCCTTCCTCGGAGGAATGAGAGCGATCACGTGGACGCAGGTTGCTCAATACGTCATTCTGGTGGTGGCGTTCATGGTTCCCGCCACGATGCTCTCGCTGCGCCACACGGGTAGCTTCTTGCCACAGCTGTCGTTCGGGCGCGTCATCGGAATGCTTGAGGCGAGGGAACGGGCGCTGGCCACGGATCCGAGCGAGATCGAGGTTCGAGAGGTTTTCGCGAATCGGGCGAAAGACTATGTCCAGAAGCTTGGCGATCTTCCGGAATCGTGGGAAGCGGGCAGGCGCGTATTGCGCGCGCACCTTGAATCCATGCGCGATATCAATGCGTCATTTAGCGAGGTCAGGGCGGCCGAGCGTGCCATCGCGGAGTATCCCAAGGATGTGGATGACGCACGACAGCGGTGGAATGCCGCCCGAGACGCTAACCTCGCACGCGCTGAGGCCCCGGTCGTCGATTCGGAACCGTTTCCGGGTGCGAACGAATCGGTCCGAAATTCCAAACGGCTCAACTTCCTCGCTCTACTCTTTTGTCTGATGGTGGGCACGGCCGGATTGCCCCACATCCTGACGCGCTACTACACCACCCCGTCGGTTCACGAGACGCGCGCGTCGGTCGCGTGGTCACTTTTTTTCATCGCGCTCGTCTACCTGACCGTGCCCGCACTCGCTGTCCTGGTGAAATTCGACGTCCTAAGCCAACTCGTTGGAACACCTTTCACGCGGTTGCCGAGTTGGGTCGCGTCTTGGGGGGCTCTCGACAAGGCAAATCCCCTGGTCTCCGTCGTCGACGTCAATCGAGACGGGGTCGTGCAGTTCGCCGAGATCGTCGTCAGCCCGGATGTGTTCATGCTGGCACTTCCCGAACTTACCGGCTTGCCTTATTTCGTCTCGGGCCTGGTTGCAGCAGGTGGTCTTGCGGCCGCCCTTTCCACTGCCGATGGGCTCGATTGCAGCATCGGGCTTTTTCCCGGCACTCGTGCTGGGCATTTTCTGGCGGGGCGCCAATCGCTGGGGGGCCATGGCTGGAATGATCGCAGGGCTCGGTTTGTGCCTCTACTACATGATAGAAACCTATCCCTTCTTTACGCGCACTCTCGGCTTGCAGGGCATCGGACGCTGGTGGGGCATCGACCCGATCTCGTCGGGAGTCTTTGGCGTCCCGGTAGGTGCGGCCGTCATCGTGGTGGTCAGTCTCATGACGCGATCGGCAGACTCGAGCGCGCTCGATTTCCTCAGACGAATCAGAAGGCCTACGGCCGGCGTCTAGCTTCTTAGCCGGATCGCGTCCCCTTTTTGCTATACTTCGGCACGCGAAAATGGGTTCAGGATCCCTGGAACTCCCTGATCCGGAGAGATGGATGAGCGGTTTAAGTCGCACGCCTGGAAAGCGTGTATAGGTTAATAGCCTATCGGGGGTTCGAATCCCCCTCTCTCCGCCAGATGACAGTCCAACGAAGTCCAGCAATGTCCACCGAACCCGCATTTTCCCTCTGGAGACTGCGGGTTTTTGTTTTCTATGCTTTGCATCGCTTATGGAAATTTTCCCTTTTTGGGAGTACTTTTTGGGGGTACTGCTAACCACTGCTCCGCTGAGACATCCCCCAGAAATCTCCAAAAAAGGTCGTCCCCCTTGCGGGCATCAAGGTTAGGACCGCCAATCCCAAAGGGGGCCCCTACAAGATTTCGACAAGAGCTTGGTGCAACCGAGTCCCGACGCGACGCTTGATTAGGCATGACTTGAAAGAGGTGGCGTTATGACAATGAAGCTCTATTCCTGGGATCTTAGCCCCTACTCGGCGCGGGTGCGGATGCAGATCTATGCCAAGGGCCTCACCGACGTCGCCATCGAGCAGCCGCCGACTTACGGCACGCCGAAGTTCTACGAAGACCATCCGATCGGCCGCATCCCGTTGCTCGAGATCGACGGCGAGGCGATGCCGGAGTCGAACGTGATCGCGGAGTATCTCGAGGAGATCTATCCCGAGCCTTCGCTGCTAGGCGTGACGCCCCGCGAAAATGCCCACATCCGCACCCTGGCGCGCATCGGCGATATCTACCTGATGAATAACACGTTCACGATTGTCGCTCAGACCCGCGTCCTCGCCACCCAGACCCCCGTCACCACCGGCAACGAGGGCAGCGTCGACCTACTCGGCGGCCAGCTGGCCAGCAGCGCCAAGGCGCTGGACCGGATGATTGGTCGCGACGGCTTCGCCTGCCTAGGTCGCGTCACCCTGGCCGACTGCGCGCTGGTGCCAGCGCTCTTCCTTTTGGAGAACGTGCTGCCCGGCACGGGGCTCGCCGACCCGATCGCCGCGAACGCCAACGTGGCCGCCTACTGGGCCGCAATCCAGAGAGAAGAGTCCGCGGCGCGAATACTGGTGGAGCTGCACCGCGGGCTGGAGGAACGCCGCGAACTGATCCGCTCCGGCGCGACCGAGAAGATGAAGGCGGCATCCCGCGCGGCAAGGGAAGCGGCGGTGCTGAAAAAATGGATCGCTTGAACAGTCTGTCCGGTAAGGTTCTCTTGGTAGCAATGCGTCTGACTGATTGAAGAAATCCATTGGGTTTGTGAAGGCAGACTTGTTTGAAAAACGGCGCACTTTCGTAGAAGTCGCTGACTTCCGTGAGAAAGCATTGAAGTCCAATGCCTAACTTGCGCTCGAGAGGAGCTGGGTACCGTACATCGCGTACTTTCGGACCCGCCACATGGGCGAAACCCGCTGCGGAAATTGACAGCGTGCAGGGCGTGGGCGACACTGGACCTTCAATCGTATCGAGGACGCGGGACGCCGCGGCGAGCGTGATGCAGTTTCCCGTCACCGAACACGTCGTCAAGACACCACGTCACACCACGTTCTACCTGGCGTGCGGTGCAGTCGAGGCGCCGGTGATCATTTTCCTACATGGCTGGCCCGAGCTGTCGATCAGCTGGCGGCATCAGCTGCAATGCTTCGGCTCGTTGGGCTTTCGAGCGGTAGCCCCGGACATGCGGGGGTATGGTCGCTCGACCGTGCATCCTGGATTGAGCGACTACAAACTGGAATTGATCGTCGAGGACATGATCGAGCTCCTCGACGCGCTTGGCACGCACTCGGCGCTATGGGTCGGTCATGACTGGGGTGCCCCCGTAGCCTGGAGTCTCGCACAACACCATCCCGCCAGGGTCGAATGTGTGGCGAATCTGTGCGTGCCATACATTCCCGCGGGATTCGCTCCAGCAAACCTCATTCCATTGGTCGATCGTGGTTTGTATCCAATCGACGAGTACCCGGCAGGGCAGTGGGACTATCAGCTTTTTTATGTGGAGAACTTCGATAAGGCGTCCGCGACGTTCGAAGCCAACCCTCTAAACACGATCAAGGCACTGTTTCGTAAAGGTGATCCCAACGGACGTGGCAAGCCCGGGCGGCTCGCGATGGTCCGGCGCGACGGCGGCTGGTTCGGAGGTGCCGCCCAGGCCCCCGACGTGCCAATAGATCGGGACGTACTGACCGACACAGACCTGCATCGCTACGCCAGCGCTCTCATGTGCAATGGTTTCCGAGGCCCCGACTCCTGGTACATGAATGCGGACAAGAACATGGAGTTTGCAAGACGAGCCCTAGATGGCGGGAAACTGTCGATGCCAGTACTTTTCTTTCACGCAGCGTATGACTACACCTTAGACACCGTGAGTTCTGCTTTGCCGCAGCCGATGCGCGAAGCCTGCGATGACTTAACCGAGCTGACCGTTCCCACCGGGCATTGGATGGCACAGGAGAGACCGGACCTCGTCAATGCGGGGCTTGCTCGGTGGCTCGCGGCCAAGGCGCCTCAGCGATGGAGACTCTAAGCCGCGAATCCTGCTTTGTCCCTTCGCAGACAAGACGCCCATATTTGGGATGAGGGCAGTCGGGGATGCGAAAGTTCTTTCCAGGGTTCAGATAGACGGCGTTAATGTCTTCGGACGCTCGGCACGCGTTGGTTCGTGCACCTGCACCACATAAGAGAACCTCGGGGGCGTGGCGTGCTGTGTTTGGCTGTTCGTGACGAGGTCAGCATGTGCAATTCGCGCCTGGCTTCTGTTCAGTGCGTGCCGCACGAGCCGACTTGAACATCGCGCTTTCTACCCTGTTCGATTCGGGCGGCTACAGGTGGACGGAGATCACTCGGGTGGTGCGTCGGCCGCACTCGGTACCGGGCCAGTCCCACTCCAGCGATCCAGTAGCGCAGGAAGGTGAATGCTAAGTATCCTCGAGCGCCATCCCTTGTTGAGTATTCCGCTGACGAACATCCCCCGCAACCCCTCGAATCCAGTGTGATCCAGCGTAACTTTTGTCCCTCCGACCACCTGCTCTAGTGTCCAGGTGAGCTTCGTGTCAATGCCTCCTCCAACCCAGGTATAGACCAAGCGCTGCAACGGCACTATTTCTAGCACCTCACATTGAACGATACCGTCGAAACCCGGGGCCGGCTTGGTGTGGAACTGGAAGCGATGACCTAGAACGGGCAGAAAGTTGTTAGGCATGAGCCACTGCGCCATCGCAGCGCTCGTTATCAGCGCCTTCCAGACATGCTCAGGTGCATGAGCATAGGTCATTTCAAAGTGAAGATCGCGCTTCATCGGAGTGTCGCTCAATCCGCCTTGATCGTGGCGACTCGGCTCTCAGCGACGAAGATATTCCCGTAAGGGTCTTCGAAGATCGCCTGGGTTGTCCCCCATGGCTGCGTCTTTGGGCTTTCGAGGAAATGTACTCCCTGGTGGCTTAGAGACTCGTAGAACCTCGAGCAGTCGGCGACCTGAAGCACCCAATTGGTCTCTTTTCCGATTCGATTGGCGTACGGACTATCCTTGGCTGCGACCTCAAGAACCACGCCCGGCTGGTTCTGCCCATCAGGGGCCACCACAAGCCAACGCCGTCCAGGACCGAAGGATCGATCCTCGACCTTCTTAAAACCAAGGACGCGCGTGTACCACGCAAGCGCCTCGTCCGCGTTCGTTACGAGCACGGTTACGTATCGTATTGCGATCACACCCACTTTGGTCGGCGGTGTCTGCGCACGCGATGACGAAGCGATCCCGACCGCCACGAATGCCAGCCCTGCGAATAAAACGCGTCTCATATCTCGCCTCCCGAGATTCGGTCCAAGTAATCGCCCAATTCGCCCATCTTTAAACTCCAGAATTTGGAGTAATGCGCGATCCAGTCGTACACCTCATGAAGCGGCTCGGGATTGAGGTGGTAGATGTGCTCACGTCCGCTTCTCCGAACTGCGACCAGATTTGCGCGGCGCAAAACGTGAAGATGCTGAGAGATGGCGGGACGACTTACTTGAAAGCGAGCGGCAATCTCGCCCGCGGCAAGGCTGTCTACAACGAGCATGTCCAGAACCTTTCGGCGAGTCGGGTCACCGATCGCGGCAAATACGTCTCTCCCACGCAAGCGCGCTTTAGGTGTCATTCGCTTTCTCCGGTTGAGCAAATTATACGTAAGCTTAAGCTTACGCGTCAAGGTTGGATGTTCAATTTGACTTTCACTCCAAGATTGATGCGCTTCCAGACGAGCCTCGCGCTCCGTAAAGCCCTAGTCCCGGTGGAGCTTAACTGGTACTAGAGCTCCTGACGAATCTCAAGAAATTGCATTTGCGGTATGCGCAGAGCAATTCACTAAGAGTGAATCAACACGCTCAGCAAAGCGTTCCAGTGTTCAGAAGGACTAAAGCTCGCGACGGAAAAGTATTTGTTCCCACGCCGATTTGCACTGCCGAGCACCATTCGTTTGGCGCACCTCTTCCGTGACCTGATCTGGGTCAACATACTTTATATCCGAGAGAACGGCGTCGAGATCAGGTGGATCGAAGCTATTTACGAACGTAAATTCTCGAGCCACGAAGCTTGCGAATGTGCCTTGTCTCAGAATGAGATTGCAACCAAACGAAGCCGCGTGATAGAAGGCACCCGACACGATCATGGTGTCGTTAAGGTGCGGCAATACCACGTACTTGGACCGGCGAAGATAAGCATTGAGCTCGTCCTCGAGCAGAAACCGATCGACCAATTCGATGTCGAGAGCTCTCGCTCGAATCAATTCGCGCAGGGAGTCAAGGACCTGCTCATCCGCGGCCGCCCCGGCGATGACGAGACGTCTGTTTGGTGGCCACGTAGCGAGCAGCTCTTCAAGACCCTTGTACCGCTTGATCGCACCGAAGTAGAAAAACTCGATATCGCGCAAAGTATTCTGCAAGTTCCCCTCGAAGTACAGCGGATGGGGGATGTAAGTAGCTCTTCGAACTCCGTATTTGCGATGGCATACGACGGTGGTTGTCAAAAGTCGCATTCCCCACAGAAGCAATTCCTGCCTCAGACAAGGCCGGGCCAGACCATGGGGCCAGAGGTTGTGCCGGACCCAGATGATTTGATTCGAGCGAAAGCGCAGGGCTGCCAACATCAGGATCGATTTGATCAGCGTTTTTGTCGGATGGTCTCCGTACCACGCTAATTTATCGTCGAACCAATTGAGGATCGCGACGGTGTCGCGGCGCTTTGTGATTTGGTGCCAGAGGCTAGAGCGATTGACAGGGGCGATGTCGCTACACATCTGTCTCAATGTTGCGAGCTGCAAATCGACGTAGGTGTTGCCATCCAGCGAGAATGGATAGAAGTAGATCTTCTTCGTCAATGCGGTCCCTCCTGAAACTAAGCGGGGTCGCGAAGGAATCGTGCGAAAGTGGATTGGGTGCTGTGCCCAAGGCGCGCTTGTTCATCGACAGCGCCCGCCCATGTGACTTGAGCGTTTGCCCAGTTCTTAAGTTCCGCGTTCGGGGTCCAAATTTGCGTTGAGCCGGGGTCCCTCCTGGATGGTGGAGCGCCCTAGTTGATCAGAGTTGCGCCCATTGTCGCGGCGGCGCCCTATCTTCTTGGTGCCCCGAGATTCAGCGGCCTGCATCTACAGAAATTGGTCACTTGTGTCGGCACCAAGGATGGTGCGCAAGGGAAAAAACAGTACTCGGAGCAGATGGGCCGTGGCCAGCGGCGTGGCGACCTAACCAAGCAGCTTCCTGAGGTTGCCCGCGGCTGGGGGCCCGTATCGCTTCATTCGTTCTCCCGCCTCGATCACCTGAGGATCGTTGCGGTGCTGCCCAATCCCGGCAAGCGCGTTCAGCCGCGTGGTCTTTGCCCAGCTGATTATGGCTGGGTGTGTCGCGCGCGCGACTTGATTGTCCAGGTTCGCAAGGAACGCGGACAAGTAATCCGCACTGGTGTCCCAATGCATGATCGGCGGACACAGCCGGTTTTTCTCTGCGTCGCTTGCAACGGTCGCCTCGACAACACCTAGCATTGCGAACTGGAAGCATGAGAACGAGAACAGGAACGGCTGGACGGTCATTCGTCCGGGTTCGAAGATCGGGCGTAGCGCACGGCGTGGCAAACCCCGCGCCGCGCAGTGGACGTGGAGCGCGCGTGGGCTCGTCGACACATGACCGTCATCTAGGACAATGCGATCCGATTCGATGCGACGCACATGCCCCATGCGGACCACATCCTTGATCTCGCGCAGCAGCGCCAGTTCGGACTCCCCGATCAGTGCGCCGCGAAACATGGTTGGCACGACGCGCGGATCGATGCGCAGGAAGACTCCTTCCGATTCTAGGCGCTCGAAGACCTCGTCTATCGACCTAGCCTGGGCTGCTACCTCGAGTTGGAGCGCGAGGCTCCGGTATAGATCTGGCAGAAGCGTGCTCGGTTGTTGAAAGCGCCGGTTGAACCACCACGACTCGCGCGGCCGAATCCAGCGGATCGACGGTGGGGGAACTCCCCGCTCGAGCAGCCAGACGCAAGCGTCCAAGGCCGTCTTCCCAGCGCCGATAATTACAAATCGCTCTACGTCATCGGCGACGTGGACGATTTCGCCCGCGGGCACGCAACGCACACCGTGAGCCACCGCGAATGGCGGCCCGCTGGTGGCGGGGATGCTGCCTTCACCATAGGTTGTGTCGACCAACCTTCGCTGCACATGAACCTTCATTGGCGCGCACGAGAGCCGCGATACGAACCGGTCATCGCCGACGTACTCGCTGCAGGGGAAGTAGCGCACCCGCCCGGTCGGCAAAAAGTGGTTTTGCATCACCCGCGTGTAGTAAGCGCGGATCTCGTCGGCACCGGCGAGCTCGTAGTAGCCTGCATTCGTCCCCGCGACATCGATCGCGCCTTCCCCCATCGGCACTGAACTTACCCCGTAAAAGGCGGACGGCTGATGCAGCCGCACATACGGATAGGCGTCAATCCAATGCCCTCCCGGCGCGTGACGGCGATCGACGACAGTGATGCTCGCGTTCGAGTGCGTAAGGAGCTCGTCCGTGATGGCCATGCCGGCAGCCCCAGCACCGACGACCAGGTAGTCCGTCTCAATTTCAGCATTTTTCATCGAATGGAGCTCCGAACGAACGCCGCACGCGCATCATGGCATCATTCGACGATGATGGTCCAGAGAGGGCGCGCTCCGAGGCCGGATGGTGTGGTGCTGTGGGCACCCTCGATAGCGGTCTAGGGTATCACTTGGACTACCGGGTCCGATCTAAGGCTGCTGACGAGATGCCAAAGCGATCACGCGATGCCGCCAGTGGCTCCGTATCACTTTCGATGGCAAGATCGCGGTGACCTCTCAATCACCTTCGGCCTCGCGCAGGCATACCTATTTCAGGAGAAAACATGTTTGACCACGTCAAATTCGGAGCCAGCGACTATGCAGTTAGCAAGGCATTCTTTCTCAGGGCACTCGAGCCGCTCGGCGTCGTTGTTGTCTCGGAAGGGTCGCCGACGTACGGTGTCGAGCTTAGCCCGAACGGTAAGTCATCGTTGTGCCTCTACCAAACCGAGGAGAAGCCGGCGCATCTTCACTTGGCGTTCTCAGCCGAGAATCGCCGCCAGGTCGAAGCTTTCTATCGCGCCGCACTCGAAGCGGGCGGCAAGGACAATGGCCCACCTGGTCTCCGCCCGAACTATCACGCGAACTACTATGCAGCTTTTGTCATTGGCCCAGACGGGCACAACATCGAGGCGGTTTGCCACGAACCCGAAGCCTGACCCTTCTCTCGGGCGAACTCGCGAGGCGGCCGGGACCACCTCTGAGGTCAGGATGAATTGCCTGTAATTCGGCGGCGGTTCACCACCGGTAATCGTTAGCGGCATGGCACGGTCCATCGGTCCGTCTCGGTTGCAACTGGAGCGGCTCGCCCTGCAGTTCGTCGGCACATTCCCCACCCTCCAGATCAAGAAGCGGTAACCTTGGGATGCCAATTTCCTGGGAGGGTTCATATGCCGTCGAAGTCCACTTGCGCCGTTGCGCTTGCGCTCCTTGCTGCATCCTCGCCCGTCTGGGCAGCCGACGGGCCGCCCGTGGCGCCCGTTCGGCCCGTGACCGATACCTATTTCGGTACCCAAGTGGTCGACAACTACCGATATTTGGAGGACCTCAAGGATCCTGAAGTTCAGGCCTGGATGAAGGACCAAGCTGCCTACACACGCAAGGTCATCGAGAAGATCCCTGGCCGTGACGCGATGGCGAGCAGCATCCAGCACCTGATGGGCAAGGACCTGCGGCGCGGCGACTTCACGCGTCGCGGCGAGCGGCTTTTCTACCTTCTCCACGAGCCGGACACCGAACTGCCCAAGCTGACCTACCGGGAGGGCCTCAACGGCGAGGAGCACGTCATCGTCGATCCCGCGAAGCTCTCCTCGGACGCAGCCCACCACTTTGCGCTCGACTGGTATTCGCCGTCTTGGGACGGGCGCTACGTCGCCTACGGCCTATCTGAGGGCGGCTCCGAAAAGAGCGTCTTGCACATCCTTGACCTAACGACTGGAAAGGCGCTTGCCGAAAGCATCGACCGGACCAGTGGCTCTGTCGTCTCATGGCGGACCGACAATCAGACGTTTTTCTACCTGCGCTTTCCCAAAGCCGGCCCCGACACGCCGCCCTCACAAACCGAGTTCAACGCGGCCACCTACCTGCACATTCTTGGACAGAACCCCCAAGGCGACGGTGATGAGGCGGTATTTGGGCGCGGGGTCTCATCAGATCTGGATGTTCCGGAAGGCGAGGGGACGTACGTCCTCCTCGCGCCCGACTCGCACTATGCCGTGGCCGTGGCGAATCACAACATGGATAACAATCCCAGCACGTACTACGTAGCGTCGTTGGATACGATCCATGGCGCACAAACGCCTTGGAAAAGGTTCGCCACAACGGAAGATGGCATCACCAAAGTGAGCATGCATGGAGACCGGCTCTACCTCTTGTCGGAAAAGGGCGCGGCCCACTTTCAGATCATTTCTGCGTCACTCGACCATCCCGATCTGAGTCATCCAGATGTCATCGTGGCGGAGGGGCCGAATGTCCTGGATACCTTCGTGACTGCCGGCGATGCCCTCTACGTCGGAGAGCGCGCGGGCGCGTCATTCGAGTTGCATCGGGTCTCTTATGACGGCAAAACCAACGAGGTCATCAAACTGCCCTTCGCGGGCACCATCTACGGTCTGGAGAGCGATCCGCGCGCGACCGGGACCATGTTCAATCTCCAGGGTTGGGTCAACGCGCCGCGTGAAATAGCCTACGACGCCGACACAAAAGTCGCGGCAGATACCGGCCTGATTCCACCATCCAAAACGGAGTCGAAGGAAGTCGAAGCCCACGACGAGTTCGCAACAAGCTACGACGGCACGCTCGTTCCGGTATCGATCATTTCGAAGAAAGGCGCGAAGCGCGACGGCTCACATCCAACCATTGTTTTGGGCTACGGAAGCTACGGACTTTCGCTCGACCCCTTTTACTTCCCCGCCGTGCAGGCGTGGCTGGGGCACAACGGGATTATCGCCATCTCGCACATTCGTGGCGGAGGCGAATACGGCGACGGATGGCACCGTGCTGGTCAGAAGCTTTGGAAGATCAACACCCTCCTCGACTTCCTGGCCACTGCGCAACACCTGGTCGACCGGCGCTACACGCAGCGAAGGCTTTTGGCGGCCAATGGCGGAAGCGCTGGCGGCATCCCGATGGGCGGGGCGCTGAATGTTGATCCGGGCTTGTTCCGCGTCGTCCTCGACGAAGTCGGTATGTCCGATGCGCTGCGCTTTGAGACGGAACCGAACGGTCCTCCGAATGTGCCGGAGTTCGGTTCGGTTTCAACCGAGGAGGGCTTTCACGGTCTCTACGCCATGAGCGCCTACGCCCACGTTCACGACGGTATACCTTACCCCGCCGTCATGTTCATCACGGGCGCCAACGACCCTCGAGTCGGACCATGGCACATGCTCAAAATGGCGGCCCGCGTGCAAGCCGCGACCAGTAGCGGGCGCCCGGTATTGTTGCGCATCGACTACGACGCCGGCCACGGCATTGGATCGGCCCTGTCCCAGTACGTCAGTCAAGCCGCCGATGAATGGGCCTTTACGCTTTGGCAGATGGGCGATCCGGCATTCCAGCCGAAACACTGAACAAAGGGAGCCTGGTGCAAATGGGGGGAAGGTTAGGCGCCCCGTGACACTCATCCGGGTGACGGACCGTTGGGCACGTGAGCGAATTCAGGAGGCCCCTGGCTCCCATGTCGGATGTTGAAGAAAAACTCGTAAATTCGACTGCCAATCGACACCATTGATTGGATGAGCCGCAACCAAACCGGTATCCGTTTCGCGAGACACCGATGAACCTCTATTCAGCTCGTCCCTATTGCCGTGCGGTCCCGAACTGCAAAGGCCGATCCACATGCACCAGCCCGCCAATCGTCAAGACGCCCCGTTACGATGGGGCAATCCAACAGATGCCCCTTCTCCCGGTCGGCAATCGGCAGAAATCATAGACTCGGCGCGCCGAGCCGGGTTAGGCTCGACACGGTCAATCTGCGGCGTTGCCAGATTGAATCCGAACGTTCTTGCCCCTTGCTTCTCGGTCGACCCCACAGGCACTCGACCCGCAAGGACAGTGCCCCGTGACCGTGTCGATTCTCCAGAGGAGGTACCGAGCGCATGACCAAAATCCCACTTCTCAATGGTCTGCGAGCACTGGCGATTTTGGGAGTGATTTGGCAGCATGCCTGCTGGCACTTCTTCGAGCCTGGCGTTCATCCGCTTTCGATAGCGGGGTTTAGTCTTCCAGCGAATCCACTGGCCAGCAATGGGTGGCTGGGTGTCAATCTATTTTTCTTTTGTTCGGGGTTGGTCCTGTATCTGCCTTATTGCAACGGGACCCGCCAGTTCGCGACTGCGCAGGACGACCGCTGGTTCTGGCGCCATCGCGCGAGGCGCCTGTTGCCTCTGTTCTACTTCTCGCTTCTCATCGGGTGCGCGACCTTCCTCGACGCGACCGACGTCAATTCGGGCGTATTGCTGCGCGCGCTCCTCGCCTTTCTCGGCCTGTCGACGTTCTTCCAGTTCTCGTTTTTTCCGGTGGGAAACTGGGTGCTGTGGTCGCTGGAGATCGAGATTCTCTTCTCGCTCGTCTTTCCCCAGCTCACCCGGATCGCCAAAGCCAGGGGTATCGCCACTGTCCTTCTGTTCTCGGTGCTGCTGGGCGTAGCTTTGCGAGTCCTTGGCAA
>JBEKVI010000078.1:0-16085 GCA_049514215.1 Burkholderiaceae bacterium
ACTTGACTTAATCGCGCTTTACAAGGCACTTGGTGGCGGCTGGGAGACCCACGCGCAGGACCCTCCAGCCGAAAAGAGCGTCACGAAATCGGCTGAGTCACCGGCCGCGCTAGATGTGACGAGGGCCTGGTGACCCAAGCGATGTCCGCTGTGTCGTCTTCGGAGGCACCCTCTATCGCAATTAAGCTCGATGGGGTGCGCAAGACATTCCACCGCGAGACGGGCGAGAGCGTCATGGCCCTGAATGACATTTCCTTTTCTCTTGAGCGCGGCGCATTGGGGGCCGTCGTCGGGCCAGACGGCGCCGGCAAGACGACCCTCATCCGACTCCTGACCGGCCTGATCAAAGCAGATTCGGGGGTCGTCAAGGTGCTCGACATCGACGCGGGCTGCGATCCCCAAGCAATCCAGTCGTGCATTTCTTACATGCCGCAGCGCTTCGGGCTCTATGAAGACTTAACCGTCCGCGAAAATTTCGACCTTTACGCCGATATGCACGGTGTCGGTCCGGAGAAGCGACGAGACCGGTACACGCGCCTAATGTCGATGACGGGTCTCGATGCGTTCCAGAAGCGCATGGTGGGTCAGCTTTCGGGCGGAATGAAACAGAAGCTCGGCTTGGCATGCGCGCTGGTGCGCTCGCCCGAGCTGCTGCTGCTCGACGAGCCGACTGTCGGGGTCGATCCGCTCTCTGGACGTGAACTGTGGGAAATAATCCACAGCCTGATCAAAGAAGGCCTCACCGTCCTCGTCAGCACAAGTGATCCGACCGAGGCCGCGGTCTGCGCCCGCGTGATCGTACTCAATGACGGCAAGATACTGATGCAGTCACCACCGGCTGACGTTGCTCGTCTGGCGTTCGGTCGCACGTTTGTTGTCCAGGCGCCAGAAGGCACGAAAGCGCGCGACTTCCAGACGCAGCTCCTCAAGGTACCTGAGGTCATCGATGCCTCGCTGGAGTCCGGACATCTGCGCCTGGTCACCCGGGAGAACGGTGCGCGAGGGGCTGCAGACGATCGATATTCGATGGGTGCGCTCACGCTTCAATCGGTGCCGGCCCGCTTTTCCGACGGCTTCATGGTTCTGCTGCATAGGGCGGTAGGTCACAAGACTGAAGAGCACCCGGCGCCGCCAGGGGCGGATTCCCACCCTGCCGTCACGGCCGGCGACTGCGCGGTCGAGGTTCACGATCTAGTGCGCCGCTTTGGTGATTTCATCGCCGTCGATCGTGTCAGCTTCTCGGTTAAGCAAGGTGAGATCTTCGGCCTTCTCGGCCCAAACGGCGCTGGCAAGACGACGGTGTTTCGCATGCTATGCGGGCTTCTGCCAGCCAGCGCCGGCACGCTCAAAGTAGCCACCGTGGACGTACGTCACAGCGCCGCTTCAGCAAGGCAAAACTTGGGCTACGTGGCACAGAAGTTTTCTTTGTATGGTCAGCTGACAGTCGGCGAGAACCTGCAATTCTTTGCGCGCGCCTATGGTCTTCAGCGCGATCACAGGCGCGCGCGCATCTCCTGGGCCCTGAGTGAGTTCAAATTGGCCCCCTTCGTGCGATTGCCCAGCGCGCAATTGCCGGGCGGCTTTAAACAACGCCTGGCGATGGCGGCCGCCCTGTTGCACCGGCCTGCCATCCTCTTCCTCGATGAGCCGACCAGCGGCGCCGACCCCTTTGCGCGCCGCGATTTCTGGCAACGCATCACGGCGCTCGCTGCCGGAGGCGTGACGGTCATCGTAACCACGCACTTCATGGCGGAAGCCGAATATTGCGATCGCGCTCTCATTCTTGATGGCGGTCAGGTGTTGGCAGAGGGCACGCCGGACGAGTTGCGTGCGCTCGCTCCGGTTCGCGCCGGCCGCGTGGCAACCATGGAGGATGCTTTCATCGCCATCGTAGAAAAGTCGCGCGCACCTGCTGCCGCGGGGACCGCATGATGGAGCCGCGGAGCACCGAACCGAAGAACCGCCGAAAGAGCGCGAGCCTAGCGCTGTGGGCCGCAAAGTGGCGACGCATCGTTGCCCTGACCGTCAAGGAGACGCGTCAGGTTGTGCGTGATCCGAGCAGCATTGCGATAGGCATTGTTTTTCCCGTCATGCTGATTCTCCTGTTTGGCTACGGATTATCACTGGACGTGACCAAGGTCCACGTCGCGGCCATAGACGACGACGTTTCCTCCGACAGCACCGCCCTGATTGCCGCGCTGCGCCTCTCCCCCTACTTCGTGGTGCGCACCGTTCCCTCGATGGCACAGGCGACTAACTTGGCCCTGAAGCGCCAGGTTGATGGCGTATTGCACATTCCTGCCGACTTCAGCCTGCGCTGGCACCGCGGCCGGGCGCAGGTTGAACTCATTGTCGTCGGCACCGACGCTAACCAGGCCCGCATCATGCAGGGTTATGCAAGCGGGGTGATTGGGCAGTGGAGTGCTGCTCATTTGACTTCGGGCGCAGGGGTAGTCGTGGTCGACCGCACTTGGTTCAATGAGGCCAACGACAGTCATTACTTTCTAGTGCCCGGTCTCATAGTCCTGGTCATGACCATCATTGGCGCGTTCTTGACCGCGATGGTCGTCGCGCGCGAATGGGAGCGCGGGACGCTTGAGGCGCTATTTGTCACCCCGATGCGCCCCGGGGAGTTGCTCATTAGCAAGATCCTTCCGTACTTCGCCCTGGGCATGATCGGCTTTGTGCTGTGCATCCTCGCCGCGCAATTCCTGTTTCATGTGCCCCTGCGCGGCTCCCTGGCCCTGCTCTGGCTGTCTTCCATGGTCTATCTAATCGTCGCACTGGGAATCGGCTTGCTCGTCTCGACCTTGGTAAAAAGCCAGTTCCTGGCGAGCCAGCTGGCCATGACCCTCACCTTCTTACCGGCGATGATGTTGTCAGGTTTTCTGTACGACCTCCGTAGCATGCCGGCGGTCATTCGCGATATCACCTACGTCCTGCCCGCGCGCTACGCCGTAACCCTATTGCAGACGCTCTATCTCGCGGGCGACGTCGGCAGCGTCATCTGGCTCAATCTCAGTGTGCTAGCGGCAATGGCAACGGCTCTGTTGATAGCGACGCGCTTCGCCACCCGCAAAGAGCTGGAGTGAGCTAAAGACATGCCCGCCTCGATCCTGCGCATCCTCGCCCTGGTGGGCAAGGAACTACTGGCGGTGCTTAGGGATCCCCGCAGCCGTTTCATCATCTTCCTTCCACCCATCCTCCAGTGTCTCATTTTCGGATACGCGGCGAGCCTCGACCTGAGTACCGTCGCCTACGCCGTACTGGATCAGGATCACAGCACCACGTCGCAGGCCCTGCTTGCGCGGCTTGACGGCTCGGGCGTGTTTCAGCGCCAGGCGAATCTCGAGCGCATCGCTGACATTACCCCTTGGATCAACGACGGTCGTGTGCTTCTCGTCATCCACGTACCGCAGAATTTCGAGCGCGAGCTGCTCGGGCGCGGCCGCGCCGCGCTCGAAGTCATCGCCGATGGGCGCAATTCGAACACCTCTGGCACGGCCCTGGGCTATCTCGGAGGCGTCGTGCAGGACTTTAATAGCGACTGGGGCACGGCCCATGGTCAGGCCGGCCCCTCGCTCCAGATCGCAACGCGCGCCTGGTACAACCCCAATCTTGACTCGCGCTGGGGCATGATCCCCAGTCTGATCGGTACGCTAACAATGATGGGCACGATGATGCTAACCGCACTCTCGGTCGCGCGCGAGCGCGAGCAAGGAACGTTCGACCAGCTGCTCGTAACGCCGTTTCGGCCGTCGGAAATCATGGTGGGCAAAGCCGTCCCCAACGTGGCGATTGGCCTCGGGCAGTCAACCACAATTCTCCTCATTGCGCAGTTGTGGTTTCACATTCCCTTTTCGGGTTCGTTCTTCGTCCTCTATGCGGGCCTCGGCCTATTTCTCTTGGCTGCCGTGGGCTTGGGCCTGTTCGTATCGTCGATCGCTAAGACAATGCAACAGGCGATGCTCTACGCCTTCCTACTCGTGATGCCATTCGCACTTCTATCGGGATTCACAACCCCCTTCACCAGCATGCCTGACGTCCTTCAGAGCGTCATGATCATCAATCCTCTACGCTACGCGCTCGACATCACGAAACGTGTCTATCTCGAGGGCGCGGGATTCGCGACTCTGATTCCCGATTTCGTCCCGCTTGCCATCATCGGATGCGCTACCTTGACCGGTGCGGCGTGGCTGTTCAGACGTCGCCTGGCTTAGTTACGGCCTCGCGTGTGAAGCCCCCACCGCCGATTTTCGGAGCTTTCAGAGGGCCGTCCTCACCGGGCCTAATCATCTACGACGTACTCGCATCCTCGACCACCTAGATTACGGTGGCGATTGCGAAGGTGCGATCCCTACCCAATGAATCGCACAAGACGAGATACCTGGTCTCATCGGGACCATCGCGGTGAGTCGGTGAAGATCAAATAAGTGTCCGCCCATCTCGAGGAAAAACACCGGTGCGTTTAGTGATTCGGGGCGAAACTTCGCTTCCATGGTCACGAGCTCAATTGCAGACGGCCAGAACTCGGGCTCACCACGTGCGGCGCATTTCACCTCTCTGAGACGACGCGTCCCGCGGCATCGCGCCTCCCCATCCTGGACCCTCTGGAATCAGGACTTTCGAGACAGGGTATTAACGACAGGCTATTGCCCATTCGGCCCCCCTCGGGCCAAGGGCGAGCCAGCGGGGACCGAGATTGGCCCATCTATCTATCTGAGTACGGTTACTTCCCAAGATTGGCCTGCCAGAAATCGTCGATCTTCTGACTCTGCATCGCGTACTCTCCGCCCTTTGAGAATCCGCCCTCCTTCACTTCCGGAGCCGCATCCATTCGCGCCCTCACGCTGTCGAGAACCAGCAGATTCGTACCCGGTGTCGCCTTGAAATCGCCCCAGGGGATAGGAACATATTTCACGTCGATCCCGAACAGACCACCCCTGGCGAGGACCAGATAAGCTATTTTTCCTGTCTTTGGAGTTAGCACAATGTCGTTGACGCTACCCAGTTCTTCGTTCTTGGGGTTGACTACTTCAGTACCTATCAAATCGTCAGAACGGAACGAGATGTTGCTCCCGTCCACTGGCTGGGCGGCTGCAATCTCTGCCGCGCGACCGCCTTCTCTGACGGTGCGGGGTGTGTCGCCGCTGCGCAGATCTTTCACGTAACCTTGATAGATGACCCGAATCGAGGAAAGCAATGTCTCACATGCTTGTTGTTGCCCACTTTGCGCCAGAATATTCGCGGACGTGAGTAGGGTGCGTACCTCATAGCCCGGCCGAGCCCGCCAGTATCCTCCAGTGGACGAATTCGCCCCGGGCACAAGCTGGGGTCCGTCAGCTGGCATTCCGTAGCCGTACCCATACCCATACATTGGGTAGCCGTAACCATAGCCGGACTCGTTGAGCCAGTATCCGTCCTTTCGTAACTGGTCACCAAAGGTGCGCAGGTCGGCAAGGCACTTAGTCCCCGACACATGGCTCGCAGCGACCGCGGAAAGTTGTGGCGAGCTCTGGCTAGTCGTTGAGCCGGTTTCGGTCGCGCGCGCTGCGACGTAGGGTGCCAAACAGGCGCAACCTAAAATTACTAGCGGGAGGTTCGAGTGTCTCTTAGTTTTACTTCCTTGATTCATGGCTTTATCCCCATCAGATGATTCGATTTGACTGCAGCAGCGCTGGCGTCCAGGCTTGGTGCAAATTGAGCCACGGAGTGAAGCTCGCGTCTGTGCGTCTGGGGACATAACCGCAGCCTGGGGGAGCGCCCTTCATTAAATTTGAACAACCGGCACTTAGCAGGTGATGCCATCATCGCGACCACCGGCCAGCTACAACATGTCATATCCAAGATCACTACATCAGGTTTTGACTCGGGTCGCCTCGGCCAGCTCTTGAAACTGTGCCATGACGCCAACCCACCCGCCGTCGAGCAATTCACGAAGCCCTTCGTAGCCCTCGCCGTGACGTTCGAGATGTCGGTGCGTCAATTCGACCCGAGTCCGCGAAGGACCTTCTTCGATAAACCGGAGCTCCAACTCCGAGGCGCGCTCCAGTTCTGGGTGGTACTGAAATTTCGCATCGAGGTGCCAGGACAAGATAACCCGGTGAGGTGGCTCCCATGCCAGGACGTGACCCCACTCGCCGCGCTCACCGTTCGCGTTGATCTCGTACCACGCCCCCCCAGTGCGCCGGTCGAGATTGATTTCTACGAACGGGACATCTCCCACGTGGTGGGTCGCCGGCCACCACTGCCCCATCTTCTCCGTGAACACAGTGAAAGCATGGGCTACCGAACAGCCGATAGACAGTGTCTTTCTAACGGTGGCGTCTGGGGGGTTTCTTGATTCGAGCATGACGCTTCTCCTCTTTGGCGGCCTTGGCCGAGCCTGCAGCAGCCGCATGGAAGTTGATGAGGACTTCGGTCCACAGGGAGTCGAAGTGTGCCTTGAGGGCTTCGATCCCATTTGGATCGATTTCGTAAATCCGCTGCGTCCCATTTACCCGATTGCTAACCAAGCCCGCATCCTTCAGGATCTTCAGGTGCTGTGAAATCGCAGGGCGGGTGACCTCAAAGTTCCGTGTGAGCTCCACAACGGCAAGAGGACCCTGCGCGAGACGCTGCAATATCGCCAGGCGAGTAGGGTCATTCAGGGCATGCAGGCCGGAATTAAGCGATGTGCTCATGGACCGTAAGTAATTCCTGGCCTTAACACCGCCGTTAAAATTCCCGTCACGTCCCTATTCCACCCGCTCACGGGCTGTCTCTGGGAAAAACGTACTTGAGGCTTCGACTGGGGCGGGGACTCGACCGCGCGATACCGATACGGCTGCCCCGAGTACGAGCAAGAAGATCGCTGCTGCAAGCACGCCAGGGACTACAAAGATGAACCAAGAACTCAGAAGGGCGACGACAAGCCACTGCAGACAGAGGACGACAATCACTCTGAACGCGCTCCGCGGTGCCTCAACAGCCCAATCGCCGAGGAGCCAGAAAAGCGCTGTTTGCCCAAAGAGATACGCGGCGATCAACCAGCCGAAGCCGACGTAGAAGCTGTAGTACGTGCGCTCTGCTCCCATCGCGTCGAATGTATGCATCTTCATTCCTTCCACGATGCCTTGACCCGGAACCGAGGTATCGGGCGTCCAGGGTCCTCCCATGGAGTGACCAGCGGCCAGCAGCAGGGTGACCAGAGCGGCTGCCCGCAGGATTTGTTTTGTTGTCATAAGACATTCTCCGTTTTTGAGGGCTTAGGTAGAACAGATAGGACACAGTTCGATCGCGGTAAGGATCCAGGATGGCCGACCACCCGTCCTCAAGCCCCTCACGCGGAGCCTCATGTCCCGGACCATGTCGCTCGAGATGGGAGTGAACAAAGGCGACGCGCGGATCAACCCGTCCCGCAGCGATGGTTAGCACTTTTTAACCGTTAGAGTTTGCTTACGGATAGTAAACTCTAACGGATACCCAGTGTCAAGTACATTTTCCCTTCCACGAACGATTGAATGAACGAATTCCTGTCGCGTCTTCGTGTTGCTGGTGTGGCGGAATTTCCCTAGAAGAGGGGCATCTAGTTAAAGAATGGACACGGAGGGCTAACGGCCGACTATTAATGGAGCCACCGCGTATTTGGGTGAATCTGGCCAGGTTGATGCGGCTCGCCGGAGAGCTGAATTTATGTATTGGGAGAATCTCCAGTCGAGGTAAACTCGATCCGCGCTGGCTCGGTTGGTGACAACCAAGTCCCGAAGTAGTTTCGATCTCCTAGTTTTGAAGCGACGTGGTTGCTGTCTGACCGAGATCGCCGATTCAACCGCCGAGATTCACGTTCAACACCTGGATCGAGGTGTATTCCTCGAGTCCAAGCCGGCCAAGCTCCACTCCGATTCCGGAGCCCTTGACTCCCCCGAAGGGGATGTCAGGGCCCATCGCAGGATGCTGATTGACCCAGGCGCCTCCAGAGTCGAGTCGAGCTGCAACACTAGCCGCACGCTCCGGATCGCAACTCCAGACGGACCCGCCGAGGCCAAACTCGCTGTCATTGGCCCACCCAAGAGCCTCCTCGATATCGTCGTAAGCGGTAATCGTCAGAACGGGGCCGAACACCTCGTCTCTTACGACGCGCATCGATGGAGTTACATCCGTGAGAATCGTGATTGGAAGGAACAAGCCCGGCCCGGCTGGGACGGAACTTCGGTAGAGAACTTTCGCACCGGCCGCCACCGCCTCTTCGATCATCGCCAGAACCAAGCTAAATTGCGTCTGATTTTGAATGGGACCCATTTCCACCCCGTCCTCAGTCCCTCGCCCGATCTTTATCGTTGCAGCAAACTTGACGAGTTCCTCGCATACCGCCGGGTAAATACTTCGGTGAACATACAAGCGCTTGAGGCCGGCGCAGACCTGGCCACAATTGGAAAACTTTGCCCAGAATAGGTCGGGCGCCATCTTCTTGGGATCAGCATCTGGAAGGACGATGCCAGCATCGTTGCCACCGAGCTCCAGCGTCAAGCGTTTCAGGTTGCCAGCGGCGCTCGCCATGATGCGCCTGCCGGTGGGCGCTGACCCAGTGAAAGCGATCTTGCGAATGCCAGAATGCTCAGTCATCCAGGCTCCTAGCTCATTTCCGCCTGAGACGACGTTGACCACGCCGGGCGGAAAGATGAGTTGTGCCAGTTCTCCCAGTCGCAGTGTCGCAACGGGCGTATGAGGCGACGGCTTCAGGACGATCGTATTCCCGGCAAGGACAGCTGGAACAATTTTCCACATCGCCAACAGCACCGGGTAGTTCCAAGCGGTGATGGCACCCACAACGCCAAGTGGCCGGCGACGCAACTCGACCCGCTGTTTTGGTGTATCACGAAGCACCTCCGGCGCTAGTTCCACTGCAGCGTATCCCCGAGAGAAGAATACTGCGGAGTTAACTTCGCTTCGCGCCTTGGCCAGTGGCTTACCTTGTTCTCTCGTAATCAGCGTCGCGAGTGGGTCTGCATTCACGACGACAGATTCGATGAATGTGTTGACCAGACGCCGACGCTCGTCAATAGGCTCGATGCCCCACTTCTGGAAAGCTCTCTGAGCCGCCTCGACGGCTTCATCAAGTTGCTCGTGGCTGCAATCCGGTACTTGGGCAAATGGCGTCGCGGTCGCCGGGTCAGTGACGCGAAGAGTCTTCGCGTTGGTAACCTGCTTCCCATCGATGGACATTGAGAACGCAGTAAGCGTGTTTTCAGTCATGACTCTTCAACGGTTATGACAACAGTTAGCTAGCCAGGAGGCAGACATCTTTCGCTTTTCACCATCTGGTTGTGCCGGGTTTGGCAGACGTAGTAGTTCGATTGATCAAAAGCGCGATTTAAGGACATGACTCGGCAGTCCCCGGTTCCAGGAAAGGTGTAAGCCCCTCCAGTATCGCGAGCAGGCAACAAGCCTCGCGACACTCGATTCGCGACTCGCCGCTTGTTGGCGAACACCAGCAAACGCCTTAACGAAGAAGTAACAAAATGGGCCATGTCAGCGGGATAGGCGCGCTATAGCGAACGGGGTCGGGTTGGACTGTGGCCGCCAAACAGCCGATTCCATGTTTCGTCCGTGTAATACTCGGTTTTTGCTGCCAGCTTGGTTGTTTCATCTCGATCCAGTTTCTTCCGTGCCGAAGGTCGCGTCGCGATCGCCTCACACCAGCGTCTTACGTTCGGAAAATCAACGATGTCCACGCCTTGGCCCTTCGCGACTCTCACCCAGGGAAAGATCGCCAGGTCGGCGATAGAGAGTTCGCCGTCGATGAATTCCCGCCCCCCAAGTTGCGCATCGAGCACTTCGTAGAGCCTGTGCGCCTCCCTTCGATAGCGCTCAGCGGCATAGGCGACGTCGAGACCGCGGTTGGCAGCATGGCTCACAAAGTGGGCAGCCTGTCCAAGCAAGGGCCCCTGGCTCGATGTCTGCCAGAAGAGCCACCGAATGACATTCCAACGTCGCAGCGTGTCGCTCGGTAAAAGCCGCCCCGTCTTCTCGGCCAGATAGAGCAAAATAGCTCCTGACTCAAAGAGAGTGATGGGCTTTCCTTCGGGACCGCAGAGATCAACCAGCGCGGGCACCTTTCGATTCGGGTTAATCGTGCCGTACGAAGCGAGATGCTGGTCACCGGCACTGATATCGACCCAGTGAACTTCGTACTCGAGACCAACCTCTTCGAGCATCATCAGTACCTTGCGCGCGTTGGGCGAGGTGTAGTAGAAGAGGCGAATCGCCGCCTCTCTAGAGTTCTCGATCACCTCAAATCCCGAAGCGCTCTTTCATTCGGCCCATGTACCCGACCAGATTCTTCTTTGAAGCGGCATAGGTCTTTGTGTCGAAATCGAACGGTGTATCAACCGTATGTCGCAGGATAGACAGTACGGGCGCGTCCACCCATCGAGGCTTGTCTCCCATGAAGAATTTTTTGTCGTCGAGAAATCCGGAAAGGGCATCGATATCGGTGCGCGCGCGCCGATAGATAGCGTCCGCCGGCAGGCGACCCCAACCGCCATTCATAAATTCGTTAAGGATCCGAAAACGAAAATCATCGGCGAAGGCACGCAATCCTGCCGGCACGTCGTCCGTGCCGGCTATGATGCGCAGATACTTTTCCCAGTTTGCCGTCTCGCGCCACCGGGGTTGAATTACCGCCACCCAATATGTGTGGTCATCAATCATCCGATTGAAAGCGATCATCGTGGCGCGCTCTTGGGACGTAACACCCTCGTCGATTGCGTCGCCGTACTTGCTCTGAAGGTGCTCGATAATGTGCGTGGAGTCGTTCACCTTCGTACCATCGTTGTCAGTAATGCACGGCAACTTTCCGGCCGGTGTATCTCGGTCGATCTTCGTCAAATCCTGCGGCTTAGTCTCGAATGGGAGACCAGCCATCTTCATGTAGTACGCGACCTTGGTTACATACGGACTGATGCAGGGAACCGTCCATGCCGGCATGTATTGGTAAAGTGTGATCATGGCAACCTGTCTCCTGTTCTCTCGCTCTTGTGGCGTGAAATTTTATGACTCGCTACCAAGGTAGCGTGCCTCCATTGGCGTGGCGAAACTGCCCCGAACTTTCCACACTCAATTCGTCCATGCGCGCGATCAATCCTCGCGCGGCCTCTTCCGGTTGGATATAGTTGAAGTCCCCGGGATAGTCCTTCGTCAGATCGGTTGCGACCATTCCAGGATGTAAGGCAACAACGGCGATACCGCGCTTTCTTAAATCGTGATGAAGATTCAGGGCCACCATATTGGCGCCGGCCTTCGAGACGCGATAGGCGTACATAGCGCCCGACCCGTTGTCGTTCAATGAGCCGACGCGACTGGTGACGATTCCGATCTTCGAGCCCGGCCCAACGAGTGGGATACAGGCCTCGACCACGCGCAATGGCCCGAGCGTATTGATCTCAAATTGACGGCGCATGTCGCTGTAGTCGATCTTGCCGAGCTCATCCAGCCCCAGAACGCCGGCCACATGGAATACCCAGTCAAGCGTGGCTTTGCGAGCGCGTAGGCCTTTCACAAGGCTCCCGACTCCGGCTTCGGAGGTCACATCCACCCCAGCGATGGGATCAATGCCTGTGCCGCGATACACCTCACCATCACCCAGGCAGGCGGCGATCACGCGATCCCCTCGGGAATGGAGCTGCAAACAAATTGCGCGGGCAATTCCTTTGTCTGCGCCAACTATCAATGTCGTAAGCATCCGATTTCCTGGTTATGCCGGCCCTTCAAATTGGCTAGCCGCCAATGACACCCTTCGCACGGAGCTCGGACCGCGTCGCGGCCGAGTACCCCAACTCTGAGAGGACCTCATCATTGTGTTCTCCGAGGACTGGCGCTCCGCGGCGAATGCTCGACGGCGTACGCTCGAAACGGGCCGGCGGTCGCGCCTGACGCAGCCGACCTGCGGCGTGGTGATCGACTTCGACGATGCTTCCAGCAGCCATCACTTGCGGATGACTGATGACATCGTTTCGTTTGAGGGCCGGCGCACAAGGAACGTCGTGAGCCTCCAGCCGTTCCATCCATTCCGCCGTCGTGCGCGTTTTCAGGATTTCCTGGGTCATCTGGAGACGTTCATTGACATGCTTGTCGCGAGCACTGGGTGTTGCGAACCGCTCGTCGGTCAGCCACTCCGGCTTTTCGAACGCTTTCGTCAACCCCGTCCATTCCTTATTGCTCATCACGGATACCGTCATATAGCCGTCCCTGGTCTCATAGATGAGATCGATAAAGCTCGCGGCTTCCTGATTGCCAATTTTGCTATCGGGGTAGGTCTGAGCCCCCATATCGGAAGCCCACAAGAAGTAGAGCACCGCGTCGAGCATCGAGATCCGCACGTGCTGACCCTTCCCTGAACGCTGCTTCTCGACCAGAGCGGCGGAGATCGACTGCGCGACGGTGACCGCAGCGAGCTTGTCGGGCAGGACGGTGCGAATCAGGCGGGGCCGCTCTTGATCCGAGCCCGCTTGTATGGTCGTAAGCCCCGAGACAGCCTGAATGATCGGGTCGTATACGGGCTTTCCTACCCATGGACCCGAATCACCGAATCCGCTGATGGATGTGTAAAGAATGTTTGGTGAAACCCGACGGATGTCCGCTTCACCCACGCCGAGACGGTCGACCACGCCTGGTCGGAAGTTCTGCATGAACACGTCCGCGTTCTTCGCCAGATCAAGAACAATCTCACGACCGCGCGGCTGTTTGACATCAATGCTCACGGATCTCTTGTTTCGATTGATGTTGAGAAACATTGCTGACATGCCGGCCCGCTGATTTCCAAGCGAGCGGACATGATCACCGGTCCCTGGCATCTCGACCTTGATGACGTCGGCTCCTTGGTCGGCAAGAATCATCGCCGCCCAGGGCCCAGACAGCATCGACGTCATGTCAACAATGCGAATTCCGGACAGGGGTCCGCTCATGCTCTGTCTCCAATTCTGAGGTCAGCCAGACTGGGATCGCGATCAGCGACTGGCTGGCTTTTCCACTATTCCGCAAACTATAATCAGTTCGTAAAAACGGAACTAGTCGCAGAAAAGAGGAATCATAGTGCGCCAGAACAGGACAATGGCGCCTCGGAAGGAGGGAGGCGAATGATTAAGGAACTGTACCGGATGGCGGTTTTTACCGAGGTCGTGGAGCGCGGTTCGTTCTCGAAAGCCGCGACTGCGCTGGGTCTCGGGAAATCGATCGTGAGCGCCCATATTGCTGCCCTCGAGAGTCGGATAGGCGCACAGCTCTTGACCCGCAGTACCCGCGCGCTGGTGCTAACGCAGGAGGGGGCCACCTTTTATGAGCACTGCCGAAGGATGGTCGCGGCCGGGGAAGACGCATTCGCAGCCGTGGAGTCGAACCAGGCAAGCATTCGCGGAGTCATCCGACTCACGTCGTCCTATAACGTCGGCGTGAGTTTTCTGATCGCACACTTGGCGCGCTTCCGGAAGCTTTATCCCGACATTTCGTTCGACCTCGTACTCGAAGACTCGATTTCACATGTGATTGAAGAGCGATTCGACCTTGCAGTGCGCGTTGGGCCGCTACCGGATACCGCACTCTACGCCACGGAGCTTGGCACAGCGCGAATGCTCCTATGCGCGTCCCCCGAACTTCTTGGTCAGCACCCCCGGATCAATAAGCCTGCAGACCTGACCGACATCCCCTGGATCATCATTACGCAACTCCCACATCCTGAGAGATTGCATTTGGTTCATGGACAGACGGCCCAGCAATTGAGTCTGAGCCTCCATGCCGCCATTAAGACCCACTCCGGAATCGCGGCTCGTGAGTTTGTTCGTTGTGGCGCAGGGGTTGCGTTGCTGCCGGACTACGCTGTGGTAAAGAATATCCAGAGCGGTGAAATAGTACATTTGCTGCCCGAGTGGAATGAGGCGCATGACCGTCCCATATCGGCCGTGTTTCCGAGTCGCGACCGACTGCCCACCCGCGTTCGGTTACTTATCGAATTTCTCCGACAGGTCCTGAACGTGAACTCCCAGGCGGGAGAAACGATAGAAAAATTTTGAGAGAACGTTCGCCGGGGGGTGAAAAACTAGCACGAGCGAACTCAATCGCTGTCCCTAGAGTGCTGGCTCCGGCGGCGACCGTCTAATGGGCAGAAATGGGATGGCTAGTGGGACTCGAACCCACGACAACCGGAATCACAATCCAAAAAAAGCAGTTCTAAGGTCTTGAATTTAAAGGAGGCTTTGGAGCGAAAATCGCTAAAAATCGGGTAGCCGCGGCACATATCCGGGAAACCTCCTGACAGGATGCCGCCAATCCGGCGCACGTCCAATTTGAAACGTATTCTTCCACTGGGCGGCTGCTTTTCGGGTTCAGTCGGTCGGAATTCGGAGTTGCCGACTCGCACTTAAATCGCCATGTAGTCCCAGGCACTATTCGCCGAACAGCGGCTCCATATCTTGCTTGCGCTCGTTCGCAATTAAGTCGAGCCTCCTCCGTCTCCCCTCTTGCGGGATCGCTCGTCAGCACTGCCCAAGTCCTGGGCCACTCGCTGTAGAGATCATCCAAAACACGACGGTCGGTCTCATCAACTAGCATGAACCGCGAGGGGTCGTCGTGCGAGTTGGGGTTTCTGGCCATGACTCACTCAAGGGGAAGGCTCTTGACCGCTCCCTCCATCGCATTTTTTTCGTGCTCAGTCATCCGACAACTGCTCAGAAATTTGTTCAGGCTCAAACAAGAACCCACGACCTGTTAATCCGACATTGGAGAGTTAGATTGCAACAGGAGTGACGGGCTGGGCATTCGATTCTCTGAATCATATGCAAGGATATGTGATACACCATCGTCCCGCTACGCGCAATCCTTTGCGGCAAGTTCTTTTGGCCGCACCACGGCTACCAAAACGATGCCGTTCCCCATTGCGCTGCCAGCGTGTCCTCGGACGGCAACAAGCGCCGCTCGCGCTGTCTTGCGACCGCACGCGGAGCCTCGTTGAAGACCCCTGCCAGCCGTGCACCGGGTCCGTCGATGAGCACGTAGTCCGGGACCCCACGCAACACGGAACCGCCGCGCCAGGTCAGTTTACGGTCCAGCCCCGCTTGTATCCTGTCGCACAGCGGCGTCCAGCAACCGGCCAATTCGTCGCAGGCCAGCACACACAGCCCTTCTTTGGAAAGCAGCAGGGCGGGGCCCGAGGCCTGCTCATCCTGGATGGGACCTACCAGCACCGGTGACTTGGAGTACTTTGGGGCAGTCCACGATACAGCGCCCACCAGGGCCAGCGCTTCGGCCTCTGTCAACGTCGGACGAATTTTCCCCAGAAGTGTCGAAGTAAAATTCCCCACCCTGTAGCGTGGAGATCAGCCCTTTTTTGATCGGTTGGGGTCCTTTGGAGGTCGGCCGCGGCGCCGGGGAGTTATTTCTGGCGGGGCGGGTATTTGTGGAGTGGGTCGGTTGCGCAGGTGCTCGGGAATTAAATCAGCATGTTCCCGCAGCCGGTACGAGGATCCTTCAATGGGAACCACGATGGCGTGGTGCAGCAGGCGATCGAGGAGCGCAGCGGCCACGACCGGATCGCCGAACACCTCGCCCCACTCACCGAAGCTTCGATTGGACGTCAGAATCATGGCGCAGCGTTCATAGCAGGCGTTGACCAGCTGGAAGAAGAAGTTACCCCCACCGGATCCCAGCGGGAGGTAGCCGATTTCGTCGACGATCAAGAGGCTATTGCGACTCAGGAAGCGAACGCGCTCGCGTAGAGTGCCCTCGCGTTCGGCCTTCGCCATGGAATTGACGATTTCGGCGAGGTTGCCGAAGTAGACGCTCTTGCCGGCCTTGACGGCTTCGACACCCAGGGCGATGGCGAGGTGGCTCTTGCCGGTGCCCGGCGGTCCCAGGAAGTGCACGGTCTGGCGACGGCTAATGAACTCGAGCTGGGCGAGAGCCAGGATGCGATTCCGATCCAGGCTCGGCTGGAAGCTGAAGTCGTAACCGCCCAGGGTCTTGATGGTACTCAGGCGCGCCGTCTGCAGAGCCATTTTGATACGACGCGTCTCGCGCGTGGAGAACTCCTCGCCGAGGAGCGTCTCGAGGGCATC
>JBEKVI010000079.1:0-16373 GCA_049514215.1 Burkholderiaceae bacterium
CGGCGCCGAAATCGTCAATGGCCACCTGAATCCCCATCGCGCGGTATTCGTTGACCAGTGCCACAAACCGCCCCGGGTCGTGAATCATTTCACCTTCTGTTATCTCCACTATAAGACGGTCAAGACGAATGTGGTTCTCGACAGCGGCTTCGATCGTGGACTTGATCGCGTCGGTCGAATTATCCAGCCCCTGCGGCAGGAAGTTCAGGTTCAGATTTCGGTCCAGTCCGAGACGGGCGCCCAGAGCGATTGCAGCGACACGGCTGTCGCGGTCAAATTGATACTTCAGCTGCGGCGGAACGCATCGCAGGACTTGATAAGCGGGCTCGTTCCCTGGCCCCCGAATCAAGGCCTCAAACGAGTAAATCTCGCGCGCGACAACATCAACGATCGGTTGAAACGCATACGAAAACGGCGGGGTTTCGCAGCCTGGTGCAGGGATTGACGGTGCGCAGGCGTCGAGGCTCTCGACGTAGCTCTTCATACTTCGGAGGACTGGACTTCCCCGTGCCCCGAAAGCGCGCTGCGCCAACGACCCCGTCGGAATGCCATGAGCAGCTTCTTTGCGCGGCCGGCATCGATGGCAGTCAGGCCCGCGGTTTCATTGAGGAAATTGCTAGCTCCCGATAGATTGGCGAGCTCCTCGCGTGAAATCGTCGAAAATGCCATCGTCCACTCGGCAAAGTACCGCTTTGGGATCGGTTCCTTGATGATCATGGTGACGTTAAAGTGCCGACGGTCATCGGCAATTGCTGCGAATAGCGAACGCACGTTCTCCGGTGGACCTTCCAATACCTGAAAAAAACTCCCTTCGGCATATAGAAGCATTCCGGTCACCCCGAGCACTTCATTGCGCTCGCGAGCCTTCTTCAAAAGCTCGACAAACTCGCATGTCTCCCATTGCCGCTTGGCTCGGCTCGTGTAGATATAGTGAACGAGAGGTTGCATTCTGGAACCCGTGCAGGTGCGTTGCGGAAAGGGCGAGTGTTGTCGCCTGTGTCCATCGGCTCTGCGAAGGATTTCTGAAGGCGCGCTAACACATGTTTACAGTTACCAGATCAAAAGAGGCTTTGCGTTGGGCCCGATAGCTCCGCATTGATCGGAGCTACCACGAATATCTGGGCTAGATATTGGTGAGGGACGCATGTCTTGAATAGTGCCGAGTTATGGGGGTTCGTTTCCCGCTCGAGCGCGCGTGACGGCTATTGGCCATCGGCCAGGGCCTAGCGCGCGCCAAGTCCCACGATTTTGTATGGATGTACCTAGGACTAGCTAAGTGTGGAGTTCAGGAGTCAGGCCAGTTGTAGGACCCCCGTTCGGTCGTGACAGTTGAAATACTCGAAGAACTGTTCGTCTGCCTTTGCGACTGTGACCTCGTGATACAACTTGAGTCGGGCCAATGGACCCAGGGTTGAAAGATACTTCATGGCCGCGCCAAATATGGCCAAGTGCGTAGGATGTGACTCGGCCCAGCGCTCCAAGGCCGCGAGACTCTTCCACCAGCTCATGCCATAACTTTTCTCCATGGAATGGCCTGCCGCGTCCTCAACGCTCGAATATCGGTTCCCGAGACATCCGATCGACCGGCCATGATCGCGAAGAAAATCCATCCCAGCTCGCAGCACCGGTTCGACGTCACGCAAATACATGATGCGCTCCTCCCCCTCGGTATCGCTCCAATCCTGTCCGGAGCGAATGAGACAAATATTGTCGTAACCTTGAACCGTTACGCGTCGTCCCTTTCGTGTTATCGACGGCTCACCGACGGGCTCGAGCCCATCGGTTTGCGAAGCCGGTATCCGATCGCGGGCTCCGCCCCAGTAGGCGTGTTCTCTCACCACGTCACTCATCCGCTCCGCTAAGGTCGCAATCCCCTCGGGCCGATCGGGCGCC
Source organism: Burkholderiaceae bacterium (assembly GCA_049514215.1). Taxonomy (GTDB): domain Bacteria; phylum Pseudomonadota; class Gammaproteobacteria; order Burkholderiales; family Burkholderiaceae_D; genus BOG-994. The sequence goes on from JBEKVI010000079.1 coordinate 1,894, forward strand.
GAGAACAAGGTTTCGTAGTGCTCGACGCGCGGGCGCAAGACCTCGGTGAAGGTACCTAGACCAGGGTGCGGTACGCGCGTCCAATCGAGTCCTACAGCCTCGAACCAGGCATCAAAACGCTCTGGATCGGTCCAGTAAGCTGTGCACAACAGGTTGTTCGCATCGGCCCCATCGGTCCAGCGGGCACGGTCCCAGTGGCCCGGTCCGGATGGCTTCGCAAATCCTTCGATGATGTCCTTTAGTGCCTCCTCCGCTTTATTTCGGTCGGAGTTGTATTGCACACCGAAGTAGGCCATGACGACCCTGGTTATTCCTGATTTGTTGCGGGCCACGAACGACGGGTAGGGAGGTACGTAGTCATCGGAGATGCGTGTCATACGGCTGCGCGGACAACGCAAGTGAACAGGGATGGCCGATTCCATTGGGTTGGCACTCATTAGGCTGCTCGATGCATCGACACATCGGCAATTTCTTCGGAAGGGCGCTGGACTGGTGCCGGGGACTCATCCCCGCTGGAGCGACTGACCTCGTGCGTATGATATTGGCGCGTGACAACCCTTTCTGCGGGGGTCTTATTGAGCAGCAACCGCGTCACGTCCGGCCTCGAGTAGTGTCCCGCCGGGTCTGCGGCGGCTTTTGCAAGGGAGATCATTCCCAAATCGATCTCGGCATAGATGATCCCTTCGGCATTCTCTGGCAAAGGGTCATTCATCAGCTGTCCGTCGGGAGCGTAGATCGCCGCAAACCCTCCCCCTTCGAGAAGCAGATTTCGCTTGGTCGGGTCGTCGCCGCACAGAACCTTGATCATCTCGGGCGAAACGGTTGCGCAAGGCGCCAGCACGAAACACTGACCCTCTACGGCATAGATACGGCTTGCCGCATTGTTCACCTCGGGCCCAAGCGCGTAGGCGCCGCCACGGTACAGGGAAAAGCTCGGCCAAGCGGCAATGTGGACCTGTTCATTTTGGGCATACATCGCGTACTTAGAGAGCGGTTGCAGATGTTCCCAGCAGCAAAGTGCTCCCATCCTACCCAGGTCAGTGTCGAAGACGCTCAGATCGCTCCCATCGCCTTCGCCAAATACCGTGCGCTCGACGTGAGTCGGCTTTAGCTTGCGCCGCTGCGCGATGGTTTTCCCTGCAGCGTCAATGATCCACTGCCCCATGTAGAGACTGCCCCCTGCCTTCTCGCTTAACCCCATTACAACCATGATTCCGGCGTCCTTGGCGGCCCGGGATATCCGTTCTGCTTCTTCGGAACCATAAATCACGGAATTGTCGTGGTACCGCTGGACAAACTGCATGCCCCATGCGGGCGAATCTAGCCAGATGAACCACGGATATCCTGGTAGCCATGTCTCCGGGAAGGCGATGAGCTTCGCGCCCTTGCTTGCGGCTTCGAAAATCAGCTCTACCGCTTTGTCGACCGATGCATCCAGATCGAGGAAGACGGGTGCAGCCTGAACGGCCGCCGCGAGAAACTTCGGGTGCGAGATCGCCATGGCGGGGCTCCTTTTGGATTGGGGACATAGAAGCGCCGATCCTAAGGAATGACGATCTCTTTGGCTTGTCTGAATGTAGCGTAATTCTTGACTCACACACTCAACCGGGACCGCGAGGTATTGCGAGCACTCCGCGCGAGGCGTAATCTTTGCCCATGTCACGTTCACTTAGCACTGCAAGCGTCGAGCCACGCCACCGACTTGCGTACTGGACCGACATGGTCTGCGACACCTATGTCCAACTGGAATGTGAAGCAGCGGCAGGCGAAGCGGGAATCGAGGGCGAGATCACTTCTGATACGCTATCCGCGCTGGAACTGTCACGCGTCACCTCGACGGCACAACATGTAAAGCGCACGCCAGCCAAGATCGCTCGAGCCGACGAAGACTTCTTCCTGGTTAGCATCCAGACGCAGGGCGAGGGATACGTCATCCAGGATGGGCGCGCAGCCCGACTGGGGCTCGGGGACTTTGCGCTCTACGACAGCACGAGGCCCTACGAGCTTCGGTTCGAGGGCCCGTTTCAGCAGTACGTGCTGATGTTGCCGGGCCAGACCCTACGGACGGCGTTGCGCGACACTCAGGCGCTGACCGCCACCGCGGTCAGCGGGCAACGGGGTGCGGGACACCTTATGATCAACATGATTCAAACTCTGGCTGCGGACATCGGTACGCTCGCGCCAGAGTCTGCCTCGGCGATCGCGGACGGGGTGACCCAGATCCTGGTTGCAGGATTGTCGACTCTGCCGGCGGCCCATCAGGAGTCCATATCTCATCTTGCTGCCTATCACCGTGCACAGGTCAAGAGCTATATTCGCGCCCGGATTCGCGACCCCAGCTTATCGGTGGCTGGTATAGCGGCGGGCCTGCGCTGTTCCCCAAGTACCCTGCACCGTATCTGGGCCGGAGAACCGTGTTCGATCACAGAGTGGATCTGGTCACAGCGGCTCGACGCCGCGAGACGCGATCTTTGTGACCCGGGACAAGCTGCTCGGACTGTGAGCGAGGTCGCCTTCTCGTGGGGTTTTAACGATGCTGCGCACTTCAGTCGGTCCTTTCGTACGCGCTTTGGCTGCTCCCCGCGAGAGCTAAGGGCGGTCAAGTCCGGCGTACCTAGCGCAGCCGCAACGGATAACGGTACTAGCAGGGGCAGCGGCGCGGCCTAGGTCCCGATAACCTGGCATGTCAGCTTAAGCCGATATTCGCTGGCGCATGCGCTTAGCGAAGGCGTTAGCTCGCCTGACTCGGAACACCGAAGCGGATTCACGAGTTCGGTACGTGTCAGTGGCCCAATCCGGCCAAGATCGCTCGTAGCCGAGACCGCCGGAGAACGAACCTTCCTTCCGAAAGCGCGACGGCCCCGCAAGTTCAAAATGCGCGGGTCTCATCGGAGCGGTTCCGAATGCTGCTCGCAGAAAACTAACCGGCTGGCCCGAGCTGTCGGACTTCCATTATCTGGATCGAAGATTGGGGAATGGTGAGGTGTGGGTGATTCGCAAACGCCTCAGCCGCTATCTCGTGGCTCGCCGCCTCCACGATGGAGTACAGAATGATGTCGTTTTTCGTATCCGTGACACCGGTGGCCGCCGTGGCGACTTTGGTCTTCCCTGCGGCCTCAGTAACGCTGATCAAATTCGCGTGATCACCCATCCAGCGCTCCCAATCGCTGCGCATCTTCTCTTCAGCAGGCTTTCGTGTTTCGAGATCGGTCTTGGCCCAATCGGCCATAACTTGAGTTGGGACCAGGTACAGTACTAGGAACTTTTTCTTCGTTAGGTCGGCCATGCTGCCTCCTTTGCGCTGTAGTCGTGGATGGACAGACAATCAGATGGTCAGAGTCTAGAGGGGGTGGCTTGCGCTGTCTAGACCAGTCCGAGTATGTCTTGCGGTCCGGAGTCTGAGCACTTTCGGGTCCCTTTTTTCTTCTTTGGATGCACCAAACCTGTTCCTGTTGGCACCGGCGGTACTCGAGACGAACACTTCTACGCCCTGGGCATACGCGCACGCGGCGCGATCGATCGTGTCGCACATTTCAGGTAACGTGATTTTCGATCAGGGCCGCGTCGAGGGCTACATCAACTACTCTGACTTAGTGCGCTTCTTGGCACACCGAGACAAGCGCAATCACTTGCCCTTGCTTTGGTACCTGAATTACATTTATCAGTTCATCTGGCGCACTCGGGACGTACCGCTAGCTCTTCCCAAGTTGGCGAAAAAGGGGTTCGCCTAGTGTCCAAGCGCCGAGAAATCCGAGGTCGAATTTGGAGGCCCAAGAGAATTTGCTTCTGGACCAAGATGGCGGACACCTGTGCCCGGCACTCGTCCAGACGTTACGGCGACCCCAATGAAGGGCGGAACACCTCCGTTAGTCTCGCCGAAAGTGCTTACCCGAGGAGAACGCGAATGAATCCAAACAAGGCGCTTTGGGAAAAAGGGGATTTCACACGCATCGCGCAAAGCATGCGAACGAGTGGAGAGTCTCTCGTCAAATCACTTGGCATCGCAAAGGGGCAGAAGGTTCTCGATCTGGGATGCGGTGACGGCACGACCGCGCTGCCCGAGGCCCAGCTCGGAGCCGAGGTTCTTGGTGTCGATATCGCGAGGAATTTGGTCGAAGCGGGAAACCGGCGCGCGAGGGATGCAGGATTGTCGAATTGCCACTTCCAGGAAGGTGATGCGACCGATCTGAATGAGCTCAAGGACGATTCCTTTGACTGGGTGGTGAGCATCTTCGGCGCTATGTTCGCCCCCAAGCCCTTCGATGTCGCGAAGGAAATGGTGCGCGTCTGCAAGCCTGGCGGGCGCATCGTGATGGGGAACTGGATCCCCAACGACCCGACTCTCGTCGCGCAAATCCTGAAGACTAGTGCCGCTTATGCGCCACCTCCCCCGGAAGGATTCATCAGCCCCATGACCTGGGGCGTCGAGAGCAACGTCATCGAGCGTTTCGTGGCGGCGGGCGTATCCAGGGAGAACGTGTCTTGTGTGCGCGATAGCTATCAATTCGAGTTTTCGGAGGGTCCGGCAAAGCTCGTCGACGCCTTCAGGAAGTTCTATGGTCCTACCATGAATGCATTTGAAGCGGCCGAGAAAAACGGTCGTGCCGACGACTTGCGCCGCGAACTGGAACAACTCTTTAGCAGCCAGAACCAAAGTCGCGACCCAAACAAGACGTCAATTCCGGCGACCTATCTACGCGTCACGGTTGCGGTGAACTAAGGGACGTATTGTTGCGTGCGTCGATCGGCAGTGTGGGACCGTAACCCCAAGTGTTGGCATATTTTTTCGTCTCGGAATCGAAGCTATTCGAAGTGATCGCTACTGGTGAACGCGCAGCCGGTCGAGTCGGCTCCCTGAGCAACTCGTTGCCGTGATGGACTCCGTACTGTGGTTGACGCGCGCGTCAGCTGCTATGCCAGTTCTTTCGACCCGCCAGCGTCTGCTCAGGGTCCTGTTCGGCCATTCGGGAGACAGGACTGCATATCGCAGTGCGCGCCTTGGCGGACCAGCTCTCGGCTCTAAGCCCCGTCTAGACAAGGACTCGTGGCACTTATTGACTTGCCGCCTATCGTCGATACGATCACTCAGATCCGAGCGGATCGAGGCGGTCTGAGGAGACCGATCTTCCTGGACTACAGCGGTGATAGGTTTCGCTGGTCGAGCGTGACTGCATTGGTTCCCGACTTTAGGTCCACCGGCACGTTCCACATCATGGCCCGGTTCGAAACCTGGACTGCGCCGAACACGTAGTAGCGTCCTGCCGGCAGTGGCGCTGTCTGCGCATGACCACCTGCATCCGTTTTCACGAGGATCGCGTTGTCGGCGCGCATGGCCGAGATGCCCTGAAGGCAGGCGGGCGCACGTGTCTCACACGCCGCGTGCCAGGTCATGCTGGCCGTGGCGCCAGCCGAGGGTTTGACGCCCGCATTGGTGAGTAGTACATCGATGTCGTGGCGCAACAGAAAAAGGTCACCCCCATGCAAGGGTGACGTGATCGCCAAAACACCACCCGGGTCGGACGCGCGCGCGGTGTCAGGTGCCGCGCCGTTAGCAGGTATCGGTGCACTCGCAGACCGTGTGCCGCTCCCGGCGCGCGTCATATTGCAGCCGAGTTGGTCGGCGACGATTCGGTCGCGTTTTATAGAAAAGGCGATGACGCCGAAGGCCCCCTGAGTCTGCGGAAGGATCGCGATGTGGTCACCTGCGCCGCGATACTCCACGCGGGTGATGACGCGCGTGTCACCACGCGGGCTGATGCTGACCAGCGAATCCGGACGAAACTCAATGAGACCGCCCCCGAACATTGAATCGCACACGCTTCCCAGCATCCCCGAGACCATGTTGCCGACGCCGGTACCAAACATGTTGCTGATGTCGCCCATCTGAGTGCCCGCTCCACCGATCGCGGCACCGCCGTGGGAGTTCCAGCGGCCGAGAAGACCATTGCGATCCGGGGCGACGAGGGGCTGCTTGGACCAGTAGCGCAGCGCACCCGCCCCATGGTCGCCGGTATCGACAGGTGGCGCCTGGTTGGGCGTGGTTTTGACCTCGGTCGCCTGGCGCGCCGCGTCTGCTTCCCGCTTCTGCTGCTGCAGGATCTGGTTGTTCATGTAGCTGCCTTCGACCCCGGGGTCAGCCATCTGGACCTGCGCACGGGCTGTTCCGGCAAAGACCAGTGCGGCCACCAGAGGGAATACGAACAGGATTAGATCGGGGAGTTGGAGCCGGATGTCTGCGGCAAGTTTCATCGAAAACTCCTCTATAAGATCCTCGGATACGCATGTAGGATTCGAAGGGGCGCATGCGCGCCTTCTCCTGCTCCTTCGGTAGCGCCTGCAGCACTTCGACACGCGGTGCAGCCAGGTCCGCCTCACAAAAGAGCGGCTCGCTGCGGTGGCCCTGTTACCCCCCCTTTTTGGTGCGGGCTATGAGGATCGCTGCCGATCCCTTCGGTGTATCCAAGATTAGCGGCTCCGGGCGGCGTGCACACCTCCCAATTGGGAGGAAGCACTGCTATAGTCCGTGGCATTGACTTGAGGTAACGCCGAATCCAGATGCCCGTATCCGTGCGCGAACGATTGACCGACGCAGTCTTCAAGGCGGCGCTTGAGCCCGAGGCCTGGGGCGAAGTCATGCGCCTCATGCAGATCCGCTTTCCGTCCGAAGCGCAGACGTTCTACTTCCTCGACATGCAGCCGCGTCAGGTACGTCCGATATTTCTGCAGGGTGTCGAGCCGCGCTGGGTCGCGTCGTTCGATTCGCTCTACTTCGCCCCGGACAATCCCTGGATCCGTATGACCAAGCAGTTGCATCGACCCGGGCTTGTACGCACCAACGAGCGCCTCGAGCGCTATTTGCGCGACCCGGGAGTCCTGTATCGCTCTTCGTACTATAACGAGTGGATGCGTCCGCAGAAATTCAAGTACACCATCGGCAATACGCTCATGGCCGACGAGCGCAACGTTGCCAATATCACGCTATTGCGATCACCGGACATGGCGACTTTCAGTGCCAGGGAAGTCCGCGAATTTGAATCGCTGAGCCGCCAGTTGATGCGAGCCTTGCAGATCTCGCTCAAGCTCGAGCGTGCCGAAAAGGTCATCAATTCCACGCACGTCTTTGACGGGCTGCCGCAGGGCGTGGCACTTGTGGACGCGCAACGCAAGGTGCTCTATGCGAACCGTGCGATGGAAGCGCTCCTGCGCGAAGCGCAGGGACTACGGGAGCAGCGGGGCATTCTTGAAGCATCGTCCCCCGAAGGTCAGGGCAAACTCGCTGCCGAGCTGCGCGGGGCGTTTGAGGCGGGGGGCAGCGGCGGCTATGAAGCCGCGCCCTTCATCCTGCGGCATGAACAGAAGGATATCCTGTCCGTATTTGCAATACCGGTGACCGGTGAGCTCGGTCGTTACCTGCCAGCCCACTCGATGGTTCTTGTCATGGCGTCGCGCTGTGCGCACGTCGAACCGATGTCCTGCGACGAACTGCGGCGCAGCTACGGATTGACCCATTCTGAAGCGCGCCTTGCGCAGCTCGTCGCCAGGGGAAGCGGCGTGCACGACTGCGCCAAGGCTCTGGGCATCACGTACGGTACGGCGCGTGTCTGCATGAAGAGCGTTTTCGAGAAGATGGAAGTCCACAGCCAAGCGCAACTTGTGGCGAGATCGATCGCCGGATCGAGGACATCCCCCTAGCAGGCGCGAGCTGCGGTAGTTGGTGGACGATAGCCACCAATCTTCCTATTGTGGGTATCGGCGCTTCCGCAAGTAGCCTCGATGCTTTCCATATACTTTCAATCGCATGCCGAGCGTCTCTGGCATGGCATTTGTCGCGATTTTGCATCTGCCGACCAGGTCGAAGAGTCTCGTTGTGAGATATTGGGTCACTTCACCCGACGTGAGTGACGGAGGGAGCATCTTCAGGTGCGCGCTGTCCCACGTCGCCCGATTGCCCCATAAAAGAACCGACACGGGCCGCAGGGGCGGGCCGCGCCTCAACTGGGCAGCCTTGGCATCTTGACAAAACATTTGCGCGTAGCCAGGTCTGTACGCTGTCGTACATACGATCCATGTTCAGTCCACTATTCTTTGTGCGTGGAGTCAGTACCTCTCCTGGCTGATCTACACCCACGACTCCAAGAGGATTTCTCGGTCACTTGGCGATCAACGGGGCGGATCTGGGGTCGCCAGCCGTTTTTCTTTCGCAACTCTTCCGTATCGATATGCATGAGCTGTCCGTCTGCCAGGAGATGCCCGATCAGGTTGTGCACTGGGAAATTAAACATCGGGCACAGCACGTCGAAGCGATAGACGTTGAGATTGCGAACGGAGGATTTTCTATCCCCTCGGGTCAATCAGGTCCATGTTGCTCTATGCGTAACGCAGATGCGGACTGTCCTTGCAAAATCGACTCGCCCAAAATGGGGGTGGGGAGACGTGGGACGGTTTCAGTCCAGTCCGTGCCGCGCAGCGGTGCGAAAGCTGGGAGTAGACGCGCCATGATGCTAACTGCGATCTGCCGCAAGTGGCTTGAGTGGCTTGACGAAGAACTAGGTACGTATAAAGCCGATCGCATCGTCGTCACTTCAAACACAGAGAAGGTATAGCCGTGTGCCTCGCCATTCCGGTCCAAGTCATCGCCATCCTACCGGACCAGTGGGTCGAAGCAGTCATCGGTGGCGTCCGATGCAACGTCTCCTGCGCCTTGATCGACCCGGTCGCCCTCGGCGATTACATCATTGTTCATGCGGGCTTCGCGATTGCGCGTCTTGATGTCGAAGATGCCGAAAATACGCTGGCACTATTCGATGAAATATCAGCTCACTTGAAAGAGCAGCGCTATGAGATATCTAGAAGCGTTCCGTGAACCCACTGCGGCAGCTGCCTTTTCCGAACTGATTTCCGAGGAGGTCGACCCGCGCCGCGAATACTACCTGATGGAGTTTTGTGGAGGCCATACGCACGCCATTTTCCACTTTGGCGTGCAGGACTTTCTTCCGGGCAATGTGCATCTGGTGCATGGCCCGGGATGCCCGGTGTGCGTGTTACCGCTACCGCGCCTGAATGCGGCAATCGAACTTGCTAATCTTCCAAATGTGACACTGGTGAGCTATGGAGACATGATGCGCGTACCCGCTTCGCGCCGCCAAAGTCTATTGAAAGCCAGGGCCAAGGGTGCTGACATCCGAATGGCTCTCTCAGCGATGGATGCACTGCAGATCGCGGTCGACAATCCCGATCGTGAAGTCGTCTTTTTTGCAATCGGATTCGAGACCACCACACCGGCTACCGCCTACGTCTTGCAGCAGGCGAAAGATCGCGGCATCAGGAACTTTACGGTTTACTGCAATCACGTCATCACGCCCGCTGCCATGAAGAGCATTCTCGATTCTCACGAAGTGCAAGGTTCGGGTGAGGTTCGCATAGAGGGTTTTATCGGCCCCTCGCACGTCAGCACGCTCATTGGCATGCGGCCTTACGAGATCTTCGCGACGCAGTATCACCGTCCTGTAGTGATTGCCGGATTCGAGCCACTCGACGTAATGCAAGCGGTTCACATGCTAGTCAGGCAGCTCAACGCAGGCCATGCAAGGGTCGAGAACCAGTTTACAAGAGGGGTGACCTACGGCGGTAACAAAAAGGCCCAGGTCATGATCGCTGACGTATTCGAGCTGCGTCCTTCATTTGAATGGCGCGGACTTGGCGAGCTGCCCGACAGCGCGGTACAGATCAGGCAGAAGTACCGTGAATTCGATGCAGAACATCGGTTCGACGTTAAGACGATTCCCGTCGTGGAAAATGCCGCGTGCCAGTGTCCGGCCATCCTCCGCGGCACCAAGAAACCTACGGACTGCAGTATCTTCGGTACGGCTTGTACGCCGCGTACTCCAATCGGCTCGTGCATGGTTTCATCAGAAGGCGCGTGCGCCGCGTATTACAAATACCGTCGTCCCTCGTTGATCCAGCCCGATCGGGCAGCCCCCGAGAACCATTGAGAAGTGGCACATGGCGGCGATGCCAGCGCGAGGTATTGAGCTGAACTCAGCTGCGACCCAGGCGAGGCGCCTGCAGCTCGTCGGCCGCGTGCAAGGCGTTGGCTTTCGTCCATTCGTGTATCGACTTGCCTCGGATCACCGGGTGTTCGGCTGGGTATGCAATCACGGCGGTCAGGTCGAGATCCATGCGGAAGGTTCAAGGGAGAATCTTGATGCCTTTCTATTGGCGCTGCACACGGACCTCCCGCCCGGCGCATCCATCGTCAGAAGCACCGAAGAAAACACCGGGAGTGGGGGCTTTGCCGCCTTCTCAATCCGCCCTAGCAATCCCTCTGCGTCGAGCGACATCTACCCCCCAGCGGATCTTTCGGTTTGCAGCGATTGCATTCTGGAAATGCACGACCCATCGGCGCGCCGTTTTCGTTATCCTTTCATCAACTGCGCGCGATGTGGGCCCCGATATAGCCTGCTTCAAACCATGCCGTACGACCGCCGCAACACGACCATGGAAGAATTTGAGCTCTGCGCGGAGTGTCTGCGCGAATACCAAAATCCCCATGACCGGCGCCATCATGCGCAACCGCTGGCGTGCGAGCAATGCGGGCCGTCGCTCTCTTGGAGCGTCGGCCCGGCAAGCGTCCAAGGAAACGAATCAAGCCTTGCTGCAGCGGTAGCTGCGTTGCGTCAAGACCTCACCGTGGCTGTTCGGGGGGTGGGGGGGTATCACCTGCTGTGCAGCGCTGGCTCTGCGGCGGCGGTGGAGGGGCTGCGCCAAAAAAAGAGGCGACCGAGCAAACCGTTCGCCGTTCTGGTACCGCTGAGCGGACCGAACGGACTCGACTTCGCGCGCAACATCGCTAGATTGTCAGTCGAAGAAGAGCACGCTCTACTACGACCTGAACGACCGATCGTCATCGCTCGACGCCATCCGAACGACCTCGTCGTCGAGTCGGTTGCACCTGGCCTCAACCAAATCGGCCTGATGCTTCCTTATAGCCCCCTGCTGCATTTACTTCTCAACGAATTCCAGGGCGCGCTGGTTGCGACTTCAGGCAATCTGGCGGGGGAGTCGATCCTCACCGACCCAACGGAAGCGGAGATTCAGCTCGATACTGTGGCCGCAGGCTTCTTGCACCACAACCGAGCCATCGCGCGCGCCGCAGATGATTCCGTCGTCAGGGTGATCGCCGGATGCGCGCGACCCATTCGGCTTGGCAGAGGAAGCAGTCCGCTGGAGATGGCTCTACCCCATCGTGTATCGAAGCCAACTCTCGCGCTCGGAGCACTACAGAAAAATGCTATTGCGCTGGCCTGGGGTGATCGGATCGCGATTTCGCCGCACATCGGTGATTTTACGAGCGTGAGCGGACGCGACAGGCTGCTGAGTACGATTACCGATTTCGAGTCCTTATACGGTGTCGCTGCGGAGCGGATCGTCGTGGACGCACACCCTGGCATGAAGGTCGGGCATCTCGGGCAGTATCGTGAGCTGCCGTTACATCGGGTCTGGCATCACTTCGCGCATGCCAGCGCGATTGCGGGTGAATTTGTTCGAAATCTGGACGCCAGTGAGTCGATGCTGTGTTTTTCCTGGGATGCGAACGGCTTCGGTCAAGACGGTACCCTTTGGGGAGGGGAAGCACTGCTTGGCGGACCCGGCAATTGGGTTCGGGTCGCCAGCTTTCGCCCCTTTCCCCTGCTCGGAGGGGAAATCGCCGGTCGCCAAACCTGGCGTTCGGCGCTGGGTCTTTGCTGGGACGCAGGGCTTTCCTGGAGCAAGGAAGCGGTCTTCAGTACGTCGCTCCTTCGCGCTGCCTATGGCGCGGGCATCAATTGTCCCAGGACCAGCGCGATAGGGCGGCTGTTTGATGCAGCCGCAGCGCTACTGGGCGTCTGTACCGTCACTTCCTTCGCAGCGGAGGCCGCGATGCGTCTTGAAGCGCTCTGCACGGATCGTCCGACGCTTACGTCCGCGATTTCCATGCCTCTCGCGCCCGATGAGAGGGGTGTGTTGCTTTGCGACTGGCGGCCGTTGTTCGTTGCTATGCTCGACCAATCCCGTTCGGTTGCAGAGCGAGCGCAAGTCTTTCATGCGAGTCTCGCGCTGGCACTGCGCGATCAGGCGATGGAAATTAGAAGACGCAGCGGCGTCTGCGTGGTTGGCCTTGGCGGGGGTGTCTTTCAGAACCGCGTGCTCACCGAGACTGTCGAGATGTACCTCGTTCATGAAGGTTTCGAGGTTTGTCTTCCCACGCGGCTTCCCGTCAACGATGCTGCCATCAGCTACGGCCAGATCATTGAGGTCGCAGCCGAGCACCTATCGTCGCGGGTCGATCCCGAACGAAACGCTGCGGCCACGGTCACCTGATTAATTACCCATGGATACACATATCGCCCTTGCGCACGGTAACGGTGGTCGGCTCATGCGCCAATTGATCGAGGAACTGTTCCTGCCAGCTTTTCACAATCCATTTCTGGACATCTCCGTCGATGCCGTACGCTTACCGCAACCTGAAGGGCAGGACTTGGTCGTGACGACCGACGGCTTCATTGTCAATCCGATGGAATTCAACGGCGGCAATATCGGCTCCCTTGCCATACACGGTACGGTCAACGATCTGGCTGTGAGCGGCGCGACGCCCAAGTATCTGACGCTTAGCGTGTTTCTTGAAGAGGGTTTGGAGATCGAACTGTTACGTCGGGTCATTCGTGCCTGTGGAGCGGCAGCCAGCGCCTGCGGGGTAATGATCGTCGCAGGTGACACGAAGGTGCTTCCTCAAGGCGAATGCGATGGCATTTATCTTTCTGCCACAGGCATCGGCTTTCGACACCGCGATACCGTGCTTGGGATGCAGACCATTCGAGCAGGGGATCAAGTGCTCGTAAGTGGGCCGGTAGGCAATCATGGAGCGGCAATCCTCCTGGCTCGTGAGGAGTTTGCTTTTAGCAGTAGCCTTGTCTCCGATGCCGGCAGTGTGTTCCCGCATGCCCAAGCACTGCTCGGTGTTGTCGGTCTGCGTTTTATGCGCGACCCAACGAGAGGAGGGCTCGCCACCGTCGCCAATGAGATCGCCCGCGCGACCAATATGGCGGTCCGTCTCCACGAGGCTGCCATCCCCATCGACGAGGGTGTGCAATCCGTCTGCGAACTCCTGGGCTTTGATCCTCTCTATCTGGCGTGCGAGGGTCGGATTGTGGCCGTGGTCTCGGCGGCCAACGCATGCTAGATGAGCTTGAGGACGACCCGTTACCGCGCATTTGCTAAAGGTGCTTGCGCACGAGATGTCCTGTGCGACGACACGCAGACATGCATGCGCTTGCATGCTTAAAGTCCCGCCTATCCAGGCTTTGGGCCGCACTGCCATGCCATTGAGGGTCGCGCGGGGGATGAAGAGGATATAACGCACGCTGCAACGTGCCGAACCAGGCGTAGTGGATAAACCGCTTTATGGTGGCAGACCAGGGCAGGTGGCGCAGCCGCTGTGTCGACGGTCTTACACGTCGAGTGGGCTACGCAACCTTGTGGCAAGCACACCAATAACTCCGCCCTTCCTGGCGTTGACGCATCAGGCGGCCTTGGCTGCATTCAGACCGCGGACACCTTCAATCATCTTAATCAATACGGCCTGGGCATCGCCGTAAACCATGTTGCAGTTCTCAGCGTAGAAGAGCCCATTGACGATCCCGGCATACCCCTTTCCCTCGCCACGCTTGACCACATAGATGTGTTTCGCATGATCGACGTTCAGGATAGGCATGCCGTAAATGGGTGACGACTTATCGGTCCGCGCGGCTGGATTGACGACATCGTTGGCTCCGATGACGAGTGCCACATCGGTATTGGCGAACTCACCGTTGATATCATCAAGCTGGAAGATAAGGTCATACGGTACCCCCGCCTCGGCGAGCAACACATCCATCTGCCCCGGCATGCGGCCCGCCACTGGATGAATGGCAAACTTCACGCTAACCCCGGAGCTCTGCAAAAGTTTCACAAACTCATAGAGCTTCTGCTGTCCTTGGGCGACGGCCAGTCCGTAGCCGGGAACGATGATCACGCTTGCAGCATAGTGCATTGCGATGCCCGCATCCGACGCTTCGACCGGCCTGAGGGTGCCCTTGATCGCGCCTGCCTTCTTCTTCGGTATCTCGCCGAAGTTGGTAAACAATATATTACTCACAGAACGATTCATCGCCTTGGCCATCAACATGGTCAGTAGCAGTCCCGCTGCGCCAACAACCATCCCGGCGATCATCAGTGCCGGATTTTGGAGTACAAATCCTTCGAGACCGACCGCAAGACCCGTCAGCGCGTTGTAGATCGAAATGACGACCGGCATGTCCGCGCCTCCGATCGGCAGCGTGATCAAAATCCCGAGTAAGAGGGCGCATGCGAAGAAAGCGTAGATCAAATTCGAATCGACTACGAGAACCTGATCCGTCCGGTGTGCCGTCACCGCGCTGTAGAGGGCAATCCCCACCACTGCG
>JBEKVI010000080.1:0-14814 GCA_049514215.1 Burkholderiaceae bacterium
TGGTTGCAAGGCAGCCCGATAGTGGGATCGAACACCGTCTTGACCGTATAGAGCGGGCTCGTCCCGATGTCGCCGTAGACCACACCGAGGGCTGCTAAGCCGAGTGCCGACATCGACTGCTGCTTGGTCTTGACGCTCATGTTGCCGGATCGAATAGCAAATGTCGCTCCATGTCGCTGCTGCCTTTATCGAACCTGCGAGCCCTTCTGAGCGTCGACAGCCAGTATCCAAATGCACTTCGTCCGTCTGACGCAATGCCCCGATATCTTTTTCTTAGCGCGTGTGATCCAACAGCGGGACCGAACCCAGGGCCGCGAGTTCGCGACAACTGAGCTCAGCGAAGATCTCGATGACCGCCAGGCCCTCGGCCGTGACATCGATGACGGCGAGGTCGGTATAGATGCGGCTCACACAGGCCACGCCGGTGAGCGGATAGGTGCATTCGCTCACGATCTTGCTCTTGGAGTCCTTGGTGAAGTGTTCCATCATCACGAACACGCGCTTGGCTCCGATGGCCAGATCCATTGCGCCCCCCACGGCGGGGATCGCATCGGGAGCACCGGTGTGCCAATTGGCCAGATCGCCCCTGACAGAGACCTGAAAGCCGCCCAACACGCAGATGTCGAGGTGGCCGCCCCGCATCATCGCAAACGAGTCGGCGTGGTGGAAGTAGGCTGCGCCGGCGAGCGCAGTCACCGGTTGCTTGCCCGCGTTGATGAGATCGAAGTCTTCGCTTCCTGAAGGCGGCGCAGGTCCCATCCCGAGCAGTCCGTTTTCCGTGTGCAAGATGACCTCCCGCTCCGGGGGGAGGTGGTTTGCCACAAGCGTAGGCAGACCAATTCCAAGATTGACGTACGCGCCCGCCGGGATGTCCTCGGCGACGCGCGCTGCGAGCTGGTCGCGCGTGAGTCGCTTCATCCGAGGCTCTCCTGAGCGGACGGGGCGACGACCACGACGCGGTCGATGAAAATCGAGGGCGTAACCACAACCTCGGGATCGATCGCACCCAGCTCCAAAACGCGTTTGACCTGCGCCACAGAAACCTTGGCCGCCATGGCCATGATGGGTCCGAAGTTGCGCGCCGTTTTTCGATAGGTGAGGTTGCCCCAACGGTCCCCCGTCTCGGCCCCAATGAGCGCGAAATCAGCATGCAAGGGATACTCGAGGACATAGTTGCGACCAGCAATCTCGCGCGTCTCCTTGCCTTTGGCCAGTTCCGTGCCAAAGCCGGTGGGCGTGTAGAACGCGCCGATACCCGCCCCGGCCGCGCGGATGCGTTCAGCCAGATTACCTTGCGGGACGAGTTCAAGCTCGATGGCGCCGGCTCGGAACAGGCCGTCGAAGACCTGGGAATCGGTTTGGCGAGGAAACGAGCAGACGATCTTGCGCACGCGACGTGCTTTAAGGAGCGCGGCCAGCCCAAGCTCGCCATTGCCCGCGTTGTTGTTGATGATCGTCAGGTCCTTCGCCCCTTGTTCGATGAGGGCGTCGATCAGGTACGCTGGCTGTCCGGCCCCGCCAAAGCCTCCGATCATGATCGTGGCCCCGTCTTGCACGTCCGAAAGTGCCAAGGCAGCGGAAGTGACGATCTTATTGACCATAGAGCCGCGAAATGGATTAAACCGCGATTCGCGCGGCCGGAAATGAGAACAACTCGGGAATGAATGTTAACTCAGAGCCGACCTAGCGTCAGTCGTTTGGACGAATCGTTCGGTAATCGGCCGCCGGATTGAAGTTGGCCCCGGGGAGACCTTCCTTCCACGAAAGCCGAAAATCCGCCGATTTCGCGCGCCAGGTCCTAAAGAAGTAAGTGAAGGTGAATCCCGGCCAGAGCGTGACATTCTTGCCGCGATCGTCCATGTACCAGCTCTGGCAACCGGTCGCCCAGATCGTCCTTGACATGTCTTTCTGCAGCCGTTCGTTAAAGTCCGCCTCGACATCCTGGCGAACCTCGATGGCACGAGCGCCTTTGCGGGAGGCGAGGGCAAGACAGCTCATGACGTAGCGAACCTGCGCTTCGATCATGAAGACGATCGAGTTGTGACCCAGGCCGGTATTGGGCCCTACCAGAAGAAACAGATTTGGAAAGCACGGAACGGTCATTCCGAGATAGGCGTGCGCTCCGGCCTGCCAGACGCTGTTCAGATCCGCTCCACCCCTTCCGAGGATGCGTAGAGGCGAGAGCAGATCGGTCGCCCGAAAACCGGTCGCGAAAACGACCACGTCCGTGGGACGTTCCCCCTCCGCGGTGACGATGGATTCCTTTGTGAAGCGCACGATCGGCGCATCGATCAACTCGACGTTGGGTCGACCCAGCGCTGGAAAATAGTCGTTGGAGATGAGAATGCGCTTGCACCCCATCCGGTAACGTGGCGTCAAGCGCGCACGCAAGGCCGCATCAGGGACACTGCGCTCCAGAAAGCGCAACCCCAGGGTTTCGGCACGTCCTAGGATCTGCGTGCGCCTCACGAATCCCAAACCCAGCATCTCCTGGCGCAGATAGATGCGGTTGCGCAAAAGGCGAAGGGCACCCGGAATCGTCTCATAGATGCGCTTTTCCCATGGACCAATGGCCCGATCGGCCCGCGGCAGGATCCAGGGCGGCGTGCGTTGGTACACGCGGAGCGATTCGACTTTCTTGGCCAGTTCCGGGATGATCTGGATGGCGCTTGCCCCGGTCCCGACGACGGCAACCCTGCGACCCGAGAGGTCAAGGTCGTGTCTCCACGCCGAAGAGTGAAAGGTGGCTCCCTGGAAGCGCTCGAGCCCCTCGATTTGGGGCAGACTCGGACGGTTTAGTCCTCCCATTGCACTGACGAGAAAGCGGCTTCGGTACCTCTTCCCCGTCTTTGCTGTGATCGACCAGTCCTGTTCGCTCTCGCAATAGCTTGCTTCCACGATTTCGGTTTCGAATTGAATGTTTACGGATAGTCGGTACTTCGCGACGCACTCGCCCAGATAGTTGAGGATTTCGGGTTGTGACGGATACAGGCGGCTCCAATTGGCCCGCGGTTCGAAAGAGTAGGAGTACAGAAAAGAAGGAATGTCGCAGGCACAACCCGGATAGGTATTGTCGCGCCAGGTGCCGCCCACGGTCGCAGAGCGCTCGAGCACAAGAAACGATTCATGACCCGCTTTGCGTAGCGCGATGGCCATGCCGATCCCGGCAAAGCCGGCCCCGATGATAATCACATCGAACACCGAAGGGGGGCTTCGGTCGTCGCATGGTGAGGCCTTCGGGAATATCGATGCGTTCATGCGCGCGCCAGCCAAGGGAGATCAAAAGCTCTGCCCATTCTAAGGGGCGAGCCCTGGCCGGTCCATTCGGAGTCGGAATTGACGCGATTCAAGCGCGCTCGTTCGGCCCGCGTTACCATGGAAGTCCAACAATCCTCCTCCTTATCATGTCTACGGTTTCCTTTCGCTTAAATGGTGCCCCGGTCCGGATCGAGACCGAAGCGCGCTCGTTGCTTGTGGACGTCTTGCGCGATCCATTGGCGCACACCGGTACCCACGTGGGATGCGATACCAGCCAGTGCGGCGCGTGCACGGTATTGGTCAATGGTCAATCCGTCAAGAGCTGCACCGTCCTTGCGGTACAGATCGAAGGTGCCGATGTCCTTACTATCGAAGGATTGGCCCAGGACGCCCTGCTGCACCCGATCCAGCAGGCCTTTGTCGACTGTCACGGACTGCAATGCGGGTTCTGCACCCCTGGCATGATCATGACGACGGCGTGCCTGCTGCGTCAGAATCCCGCGCCGAGCGAGGCAGAGATCGTGCACGCGCTGGAGGGCAACCTGTGTCGCTGCACCGGCTATGTCAACATCGTGGCCGCGGTCAAGCAGGCGGCCGGCGCGCTTTCGCCCACGCAAGCGGGGGGCGCATGAACGATCGCGCGCCTAGCGACATCGGTCGCTTTGGAAGCGGGCAGGCTGTGCGCAGGCTCGAAGATCCTGCGCTGGTCACCGGACGGGGACTGTTCACCGATGATGCGCGCGTCTCCGGACTCACGCATCTCGTGTTCGTGCGTTCCACCTATCCGCATGCCCGCATCTTGTCCATCGACCCGACTGCCGCGCTGGCAGTCGCGGGGGTGCTTGCGGTTTATACCGGAGCCGATCTCGTGAAGGCCGGGATCAAAGCGATCCCGTCGGCGGTCCCCTTTAAGCGCACCGGGGGGCTGCCGATGTCGGCTCCGCCACGCTACCCCCTGGCCGTGGATTTTGTGCGCTACGTCGGCGAAGCGGTGGCGGCGATCGTGGCCACCACCCGCGAGGCGGCTCAGGATGCCATGTACCGGGTTGAGATTGAGTACGAAGAGCTTTCCTTTGTCTCCGATAGCGCTGCCGCGGTTAAGGCCGATGCGCCTCGCGTGTGGCAGGAGGTCGAAGACAATATCTGCGCTGCGATGCGCCACGGCGACGCGAAGGCCACAAGCGAGGCGTTCGCCAAGGCGGCCCACGTGGTCGCCCTGGACATCAACAACCAACGCCTGGCGCCGTGTCCGATGGAGCCTCGCTCGGTCCTGGCTGAGTACGATCCGGTCTCCGAGCGCATCACGATTCGCATGAGCAGCCAGATGCCCACCGGCGTTCGCAATACGCTCGCCGAGAACATTCTATCGATCGCGCGCGACAAGGTTCGCGTCCTGGTGGGTGACGTGGGCGGCGGTTTCGGCATGAAAACGGGAATCTACCCCGAAGACGCCGTGGTGGCTTTTTGCGCGCGCGCCTTGGTGCGTCCCGTCAAATGGATCGCACAGCGTGGTGAGGAGTTCCTGTCTGCCATTCACGGCCGCGATCTCCAAAGCCGAGCCGAACTCGCCCTCGATGCCCAGGGCAAGGTATTGGCGCTGCGGGTGGCTTCACTTGCGAACGTCGGAGCCTATCCGACGGCGCCGGGGATCGCGATTCAGCTCATGATCGGTCCGTGGGTGACGACGAGCATCTACGATATTCAGACGATCGATTTCGATCTCAAGGCCGTCCTGACTCATACCGCGACCACCGGCCCCTATCGCGGTGCCGGTCGGCCGGAGGCGATCTACATCATCGAGCGTCTCATGGATGCCGCAGCCCGCAAGATGGGCATCGACGGGGCGGAACTGAGACGACGCAACATGATTCGGCCGGAGCAGATGCCCTACAAGAACGCGATGGGACAGACTTATGACAGCGGTCGCTTCGAATCGATTCTTGAGCAGGGGCTCAAACTGGCCGACTGGAGCGGATTTGAAGCGCGGTGGAAGGACTCGGCCGCACGGGGACGACTGCGCGGGCGGGGCATTGCGACGTTTCTCGAATGGACGGGTGGCAATGCCTTCGAGGAACGCGTGACGATCAACGTTGCAGCCGATGGATTCATCGAGATCGTCTCCGCGACCCAGGCCATGGGTCAGGGCATCGCGACGAGCTATGCACAACTGGCCGTCGATATCTTCAAGGTGCCGATCCAGAGGATCAGGATCCTGCAAGGCGACACCGACCGCGCCGAAGGGTTTGGAAGCGCCGGGTCCCGATCCCTCTTTACCGGTGGCTCGGCGATCACGGTCGCCGCCGAACGTGTCGTGCACGAGGCAACCGACCTTGCCGCCGCGGAGTTGGAGGCGCCTGTGACGGACATCGAATATGTCGACGGGGCTTTTCGGGTAGCCGGGACGGATCACAAGATCGATCTGTTCGAGCTCGCCGGCCGCCAGGAAGGAGCACGGATCTACGTCGATTCGACCAGCAGCGTCGCTGGGCCCACGTGGCCCAACGGCTGTCATGTCTGCGAGGTGGAGATCGATCCTGAAACCGGAGCGGTCGAGATCGTAAGCTACGCGGGGGTCAACGACGTGGGCCGGGTCGTCAACCCGCTCATCGTGGTGGGACAACTCGAAGGTGGGGCAGTCCAAGGGATCGGGCAGGCGCTATCCGAGAGGCTCGCCTACGATCCAGAGTCGGGACAGCTGCTGACTGCGAGCTTTCTGGATTACGCCATACCCCACGCCGACGTCTTCACCCACTTCAAGACCGAGTTAGACCAGTCGATCCCGTGTAAGACCAATCCCTTAGGAGTCAAGGGTGTGGGCGAGCTGGGAACGATCGGGGCGACGCCCACCGTCGTCAATGCCATCGTCGATGCGCTCGCGCGCTCCGGCGTCGGCCCGGCCGTCTACGAGCTCCAGATGCCAGTGACTTCCGAGCGCATCTGGCAGGCGCTCAAGACGCGTTCGGATGCGCCTACAACGGGCAGCTGACAATCCGGTAAGATGAAAAACGGATCCACAGGAGACAGTCATGGCGGAAAAAAAATTTGCCTCGCAGGCCGATCTGGTCGAAAAGAAGGTGACCTTCGAGCAGCTCTCGGAACATGCTTGGGCGTACACGGCCGAGGGTGATCCGAACACGGGAGTCGTGATCGGCGATGATTCGGTCATGGTAATCGACACACAGGCCACGCCGGTAATGGCGCAGGACGTGGTGCGTCGCATACGAGCGGTAACGGACAAGCCCATCAAGTACGTTACGCTCTCCCACTACCACGCGGTGCGCGTTCTCGGCGCCAGCGGTTACGGCGCCCAGCACATCATCGCCAGTCGCGATACCTACGATCTGATCGTCGAGCGCGGCGCCCAGGACATGAAAAGCGAGATCGAGCGCTTTCCTAGACTCTTTCAGGCGGTCGAATCCGTCCCTGGACTGACCTGGCCCACGCTGGTCTTCGAGCAGCGGCTGACCTTGCGCATGGGCGGACTCGAGGTCGAAATCATGCAACTCGGGCGGGGCCACACGAAGGGCGATACGGTGGTCTGGCTGCCGCGGGAAAAGGTCCTCTTTAGCGGCGACCTGGTCGAGTACGAATCCACTCCGTACACGGGGGATGCCTACCTGCAGGACTGGCCCACGACACTGAGCGCGCTTGCGGCGCTTGGACCGGCCAAGCTCGTTCCGGGACGAGGTGCTGCTTTGAAGACGCCCGCCGAGATCCATGACGGTCTCGAAGGAACCCGCGCGTTCGTGACAATGCTGTTTCAGGAAGTGGCGCGCTGCGCCCGCGCTGGCGACCCCTTGCGCGACGTCTATCGCAAGACCTATGAAGGCATGCGCGAGCGCTACGGAAAATGGGTCATTTTCGATCACTGCATGCCCTTTGACGTCTCGCGCGCCTACGACGAGGCCACCACCTATCCCGACCCCAGAATCTGGACGGCCGAACGCGATCGCGACCTTTGGAACGCCCTGGAGGGCTGATTTCCGAGTACCGGGATGGGTTCGGATCAGCCGCATGAATTCGTCTACCGGCGCTCGTTGGACCAGGACAGCGCCGAGAGCGTCCATCATCGCGTCATCGTCGTAGGCGCAGGTCCGGTGGGCCTGAGCATGGCCATCGATCTCGCCCAGCGCGGCATTCCTGTGCTGGTCTTGGACGATGACGACACCGTCTCGACCGGCTCGCGGGCGATCTGCTTTGCCAAGCGCACGCTTGAGATTTTTGACCGGCTGGGATGCGGTCAGAAGATGGTCGACAAGGGTGTGAGCTGGAATGTCGGCAAGGTTTTTCTCAGAGACGAACTGATCTACAGCTTTGATCTGTTGCCCGAAGGCGGGCATCATCGCCCGGCCTTCATCAATTTGCAGCAGTACTATGTCGAGGGCTATCTCGTCGAGCGAGCCGATGCGCTCCCGGGTCTTGAGATCCGCTGGTCGAACCGTGTTTGCGGCATCGCTCAAGACCCTTTGGCCGTGGAGTTGAGCGTTGACACCCCCGAAGGTCCCTATCGGCTCACCTGCGACTATCTGGTCTGTGCGGATGGCTCGAAAAGCCCCTCACGCAAAATGCTCGGCCTGGAGGCGCGAGGGCATACCTTCAGAGACCGGTTCCTGATTGCCGATGTGAAAATGAAGGCCGCGTTTCCTTCCGAACGCTGGTTCTGGTTCGATCCCCCGTTTCATCGTAACCAATCGGCGCTCTTGCACCGCCAACCGGATAACGTCTGGCGCATCGATTTTCAGCTCGGCTGGGATGCTGACCCTACGCTCGAGCGCGACCCGGAGCGCGTCACGGCCCGGGTGCGCGCGATGCTCGGATCCGAAGTCGAATTCGAATTGGAATGGGTCAGCGTGTACACGTTCGCCTGTACCCGCATGGACCGTTTTTCCCATTCGCGCGTCTTTTTCGTGGGCGACGCAGCGCATGGCGTGTCGCCGTTCGGCGCGCGCGGGGCCAATGGCGGCGTGCAGGACGCCGACAATCTGGCTTGGAAACTGGCCTGGGTGTTAACCGGACGCGCGTCCGTCGAGCTTTTGGCCAGCTACGAGGAGGAACGCATCCCTGCCACCGACGAAAACATCCTCAATTCGACTCGCAGCACCGATTTCATCACGCCCAAAAGTGCGATTAGCCGGACCTTTCGCGATGCCACGCTCGGGCTTGCCAAACGCTACGAGTTTGCCCGCACCCTGGTCAACAGCGGTCGACTGTCGCTGCCGGCGACGTATTCGAATTCACCCTTAAATACGGCGGATGAAGAGACCTTTCGCGGCACGATGCTGCCTGGCGCTTCGTGCCTGGATGCCCCGCTTAGTCTTGACGGTCAAGGCGTCTGGTTGCTCGATCTCTTGGGTCCGGGTTTCACCGTGTTATATGCGCTTGCCGCCGAGGGCGGGGATGCCATGGGGCGGGAATTCGCGGTCCTTGCTGGGGAACACGCAGGATTGCAGTTCCTCGCCGTGCAGCTGGGTGAGGGCGAGCCGACCGCACCCGCGCCCGCCGGGCTTCTCGTGCGCGATGCCCAGGGCCTACTCGCAAAACGCTATGACCTCGCAGCCGGAACCTACTATCTCATTCGGCCCGATCAACACGTCTGCGCCCGCGGGCGCAGACTGAGCGCAACGAGGGTCGGCTCGGCGTTGGCCCGCGCCGCCTGCACCCACTAGGAGCATTGCGATGGACCCGCGACTAAACACTTCACCAAATCTCGAGCGGCCCGATGATTTCTACGAGGCGCTCATCGCCATGCACCGCGATCTGGACGAGTCGCAAAGCCAGATCGTCAACGCCCGGCTCGTGCTCTTGTTGTCCAACCACATTGGCGATCTCGCGGTTCTGCGCGAAGCCATGGAGCGCGCGCGCGAGGACTTCTAGGCGGGTTTAGAGCAGGTGGCCCAGATCCTCCGAGGTCGATCGCAGCACGGGCAAAAAGCGCTCCTCGAGTTCCTGCAGGGAAATGCGGCTTGACTGTGCGCTCGCGTTGATGGCTGCGACCACGCTTCCGGACGAGTCGCGTACGGGAACGGCGACTGAGCGCAATCCAATCTCCAGTTGCTGGTCGACGACTGCGAAACCATTCTGGCGGACTGCAGTGAGCAGCTTGTGGAGTTTCGGACGGGATGTGATGGTATGCGGCGTGTGCGCGACCAGCGGATTGCGCAAGAGATAGGCATCGAGCGCGGAAGCAGGCAAGTGTGCGAGAAGAACCTGGCCCATGGAGGTGCAATAGGCGGGCAGGCGACTGCCCACCTGCAAGGCCACCGACATGATGCGCTGCGTCGCCGATCGGGCGATGTAGAGCACCGCGTCGGCGTCGAGAATGGACAAGGAAGAGGACTCCCGAAGCTCGGCTGTGACGCGGTCCAGAAGCGGTTGTGCGGCGACCACCAGCGGCGTCGAAGACAGGTAAGCGTGCCCGAGCGAGAGCATCTTGGCTGTCAAGACGAAGGAGCGCTCGGCGGCCGCCACGTAACCGAGTTGCGTGAGGGTATAAAGACAACGCCTCACGGCAGCGCGCGGAATTCCGGTGCGGCGGCTGAGCTCGGCAATCGTCATGCGCTGCGGCTGAT
Organism: Burkholderiaceae bacterium; assembly: GCA_049514215.1. Taxonomy (GTDB): domain Bacteria; phylum Pseudomonadota; class Gammaproteobacteria; order Burkholderiales; family Burkholderiaceae_D; genus BOG-994. The sequence continues at coordinate 9,828 of JBEKVI010000080.1, forward strand.
CGTGAAACGCCCGGATCACGGCAAGTCCGCGGGCGAGCGACGCCATGAAGTCCGGGTCGCCGCTAAACGCCCCGATGACAGCCCGCGCGTCCAAAGGCAGGGTCTCTGAATGCATAATGCCCATGTCTGATGAACTTCTCCTCGTAGGTCGCGTCCCGGCGCGCGATGACGTGCGCTCGCGAGGAGCCCGCTTGACAGCGCACGTCTTCGAGCCTACTTTAGGCAAGGTTCGTTAATCGCGCAAGTGGGCGTTTATCGAACAAGCGCGGCGGCCGTGGCTCGATCGTGCTTTTAGCAAATGCGCAACGAGTACGGCCCAAAGCAAGGGCCCGCCATCGAAAGGCGGAGTCCGAATGCATCGCGGGTACCAAGCGAGGAGCATGAAGATGGCGGAACTGGCCGGATACCGGCGACCCTGGTTCGGGACGCAACCCGATTATCTCTACCCACCTTACACTTCGACCACCCTGAGGTCACCCACGCAGCCGCTTGTGCTGTTGCCGCACACGCTCTCGGAAGTGACAGGCCCGGTTTTTGGCGCGGAGCAAATTGGTCCCGCGGACCATGACCTGACCCGGCAGCACGCCGCCGCCCCGCAGGGGGAGCGCATCATAGTCTCAGGCAGAGTGCTCGACGCCAACGGCCGCAGCGTGCCCGGAGCCCTCGTGGAGATCTGGCAATGCAATGCGGCGGGCCGTTACGCCCACGCCGTGGACACGCACGATGCGCCGCTCGATCCCAACTTCACGGGATGCGGCCGGGTGCTCGCCGATGCAGAAGGGCGGTACCGGTTCGTCACCATCAAGCCGGGAGCGTATCCGTGGCGCAACCACTACAATGCCTGGCGGCCGGGGCATATTCACTTTTCGGTCTTCGGCCAGGGCATCGTCACGCGGCTCGTCACGCAGATGTATTTCCCCGGGGACCCTTTGCTGCCTTACGATCCGGTCTTTAACAGCACGGCTGACGAGAAGGCGCGCAATCGGCTCATCGCCCAGTTCGATTGGGAGAACACCCGCCCCGAATGGGCCCTGGCTTATCGATTCGATATCATTTTGCGCGGGCGCGACGCGACGCCCATGGAGCGTTAACGTGAGCTTGATTCCCACACCCTCGCAAACCGTCGGGCCTTACTTCGCGTTGGGCTTGGATCCGCTAAAGAACGATCGACTCTCGACTCCAAACGACGTCGGAACACCGGTGCTCATCACGGGAAAAGTGAGCGACGGGCGCGGCGACGCAGTCCCGGATGCCGTCCTCGAGGTCTGGCAGGCCAACGGACGCGGCCGTTATGCCCATCCCGAGGATACCCGTGACCTTCCCCTGGAAAAGGACTGGTTCGGATTCGGGCGCATTCCCACCGACGGCCAGGGTCGCTTTCAATTCACAACGATCAAGCCTGGCCCGGTTCCAGGACCCAAGGGCCAGATGCAGGCACCCCACATTGTGGTTCTCGTGGGTATGCGCGGGCTGCTGCGCCACCTTCTGACGCGCATTTATTTCCCCTCTGAAGCGGCGAATCGCGAAGATCCGATTCTTGGACTCGTGCCCGAGGAGCGGCGCCATACGCTTATTGCAAGACCGGGCCAAGGCTCGGGTTTGGAGTGGAATATCGTCCTTCAGGGCACCAACGAGACCGTCTTCTTTAGCTACTGATGAAGGCTTTATCCGAGATAAGACGGTGACTGCCACGCGGGCCGGCCTTCTTGACCCTCTCTTTGGTACCGAGGCCATGCGAGAGGTTTTCTCGGACGCGTCCCTGCTGCAGGGAATGCTCGACTTCGAAGCGGCGTTAGCGAGCGCCGAAGCGCGCTGCGGCGTGATTCCGGCGCAAGCGGCCGGAATCATCACGCGCGTGTGTGGCGACGCCCGCTTGAACACCGAGGCCTTGGGGCGCGCGGCGGTTTCTGCAGGCAATCTTGCGATCCCTCTGGTTCGTGAACTCACTGCGCTAGTCGCCCAGGAAGATGGAAACGCGTCCGGTTGGGTTCACTGGGGAGCCACGAGTCAGGACGCCATCGACACCGGCCTCGTCTTGCAGCTGCGTCGCGCACTGGCGTTACTTGAGGACGATCTTGTGAGGCTGATTCGCGCCCAGGCCGCGCTCGTGCGCAAGGAACGCGGGACGGTCATGACGGGCCGGACCTGGCTGCAGCAGGCTTTGCCGATCACCTTCGGATTGAAGGTGGCTGGCTGGTTGGACGGCAACCTGCGCCACCTCGAGCGAATAAAGGCCGCGAGAAGCGGCCTCGCGGTGCAATTTGGCGGAGCCGTGGGGACCCTGGCTTCGCTCGGTTCCGACGGCCTTGCGGTCCGGGGCGCCTTGGCCGAGGCGCTGCAGCTGAACGTTCCGGATCTGCCATGGCACAGCCAGCGCGACCGCCTCGTCGAGATCGCATGCGGGGTGGGCATGCTCGTCGGAGCGCTCGGGAAAACAGCACGCGACATGGCCTTGCTCATGCAAACGGAGCTTGGCGAAGCGAGCGAGCCCGCAGCGCCAGGCCGAGGAGGCTCCTCGACCATGCCCCACAAGCGCAATCCCGTTGCAGCAGCGCCCATTCTCGCTGCTGCCTTGCGCGTACCGGGGCTCGTTGCAACCCTGCTTTCCGCAATGGTGCAAGAGCATGAACGCGGGCTGGGCGGATGGCATGCCGAGTGGGAGGTTCTTCCCGAGATCTTCCGGCTTGCAGCCGGGGCCCTGAGTCAATCGGCCGCCGTTGCCGAGGCGCTCTCCGTCGACCGCAAGGCCATGGCTGCCAATCTGGAACGCTCGCAAGGCGTCCTGATGGCCGAGGCAGTGACCATGGCGCTCGGTCGCTTCGTCGGACGCGGCACCGCCCATGCACTTCTCGAGAAGGCAGCGCACGAGGCCACCACAAGCGGGCAGCCGTTACGGACCTTTCTCGAGGCCGATTCCACCGTCTCGCAATACCTCACGCCGAAGGACTTGGAACATCTGCTCGATCCTTCAAACTACCTGGGATCAACGCAGCAATTTGTCGACGCGGTGCTCACGCGGGCGGATCGGATCTGAAAGGAAAGCCATGCACACTCTCCAGGTCAACGGTGCCAAGCTGACTTATCGGCTGGACGCTGCGGCGGGCTCCGCGGCGCCTTTGCTCGTGTTGTCAAACTCGCTGGGCACCCGCATGGAGATGTGGGACGCCCAATTGGCGGGCCTCGTGCCGCGCTTTCGGGTCTTGCGTTATGACACCCGTGGTCATGGGCGCTCCGAAGTCGGAGCGCACCCCTATTCCTTTGATCTTTTGGGACAGGATGTTCTGGCTCTCGCGGACGAGGTGGGCGAGGAACAATTCGATTTCTGCGGGCTCTCGATGGGAGGATTGACCGGCCAGTGGCTGGGGATCCATGCCCCCGAGCGCGTGCGCCGTCTGGTTCTTAGCAACACGGCCGCGCTGATCGGAACGCCGGCGACCTGGAACCCACGCATCGAGCTAGTGCGGGCGCAGGGCATGCAGGCGCTCACAGAAGGGGTGCTCGAGCGCTGGTTCACGGCGGGGTTTCGCGACACTCACCCCATGGCGGTGGCCCCGGTGCGCGCCAATCTTCTCACGACGCCTGCGCAGGGCTACGCGGCTTGCTGTGAGGCGATCCGCGATGCCGATTTTCGGGATGCGATCGCCAACATTCGGGCGCCCACGCTCGTCATCGCCGGTGCCTTCGATCCTTCCACTCCGCCAGCCGACGGGGCCTTTCTCGCAGGCCGGATTCCGAATGCGCGCTACGTCGAACTGCCGTGTGCGCATCTGTCGAACATCGAGTGCGCAAACGAGTTCAACCAGGCGCTCGACGTGTTTTTCAAGGAAACGCACCATGGATGAAAGCGAACGCTATGCCCGAGGCATGGAAGTGCGACGCGCGGTTCTCGGAAGCGAACACGTCGATCGCAGCCTGGCGAATCGGAATCCGTTTAACGAGGAGTTTCAGGATTTCATCAGTCGCTACGCCTGGGGCGAGATCTGGACCCGTCCGGGTCTGCCGCGCCATACGCGCAGCCTTCTGACCGTGGCGATGATGGTGGCCCTTAATCGGACCGATGAGTTGCGCTTGCACCTTCGCGCAGCCGCGAACAACGACGTCACGCGCGAGGAGCTAAAGGAGGTCCTCATGCAATGTGCCGTCTATTGCGGAGTGCCCGCGGCCAACCATGCGTTCCACGTTGCGCAGGAAGTGTTCGCGTCCATCGACGCGAAGTCATAGTCCAACCGTAGCGATTCGTTTCGAGGAGACAACAAAATGAGGGCACTTTTTGTAGGCGCGATGCTGGCTGGCGCGATACTGACCAATCCGGCGCTCGTCGCACGTGCCGACGAGCCGGTGAAAATCGGGGTGATCGCCGAGTTCTCCGGGCCATTCGCCGACTACGGTACGCAGATCGTAAATGGTATGAAAGCCTACCTGAGCGTCAATGGCGACACGGTCGCCGGACGCAAGATCGAACTCATCATGCGCGATACCACCGGGCCTGCTCCGGAGGTGGCGAAGCGGTTCGCCTCTGAACTCGTAACGCGCGACAAGGTCGATTTTCTCGCCGGCTTTGGCCTGACTCCCAACGCCATGGCGTCGACGCCGGTCTCCAAGGAGGCGAAAAAGCCGATGGTGGTCATGAATGCAGCGGCCTCGGTGATCACCACGACATCACCCTACGTCGTGCGCGTCTCGCAGACCATCGCGCAGATGTCGTTGCCGATGGCTCAATGGGCGGCCAAGAACAACATCAAGAAGGTTTACACCCTGGTAGCCGACTACGCGCCAGGCAAGGATGCCGAGGAGTATTTCAAGAAGGGCTTTGAAGCGGCCGGAGGTCAGATCGTCGACAGCGCCCGCGTTCCCCTGAGCAATCCCGATTTCGCTCCCTTCGTCCAGCGCATCAAGGATGCCAAGCCCGAGGCGGTCTTCCTGTTCCTGCCTGCCGGTGAGCAGGGGGTGGCGTTCATGAAAGGCTTCACCGAACGCGGTCTGGCCC
>JBEKVI010000081.1:0-13942 GCA_049514215.1 Burkholderiaceae bacterium
CCCAGGATGTAACGGTAAGCACCGGAACCTATCCCAGCACGGGCGGTGGGGATACACAATCAATCACCGTCGCGTCCGCGATCGCGGTCGGTGGACTAACAGCATCCCACACGCTGCTACTCGAAGCAGCGGGCAGCATTGACGTACAGGCCAATATCTCCAACACAACCAACAATGGCAGCGCGCTGAACGTGAATCTGCAAGCCAATTCCGGGGCCACCGGCACCCTGGCGCCGATACCGGCGACGGGATCGGGAGCCTTGACCATCGAAAGCGGAGTCACTATTTCGACCGGTGGAGGCACGTTCACCGGTACGGGCGTCAGTTTCAACAATCTGGGGACCGTCAACACCTCCGGCACGCCGCTGGCTCCCAACGCGGGTGCGATCAACGTCTCTAGCACCGCCCCCTTCGGTGCCTTCACAGGCGGCACGCTGATCGCAAATGCCTCAGGGAACGGAAACGCCGGGGCCATTACTCTTAATGCCGACAATTCAATCGCCTTTACTTCCATAAGTTCCCTGGCGCCCGGTTCCGGGTCAGGAGGCGTGGTTTCGATTACCTCTAATGGCTACCTCGGAAACGGCGATTCCTCGCTGATCCAGATTTCACCTGGAGGTTCGCTCGCTCTAAGCGCGCCATTCGAGATCAATCTGACCAACCCGGCCAATTTGATCCCCTCCTTGAGCGTCAATAGTACAGAGGGAAGTATCTCAATCACGTCCGCTTCTTCCGTATTCGACGTCACGAGCGTCTCGACGCCGGGCGATATCACGCTTAGTTCGTCCGCCGCGACGTTCAGTATCGGCAGTGCTACAGCTGGGGGCAGCATCGCGCTTAGCGATACTTCTGCCGGAGGTCAATTACGTATCCTGGGTGCCCTGAACGCGGACACCAACAACAACGGAACTGGTCTGAACATCACGCTGCAGGCGGATCGGCTTTATTTGGCTCCGGGTGCGTCGCTTTCGGCAAATGGCCCGACCACGGGTGGTGACCACCAGTTTGGCATCAACGCGATCGACTACGTCGAGGTGATTCCTTTCACGCAGAACCTGCCGATCGTCATGACAGGGCAGAGCTATGCAGCGATTCCGGCAGGAGCGTTTGCTGGCGAGCTCGTCCTCGGAGGCGAATTCTTCGCGAACATCGCAACGCCTTTGATCCAGATCGGCTCAATCGCCACGGCACCGTCGCGCATCGCGCTGAGCCAATCGGCGGGCTCGGGCACGATCGCGATTCCTGCGGGGACCATCCTCAGCCTCACGGGCCAGACCATTACGCAGGACGCGGCCACCAAGCTCTCGGTCGATGTCTTGGACGTGAATGCCAGTTCGGCAACGCTCACCGCCGCGAACACGGGCACCGCCGGCAACAATCAAATCACGCTGACTGGCACGGCGTTAACCGATGGCGGATCTCTTGCCGTGGGCGCGGCGGCAGGACAGTCGCTCGTCGTCGGCACCGACTTCCAGAACACGGGACTCACGGGCTATGGCACGGTGAAGTTCCAGGCGCCGTTGACGGTCGTCCAGACGAGCGTGACGGGCCCAGACAGCGGGTCTTTGAGTGTCTCCTCGACGGGAGCCTTAAGCGTGGGCGATGTGGCGGGCACCCAGGCTGCCACGATCACGAACGCAGGCGACATCAGTGTCTCGACGGCGGGCAACCTCGTCGTGCAGGGGGGAACGGCAACCGGGGCGAGCGCGTCGATCTCATCGACGGGCGGCAACACGACGATCAACGCCGGGGGTGCGGTCATCCTTTCAGGCGGCAGCGGCACCGGGGCGAGCGCTGTCCTCGATCCGGGTAATCTGACGCTGACCGCCGCGGCATTGACGCTCAACGGTGGGGGCGGACAGAACGCCTTTGCAGCACTCGAGGCGAGCGGAAACATCCTCTTAACGATTGCAGGTGCCTTGACGCTCAATGGCGGCGCCGGCGCGAATTCGGACGCAGTAATACTATCGACGGGAGGAACAGCCACCTACGAGGCGGGCTCCTGCGTGAACTGCACCACGCTCGCCACGGGAGGGGTCTTGACCAATGCGGTCACCGATGTGGGCTTTTTCCCGCAGGCGATCGTGATCATTCCGCCGCCACCCCCGCCGCCACCGGCGCCGGCGCCGGCCGAATCCGTCCAAACTCTCCAAAACATCGACATCGCCTCGATTCTCGCCAACGAAGACAACACCATTCAGGATGTGCCGATCACCGATGCGCCACAGGGCAATATCAACTCCACCGTGTGGGTGATCGACGCACGCGACTGCGGGGGCGGGCAGTGAGGTCGGCACTGCGCTGCCTGATTCTCTTTGCCGCAACAATTGGTTTGACGATCCCGGTGGCGAGGGCTGCTCCGGCGGGAGAAATCCTTTTCGTCCAGGGGGTCGGGACGGTGCAGTCCGGCGGGAAGGACACGCGGCTATTGGGCAAAGGGGTCACGATCGACGAGCGCGATGTCATCACCACAGGCCCAGCGAGCTATGTCCTGGTGAAGTTTGTCGACGGCACGCGCATGACGATCCGTCCCGAAAGCCAACTCGTGGTGCAGACCTATCGCTTCGGCGCGGCCACGACCGGGTCAGCGGGATCCGGGGCCTTCGTGCTCGATCTGCTCAAGGGAGGCCTACGCACCGTGACGGGCCTCATTTCCAAGCGCGACAGCCAGGCCGCCGTGATTCGCACGCCGACGGCGACCGTCGGCATCCGGGGTACGGACTTGGATCTGCGATTGTGCAACGGCGATTGCGCGCGCGAGCAGATCGAAGCCTTAGGACATCGCAAGCCTCGCCTGAACAGCCTTCTGGCGAGCGCGCGCGTGGTTCAATTGCAAGGCACGAGCGAATCCGTGGGCGTCGATGGCGCTCGACATACGCTGCTCGCGGGGAGCCCCCTTTATCCCGGCGACACCGTCGAGACCGGTGCCAACGCCTTCGTCGTGCTGGGCTTTCGCGATCAGTCCAAGGTAACTGTGCAGGCCTCAACGCGCGCGCGGCTGGAGGATTTTGTGTTCGACGAGCGCAACCCGGACGAAGGACGGTTTCTTATGAATCTGGTCAAGGGCGGCCTGCGCGCTTTCACCGGATTGATCGGCCAGGCCAATCATGAGCACGTGGGAATTCGCACCGCGACGGCCACCGTTGGAATACGGGGTACTGGAATCGATGTGTATTTGGACGACGCCGGTGAGTTTACCGGATCGACCTGGCTTGGCGTCATGGCAATCACCCAAACTTCGACCGGCGAGACTCTCGTGGTCCGCGCCGACCAGGCCGCAAGCTTCGGTGCGGCCGGGCGGCTTCATTTCATCCCAGCGAATCCGCACACCGACGGGCCGCGTCCGGACAGCGTGCAGGTCGATTGGCATCAGCTCTTCGGCCACGACGCCTTCGACGGTACCGAGTCCGGAGTCTGGATGTACGTGCGTAAGGGACCGGTCCACGTGGACGGCCTGAATGGACAGAGCCTCGACGCCGGAGACCAGGAAGTTCTCTATTTCGACTTCAACGGCCGCGCGTTCGGTCGTCCGATCCTGATTCCGCTTTTCTTCGACGTCGATGACACCCCCGATCCGACACAGATCTTTCACTTCGACTTGATCGATGAAGTCAAAGCCAGCGGGGTCGAAGCGGTGTGCAGACAATGACTGCCCCGCCCCTTTTGATTCACGCACTGCGCGCCCCCGGACGGCGCACCCGGACTCGTGCGCGCGAGCAAAGCTGTGCCCGCATCGGCTTGGTCAAGCTCGCCGCTCTCGCCGTTTTGGGTCTGGTTCCGCTTTTTGGCGGGGCTCAAAGCGGACCCATGCCGCAACCCCAGGAAATCAGCTTTACCGTCACGCGCTTTGAGGTCACTGGCGAAAATCCGCTTTCCGCGAGCACCACGGACGAGACGCTCAAGCCGTATCTCGGCGTCCAGCATGGACTGGCGGGTCTCGAGTCCGCGCGTCGTGCGCTCGACTCCGCTCTGCGCAATGCGGGCTACAGCCTCTATCGTGTGACGCTGCCACCCCAGACCACGGTCAACGTCATCCGGCTTGTGGTGACACGGATTCTCCTAACCGGACTGGAGACCACCGGCCAGAAATATTTTTCGTCGGCCAATATCCTGGCCGGAGTACCGGCTCTAGCGGTAGGCCAGAGCCCGGATATGCGTGAAGTGGCCCGCCAACTGGAGATCGTCAACGACAATCCCGACAAGCATGTCACGCTCGGGCTCAAGGAGTCGGACTCGGGAGATGGCATCGTCGGCACGCTCGAGACGAGTGACCGCAATCCGCTCTCGTTTACGGCGGGCTACAACAACACGGGGCTGGACGATCAGGGGGGACGCTCGCGGATCGCCGGCTACTTGCAGTACGGCAATCTCTTCGATCTGGACCAATCGATCGGCGTGGCCTATACCACGTCTCCCAACGACCCCTCGCAGGTCAAGCAATACGGCGTTTACTACCGGGCTCCGATCTATTCCTGGGGCGGGGTCGTGACGGCAAGCCATTCCTATTCCTCCGTGAGCACTGGCGCGCTGGGCGGAGGGACCGTGATCACCGGTGCAGGAACGACGACGGGCCTGGCTTATACCGAGTACCTGTATCCGGTGGGCAATTACAAATCCTCGATTAGCCTTGGGGTCGATGACAAGCTCTACGAGTCGCCCGTGATTGATGGCATCTCGGTTCCCGGCGGCGATGTCAGAAGCCGGCCCGTCTCCTTGACCTATGTTGCAACCTACCAGCCCAACTGGGGCTCATTGACCTACAACGTCGAGTACGACAAGAACCTGGGCTCTGGCGCCTCCGATACCGATGCTGCCTACGCCGCCAATCGTGCGGGCGCGACCCGAGACTGGGATGCGCTGCGGCTTTATTCGTCGTTTAGCATGCCTCTGGTCGGAGGCTGGAGCACCGCGGCCATCCTTCACGGTCAATATGCGACCCAGCCCTTGATTGCGGGCGAGCAATTCGCCTTAGGGGGAGCGCAGTCCATCCGAGGCGCGGAGGAACGTGCAGTGACCGGCGATTCCGGAGCCTCGGTTTCCCTGGAGATCTACACCCCTGAACTGGCCGAAAACCTGAGGCTTTTGGCGTTCTCCGACAATGGCTATCTGATTCGGCACGACGTACAGCCCGGCGAGACCGGACACGAGACGCTCGAAAGCGTCGGGCTGGGACTGCGCTGGAGTTACCAGCGCAGCGCTCAACTGGCGCTCGACTATGGCTACATCACGAAGGGGGCGCGCTATCCATCGGTGCCGGCAGGCACGAGCCGTGTGCACGTGAATCTGACCTACACCTACTAACGGGCAGGCGCGATTAAGCCGCGCTGACCGGAGCGCTCACCATGCGTTGCGCAGCGACGCTAAAGCGGTAGCCGCTACCGCGCACGGTTTCCACGAGGTATTCGTGGCCCGTTGGGGTAAGCGAGTGGCGCAGGCGTCGAATGTGGACATCGACCGTGCGCTCCTCCAGAAAGACGTGATCGCCCCACACCTGGTCGAGGAGTTGCGCGCGCGAATAGACGCGCTCGGGGTGGGTCATGAAGAAGTGCAGGAGCCGAAACTCGGTCGGCCCGATCTCCAAGGGGCGAAAGATCCCGTCTGCATGCGCGCCGGAGAGGCGGTGCGTCGCCGGATCGAGCTTTAATCCCCCCAGTTCCACGACATCATCGGTGAGCTGCGGTGCTCTGCGGCGCAGGACCGCCTTGATGCGGGCAATCAACTCTTTCGGGGAAAAGGGTTTGGTGATGTAATCGTCGGCGCCGGCTTCCAGACCTTCGACCTTGTCGGCCTCGTTGGAGCGCGCAGTCAGCATGATGATCGGAATGTCCTTGGTGCGCTCATCGGTGCGCAATTTCTTCGCGAAGTGGATGCCGGAGCTGCCCGGCAGCATCCAATCGAGCAGGATGAGGTCGGGCAATTCTGCGCGAATAAGGGTGGATGCTTGATCGACCGTGGCCGCGCGCAACGCCTTGTGACCCGCAAAGGTCAGGTTCACCGCCACCAGTTCCTGGATCGCGGGTTCGTCTTCTACGACGAGGATAGTGCTCGGCATGGGCAATTCCAGAGTCGATGACCTGAGAAGATTAAGTCAAGTCTATGACATCCGCGTGACAAGCCCCAAGGGGCGTTTCCGAGGGCGGGTTCAGGGGCGGCCCAAGGGGCATTGGGGGATGCTCTAGAATGAGGGGTTCTGCCTTACCGGAACCTGCCATGTCCGGCCTCACCCGGGGTGCCCCTTCCCCCACGGAAATCGTTTTGCACCAGCAGTCGCGACGCCTGGAAATCACCTTTTCAGACGGGAAACACTTCATTCTGACTTTCGAATTGTTGCGGGTCTATTCCCCTTCGGCCGAGGTGCGCGGCCATGGGCCGGGACAGGAAGTGCTGCAAACGGGTAAGGAACACATCGATATCACCGCCCTCGATCCGGTGGGCCACTATGCGGTCAAGCCGGTCTTCTCCGACGGACATGAAACGGGGATCTACTCCTGGGACTACCTTTACTGGTTGGGTGCAAATCAAGAGCGGCTCTGGCAGGAGTACCTCGCGCGCCTGGCCAAGGCGGGAGCCTCCCGAAGCCTCGATGCGCCCGTCGATTCGCCGCTTAGGGCCACTGAAGTCAAGCGACGCTAGCGTGGCGCCGTGGTTCATCCGGTTGGCCCAAGTGATGTGGATCCCTACATGACCCGCGGTAAAACGACGCACTTCGGTTTCCAGAAGGTCGACGAGGACGACAAGTCCGAACGGGTCGCGGAGGTCTTTCATTCGGTCGCGCGACGCTACGATCTCATGAACGACCTGATGTCGGCGGGGCTGCACCGGGTCTGGAAGGCCTTCACCGTGAGTCGAGCCGATGTGAGGCCGGGCAACAAGGTCCTCGACATCGCAGGCGGGACGGGTGATTTGGCCCGCGCCTTTGCGCCCCGCGTGGGCCCGCAGGGGGAGGTCTGGTTGACCGACATCAATGCTTCGATGTTGACCGTGGGCCGCGACCGGCTCCTGGACCAGGGTTATCTCGTCCCGGCCGTGTTGTGTGATGCCGAGAATCTTCCTTTTCCAGGGGACTACTTCGACATCGTGACCGTGGCTTTTGGTCTGCGCAACATGACCCATAAGGAGCGCGCACTCGAAGAGATGTACCGGGTCACCCGGCCGGGGGGAAAGCTCATGGTGCTCGAGTTCTCCAAGATCTGGGAACCCCTAAAGCCGGCCTACGATGCCTACTCATTCAAGTTTCTGCCTTGGCTTGGCCAGCGCATTGCGGGGGATGCGAAGAGCTACCAGTACTTGGCGGAATCGATCCGCGTGCATCCGGACCAGGAAGCCTTGAAGGTGATGATCGAGGATGCGCGCTGGGAGAGGGTCCAGATTTTCAACCTGAGCGCGGGTGTCGTCGCTCTTCACGAGGCAAGGAAGCTCTAGAACGCCTCTTTGGGCGCACTTTGCTATCCTTCTGCGATGACTGCGACCGAGCGCTTGGTGTTTCCCCTGCCGTTTCTGCCGCATCCATTGCAGGCGTTACCCGCGGCGATCAATCACGTTCTCGACCAAGAGCCGTGGGCGCGCGAACAGCTCCACCCCCATGCGGGCAAGACGGTGCTCCTTAGCGTGCCACCCTTTGAATTTCGGGCCACGATTACCGATGATGGTCGGGTGCGGCTGGCTGACCGAGAAGCGGCCCCGAACGTTTCCCTGCGTCTGCCAGCGGGAGCGTTTGCGACGATGGCCGCGCGCGGGCCGCGCGCCGCCTTGCGCGAGGTCAGCCTCGACGGTGATGCCGAGTTCGCGCAGGTCCTGTCGCTGTTGGCGCAGAACCTGCGCTGGGAGTTCGAGGAGGACTTAAGCCACGCGATCGGCGATATGGCCGCGCACCGGGTCACCCGCGCAATGCGCTTTGCAGCGGGGGGGCTGCGCGATGCAGCTACCCGCTTGGGCGAGAATGTGGTCGAGTACTTTTTGGAAGAAGACCGTCAGCTCGTGCGATCGCAGGAAGTCGAGGCGCTGGCGGACCTCGTGCGCGACTTGCGTGACGATGTCGCCCGTCTGGAAAAGCGCATCGATCGCCTAGGGCGCTCGTAGAGCATGCGGCTCTTTCGGTTACTCAAGATCCTCAGGGTCATGTGGCGCTATGGCCTCGATCAGATCGCCGTCGACAGCCTCACGCTTTCTCTGACCATCTCATGGCTGCGATTTGGTCGCGACTTGAGCTCGCCACGGGGGGTGAGGCTGCGTCAGGCGATCGAGGATTTAGGGCCGATCTTCGTCAAGTTCGGGCAGGTACTGTCCACGCGGCGCGATCTATTGCCGGAAGACGTGGCCAACGAACTGGCCCTGCTCCAGGATCGGGTTCCCCCCTTCGATTCCGAACTCGCGATGCGCCAGATCGAGTCTTCACTGCGCCGCCCGATCAGCGCGCTGTTCGCGTCGTTCGACCAGATTCCAGTGGCCTCGGCCTCGATCGCCCAAGTGCACCTGGCGGTCCTGCATGACGGCCGAGAGGTCGCGGTCAAGGTCCTGCGACCGAACATGCGAAATGCAATCGACCGCGACCTCGACCTGCTGCACACAGCCGCTGGATTGGTTGAGCTCCTCTGGTCCGATGGCAAGCGCCTGCGTCCCCGGGAAGTGGTGGGCGAGTTCGAGAAACATCTGCACGATGAGCTCGACCTCATGCGCGAGGCGGCCAATGCGAGTCAATTGCGCCGTAATTTCCAGAACTCCGGGCTGCTGCGCGTCCCCGAGATGTATTGGGACTACTGTTCCGAGTCGGTCATTGTCATGGAACGCATGCATGGCATACCGATCTCGCGCACCGATGCCCTACGTGCCGCGGGAATTGACCTCAAGAAACTTTCCCGCGAGGGGGTGGAGATTTTTTTCACCCAGGTCTTCAACCACGGCTTCTTCCATGCCGATATGCATCCGGGCAACATCTATGTGGGTACCCGCGAGCACAATGGCGGAGTGGATTTCAATCGGTACATCGCGCTCGACTTTGGCATCGTGGGCACGCTGACCGATTACGACAAAAATTATCTTGCCCAGAACTTTCTGGCCTTCTTCCGCCGCGACTACAAGCGGGTCGCAACGCTGCATATCGAATCGGGCTGGGTCCCGAAAGGGACTCGCGAGGACGAGCTTGAGTCGGCCATTCGGGCTTGCTGTGAGCCGATCTTCGATCGGCCCCTCTCGGAGATCTCGTTTGGACAGGTGCTGCTGCGCCTGTTCCAGACGTCCCGCCGTTTCAATGTCGAAGTCCAGCCCCAGCTGGTCCTGCTTCAAAAGACGCTCCTGAACATCGAGGGGCTGGGCCGCCAACTCGATCCCGACCTTGACTTATGGAAAACCGCCAAGCCGTTTCTGGAACGGTGGATGCAGGAACAGATTGGATGGCAGGGATTCCAGTTACGGCTCCAAAACGAGGCCGCCCACTTCTCGCAGCTTCTGCCGCATCTGCCGCGCCTGTTGCACGACGCGCTGCGCCGTCAGGTCGACGATCCGCAAAGCGAGGAGATGCGCAGGATCGTTCAGACGCTCACGCAGACCAGCCGCAGCCTCGCCTTCGGACTGGGCATTCTGTGCGGGACCGCGGTTGCCTCGCTGATCCTTTTCGTCCTCGTCAGGCTTCACTGGATCTAGGGGTAAAATCGCGAATCAGGCTTGGGCCGCGCTCGGATTCGTTGGGGGGCTGCCGGCTTTGGGTGGATAGCCTTTTCAAGGATGGATACCGGTGCGCTTATTGCCTCATAGAATCTGGTTCATGGCGCTATTCATTGGCATTGCAGCGCTGCATGGGCCCGCCGCGTCCGCTGTCGGGCCGTTGCCCTATGATGAACAGGCGGAGCCGCAGAAGGACTTGATGCGTGCGCTTAGCGCCGCGCGCGAGGAACACAAGCGCGTTTTGATCGTCTTTGGCGCCAACTGGTGCGAAGACTGCCGCGCTTTGGATCGTGCGTTTCACGACCCGCAGACCGGCAAGGTTGTCGGTGAGAACTTCGTCGTGGTGAAAGTCGACGTCGGCCACTTCGACAAGAACGTCGATTTTGCGAAGGTCTATGGCAACCCGATCGCCAAGGGGATCCCTTCCGTGGTCGTGGTCACCCCGAAAAACGAACTCGTCTATGAAACTCGCGCGGGCGAGCTGGCGGACGCAAGGCGCATGGGACCGGCAGCCATCAGCAGCTTTTTCACCGATCTTTCGCAACGCCCGGCCGGCTACTAGGCCGGCGCGGTTTGCGCCTTAAAGCCCGCATCTGATCCCTACTGCTGAGGGCTCGGGCCTTGAGTCGGGGCTGCGCCTTGCGCGGGAGCCTGTCCCTGAACCGGCACGGCTCCGCCTTGGTTATAGGTGTTCGCGGGGCCCGTCGCATTCACGGGTTGCGCCGGATTAGTCTGATCGATGAAGTTCGAGCGATTGCCCACGGCTTGATTGGCCGTTGACTGAACCGCCATGCCTGCTGGAGCCCCGCCCGGCGGTAAACTGGCCGGAGATTGCGGGTAGCCGGTATTCGTTGCCGGTGAACCCGAATAGGCGGGAGTTCCTGGCGAGGCCTCAGGCGAGGGGACGCTCGAGGGCGTTCCTATCGAAGGTTGCTGGGAGTTCGTCCCGTTCGTCGTAGCGGGCGAAGGCATAAGCCCGCTTGCGTTGCCCGAATTGGTGCCGGTCGTCGAGCCTGATTGCGTTGTGCTCGAGCCCGACGGCGTGGCCGTTGCAGCGCCACCCGTGGCCGATCCTGCTGGGGAGCCTGCGACTCCGGCGCCCCCACCGCCACGCTGCGCCCACGCCGGCGCCATTGCGAACGTGAGTGTCGCCACGAGCAGAGCGCCCAAAGGCGCCTTCCTGAAATGCCTGGTTTGCATGATTCGTCTCCTTGACTAGGCCGCAAGCGGCCGGCCCATACTCATTACCCAGCAACTCCGGTTCCCGGAGACCCCATACGGGTACAGGCTGTCTGGGAAATGACGCGCCGCAGATTGAATGCTGGCGCGCTTTCTGCTATTTTTCGCAGCTGTACGACGACACCGTCGTCTCGCGCGCATGCAACTTGCTTGCGTCGACTCTTGCGGTCGGTTTCCACAAGAAAACGCACCGCGGTTGGGCGAAATAGATGTCGTTTGGCCCGACCTCCCAAAAACACGATTTTTGAGGAAATCCATGAACGCCCCCTTATCGCCCGCCTTGCGCGAGGCACTCGAGAAAGTCACCCTGGATGATAAGTACACGCTCGATCACGGGCGCGTCTATCTGAATGGCACCCAGGCCCTGGTTCGGCTTTTGATGCTGCAAAGACAGCGTGACGTCCTGGCCGGTTTGAACACGGCGGGCTTTGTCTCCGGATATCGCGGATCGCCCTTGGGCTCGGTCGATCAGACGCTCTGGAAGGCCCGCAAATATCTGGATCAGCACCACATCAAGTTTCAGCCGGGCGTCAATGAAGACCTGGCCGCAACCTCAGTGTGGGGTTCGCAGCAGGTCAACATGTACCCCGGCGCCAAATACGACGGCGTGTTTGGCATGTGGTACGGCAAGGGGCCGGGTGTCGACCGTTGCGGCGATGTGTTCAAGCACGGCAATGCGGCGGGGACAAGCCAGCATGGCGGTGTACTGGTCCTCGCCGGAGACGACCATTCCGCGAAGTCCTCGACATTGCCCCATCAAAGCGACCATATCCTGAAGGCTTGCGGCATCCCGGTCTTTTTCCCGGCGACCGTCCAAGAATATCTCGATCTGGGCTTGCATGCCTACGCGATGAGCCGCTACTCGGGACTGTGGACCGGGTTTAAGGTCGTCACCGACGTCGTGGAGGCGTCCGCCTCCGTCTATGTAGATCCGCAACGGGTCCAGATCCGACTGCCCGAGGATTTCGTGATTCCCGAGGGCGGACTCAATATCCGCTGGCCCGACAGCCCGCTCGAACAGGAAGCGCGGCTCATGGATTTCAAGTGGTACGCGGCGCTCGCCTATTCGCGCGCCAATAAATTGAATTACACGGTCTGGGACACCCCAAAACCCCGCTTTGGCATCATGTCCGGCGGCAAGGCCTACCTCGATACCCGACAAGCACTGGAGGATCTTGGACTAGACGAGCAAGTCTGCTCGGAACTCGGGATTAGGCTGTTCAAGGTCGGCGTCGTCTGGCCCCTGGATGCCTACGACGTGCGCGAGTTTGCCCAGGGTCTCCAGGAGATTCTGGTCATCGAGGAAAAGCGCCAGATCCTGGAGTATCAACTCAAGGAGGAGCTTTATAACTGGCGCGAGGACGTTCGGCCGCGCGTGTTCGGGAAGTTCGATGACAAGGAAGGCGGCGAATGGGCGATTCCGCAAGGAAACTGGCTCTTGCCGGCCAAATACGAACTCTCGCCGGCGCTCATCGCCCGGGCGATCGCGGCACGCCTGGGCACGTTCGAGCTACCCAGCGGGGTTCGGGCGCGCATGGAGTCGCGCCTGGCTTTGCTCGAGGCCAAGGAAAAGGCGCTGGCCCGGCCTCGGGTCACCATCGAGCGCAAGCCCTTTTTCTGTTCCGGATGCCCCCATAACACCTCGACTGTGGTGCCGGAGGGCTCGCGGGCGGTGGCGGGAATCGGCTGTCATTACATGGCCGTCTGGATGCCGGATCGCAATACCAGCACTTTCACGCAGATGGGCGGAGAAGGGGCCCCCTGGATTGGACAGGCCCCCTTTACGAATGATCGCCATATCTTTGCAAACCTCGGGGATGGAACCTATTTCCACTCGGGCTACCTCGCTGTGCGAGCCGCCGTGGCGGCCAAGGTCAACATCACCTACAAGATTCTCTTTAATGATGCGGTGGCTATGACGGGCGGCCAGCCGGTCGATGGCACGCTGACGGTACCGCGCATCAGTCACCAGATGGCGGCCGAGGGCGTACGCAAGATCGTTGTGGTCACCGATGAACCCGAGAAGTACACCGGCGTCATCCTGGCTCCCGGAGTGACAGTCGAGCATCGCCGTGAACTGGACCGCGTTCAGCGCGAGTTGCGCGAGCTCGAAGGCACGACAGTTCTGATCTACGATCAGACCTGCGCATCCGAGAAGCGGCGCCGCCGCAAAAAAATCGTCGATGGCAAGCCGGGTTTCCCCGATCCCGCCAAACGCGTGTTCATCAATGAACTGGTGTGCGAGGGGTGTGGCGACTGCTCGGTGAAATCCAACTGCATTTCGGTCGAGCCCCTGGAGACGGAGTTCGGGCGCAAGCGTCAGATCAATCAGTCGGCCTGCAACAAGGACTATTCCTGTCTGAATGGCTTTTGTCCATCGCTTGTGACGGTCGAAGGAGGACGACTGCGTAAGGGTAAAGGCTCCGCGGTCTCGGACGTGGACCATCTTTTCGATCTGCCCGAACCGCAGATTCCGGTACTGACGGCGCCCTACGGCGTCCTCGTGACCGGCATCGGTGGCACCGGCGTCGTCACTATCGGCCAGCTACTCGGGATGGCCGCGCATCTGGAAGGACACGGCGTTTCCGTTCTCGACATGGCCGGACTGGCCCAAAAAGGCGGAGAGGTCTCCTCGCACGTTCAGCTCGCCCCTCGCCCCGAGCAGTTGCACGCGACCCGGATTGCGACCGGAGAAGCCGATCTCATCATCGGTTGCGATCTGGTCGTCACAGCCAATCGCGAGTCGATCTCGAAGATGCTGCAAGGCGTGACGCGCGCGGTGGTCAACACGACGAACTCGCCGACGTCGGACTTTGTGCGCAATCCGAACTGGCAGTTCCCAGGCAGCAACATGGAAGCAGACATCAGGTCCGCAGTGGGGGAAGCCTGCGCCTTCGTTGACGCCAACAAGCTCACCGTAGCGCTCTTGGGCGATGCGCTCTATACCAACCCTTTCATGCTCGGATTCGCCTGGCAGCGCGGCTGGCTGCCACTCACACGCGAAGCTCTCGAGCGGGCCATCGAGATCAACGGCATTTCCATC
>JBEKVI010000082.1:0-13609 GCA_049514215.1 Burkholderiaceae bacterium
GCCCAAACGTAGGGAAGCAAGCCGTCTATTACCCGGGCATAGATGGAATGCGGGCGTTGGCCGTAGCCTTTGTATTGGCGTGCCATATCGGCATACCTTGGCTACGCGCGGGATTTATAGGCGTAGATATATTCTTCGTTATTTCGGGCTTCGTGGTAACGGCATCGGTCTCTGGGCTGCGTCCCCAATCCTTAACCGTATTATTGGGGCACTTTTACAGGCGGCGAATTGTGCGTATCGCACCGGCGCTCGCCGTCTGCTTGGTTGTTACCGCGGCATTCACCGTACTTTTCGTTCCCGCAGCCTGGCTTAGTGAAACCAATCACAAAACTGGAATCGCCGCGTTCTTTGGGCTTAGTAATTTTCTTCTCGCCGCAACGAGTAACGACTATTTCTCACCAAGGACGGAGTTCAATCCCTTTACGCATACTTGGTCGTTGGGGGTCGAAGAGCAATTCTACCTGATAGCCCCTCTTTTCTATTTTTGGTGGATCGGTCCGAACGCGTCGGGCGGACTTTCCCGGCGTGTAATTAGCGCGGTAATGCTATTGTCCGTCGCATCGCTGGTCTGCTGCGCAATCTGGTCAACCACGAATCCCCAATTTGCCTTCTATCTGATTCCTTCACGATTTTGGGAGTTGGGATCCGGGATGATCCTATTTCTAACGAAGGACAAATGGGATCCTCTTGTAATGCGCCTTTCTCGCGCGGCCAATACCATGTGCTACGTCCTTTGTCTCGGGCTCCTCTGCGCGTCGCTGGTATGGACGGATCCATCGCATTTTCCGTTTCCATCGGCAATCGGTCCTGTCGTCGCGTCTGCGGGGTTGATCGCACTGCTGGTGGGACGCGCAGATGCTTCGATGGCCGCGATCTTTTCGAATGTCCCGGCGCGGTCGCTAGGGAAGATTTCATACTCTCTGTATTTGTGGCACTGGCCGGTAATTGTATTGTTCCGCTGGACAGTGGGCCTCGAATCGAATGTCGTAAAGGTGATCGCGATCGCGCTATCGTTGCTTCTCGCTACCACGAGCTATTATCGCGTCGAACTCTTGGTGCGTCGTTCTCCTTCGATTAGAATTCAGTCACCTCGCAAGGTCATTTGCGTTGGGCTTACTTCGCTTATTGTCCTTGCAGGCGTGGTGCATCTAGCCTTCCGGGACCAGCCTCATATCTCTTTGAGTGTGACACGTGACTACGCGACCTGGTACCCGGATCCACAGACCTCATCGACTCCACCAGGAAACTGCCGGGTTACGCTGGCGACACAGCCATTCGGGGATGGTACCGTTACGATATTCAACCCAATCGACTGTCCGCAGTTAGGTCCCACCCACCTCTTCGTCGCGGGGGACTCTCACTCCGGCGCCTATGCCAAGATGCTCCAGAGTTTTGCTTTACGGACCGGAACACAGGTGAGACTCTATTCTATGGGAGGCTGCGCCTTCTATAGTCTGAACAATTCCAACGCGAGTGCGCGCGAAGGATGCGCTCAATTCTCGCGAGTTCTGACCGAAGCGCTGGCTAAGACCGCATCGAAAGAAGACATGCTTTTCTTGCCGTCGCTGCGCGTTCCCCGCTACAAAGATCAATGGGGGCTAATCAATTCGACAACGCAGCCAGCCAGTGCAGCGTTGTTGGCAGAGCGGAGGGAGGGCGCGATCCAAGAGGCGGTAACCGAACTTGGGAAGATTACCGCGCACGGAGCAAGCGTCCTCTTCGAGGCACCAACGCCGCTGTTCAAGGCGCCTCCTTTTCGCTGCTCGGATTGGTTCAACAGCAGCAATGCAATCTGCAACGACGGGTTCTCGGTATCGGAGGCCGAAATCCGGAACCGCCGCGCCCCTGCCTTGAGGGCAATGCAGGAGGTGCTAGAGCGCGTACCGAATGTTTCCATTTGGGACCCATTGCCCATTCTCTGCCCCGAGGATCCTTGCAGTGCGTTCGATCACGGGAAACCCCTTTTCTTTGACGGGGACCACTTGAGTGGATTTGGGAATCAGATTCTCACCAAACCATTTACAGACTACGTACTTCAAGTACGAGAGCGGCGTGCTAGCACCCCAATCTCGCGGTAACCCAGTTCATCCGCACTAACAAAGCTAGGGGCGAAACTCATAATCACGCGGACGCAGTGGCGAGCCCATGCCACTCCATCACAAAGGGGCGGGTCACATTGCTCGCAGCAACTAGCTATTCTCACAAAATTCTCTGTTCACAGCCGAACGGTTCCGCATAGCAGAGCTCCGCAGATCCAGGCGATTTGTCAGCCAAGACTTCGCGGATATCGTATGGTGGGGAAGGGTCGTGAAGACCACCAGCGCCTTGGATCTTTCACGAGCTAGGATCAAAATTGCTTGTCAGCGTATACCTTCCCACTCGAAATCGACGAGACCTTCTCGTCGGTGCAGTCCGGTCCGTTCTAAATCAATCCTATCGGCAAATTGAGCTCTTGGTCGTAGACGATGGTTCCACCGACGACACTCGCTGCTTCTTGGAGGGGGTTGGGGCGACCGACGCTCGAGTCCGAATATTGCGCAATGAGTCCCCTAGTGGAGCCCCTCATTCCAGAAATGCGGCAATTCTGGCGGCGCGGGGTGACTTTGTTACCGGACTAGATGACGATGATCAGTTTCTGCCTGATCGGATAGCCGCGTTTGTCTCCTATTGGCATCTCTTGGCGTCGATCAGCCAACCGGTGTCCTTTCTTTATTCTCAGGAAATAGTCGAAGGGCCCGGCAGTGCGGTCTCCGTGTCCAGGAAGCCGGGCTCAGCTGATTACAATGCCATGTTCCGTAGTAATGCCGTGGGCAACCAAATCTTCGCCCCAAAGGAGGCTTTCATCGAGGCGGGCTTATTTGACGCTCAGATGCCTGCTTGGCAGGACTTGGACATGTTTATGAGAATTCTCAAGCGAAGAGGTCCCGCCCGACTTCTCGACGTTCCTCTCTATCGCCTAAATCTGCAACCCCGCTCGGACCGAATTTCGCGCCAGTCTAAGGCGACCCTTTACAGCGCTTACACTCGTTTGGCGAAGAAATGCGTGGGTGCTACAGCAGCCATGAAACAGGAGCTCTTTCTCCAGCTCTTTGAGGAGTACTACGGATTCAGTCCGCGCCTTCAAGATGTATTTGAGTTCGCGAAATACGGCGTCAAGCAAGGCAACAATTTGCGCTTCCTCAAGTTGATCTTGCGGCGCTCTCTCCACCTAAGATAGCGAACGAAGGGATTGGAGGAACTATCCTTTCTTTGGGGCGAGTCAGGTGCTAGACTCAGGCTCCAATCTAGGGATGAGCAAGACATCATAAGAGCTCATGAAGACGCTCGTGTACTTTTGTCATGGCGCTCCGCAGTACTTTGAAGAGGCGCGGTTCTCCATACTCTCGTCGCTTTATCTTCAGGGGGGGGAGCGTCCCACTTATCAGATCGTCGTCTACACGGACGACAAGTCTGCGTTCATAGACCTCGATGTCACAATTGTTGAAGTGAATGACTCCACTTTGACTAGCTGGATGGGTGAGTCTGATTACATTCATAGAATGAAGATCATGACCGTCATCGATGCGCTGGAGCGTTACCCGGGGGCAGTCGCGTACATCGACGTCGATAGCTACTTCATTCGATCTCCCGAACGGCTATTCGACCGGATCGGACCGGGCCGTACCTGCTTGCATCTGCTAGAAGGTCGCCTGTTGGAGACGCGCACACTAATAAATCAATCCCTCAGCGACTTGATACGCAACAACCAATTTCACGACAGTGGCGGCAATCCTTTGAAGATCTCGCCGGATACGAGGATGTGGAATTCTGGTGTAATTGGCATACATTCCGACGATATTGGTTTTCTGAGAGAGGCGCTCAATCTCTCAGACCAGATGTGGCCCCATGCGCTCCCGTACGAAAGCGGTCGGAAACCACACACCATTGAGCAACTCGTCGTTGGCTATTTCTTCGAGCGCTCTCGATTGCAATCCACTCACGACCTTATCTACCACTATTGGCCGGACTACTTACGTTTGCCGTTCGCTAAGCGCGTTGGCCACCTCGTAGCATCGCGCGACGGAGTCCCCGTCCTAGAGCTGGCCCGCGCTGCCTACTCGAGGAGGCCGCGTGCGGACTTTCCGCACA
The DNA here is from genome assembly GCA_049514215.1 of Burkholderiaceae bacterium. GTDB lineage: Bacteria > Pseudomonadota > Gammaproteobacteria > Burkholderiales > Burkholderiaceae_D > BOG-994. The sequence goes on from JBEKVI010000082.1 coordinate 4,129, forward strand.
AGATCCGCATGCAAGTACGGGGCACTCTGAGGGCAGTTGGTGTCCGCATCTCTGGGATCTACTGCAGCGCTTAAAAATCAGTTTGCGGGAGGCACCTGATGGTCAGCAACGGAGTTCCCATGACGAGCAAACGTCAGACGGCGAGCCGTCAACGGAGGCCACGAGTTTCAACGCTCGCACTCTTCGGCATAATCTCCATTTTCTCAGGTTTGACCCAAGGTCAGACGACTGCGCCCATCCTCAACCAGCCGGCAGCGCGCTCCACCCCCTTCACGCAGGGCCAGCTGAAAATAGGCGCCTTCACCGGAGGCTACGAGCCCGAGCTGGCTCAGCGTTACGAGTCCTGGCTTGGTCGCCCCGGAGATTTCTGTGTCACCTTCCTGACCGACACGGCGTTTGCTCCGTATACCAAGCCTGACGGGACCAAAGTCACTGACGCGATGACTGCGTCGGGGTGGTTGTTAGCGGTCTGGACAAAGGCAAACCGTCCAGAGCGCAACATGCTCTTCTCCGTACCGCTCGCCACAAAGCAAGACACTTCGCTCACCAATGTCGCGAGTGGACAGTACGACGAAGTATTTTCGTCGGTCGCTCGGATAATTGCGCATTCCTATCCTAATGCGGTGATTCGCATCGGCTGGGAGTTCAATGGCGACTGGTATGCTTGGCAGGCGAAGGGACGAGCTCAAGACTACGTCGCCGCGTTTCGCCGAGTGGCCAAGATCTTCAAAGACATCTCGCCTTCATTCACCATCGACTGGTGTCCGGCACAAGGACGCTCCGGAAAGATGGATCCTGAATCGGCGTATCCCGGCGACGACGTCGTGGATGTCATCGGGATGGACATCTATAACGACTATCGCTGGGGCGATTTTAAGGACGATCCGGTTAGACGTTGGAACTGGAGCCTAAATTCAGATCGGAACCTCGCTTGGCAGGCAACATTCGCGGCACTGCATCATAAGCCAATGAGCCTGCCGGAATGGGGCGTCAACCGCGACGACCCTTACTTCATCGAGCACATGCACGATTGGATCGTTCATCACGACTATGCTTATGTGGCGTACTGGGAGAGCGACTCAGCCTTTCAAGCTATGCTCAGTCATAACCAATATCCAAACTCAGCAAGCGCCTACAAACGGTTGTTCGGCTCACCCTAGACCGCCTCACGCTTCTAGCGCTGCCACGGTGCCCTCAGCGCTTATTAACGCTTAATTTGCCGGTAGAATCGTATCAACGATTGAGGGAAGACGGCCTTAACCAGCTGGATTGAGAGACCTCTAACGACATCTGTGAAGATACAAGGGTTGTAAAGTGCTCTCGCACGTGACGAGTATCCTTTTCGAATAAGCCGGGCACAAGCCAATGCCCAATCTCGCCTTACGTTCGGCAGTTGCCGCGTCACCTGGTCCAGGTGATCCTCAAGCACTGCTTTAATGGTGAGACAGTCAGACAACTCAAGCTCGTACGGCCGGTAAGAATTCAACTCCAGGAGCTTAGCGACAACTGAAAGTCGAAGGTCTTCCGACTCCGCTTCGGTCAGGCGTGCTTGAATTCGACGAAGGATGTCTTCAAGCCGATTGGTTGTCCGCCAGACTGTGACGTCCTCAGCGCTAAACTCTAGATCGACTTCTCCAGCGGCACGTCTTCGAGCCGAAATCGCAGCCAGTTGAGAATTTAGCGCCTGAATGCGCCCATTGATAACGGAACGCCCAGAGACACTAGCGTCATGAATTCTGTACTCGCCCAGAATTTCGGGGAGAACTTCAAGTCCACCGACCTCCTGCAAGCGCCAGTAAAGATCGGCGTCTTCAGCTAGAGTCGCATGCCGGTACCCACCGATTTCCTCAAGTGCTTGTCGACGCGCAAATACGAAAGGATGCATAAGATAGGGTTCGCGTGCGGGAATAGCGCGGGAATCAGGCCCGGCCGATGGAAATTTACCTGCAACGGTACCGAGCCGGCGGCCTTGGGCGTCGATGTGATACACCAAGCAGGATACCGCCACGCAAGAAGGTTTGCTCTCCATGAACTGGAACTGTCTTCGTAATCGATGAGGGAAGGCAATGTCGTCCGCGTCCATACGCGCCACATACTCTGCGGTGCAGAGACCAAGGCCTGTGTTCAGTGCATCGACGAATCCCCGGTTTTCCTGCTTGACTATCGTCAGGCGAGAATCTAGTTTAGCAAGCTCTGTGAGCAACGCTCCAGTCTTGTCTCGGGATCCATCCTCAACGATGATGAATCGAAAATCAGTGAAATCCTGTGAAAGTACACTGATGACCGATTGTCTTACCGTCGCTTCCGCATTGTAGGCAGCCATCAGAACGTCGACCCGGGGACGGCGTCGTAGAGTATCTCTTTCGTCCTCGTTCATGCCCGACCGAAGAGTTTGTCTTGAAGGAAATCTCTAGAAGAAAATATGGCGTGGCAAGGATCGACCTGGACGCCTCGATGAGAAAAGTTGGGACGGTCGCGCTGGTACTTTCTCACAGGATAATTGCACCTCTTCAAAGCGCGACGTTAACTACCATCGCCAACTCTGCTGGGATATAGGTGGAAAGAGGTAGCGCCCAGATGGTACTTCCGTCAGTCCGGGTTTCGATCAAATCGAAGCCAAGCTTCGAGTAGTGATCCTCGACCAACCTATTGCGTTCTGTTGGAATGTACGTTCCCAGGAGCCGCGTTGCATTGTCTGATCGGGCCGCATTCACTAACTGATTCAAGACGGCCTGTTCGACACCGCGGCCCAGGACCCGGCAGCTCATTAGCCATGAATCAATTTCCCAGAAATCGCGATTTCGACGACATATGATGACGCTGATCATTCCGTTGTCACCGAAAGTGTCGCTCAAGCGCGCCTGTAGAGTGAAGTATTTCGGGTCCCTTTCCATCTGGGCGACATCATGTTCCGTGTAGCGATGCGTTGTTAGATTGAACTGATTCGATTTGTTGATCAGTTGGGCGATGCGAGACCTACCGATTGGGTTGAAAGCAGAAAATTCAATCTGCATCTGAAGGGATCGCAAATAGGCGTCGACGTCTCCCGCATCGCGCTGAAGCGCGAGTCGACGTGCATTGTCCTGATAGAAGCTTGCACGTTCACGGTCTTCCGAGGAAAAGACGATCGACTCGAAATAGCCGGAGGCTAGCAAGGTGCGTGCATACAAGGCAGGGTCGGGAGGTAGCTCGGGCACGGCAACCTCGGGGAGCAGCTCACGGACCAGGCCACGCTCGGCAGGATTGTCGTCGAGGAAGACCATCGACTCCAAGCCAAGCGAGAGTTCTTCTGCGATCGCGCGGATGTTGGATGCTTTATCACTCCAGTTTGCCTGAAAGACCGCGATGTGATTTTCCCGAAGAAGCATTTCAGGATGCTTCTGGAAGGGCAAGCGAGCGTTCTCGTCCTGATTCTTCGACGACACGGCCAGCACAATCCCGCGCCCGCGCAACTTTAGAGCGCTACGCTGGACCTCGAGAAACGCCTCCCCGGTGGCATCGCCCTGCCCGACAAGAATACCTTCGAGCCCGTCGTCGCCGATTACGCCTCCCCAGACCGTATTATCTAGATCGAGAATCAGGCACCGTCGGCTCTGCCCTCGGATTGCCGCGAGGACGCGCGAGGCGAAGTCCGCGAAGATGGGGAGGTATTCATTGGCGAAGGGAATTTTCCCGAGGTTCCAGAGTACGGGATCGTGCCAGTTGGCCAGGCCAACGGTCTCGGCAAGCGAGGCGACATCCAGAAGAATATCTTCAGTACCGGCGATACTGCGAGCCAATTCTCGGTTGAAGGACTCTACAAGATTGCGCTCGGTCCCCGCCAGGACAAGATCAAAGCTGCCAAACTGCGCCTCCGGAGGTCGCGCGAGCGTCTGCAGGATGCACGGCGCAGCACAGTGTCGATGGACACCGGTACGAATCACCTCGAGCTGTTTAAGTGAGGCCTCGCAGGCCTGCTCTGCTGCCACACGATCGCCCACCGGACTGGAAAGCGGAAGTCCATGGTAGTCAAGGGCAACCAGTACGGCGTCGGGCCTATAGCGCGCCAATGGAGAATCCGCCGCGAGCGCGGCTTGCATCACTTGACCATAGGGCGCCTGATAACATTCCAAGGCGAGGCCATGCCGCAAGGCGGTGGCCACAAGGGGGGGCACGAGGAAGTCCGTCGTCGCATTGCTGATGATGCCAAGCCGCATTGGCGTTAGAGGAGCCAGGGCGCCTTCGGCACGACCACGCACCATGGCGACGCGGCCGAGCCGGTTCAACTGGTTTTCGTCCAGCGCAAACGAGGCCAGGGCCCTTAGCTGGCGGCCTACTGGGTCAGACGTGGAAGCCGCTTGCAATGTCTTGCAGCGGGCACCAAAATCGTCTGGCGCGCGAGGCAGCCACGCCAGTTCGGTGTAAAGATTCGCTGTCATTTTTGCTAGGATCTAGATTCAGAACGATCGACCAAAGGCGGCTACACGCTTTGCTTGGACTTGATGAGGGCGATGAGTTCTCCAACGTTTTTTAGTCGCCCCGTCTCAGCTGGCGAAAACTTCACCTTAAACGCCTTCTGCACGGAAAGAATCAGCCGAATGTGGGAAAGACTATCCCAGCCGTCGACGTCGTCTGCGGTAAGATTTGGCGCGAGAACGAGATCATCGTCGCCAAAAACATCCCGGAATACTTTCGCTAATTGTTCCTCAACTGCGTTCTCCATTCGTGCTCCATAGATTATTGATATCCGGCGATCGCTATTGTCTGTTAGGTGCGGACGAGCGAAAGGCGTTCCTAGCCAATAGAACTAATCGGTCTGCTTCAAGTGAATGATTTCGATAACGCCGAATCCCGAAATGCTGTAGAAGGACACTTTCAAGCCTCCAAAAAGGGGGGCTGGCACGGGTTCGCTGATGGGAAGATATTCGAGTCCCGCTGCCTCGATCGCGATGAGCGAAGCGTCCACATCGCTTGAGGTATAGCAGAGGTGGTAGATCAAGCTGTCGTTGCGCTTGAGCAATTGATCGATCGGAGACGGACCCTCCCCTGGCCAGATTACCTCGACATCCGGCATTGCATCGTGGTGGAGCATGGCCAGATTCACGCGCTGGCCCGGATCGAAGCAGGTTTCGCCCGCCTGATATCCGAGGGCCTTGAGAAAACGAAACCCGCGATCTGGCTCGCGCACGGCCAGACCAAAGTGGTGAAATGCCAGTCCAAACCCGTTCATGGGGACGTCCTCGCTTCGGTCGGGGTCTCCGTCGATTCGTGTAAGGCACGCTGAAGCTCGGCTGCGAGGCTTGTGGCCCATCTTTTCGTGACCCTGGGCTTCGGATGCACCTCATCGGAGAAATCCAAATCGCTGTCGGCGTCCTTCATCTCGTCAAACGTGAATCCTGGCCGCCCGGATAACGAGGCGAGTAGGCTCGCGAGCCTTTCTCGGTAGCTTGCGTAGAATGGCGAACTTTGCGAGTGCCATTGGGGAATCGGAAGGTCGACCAGAATCACCTTGCTGCCCGCAGCAAGAATCTTCTCAACAAGTGTCCGAAGTACGACGAATTGCTCTTCGGAAAGCGGGCCTTTGGTCTGCATCTGACCGTCCCAATAGGCCAAGGCGGCCTGCTTATCGGATTCCGAGAGTACTGTCGCGTCGCGCTGCGAGTCGGTCCGTTCTGGAGCCTTTCCGCGAACCAGGTAGCGGAGGCTTCGGGTCGCGTCTCTGGAAAGCTTATCTAGAACCAGCAAGGGGTGAATGAGCCGCACCCCCAGCGAGAGGTCTTGCGGAGGCAAGAGGAGTTCGGGCCCCTTCGCGGTCCTGAGGTAGAACGCGTAGCGATAGCGTTCGATGTCGATATCGGTGTCTCCGCCATGCCGTTCGGGGGTGTACCACTTCGCACGGTCTGTAGCGAAAAGTCCATACCAGATGCCGATGACAAAGGTGGTTTCGCGCTGCGTCTCGGCGCTTTGAACCTGTTGCACCAAATCGACGATCTGAGCCAATTGAGTAATGTTCGAGCCACCAACGGCAAGATTATCGATCTCTTGCCCGGGTAGCAATGAGGAAAGCTGGCTGGGCTTGAACCCCACGGCCGTGTTCGAGGCCCCGATCAGAATCACTCGCGGACGGACCTCACTTAACGAAGTGCGATTCAGGAATACGTACTTCGGCTCAGTCATATATAGGGTCCGGGCTGCTTGGCCCGTATCCAGCGGGCCTACGTTCTGTCTTGCGGGGACTGCGAGAAGAGTCGCGCCCAGAAGTAACAGATAAAGCAAAAGGATGCACGCGAGGAGATATCCGAGTTGCCGAGCTATCACTCCCATAATTAGAAGGCCTTGTAGACGAATTCGGGGGCCTTATGGAAGAAGGACGCCACCACAAGGATTAATAGCACCTGGGCCGCTAGCCCAAGCTGGCCGAAGTACGCGCGCCCGGACTTGAGAATCCCAGGTTGCCTTAGATGTTCGACGTAGGTCACGATCCGATCGCTAAGCGGAAGGATACAAGTCCCCAGGGTTGTGAGTAGGGCGAAGCAAACCAGAAGGCCTTCTACACCCAGCTCGTGGACCAGCAGCGACATCTGCGCGAAATCGACCCAGAGTGCCGTTACCGCAATCGCGAAGAAAGCGCAAGTGATCCCGCGGGCAACGTTCGCGTATAGCCATCGGTTGCCGAGGTCGCGATATGCTTTTTTCCCTAGCCTCGCTGTAAGGAACATCTGCCAGACCTTCACGGTGCTAACGCCGGCGCCCATCAGAAGGCCGTAGACCACGAACACAAGAGTGCTGCCATGCCAGACGCCCATCACGAAGAACGTCACAAAAAAGGCGAACACCCCGAGGTAGGGGAGGGCCGTGGGCGCAGGGGCGCGCTGGACAAATAGGCCCAAGAGGGGATTGAAAAGGTAGGTCTTGAACCATTCGGACAACGTCATGTGCCAGCGCGACCAGAACTCGAAGAGATTCCGTGCGCGAAACGGGTGATCAAAATTCTCCGGGAGGTCCTGGCCCAGAAGCCGGGCGATCCCGATCACGATGTCCATATAGCCCGCGAAGTTGTAATACAAGTACGCCGTGTAGCTTGCGACGGCGACTGTGAAATACATCCATAGCGTGCTGCCCCGAAGCGAGTGCGTCGTGCCGAGTAAAGTACTACTCGCATTTTGAAAGACAAAAAAGGCACACGCCGAGACGACGGCAACCTTTAAGTATCCAAGGGCGATCCTTGCGAAGGATGCGTAGGCCAACTCGGAAGTTACCGGCCGATCGAGTTGCTCCTGATTCACGAGGAAGTCACCTGAGCGCTGGATAGGACCGGAGACGAAGGAGAGAAAACCACAGGTGTAATCGAAGAACTCGTGGAGTGATAAGACCCGTTCTTCAGTTCCGGAAGTCCGGTCGATCAGCAACTGAAGAATGCGAAACAGAATGTACGAGAGGCCAACGCCGAGATACGGGAAAGGTAGCCCAGGCAGGAAAGCCATAAAGGTGTACCGCTTGAGGTAGACGAAGAGGATGACCACAATCGTGATCGCCCATCCACCTGTTAGAGATTGGCCGGGCTTGACTGAGTAAAGCGCGATAAACCCGACTCCCAGGAAAATCAAAAGAGGGAGCAACTCGGTCCAGTCGTGGACGAAGCTCAGCAGAAAGAGCGCATTGGCGAGGGTCAGTACCCAGCGGCGATACAAAAGCGAAGTTCTCGCGTGGAACACAAAGACCGCCACCACGACGAAGATGAGAAATTCGAGAGACGTGAGTGCCATCGCTACCTATTACGCCAAGCGCGGGGGATCGAGTGACATGCTCCCCGGCATTTCAGTTCAAAGCAAGCAGCGTTCCAAGTCTTCAGGCCGCGGCCCGTCGTTCAGTTTGAATTGCGGCGGCCTTTGCGCGGCCGAATCAACGCCATCCGAGCCCGATAGATGAGAGAGTGCGGGGAACTTCAAGGTTCCCGCACGTATGACGGGACAAAGGCTAGCCGGAACAGTGGTTCCACGTAAGTGCCGACCTAAAAACAGGTGGGCACCTAACTACCCGGTAGCGCAACGCATGCCCTGGGGGAAGGCAAGACGGTGCCGTTCGCGCTTACGAACTAATCGACTAATCGATCAGCGGGCCGAGGCTTGGCCCGCAGGGTACGTAGTGTTGGCCGGCGCGTTCGCGACGCGGGCGCACCAGGATAATGCGAGAGCGAAAAAAAACCCCGGCCTCTCGGTCCGGGGTTTCTGAATAAAAGCCTGACAATTACCTACTTTCACAAGCGCATTGCTCACTATCATCGGCGCAGAGGCGTTTCACGGTCCTGTTCGGGATGGGAAGGGGTGGTTCCGCCTCGCTATGGTCATCAGGCATGACTTGTAAAGCACCACGCACGCTAGTTGTCTGCGCGTGATGCCCAATCTGGAAGAAGCGAAGATTTTTTTGTTACGGGCGTGATCGCAGTTCAACACTGCAGCATTCACGCTCTACTCGATCCCATGGACCACAAAGTTATAGGATCAAGCCGCACGGGCAATTAGTATCGGTTAGCTTAACGCATTACTGCGCTTCCACACCCGACCTATCAACGTCCTGGTCTCGAACGACCCTTTAGGGAGGTTAACCCTCCGGGAAGTCTCATCTTGAGGCAAGTTTCCCGCTTAGATGCTTTCAGCGGTTATCTCTTCCGAACTTAGCTACCCGGCAATGCCACTGGCGTGACAACCGGTACACCAGAGGTTCGTCCACTCCGGTCCTCTCGTACTAGGAGCAGCCCCCGTCAAACTTCCAACGCCCACTGCAGATAGGGACCAAACTGTCTCACGACGTTTTGAACCCAGCTCGCGTACCACTTTAAATGGCGAACAGCCATACCCTTGGGACCGGCTACAGCCCCAGGATGTGATGAGCCGACATCGAGGTGCCAAACTCCGCCGTCGATGTGAACTCTTGGGCGGAATCAGCCTGTTATCCCCGGAGTACCTTTTATCCGTTGAGCGATGGCCCTTCCATACAGAACCACCGGATCACTATGTCCTGCTTTCGCACCTGCTCGACTTGTCGGTCTCGCAGTTAAGCTACCTTTTGCCATTGCACTATCAGCACGATTTCCGACCGTACCTAGGTAACCTTCGAACTCCTCCGTTACACTTTGGGAGGAGACCGCCCCAGTCAAACTGCCTACCATGCACTGTCCCCGATCCGGATAACGGACCAAGGTTAGAACCTCAAACAAACCAGGGTGGTATTTCAAGGTTGGCTCCACGAGAACTAGCGTCCCCGCTTCAAAGCCTCCCACCTATCCTACACAGATTGGTTCAAAGTCCAATGCAAAGCTACAGTAAAGGTTCATGGGGTCTTTCCGTCTAGCCGCGGGTAGATTGCATCATCACAAACATTTCAACTTCGCTGAGTCTCGGGAGGAGACAGTGTGGCCATCGTTACGCCATTCGTGCAGGTCGGAACTTACCCGACAAGGAATTTCGCTACCTTAGGACCGTTATAGTTACGGCCGCCGTTT
>JBEKVI010000083.1:0-13471 GCA_049514215.1 Burkholderiaceae bacterium
GTCATCAAGCCAAGCGAGATGAGCGCTATGCAAACGGAAGTGTTGATGGACGCCTTTCATGAAGCCGGGTTGCCTCCTGGCGTCATCAATGTCGTGACGGGCCTAGGCGAGGTCGTCGGGACGGAGTTAACGAAAAGTCCCGACATTCAGAAAATCGCTTTCACCGGTTCGACGCAGATCGGCAAACTGGTCGCCAAGAACTCCCTGGACACGATGAAGCGCTTGACGCTGGAGCTCGGGGGCAAGTCGCCCAACATCATCCTGGACGACGCCGACCTCTCCACGGCAATCCCGATGGCCATCAACGCCTGCTATCTGAATAACGGGCAGGCCTGCATTGCGGGTTCGCGTCTGATCGTGCCGGAAGACCGACTCGACGAAGTGAAGCGATTGGCCAAGGCGGCCGTCGAAAAAATCAAAATGGGCGATCCGAGGGACAAGGACGTGACCCTCGGCCCATTGGCCAGTACAAAACAGTACAAGCGCGTGCAGGAGTACATCAACTCTGGGATCGAGGAAGGTGCCGAACTCGTCATCGGCGGGAAAGGTCATCCCCAGGGACTTGAAGGTGGGAATTTCGTGAAGCCCACCGTGTTTGCCAACGTCACCCGGGACATGCGCATCGCGAAAGAGGAAATCTTCGGACCGGTGCTGTCAATCCTGACGTACAGGACGGAAGCCGAGGCGATTGAAATCGCCAATGACACCGAATTCGGCCTCATCGCCTACGTAAGCTCGGCGGACCCGGATAGAGCCACCCGTGTGGCGCGCCAACTCGCCGCCGGCCGCGTCCTGATCAACACAATAGCGCATGATCCGTATGCCCCCTTCGGTGGGTTCAAGCAATCGGGCCTCGGTCGGGAAGGCGGGATCTTCGGGCTCCAGGAGTTCCTGGAACCCAAAGCGATCATCGGCTAACCTGAGAAATTTCCTGACAGCGCGAATGCTCCCAGACGAAATGCCAGCGAGAGAAAAATGACCGTCCACGTGCCAGACCGTTTCAAAGTCGCGAACGCCTTTTGGATAGGGCTCGCTAAGATCGGGCTCACGCCAGCAGCGGTCCTGACCCAAGCTCGGCTGCCACTGGCCGTTTACGACGGCGAGAAGAACCTCGTCACAACAACGCAGTTCTTCGCACTCTGGCGTGCCGTGGGCGAGCTCTCCGCTGATCCGGCCGCGGGCCAGAAAATCGCCACTCAGATCGACGTTGGCAATCGGCCGCCATCAACCATGGCGGCCTACTACGCTCGTGACTACCGGGATGCACTCACCCGCCTTGCTCGCTTTAAGCAACTGTGTTCGCCCGAGGAACTGCAAATCAAGGTGAGCAAGGGCGAGTGCGTCATCGAGCCTGTGTGGCTGCACGCGCGGGAAGAAACGCCACACCTGCTGACAGACGCCGCCTTTGTCTCGTTCGTCGAACTTGGTCGCCGCGGCACAGGGCATTTGGTGACGGCGAAGAGGGTCGAGCTGAAGCGCAGCGCAGAGGCGACCGGCTTCCACGAAGCCTATTTCAAGGGCCCGATCACATTCGGAGCGCGACGGAATGCGCTCGTCCTGGACGCGACCGATCTCGATCGGCCATTCCTTACCTACAACGCCGAGTTGCTCGACATCTTGAATCCGCCGCTCGAACGGGCGCTTGAAGAGCGCCGTGCGCAGAGCTCGATCAGTGAGCGCGTGAAATGGATTATCAAACGCTTGCTCGCGGGAAGCCGCCCAGAGATATCGGGCGTGGCGCGCGAGCTCGGGTTAAGCGATCGGACCTTGCAACGTCGAATCATTGATGAGGGCACAAGCTTTCGGCAGTTGCTTCTTGAGGCGCGGCAAGAGCTGGCGCACGAGTACCTCAACCGGCCGGAGATGGATGTCACGGAGGTGGCATTTCTGCTCGGCTACGAGGATTCGAATTCCTTCTATCGAGCTTTCCGAACGTGGGAGGGGACAACACCCTCCCAGTTGAGGGCAGCGCTCCGACGATCTGAAACTAGGCACTAAGTGAAAGAGGAATGGCAGGAATTTATGAACAAAGTATGGTTAGTCAGCTCCAGCGCGCGAGGTTTGGGCCAAATTTGAACGGACCGTGACGAACCAATCCCCTTTTCGCCGACCGCACTCCGATTTCAGTTGAGAGGCAGACTCGCCCGAACAACGTCCCTGAAAACCCCGAACTGCACTTGACCCGCCCGCGGGCTGTAGTCCTGGTAGTATCCGGCCGTCACAACGACGACGAGATCGAGGTCTGGGACGATACGAATGTACTGGCCACCTCGACCCTGCGCGGCAACCCACTCGACTTCACGCCCACTGACCCGGGAGCGGGCCAGCCACCAGAGATACCCATAAAGTCCGTTGAATCCGTCGGCGATCGCCTTGATCTTCGGTGCTGTCGACGTCTCGATCCACTCCTTAGAAACGATCTGACGCCCGTCCCACCGACCGCCCGCCAGGACCAGCTGGCCGATCTTCGCCATGTCGCGTGGTCGCAGGCGCAATCCCCCTCCCGCGTCTGTATCGCCCTTGACCCGGTTCCACTTCGCGCCAGCAATACCCAAAGGCTCGAACAACGCTGCTCGCGCTAGTTCATCGAGGGGGCGTCCGGTGGCCTTGCGAACGATGGCCGAGACGAGGGTAAGCGCTCCGGTGTTGTAGAAGAACTCCTGCCCAGGCGGCGCGGTTGTCGGCAGACCGAGGACGTAGCGGCACGGATCTGTGGCCCGGTGCATGCGCGCCTCGTCATTGTTTTCATCTCCGGTGTCCGGCGTTGCTTCCACCCACTCCAGTCCCATAGTCATGGTGAGCGCGTGCCGCAGCAGGAGGCGATCCTTTTCGGGTGTACGCAGGTCTGCCAGCTCTGGAAAGAAGCTGAAGATCGGTTCGTCGACGCTGCGAATCAGGCCGCGATCGAGCGCGATCCCCACGGTGAGAGACACCACGCTCTTCGAAACCGACTTGACGTTGTGCAGCCTGTCGGCGTCGAACGCCACGTTCGCCACTCGGTTCCCGATAATATCGTCAGGGATCTCGTCGAGACCCGTGAAGTAACGCTCGAAAACCAACTGCCCGCCACGGGCGACCAATACAGAATGAATATTGGCACCTGATGGAACGAGCCTGTCGGTTGCCTCGCATAGCGCGTGTCTGTCAATGAGCTTTTCGTAATCGACGGAGACAACCGCCCAGCCATCTTCCCGCACACTTGGAACACCGCACCCCTTGGACGGCTCCGCGTACGCCTGCACGCCGGCGAGAGATGCAAGCGCAGTACCACCAAGAAGCGAGGAAAACCGGCGACGTCTCAAAATCGTCCCTCTGGCGTACAGTTCAGTTGGGCGGAAGTTGGCTGTTGCAACGGCAGCGGCGGACCGGGCCGCCCGTTCCGGATCAATTTGGCGACCACTGACAAAGCACTGTCGACTGAATGCCGAATCTTAAAGATCGGCCCCACTCCCACTCCGGTTGGCGTGCGCGCCGCCAGCAAAACAAGCGTCGCACCCGACATGCCATTCGCCGTCCGCGACTATGATATTTGGCCACACCTGGTCGAGCAATTTTCCTTGGTGACGAGATGCCCAGCCTGATCAACGAGCGCGACCAGCAAATCGAACGCGCGCGGGCGCAGTGGTATCGCCACACCCTCTTTCAGAAGCTGTCGCTTGCTGAGCTGGAGCTCGAAAGGTCCGAAACAGCGGCGCTCGGGCAGCGTTGGAATGGCCATTATCAAGAGATCGTCAGCAATGGCAAATTGTACGCCGCCAATGATGATCCTGGCCGCCCGGAGGGCCTCGTGGGCTCACGTTTGCCCTTTGCCCACGGGCTTAGGCCGGAGGGCCTCGTGGGCTCACGTTTGCCCTTTGCCCACGGGCTTAGATTCTTTATTTGGATTTGCGGACTCAATCGAACAAAAAGTTCTCCTCTCCTCCAAAGTGACTCAGAGGATACACGCCAATTCCTTGGAGTACACATAGCCCTTATGCAAGGTGTCGTAGGTGCAGTAGCGCTGGTCGGTGTTGGAGAATCGGACCCATTGGGAGGGCGGACATTGAATAGCCTTACGTATTCCGTGTGAATGCTCATGTTGAATCGCACCGTGATTTGCTGAAGCGAGTAGCGATTTGACTGGCTAGAGATCGCCAATTTTCCGCCGCAGATTCTTCCCAGACTCATCGCTTTGGCCGATACCCAGCTGAAGGTGCCTAGGTAGGAGCGAGGCGAGTCCCTCCCATTTGAATGTCTCCAAGAACGTGTAGTGCGTGCGCTGCAGTTCGATCGGATCTGGCGGCCCAAACTGACTGATGCTGGCCATTACCCCCAACACCCGCCCGTTAAAGGAAGGAATGCGCTTGACAAAATCTGCAATAATGGCATCGAAGTCTGCGTCAGGAATGGCACGATTGATCCGACCGTTGTTTGGTTTCATGCTGCGAATACGAGACTTATTTTACTGTTCAGCAGTCGACGGCGCACAAACGTGAATGCCAACACATGGCGCCTGATCCGACGGCTCGGGCTCCTCGCCGCCCTTGCCCTCATGGCAGGGTGTGCCGGAGGGATCGACCTGAGCATTCCCGACCAGCCCTTGCTGGGAGCGCGCGTTCCGGACCGGCCGTTGAACGCGGTGTTGGTGACACCGGATGGACCAGGTCCGTTCCCCGTGGTGATCCTGGTCCACGGCTGCAACGGTGTTAAACCCAACCAGTCCCTCTGGGCCGATCGCCTTTTGTCGTGGGGATACGCCGCGCTTATCCTTGACAGCTTCACCGCGCGAGGGGGAGTAAACGTGTGCGCGGACGCGAACCAACCTCTCGTGACGCCGCGCGACCGGGCCGCGGACGTGCTGAGCGCCGCGCTTTATTTGCGCACGCTACCGAAGATCGACGGGGCGCGCATCGCGGTGCTTGGTGACTCGCATGGCGGCTCGACTGCGGCGTGGGTGACACGCGTGGAGTACGAGCAACTGTACCCTGGCCTACTCGCGGCGTCGGTCGACTATTACGGGTTTTGCGGGAACCCGGACCTCCATGGCAGTGTGCCGCTCCTGGTACTGTCCGGCGAGGCGGACGATTGGGTGCCACCATCGAACTGCCTCGCGTTCGGGAAGAGGCTAAAGCCCGACCAGGCGTTCGAGATCCACATCTATCCCGGCGCGTTGCACATGTTCGACGCGCCTAGCATCGGCACCATGCAGTTCAATGAAGGCCACAAGATGCAATACGACCACGCGGCGGCGAGTGACAGCTTCGAGCGGGTGCATACGTTCCTGGACCACTGGCTGCGGAAGAAGTCGGCTCCCGACTAAGCAGACCGAGTGGATGCGGACCCCCCAAGCTGTCGAAGCCAGAAATCGAGGCAACACTTTTGACTGGGTCGTTCGACTATCTGCTTCGCGTCGCCTGCCGCGATCAGGACGCGCTCGTTCGCCTGACCGAGACGATGCGCGCACGCGGCGGGGTACTGGAGACTTACACACGCATTCTTCTTCGCAATGTCCCTCTCGCCGGACGCCTTGCCTGAGCGCGCGCCCTCGCCTTGAGTGGGCATAACATAGCCGCGTCCTTACTCATGCGATGGATCCGCGTTGGCCCGAGTGCCACCGTCCGGGAGCCGGACTCAACCGTTGGTTGGTTTCATGGAATTGGTGGGAGCATCACGGAACCGTGCAAGTGGCTCATCTTGGGTTCATGGCCCGATAGCGTGGCTGCTCAAGCAGGGAAGCCGGCGACCTCCGTCGGCGCAGCTGAAGCTCGACATCGCGAGGGTCGTCCGTGCCTACGGAATGTTCGAACGGCGCGAAGCGCCTCATTTCCATCCGGCGCTCGAGGCTCTCGCCTAACGGCAGGCTAGGCACCGGAGCCCAAGAGCTTTGTCGCAGCATCGAGGAGGTCGCTCCTCAGATGTGTCGATGCCCCGAGAAGTCCAGTGACGTATGCGCCATTGATCAGTTGCGCAATTTGAGACGCGGTGCGGTCGGGATCGCTGACGCCAAGTTTCGCGACAACTCGCGCGAGTCTCGCCCGCATTTCCTCCTTGTTGCGCCGACCGATGATCCGTGCGGGATGATTGCGGTCGGTAAATTCAGTTGCCAGATTAAGGAAGGGACAGCCGCGATACTCAGGGCGCATGATCTTCTTCGCGGTCCCAGATAAGAGCGCGTCCAGCAAAGCGCGGGGGTCATCGGCGTGTTGTTCTTCGATGCGATCCCACCACAGCCAAAATATCCGGTCCTGTTCGGCGGCGAAGGCAGCAATCAAAGCGTCCTTGGATTCAAACAACCGGTAGAGGCTCGTCTTGGATACGCCAGATCGCTCGACGACTGTGTCAACGCCGATTGCGCGGATGCCTTCGCGATAAAACAATTCGCTTGCTGTCGCGAGAATACGATCTCGAGCGCTCACCTCCCCTTTTCGCGGTGCGCCTCTTCGAGGTCGAATTCCCGATTCCATCGCTCATTCGCTTTCAAGAATACCCGTTGACAATGTAACAGACCTGTCAGTAATATGAAAGTGGGTTACAGGTCTGTTACTTTCTTGAGGAGCAGTTGATGCGTGCTATCCAAGCAGGGAGTTTTTCAGGATACGGTGGGCTAAGGCAGGTCGAATTGGCAAAGCCGATACCGACAGCCGGGACGGTCCTAATCCGGGTCACGGCCGCAGGCGTGACGCCACTCGACTACACCATCCTCTCGGGGGGAATGCCAAGAACCAAGGCGCCACTCGTGCTGGGCAACGAGGGAGCAGGTGTGATCCAGGATGCCGGCGGTTCCGGTCTGCCTTTGGGAAAGCGCGTGATGTTTACCGGGCCCTACGGCGTTCGTGAGAATGGCGCGTGGCAGGAATGGTTACTGGTAAGGCCAGAACATCTAGTGTTGGTGCCTGACGAGATCGACGATGTAATCGCAGCGAGCGTTCCCGTCGCCTATCTGACAGCGCAGATCACCCTGACACTAGCCGGATTCAAGCCAGGCAAGACGGTGTTAGCTCCGGCAATCGGAGGCTCGGTCGGTAACGCGACCTACCAGCTCGCGCGAGCACAGGGCGCCGGTATGGTGATCTCAACAGCCGGGACTCCTGCGAAAGCCGCAAGAGCTCGCGAGCTTGGGTTCCCGGACGTGATCGATCTTTCAACCGAAGGCCTTGCCGATGGCGTTCGCCGCATAACGGACGGTAAGGGCGTCGATATCGTAATTGATGCAATCGGCGGCGCCGTGACAAGTCAGGCGCTCGGTGGCCTCGGTCTCGGGGGTGTCCTGATAACGCTCGGCTATTCCGGCGGACGCAAAACCGAAATCGATGTGACGGATCTGATCTGGAAAGGCGCGCGAATGAGCGGCTTCTCGCTCTTCTCTCAGTCACCCCTCGCAATCGCAACTGCGTGGAGCCAAATCATCCCATTGATCGTGGCCGATTCGGTCAAGCCGGTGGTCGAGCGGGTCTATCCATTCGTCGAGGCCGGCGAGGCGTTGCGCCATCTCATCGAGGATCGACCGTTTGGTAAAGTCGTCCTGGCAGGGTGATCATCAACCGCTCATATCTGCGGTCAGTTACTACTGCCACTCCTGCACTACTACGCCCCCGCGAAACTGAAAGGGCGTAGCAGATTGCTAAGCCCTTGAAGTATTTGGTCACGGGGACGCGATACGGGACTGAAAACTACGTCACTAGTCCTCCATCGTTTGTCGCAGTTTGCAGTCCTCCATATCGTGTGGTTTCGCGACAGGTTATGGAGAACTCTCCATCAAAAAAGCAAACGGCCTACCGAAGTAGGCCGTTGATTTGTTTGGTTGCGGGGACAGGATTCCACCTTTATAGATGGGTCCGGCTCAAATGACCTACAGGTTCGGATGCAAACTTTTCGTCAGCGGAATCAGAGGCTTGCTAATTTTATTTGGGGGTATATAATAAAGATTATATAGGAGGTACTATGCTTACTTTTAAGGTGACCACGGTGGGTGCTTCGTCTGGCGTCATCCTCACCAAGGAAGCAATGTCTCGTCTAAAGGTAAAAAAGGGCGATACCCTTTTCTTGACGGAAGCCCCTGACGGTGGCTATCGACTGACACCTTTTGACCCCGATTTTGAGCGCCAGATGGCATTAGCGGAAAGCGTCATGCACGAGGACCGTGATGTACTCAGGGCGCTATCGAAGTGACAGCTTGGCGCTGGCTAAATTCGACGCTTATCTATGCAATCCATGACCGCCAACTCGCCGAGCATGGGGGTCCAGACGGGATTAGAGATAAGGGGCTCGTAGAGTCGGCGCTCGTTCGGCCTCAGAATCTAGCTGCGTACGAAAGTCCCGACGCGGCAGACCTGGCTGCCGCGTATGCGTATGGGCTGGCAAGAAATCATGGCTTCGTCGACGGCAACAAGAGAACAGCCTGGATCGCGGCGCGTGTCTTTCTCGCGGATCAGGGACTGCTGTTGGCTTTTGAGAAAGTCGACGCGGTGAGCACGATGGAGAAAGTCGCCGCAGGTACATTGACCGAGCCAGAACTGGCTAGCTGGTTCCGGGATCGCCTGCGCCAAGGAACATAGTAGCAAATCCATGAATAGTGGCCGCCGCGATTCGGCCTCGACCGGCCAGTTGCCAAGAAGGATCAGGACCCTAGCTGGTTACCACCGCGTGGCAATGCACTTTCAAGGTCGTTGCATCCTCTGAAGTGGGATTGGATTGGACTTCGAGGGGAGAACGTGACTTACCCTACTTCACCTACAGAGACATTCCGCCGCTTTTATGCTGATTTTATCGTCAGGAGTAGCGCGTCCACCGACACAAGCCTAATTGAGGCCTTCGCGAGCATTCCTCGTGAGAAATTCCTAGGACCGGGCCCATGGCCTATCTACGTTGGACCGGGCTATATCTGGACACCGACGGATGATCCGCGTTTCGTCTACCAGGATGTACTCGTTGGCTTGTCGGTTGATCGGAAAATCAACAACGGTCAACCAAGCTTGCACGCGATGTGCCTCGCCGCGCTTGCGCCAGCGCTGGGCGAACGGGCGATTCACGTCGGCGCTGGGACTGGCTACTATTCGGCCGTTCTCGCGCACCTAGTCGGCGAGGGTGGACATGTCACCGCGTACGAGATTCAAGAGGACCTGGCCGCGCGCGCGAGCGAAAATCTACGCGATCTGGGCAACGTTCGAGTGGTCTCCGGTTCCGGATCCGACATGCCGCTGCCGCAAGCAAACATGGTTTATGTGAGCGCTGGCGCGACACATCCCCTCGACACCTGGCTCGACTCCCTGACTATTGGGGGACGTCTGCTCTTTCCGCTTACTCAGGCAGAAGGATATGGCTGCATGCTCTTAGCTACTCGCGACGCAGACGACTCGTACCGAGCCAGGTCCGTGATGGGAGCGGCATTTATCCCCTGTGTGGGAGCGAGAGATGAAGAAAATTGTGCGTCCTTGACTACCGCTCTCCGGCAGGGCGCGCCTGAGCTGATTCGATCATTGCGCCGAAGCGAAACACCCGACGAAACTGCATGGTGTGCGGGTAACGGCTGGTGGCTGTCGACCGCGGAAGTCAATTGATGAGGGGCATTACGGAGTTCCGCGTCACTGGTTCAGGAAGGACTGAAGTCTGATAGGGCCGAAAGCGAGTGGTCCCGTCACTTCTGCAAAACCAAATCAAAACGGCCTACACACCGAAGCATGTAAGCCGTTGAAATTGGTTGCGGGGACAGGATTTGAACCTGTGACCTTCGGGTTATGAGCCCGACGAGCTGCCAGACTGCTCCACCCCGCGTCTGAGAAGGAAGAGTCTAGCGCAAATTGGCCTTTTTTTCAATCGAAGGTCCCCCCCTGTCTTAGCAAGGTAGAGATGTCAGGTAGGCTCGCGCGAAGACTTCTGTGAAGGCGCGATGGGGTCAGATTCACCTATGAGTATCGCCATAGCAGCACGCATCGAGACGGCAGGTGCACACGCTGTAGAATTCGCACAAGCTTGCTACACTTCTGAAATGAATTTCTGCTCGAATTGCGGACATAGTTTATCGGTGCGGGTCCCCGAGGGCGACACCAGACCGCGCTACTGTTGCGATCGATGTGGCGCAATTCATTATCAGAATCCCAAACTGGTCGTTGGAACGGTCCCCATTTGGGACACGGGCGTGCTGCTCTGCCGGCGCGCGATCGAGCCTCGCCGGGGCTTTTGGACTCTGCCGGCGGGCTTTCTTGAAAACGGGGAAACCGCACAAGACGGGGCGATCCGGGAGACAGCCGAGGAAGCCGGTGCACGCATCGAACTGGGCCCCCTTTTCACGATGCTCGATGTCTTGCAGGTACACCAGGTGCACGTGTTTTATCGCGCGCGCTTGCTAGACACTCATTTCGAGGCCGGGATCGAAAGTCTTGAGGTTAAGCTTTTCGACGAGACCGAGATTCCCTGGAGCGAGATCGCATTTCTCACGGTGTCTACAACCCTTGAGCACTTCTTCACCGATCGCGCCCAGGGGCGGTTCGAAACTCATCTCGGTGCCATCAGCTGGACGCCACGCAGGATTCATAGGCCCGACGCCCTCGCTGCCGACCCGCCCAGTCCTTGATCACTTGGCTTGAGCCTGGCCGGCCCTTCCCGCCGCTGTCTGCAGCGCTGGATGAGCCGCCGGGACTGCTCGCCGCCGGGGGCGACCTAAGCCCGGGCCGCCTCATCGAAGCCTACCGCCAGGGGATTTTTCCGTGGTTTAGCGACGGGCAACCCGTCCTCTGGTGGAGCACCGATCCACGCATGGTGCTTTTCACCGATGAATTTCGCGTGTCCCACTCGCTCAGAAAGCGACTGGCCAAAATGCGCCTACCCGGTACCAGCGACTGGGAGATTCGCGTCGACAGCGCCTTTGAAACTGTGATGCGCGCCTGCGGCGAGCCGCGCCCAGGACAAGACGGCACCTGGATCACCGAGGGCATGCTCCTAGCGTACGCGCAGCTGCATCAACTCGGAATCGCCCACTCCGTTGAGACCTGGGTCGAAGGCCGGCTGGTGGGCGGACTCTACGGTCTGGCCATCGGACGAATGTTCTATGGGGAATCGATGTTCACCCGCATCCCCGATGCATCAAAAGTTGCGCTCGCTCACCTGGTCTCCTACCTGAAACAGCAGCAGTTTCCCATGATAGACTGCCAGCAACAGACTTCGCACCTAGCATCGCTTGGAGCGCGCCCGATTCCACGGGGATTGTTCGCGGATCGTCTGCGCGCCTTAGTCGATTTGCCCGGAATCAAAGAGTGGCCGTCGCGCATCTTTGCTTGAGGGGGTGGCCGAACGTTAAGGACTTGAGGACTCGCCGCGCATGACCCAACTCAAAGAACTGCCTTTTTCCGCTCTGCAGTTCTACGCCACGGCGACGTATCCCTGCAGTTATCTCGCCGAGCGGCACGCCCGCTCCCAGGTCGCGACCCCAAGCCATCTCATCAACGCGGATGTCTACAGTGAACTGGTGCGCTCCGGCTTTCGGCGCAGCGGGCTTTTCACGTACCGCCCCTACTGCGACGGCTGTCGCGCCTGCGTCCCTGTCAGGGTCCGCGCACGGGAGTTCGAGCCCAATCGGAGCCAACGACGCGCCGACAAGCGGCACCAACATCTTCAGGTTCGGATCTGCGCCTTAGCGTTCGATCCGGAGCACTATTCTCTCTACCT
This sequence comes from Burkholderiaceae bacterium, assembly GCA_049514215.1. Lineage (GTDB taxonomy): Bacteria > Pseudomonadota > Gammaproteobacteria > Burkholderiales > Burkholderiaceae_D > BOG-994. The sequence goes on from JBEKVI010000083.1 coordinate 11,641, forward strand.
GCGGTATCAGATGAATCGCCATGCCGGCGGCGGCATGGACCACGATAGCCGGGATCAATACAGCCAGTTCCTTCTTCAGAGTAAGGTCAACACCCGGCTCGTGGAATTTCGCGAATCCACCGGACCGGATGCGGGCGTCTTGCGCATGGTGAGCATCATCGATGTGCTCGACGACGGCTTGTCTTCGGTGTACACGTTCTACGACCCAGATCTGCCCGGAGCGAGTTTGGGCACCTACAACATTGTCTGGCAAATCCGTCAGGCGCTCGAACTCGGCCTGCCCTACGTCTACCTGGGGTACTGGATCGCGCAAAGCCCTAATATGGCGTACAAATCGAATTTTCGTCCGATCGAGTCCTTAAGCAACGGCCAATGGGACTTACTTTGCCCGCCCAGGGACTAACGCGGCGGGCCATGTCCTCCGGGTGCAGCGCCTGCATCGCTTTCTCGACGTCTTGGCCTGCCCGTAAAGCCGGAGTACGGGAGGTCCAGAACACCCCGCTTTGGCACGCATGAATCGCCATGCAGCCCGGAGCGCATTCGGTTGCGCGCGGCGGCGGTTAGGCGGCAGGCGCGTTCCACGCGGCATTGGCGTAGAACCTCGTTCGGACGCCCGCCCTTCATGAAAGGCGGCCTGCTCTACCAGGCGGCTCGACCCTTTCTTTTCGCACTGGAACCGGAAAGCGCGCACCACCTCGTCCTAGAGGGCCTAAAGCGAGCCGGCGAAAACGGAATGGGGGCAATCCTTAGACAACTTGTCCCCGACGACCCAAAAACGGTGATGGGCCTAAGTTTTCCGAACCCAGTGGGGTTGGCCGCTGGCCTGGACAAGGATGGAAGATACATCGATGCCCTGGCCAGCCTTGGATTCGGCTTTCTCGAAGTCGGTACCGTGACACCGCGTCCGCAGCCGGGCAACGCGAAACCACGCATGTTCCGGCTTCCTCAGTCCGAGGCGCTCATCAATCGGATGGGCTTTAACAACGGAGGGCTGGCCGCATTCATCGCAAACGTCAGCGCCGCACGCTATAAGGGCATTCTCGGACTGAACATCGGCAAAAATGCCGACACGCCCATGGAAGAAGCCGCGCAGGACTATCTCATTTGTCTGCGTGGTGTCTATCCCCACGCAAGCTACGTGAGCGTGAACATCTCGTCTCCGAATACCCAGAATTTGCGGCAGCTCCAAAGCGGAACGTCACTTGACGAGCTATTAAGCCTGCTGAAAGCAGAGCAGACGAGCCTTGCTGCCAGACACCAACGTTATGTTCCACTGGCGTTGAAGATTGCTCCCGACCTGGAAGAAGGAGCCATCGAGGAATTGGCCGCAGCGGTGCGGGCCCACCAGATCGACGCCGTGATTGCGACCAATACCACCGTCGCACGCGACGGTGTGGCCGGCCAGGAGCATGCCGATGAGACCGGCGGCCTTTCCGGCGCACCCCTTCTTCTGTCCTCGAACCGCGTGATCAAGAGCCTAAAGCGGCGTCTGGAAGACGCCGTACCCATCATCGGGGCCGGCGGAATCGTCTGTGGGGAAAGTGCGCGCAGTAAAGTGGAAGCCGGTGCTGCGCTCGTGCAGCTCTACACGGGCCTGATCTATCGTGGCCCCGCGCTCGTGAAGCAGGCCGCACGAGCCCTGCGGGCCGTCAAGCCGACAGGCTAGCTCCGATGCGAATCGGCGTTCCGCGCGAAATTAAAAGTGGCGAGGCCCGGGTAGGGCTCACGCCCGACGTGGTCTCCTTACTGGTCGCGGCGGGCCACGAGGTCCTAGTCGAACAAGGCGCGGGCGAGCGCGTCGGGTATCGCGATCTGGCCTACCGCTTGGCAG
>JBEKVI010000084.1:0-12475 GCA_049514215.1 Burkholderiaceae bacterium
GCTTTACAGGTCAAATGCTGCGGAACCCGGAGACCTATAAGAACGGACCGGATGGTGTCTAAACGCAGTTGCAAATTTAGCTGACAGAAGAGTTTGGAAATGACGCGGAGTTAGTGGATACGAGGGCCTTGATCGCTGGAAAATCAACTGCTTGGTCAGCCCCATTCTCACTTGCCCGAAAACAATACGCTATTGTCAGCCACACCTATTTTTCGACAAAACTCTTTTTGAACCAGTCCTCAAGAAGTCTTTGCTCGAAGCGAAAGGGCTCGTTCGAATATCCGCGCAGATCTGTCAGATAGCTCATATCCGCGATCGACTCCTGTCCGGCGATGACGGGTCGTCCACTTTCCTGTAGGTCGTAACGCAGCTTGAATCTCGGCCAATCAGCGCGACCCGTTAAGACGCGCATTTCCCCTTCAGAGCCACGCGGAACGAGGTGGCCCGCGAGGCCCATGTCGACCACTTCGATGGTAAGGTTCTGGTCGGGCTTTAGGTACTTGGTCCCCAGATTCTGCAACTCCTCCGTCAAGACCGATTTGGCTCTTTCGAAGTCACGAGGCGTGAGATCAGCTCCGATATAGTGTTCGGAAGGACCCCACTGGACGTCCACCTTGGGTGAGGCAATCGCCGCCCCGGTACACACGCCACTGGCGAGAGCAATGCACAGGACAGCGCTTTCCACTCGGTGAGTGCCCCCACGGCGGAATGACCTTTCCGTTGGTACAAGGGTTGGCCTTGGACAGACCCTCTTCCAATTCAGGGACAGTCTGAGCATGTTGACTTCTCCTGTTTTCAATCCACAAACTCCCGGGGCCCGCGAACCAGGGACTCGGATTTTTTCGACCACATGATCAGTGTAGCGAATCCATCGCTCGCCGAGTGAAGGCGGAAGCGAATAGCAGGAATGGGATGACGTGCCTCTTTTTGATCGGAACCTTGTATGACGTCCATCGCGAAAACCCGGCTTTCGCGCTGGATGCGCTTCAGCACGTGCTTGAAGAGTGGGAGCCGGACATTGTGGGAGTCGAGGTTCGCCCGGAGGACCTGACGCTCCCGGAGTCGGACCTAAAGAAGTTCTATTCGGAGGAGATGGTCTGGGCTGCCGTCCGGTACCGGGACAGAGTTGCCCGCGCGATCGATTGGCGGGGCGACGAGGGCGCGGGTAAGCCCAGCTTGGAACTGCTCGAGGGTGGAGAAGGGAAGGCCATCGCGAGACAAGCCGATCTCGAGGCACGGCTGCAGCACGACCACGCCATGCAAGGAGCTCTGGATCTCCCCAGAAAATGGCAGGTCCATAAAGAAGCCGCAAAGAGGACCCAGTCTGGCGAAAAACTGAACGGAGAAGACTACGATCGCTTCGCGCGTGCCTACCGGCAAGCGTTTGCGAAGGCCGTCTCTGGAACCGACTACGCCTGGCTTGCCGAATTCCAGACGGAAAGAATCCAGCGGCAGGTGGCGGCGATCGCTGAACTCGTGCGCGCATCGCCCGGATTGCGCCTCGCGGCCCTGGTCGGATTAGACCATCGGGGAAGTGTCGCCCAAGCCCTGCGCCAGGAGTTCTTTGAAGGAGAGCTGGCTTTTGCCGAATGGCCGGACTCTCGCTAACCCTCCAAGGCAGATCCGATCACAAGGAGGACAGATATTCCGTTACGGCCTGGATCTGATCCGGCGTCAGATTCTGTACGACACCGTGCATGATCGGCGAATTTCGCAGCTGCTTTTGGATCACGTCGATCTGGCGCACCAGATAGGCTTTATGCTGGCCCGCCAGGCGCGGGAAGATCGCATTGCCTTGGGCCTTTTCCCCATGGCACCCGGCGCAGGGCGCAATGCCCTTGCCCGAGTCACCCTGGTTAAAGAGCTTAAGCCCCGCTTCCATGAGCGCGGGATTGCCGGGCTTTCCCTCAGACGGAGGCTGCTTTGAGAAGTACAGGGCCAATCCGTTGACCATCGGGTCGTCCAGGAGCGTTGCCATCCCCCACATGTAGTCATGGGCTTCGGGATCGCCGCGCTCCTTGGAGCGAAAGGCCTTGATCTGGGCAGCGAGGTAGAGCTCCTGCTGTCCGGCCAGGCGGGGAAAGACGGGCGAGATGCTATGCCCACCGGGTCCGTGGCAATTCGAGCAGACTTGGACCGCAATCTTGGCTGCCGCCTGGTCGATGGGTGCCGGATCCGTCGCGCCTGCCGCGGTGGCGAAGGCAAGGAAGACCGCCGAGACAGCGAGTTGGGCAAAACGCTTGGAGTTCATAAGAAAAGACCTCTACAAGGCAACCCACAGGTTAAGAAACACGGTGTTGTTCTGCTTGGCGGTTCGCCCGAACCCGTCGTAATTGGTATTGCCTCCGTTGAACTTGGTGTAGCCCGTGTACTGGAGCATGAGACGCACGTTTTGAATCGGCAGATAGTTGAGCTCAACGATATATCCGGTCGAGCTCGGGCTGCCGTTGCTGCTCCCACCCACCGTCCCGGGTGCATAGAGGACCGCGTCCTTGCTCCCGTAGATGTCGAAGAGGGCGAGCGTTGCGCCGTACTGGTGCTCGTAGTAGTAGGTCGCCTTGATCTTGTCCGACCAAAGGGTATTGGTGGGATTGGCGGATCCGCCCGAGGGAAATGAGGCGTTCAGGTTCTGGGATTCATGGATCAAGGATCCCTGCATCGTGAAGGTATGCTCGCCCGTGATGTACTGATACTGCGAATCGAGCGCGAGATCGGTGTATTTGTCCGTCGGTCCGTTATGGATGAGATCGTTCGGAAAGACATCGATGTGCCAGCCGAACATCCCGACCATGATGGAGTTGGGACCCCACTCATGGTTGTAGGCGAAGCGCAAGTACGGGTTGTAACCGTCAAGCGAAGGTCCGCTTCCTAAACCGCCCCAGTTGCCTGCCCGAAAGAAGGAGAAGACGCCGTCCGCCGTGCGATAGAGCGTCGCCTCGCCGTACCAGGTCTTGTCGTAGAAGAGATAACCGCCGAGCCCCGCCACCTGTTGCGCCCAGGCGCCTTCGATCTGTGTTGCCGCGGTGGGCGATGGGACATTGGGTGGTTGCGTGAACGGAAAGCCGAACGCGGGAGTGCTGTTCCAGACGTCCTGAACCGTGGGGTTGTTGTGCAGCGTGAACCCGTAAATCCATTTCAAATCGGTTTCGGTCGGATCGGCACTCATTCCAACGGCCCGGATATCGGTGTTGTCCGAGCCGCTATGCCAGTAGACGTTACCGCTATTGGGGTCGATGTTCTGATATTCGAACGTCCACTGCGCAAAAGCGCCAATGTTGTCCGTGGCTTTGCCGGCCAGAAAGATGCTGCCCTGGCTTGGCGCGATCTCATCGTTTTTCGGATTGATTTGGTTGCCGTTTGCATCCCGATTGTTGGCGGTGCTCGCGACCCCAACCTGGATCATCGCCGCGAGCGGCACGTCCTGGCGTGTGCCGATCGTGTAGCCGGTGAGCTTGAAAAGCCGTCCGTAGGGGGTGAGTTCCGGAAAACTCACGTGGCACGCCACGCAATTCTGGCCGGTCTGCCTCGCATAGGCCGGCAGCGCCGAGGCGGTCTGCATCCAGACTGAGAGCACGAGCAGTCCCAATGCGACAAGGGTATTACGAACACGAGCCAACATAGTTTGACTCCCTGGCGATGATGCTCTGCTCTTTGCGCGGTCCGCGCGAAGTGACATTGCCGTCAGAGTAGGCGCGCTAGGAAGTGGGCCTATTGATCTACGTCAAATTTGATTCCGCAAAGACGGATTCGATGCAGCGTCGACGACGAGCCACGGTGGCATTACTGATGAAGGGTTGAGCCCTTCGAGTTGCCGTCCCTCGAGGCCTTGCGATACTCAGCATCCGCCGCGGGCTTGACTCGGATCAAGGGGGTCGGCCTGCTTCTGCCTCATAGTCAGCATGAGAGAACGCCCTCGCTTGGAAGATCGGTGGACTGCCGCATGGATAACCCACACATGACTCGGCCCGAGAAGCCCTGGTTACAAGGCGTTCTTCGGTCCGCGCGCGCCTCGCGACTGCCGCTCATCGCGGCCATCGGGATCCTCTCGCTTCTTGCCGCGGGCTTTGGGTTCTACGTCATCGACCCCGAAGTGCGCACCATCGAGGACGGCATCTGGCTCGCCTTCACTTCGGGTGCTACCGTCGGCTACGGGGACATCGTCCCTTCCACCCGCGCCTCGCGGCTCTTTGCGGCCGTCATGGTCCTTTGCGGAATCTGCATCCTCTCGGTCGGAACCGCGAGCATCGCGGCCCTTTTTGTCAGTCGGGACGAGCGCAGTGCCGAACGCGCAATTCGACACGAAATTCGGGCTTTGCACGCCGAGATCGCGGCGCTGCGCCGGGAGCTCGAGAAATTCGCCAAATAAGACGCGCCAACGTCATCGACGCAGGCGGGCGACATCGGCTGCGCTCACCTCATCGGTATAGTGATTCTCCAGGTGCGTGCGTACATAGTTCACGACTTCGGCCACCTGGGCATCCGAGAAATATCGTCCCAATGGCGGCATCGCGCTGCGCCCCTTTAGAACGATCAGAATCGGATAGTCGGCGGAGGCCAGATGCTCGTTGTGCCGGAGCGCCGGATACCGCCCCGCGCCCTTGGCTCCTTCGCCTTCGGGCATGTGACACGCCTGGCAGACCCCGCGATAGATTAAAGCACCGCTTTCTTCGGTGAAGCCCGACCCGTCCGAGACGGGCGGGGTTGTAGGTTCTGCCGCAAAGGAGCTCGCCAGCCGAAGACCCAGCACCAGGGTCGCCACGAGCTTTGCTGCCCCAATCGATGGCGCTTGCGTCCCCATCTAGGCTTGCCCCTTGATTTTGGCGTGCATGCGACCGATCGCGTCCAGCGACGACAACACCGCCCCCTCCTGCCAGGCGACGAGATAGGAGGCGTGTTCTCCGGCCAAGGCAATGCGCCCGTCGATCTGACACAGATTCTCGTAGTGCGCTTCGCGCACCGCGGAGGGCCAGTATCCGAAGCAGCCCAACGAGAAGGGAGCGCGATACCAGGCCACGGCCATCCCGCATTCGAATTCCGTATCGTATTGGGGATGGATCTGGCGGCCGTATTGGAGCGCCGCCTGAATTCTTTCCGCAGGCGTCATGGCGGTGAATTCGATCGAGTGCGCACCGTAAACGTAGGCACCCAGGAGGATGCCGCGTCCGGCCGAGCCATAGCCACTGGAGGGATAGGCGATGTTTTCGATCGGCAGATCGGTGTAGGTGATCCCGCCAAAGATGTGCTCGTCCTCCTCCCAGAAGCGTCTTCTAAACTGCAGGCCGACTTTGACCGAGCCCCCATAGGGCACCGCGCGGATGGCCGCCTGCATGGCGTCTCCGACCTGGATGTCGATCTGGCTCAGGATGGAAAGGGGGATCGTGCAAAGACACCACTGTGCGTGGGCCTGACGGGTAGTTTTTCCGGCGCTATCGGTATAGCTGACCGTCACCCCTTGGGCATCCTGGTCGATTTTCACGACCTTCGCATCGAACTGGACGAGATCCTTGACCTCCTGGTAGAGGGCCTGGGCGATCCGATCCATGCCGCCCACGGGCTGAAAAATGGCGGATTGATGCTCGGCTTCGCTGCCGGTGGCAATGCTTCTCCAAAGCGACGAATGAAGGAGCGCGCTCGGATCCAGCGGCTCGGAGGGCACCGCTTGGGGCATGAGCCCCCCTCCCGGAGGAGTCGCAAAGCCGCGACGCAGGCTCGATTCTCGTCCCAGGGTGTAGCGATAGTCCTTGTCGAGCGCTCCCCACTCCTTTAACGACTCCAAGAGCGTGTCCTGGTCTTCGGGCGTGACGAGTGAGTCGATCAGATGACTGTTGACGGCTTTACTCAAGAGTTCGGCGACATGGCCCTGGTAGTCGCTTTGAACGTGGCGGTAGCGCTGAGGCTGGCCACCGAAGGCCTTCTTGGAATGCAGGTAGGCGTTGTAGTTGACCTGCATGAAGGGCTCGAGCGGGACCTTCAGCCGCTTGGCGTAATCGAGGATGCCGTAGTGATGAAAGGGGATGCGCCAGGGCCCCGGATTGAAATACAGTCCCTTCTCGAAGGCGCACCTTTGTTCGGCGCCGCCTAATTCGGTGTAGACGTCTCCACCCCGAAGCGTCCAGGCTCGGCCTCCGGCGCGCCGGTTGTATTCGAGCACCTGGACCTGGTAGCCGGCGCGACGCAACTCATAGGCTGCAACCAGGCCTGCAATGCCCGCGCCCAAAATGAGAACGGAGGTGCCCGAAGGAGCACCCTCCAGGCGGATCGGCCCCGTATAGGATGAAGGCGCGGCGAACCCCAACGCCGTCATCGCCTGATACATGGCGCTGCCCCCCGCCACTTTGCCCACCAGGGCCAAGAGCTCGCGCCGGGTCAAAGACGGTCGACAGGGCGGATCGGACATGAAAAGCGCAAACCTCGCGAAGGCAGACGTGAAAAACCGGGTGACGAGATGAGCCCACCTGGGAAAGAGGGGACTCCCAGACTTGTGGGGTCAGCGAATTTCTTGCCCCTCTGTGCCAGTTTAACGCGGCTGGTCGGGGCTACGCGCGCATGCGCCCCAATGGGTCAATGTGGCGCACCGACTGGGGAAGATGTACGACGGTCGAGGCGAAAAGCGAGGGGGTCGAGGCGTGAAGCGAGGGGGTAGAGGGGAAGCGAGGCCGGGCGGGCATCCCTGAAAGCGCCACCCGGAGGTCCCTTCGCAACCTGGCCGCCCTTTTCGGCCGGTTGCGGTCCTCTGAGGAACCCTAAGACGAGATCAGAGGTGGATATCCTTTTGCCAATCGAATCCAGGATTGCTGCGGGTCAAGAGCGAGCGGGCCTGGCGGCGCGCATCGCGCCGGCTCTCGACCGCTGCAAGCAGATTCGTGAATTGCACCTTCACGCGCACGATTACCGCCTTGACCACTTGAGTCGATGAGCCGACTGGAACCAGGGGGGACACGATCGAACGGGTTTGGCTAAATTGGTTCATGGAATCCTCTGAGTGGTCGTTTGGGAAGTTCGTGATCCGATGAACCCATGGTAGGGCCAGGGAAGTTCCTGGACGAGTGAGGAATGCCCAACCAAAACGTGAAAAAGTCACAAGGAGGAGAAAAACCAAGATTCCCCCGCGGGCATCTCGCACTTTCTGGATCCTCGGGGTCGAGGCGAACCCGAAAAAGACACTGAAACCGTTGTCACGACTGCATAAAAAGATGTTTCAATTCCTCGATTTGGATTCTTTTCCTCGAATTTGCATGACAAGCGCAATCCTTCCTGCCATATTCGCTAGATTGGACAATCCGTTCCTTTTGACCGTCGGTATTGGGCCTTCGCTGCGATGACTGAGAACCCTGCTCCGATCCCAGGACACGTCGCCTCCGATCTGCTTCGCGAACTACGCAACGCGACGCTGAAGTTTTGCCAAACGGAGTCAGCACCGCTGTGCGAGCGTCTTAAAAACGCGATCGTGCGAGAACGCGATCGGACACTGGATTCCAAGACCCGCTCGGACCTCGATCAGGTCTATAAAGCGCTCAACGGTCGCGAGTCGGCGTTAAATGCCGCTTTGCTCGTGTCCTGGCCGATCGAACTCGACCGCGCCATCGGCAGCGATACTCCCCCGCCCCTTCTCGACGAATTCGCGCAGACGCGCTCGCAGCTGTCCATCGTCGAGGACGAAGACGTTCAGCGCGAGATCCAGTTCTTTCGCTTCATCGCCGAACTCGAGCCGCTGTGCGCCGAGACGGCCTCCTCGCTGACCCTGCGCATCTGCCATCTGAGAAACCTCGAGACGGTCGCCGTCAAGTTCAACCCCTTTCGACCCGAGACCTTCGTCATCGGGCTCGTGAGTTCATGGGAGGATCTAGAAGGCAGCCGCTCGCTTACGCACCGTCTCCTGTCCGCATTTAAGGCCTCCGAATTTCTCCCCTTAAACGCGCTCTATGCGGGGCTCAACAAGATTCTGATTGCGCGCGGCGTCATGCCCAAGGAGCGCTACATCGTCCGCAAAAAGGGACCTCCCGCCGGGGCTGCCGGACTCTGGGTCAAAAGCGACGTGGCACGGCCCGACATGGAATCCGACGAGGATCCGGCTGCGCATTCGCCCTTTAGTGCCGCGCGCTTCATGCAGCAGTTAACGACCTTAAGTCAGCATCTGGCCGATAGCGCGCTGCACGAGGGGCACTCCGGCGCGCCCGCGCCCTCTCCCGTCGCAGGGGCGAGCGCGGCGGGCACGCCCCAGCCGAGCCCCGCTCTTCTGGCCGCCATGGATGCGCTCTTGGCGCAGATGCAGCCGCGCGCCCTGGCAAGCGGGGCCCAAGCGGGGGCGGACGCGCATGCCGAGGTCGCTGCCCTCGGATTGCAGGATTTGGAGACGATGCGCAAGGTCAGCGAAGAGACTGCGGCGCCTGCCGGTGGTGTCGGGCCGGATCTGAATCGCGAGACGATCGAGATGGTGGCCACGATCTTCGACTTCATTGTTGACGACGCCAGCATCCCGCTCCAGTTGAAGGTCTTGATTGCCGATTTGCAGCTGCCCGTCTTAAAGGACGCCTTGACCAATTCGGACTTCTTTCTGGATGACAGCCAGCCAGCCAGACACGTGATCGATCTTCTTGCGCGATGCGGCGTCTTCTGGGAATTCTTGCCGGGCAACGAAGTCGCCGACACGGTGCGCGAGCAGGTCGTGCGCCTGCGTGAAGCCAGCCGCGAGGGCCGGGACGGCTTTCCCGAGGCGGCGGCCTCCCTCACCCGGTTCCTGGCCGATCTCGAGGCCCGCTACGAGGCGCGGCTGCAATCATCGCTCGCCAATGTGACGGCCCAGGAGCGGCGCGCTGAAGCCATGCCCGAGGTCGATCGCTCGCTTGACGAATGGTTTAGCGCAGGACCGATCGAAGAGACGCTCGCCAACTTCCTGCGCGGCCCCTGGAGAAGCGTGCTTTGCGAATATGTCGTCGAGCGCGCCGATCAACCCGAGGCCTGCGACACGGCGTTTGCCCAGACGAGCCTTCTCATCTGGTCGGTGCTGCCCAAGACCGGGCCCGTGGAACGCGAGCATCTTCTGAAGCAACTCCCGGGCTTGCTGCAGTTGCTCAACGCCGGTCTGGATCGCATCCACTACGGCAAAGACGAGCGCGAGCCCTTTTTGAAGTTCCTCATGGCGCGTCACGCCCAGGTCATTCGACCCGCCCCAGCGAATCCGGCGCCCCCGCCCATTCCCATTCCCAAGCTCGCGCCACCGGATCAAACCGAGCCGGTGGCGACCGTCAAGCGCTGGAATGCCCAGCAGCTGGCGCTGGGCGACTGGCTCACCCTCGAGCAGCCACCCGGAAAGATCCGGCGCTATCGCCTGTCCTGGATCAGTCCGAAGCGCACCAAATTCGTCCTGACCGCGCGCGAGAGTTCCGAAGCGCTCGCGTTAAACGACGGCGAAGTCGAGGCGTGGCTGCGCTCGGGAGCGCTCAAGCTCGTGGACTCGGCGCCCATCGTGCAGCGCGCCATTAGCGCCTCGTTCGAATCACGCTAGGCGAAGGCCCAGGGGTGGCGCGGGTCTTGGGGCGAGCTGGAACACCATGACCCTTGAATTCATCCGCTTTCACGCGCACCGCAAAAGCGCGTCCATTGCGCTCGGCAACAACGGAGTGCCGGTCAGCTACGGTGAGCTCTATCGCTCCGTCTCTGACGTCATGGCGGGCCTGCGCGCGTTCGAGATCGCCGAAGGCAGCGTGGTCGCCATCGGCTGCAAGGATCCCTATCTCGAACTCGTCCTCCTTTTGGCCTGCGAGGGCCTGAGCGTCGTGCGAGCGCCATTTGCAGGGCCGGAAGATCCGGCGGGCGCGCACTGGATCGCGGCCGCCGATGTCGTCGTCACCGACGCCCCGATCAAGGGGCCCAAGCCCCAGCGCCATCTGCAGGTCTCGGGGGACTGGATCAGAGCCCAGCAGGCGTTGGCGCGGGGGGGTTCAAACGAGGTGCTCCTTGCTGCGCCCCTAGCGCCGCCCGCACCCGATACGCCCGCCCTCATCCTGTCGACGTCCGGCACGACTGGTGCTGCCAAGCGCATTCTTTTGTCCGCGCGCGTGCTCGACGGTCGCATCCGCGAGCGCGTCTGGCAGTACGGACTTTCGCGTCACGCCCGATTTCTCGTTGCCACCCCCTTATCGGTGGGGGTGGTTTTGACCACCGTGTTCTCGTGCCTGGAGCTGGGCGCGACTGTCGTCTTCGATTCCAACGCGCTTCTGGAAAGCCGGCTCGAGCATCTCACGCACGTCGTCCTTTTGCCGGTGCACTTAAGAAGGCTCCTCGATGCCTTGCCTGCCGGCCAGCCCAAGCCCCAGAACCTCACCGTTGTCTCGATCGGCGCCCTTTTGGGGGGAAGGCTTCGCGAACGGGTCTTAGAGCGCTTGGCAAGCGAGCTCTTTGACAGCTACGGCTCCAACGAAGCCGGACCCATCTGCTCGATCGAGTCCGATGGTTTCGGACAGATCCTGCCGGGCGTGGAGGTGCGCATCGAAGATGAGCGCGGCAGCATTCTTGCCGAAGGGCAAGCGGGGCTACTGGCCGTGCGCGGCCCCTGGATGTGCCAGGGCTATCTCGCAGACCCCATGGAAAGCGCGCGCAAATTTCGAAGCGGCTGGTTCTATCCGGGCGATATCGGCGTCAAAGAGCATGGCCGCATCAGGATCATCGGTCGCGCCGATGAACTGCTGAACATCGGGGGCATCAAGGTCGCGCCCTGGATCTTGGAAGAAGCGCTTGGTAAGCACATGCCGCAGCGCGAGGTGGCCATCTGCGCCATTGCGGGAGGCGCGGGCATCGAAGAAGTCTGCGTGGCGGTCACGGGCTCAACGCCCGGCGCAAGCGAGCTCGTTGCGATCGTGAAAACCGTGCTCGGCCCGGAATTTGGCGAGATTCACATCGTGCAGCTCGATGGACTGCCCTTGGGCCCGCACGGCAAGCTTCAACGGGAACAACTGAAAGCCCTGCTTACGCAATCGGTGGCAGCGGCCAAGGCACGCCGCGCCTAGCCGCAAGGGGGAATGGGCAACGGGCAATGGCCTGATACCGGCAGCCACTCTGAAACAGATTTTCTGTAGGATTTTGCGCCATACTCGGGCCTATAGACAGTTCGGTGGACATCGATTGCCATCGTGCCCGAACACCTTTTAGGAGATTGCGTTGGCCAAGGAAACGATCGAGGGACACGCCGTCAAAATCATCTTCGACGGCGATAAGTGCATTCATTCGCGCAATTGCGTGCTCGCGCGTCCCGACGTATTTGTGCCGAACGTCTCGGGCGACTGGATCTATCCGGACAGGGCGAGCACAGCGGACGTGGCCGAGCTCGCCCACAACTGCCCCTCGGGCGCGATTCGCTATGAGACCAAGGATGGCAGCCCCAACGAGTCGGCACCGCTCGTTAATCGCGTGCGTGTCCGGGAGAACGGCCCCCTCGCCTTTCACGCATCCATCGATATCCCAGGCACCGAGCTGCGCTATCGGGCGACGCTTTGCCGCTGCGGCGCATCCTCGCAAAAGCCCTTTTGCGACGGCAGCCACGTCGCCTCCCAGTTTCATGCGACCGGCGAGCCCATGGCGCAGACTTCAGAAGCGCTTCCCAAGCGCGACGGCACCTTAAAGATCGATCTCATCAAAAACGGCCCGCTCCATGTGACGGGCGCGCTAGAAATCCTCACGGGCACCGGACACACCGTGGTGCGCACCGAGGACACGTGGCTGTGCCGTTGTGGGCACTCGGCCAACAAGCCCTATTGCGACGGCTCCCACAGCAAGAAGGGCTTTATCGCGGACGCAAGCGCTCCCAAAGACGCGTAGGGCAGGCGGCTGGAGGCGTTGCCCCGGCCGCCCCATGCGCCCTCTTCTCGCAAGCCTGCCTTACTCGGAGATGGCCCGGCGCGTGGCACCAAGCGCCGCATCGATATGGCCGATGGCGCGATTGCGCAGTCCGCCCGCATAGCCGTTGTCCTCTTCCTGCGCGACATCGGCGCGCGCCTTGCGCAGGTATTCGGCGGCCTCATGCAAGCGTCCGGGGTGATCCGGCCTCTCGTCGACCGGGGGATGCCAGTCGAGGTTCTTTCCGTCGTCGATGGCTGCCTGCTTGATCTCGTTGATCGAGGCATCGATCTGACGCACCGCTTCACCTTCATCCTGGTTGCGCGCCCAGTCCCCCGGACGGTGTTCGATCATCCAGCGGGCCGCGCGCAGATCCGAGAGCGCTCTAAGGTAGGCCGGGTGATGCGCAGGCGGTGGTGGTGGTGAAGCGCAGGCTGCCAGGGTTGCAACGAGAAGTGCTCCGACGATGGACTTCATGATGTTCTTCCTCTCTGATTTTGGGGGTTTCGCAGAATCGGCCAAGCGGTGCCCTCGGAGGGTCTCCGGCGTCCGTTGGCTCGACACGCACCGATCCTAGTCGGGTTGCCCCTGGCCGGGTATTTCCAATTGTGTCGAAGCGAAAGAGAGCGCCACGGGCTTTGAA
>JBEKVI010000085.1:0-12405 GCA_049514215.1 Burkholderiaceae bacterium
TGCCACTTGCGAAAAGAGCGAGCATCAGCGTACAGGCCAACATCAGACTTGTGCGCGCGGCGGCCATGTCGTCTTTCCAAAAGCGCGCGACGAGCCAATTGATGGCGGCGAAAATCGGCTCCTTGATGACGCCGTCGGACTCGGACAGATCCAGGTGTCCGGTGACCAGGGAGTTGCGAACCTGGGCGCTGTAGAGTCCTTCGTCCGTGTACGTTCCTCGTCCGATCGAAAGCTCGGGATCGGCGTCAGCCCGGAGAAACGGAGCCTGCAGGAGCGAGAACACGACAAAAATCAACCCAAAGCGCAGGTAGCGGACAAACCGGCTTTCAGGTTGTTGCGCTACGTGATCGAGCAGCCTATCACCAGTGTTGATCATTTTGCCTTGATCTGTTTGCGCGCAGCGGGAAAGTTCGAGAGGCACTTTGATTCCTAACCGTCTTGCCGGTGATTGGTGAACCTTGGTCCATAGAATAAATCCGCGCGCTCGATCTATCGACAAGCGCCAAGAACGCATGCCGCGGAACGATGCCCTTTTGGCCCGGGCGGCAAGGCGATTTCTGATTAGTGCAGATGCCAAGCCCGATCGTATCGGACGGGCGACCTTAGCGCCACAAGCATTCTAGGCATCATCGTTCCGTTATAAGGAAATGGTTTAACCTCGTGCGCAGCAAACGACGACGGTATGAAACGCGATAAGATGGGTGTGGATCGCCCTTTTTTAGGGTCGAAGATCCGCGCGCGGACATAAGACCGTCGCGCGCAACACCTCCCACAAACCTGGCGCAGGTCTAATACTCTCGATGCCTCGTCAGCTCCCTCCAGCGCAATTTTCCTAACGCTCCCCGCATGCTCGCACCGGCGCTTTGCATTCTGCTGTCCTCGTTTCTGCTCTTTCTGGTCCAGCCGATCGTTGCCAAACAGGTGCTGCCCTGGTTTGGCGGAGCGGCGGGTGTCTGGACCATGTGCCTGGTGTTCTTCCAGGTAACGCTTCTCTTGGGCTATCTGTACGCGCACTGGATCACGCGACTCGCGCGGTCCTTTCGTCAGGTGCAAGTGCACCTGACGCTCATCTTCGTGAGCTTCTTGGTCCTGCCCATCATTCCCTCAGACCGCTGGAAGCCCGGCCCTGAGACGAACCCTAGTCTCCAGATCCTTTGGCTACTTGCAACCACGATCGGGCTGCCCTATTTTTTGCTGTCCTCGACTGCACCGTTGCTGCAAAAGTGGCTGAGCGTCACGACTCCTGAAGGTCCGGCCCGTCGTTCGATCTATCGGCTGTTTGCGCTGTCGAACCTGGGATCACTGGCGGGCCTGCTCGCCTATCCCTTCATAATCGAACCGTTCTCGACGCTACGCACGCAGTCATGGGTATGGAGCGCCGCCTACGTACTGTATGGTCTCCTGCTCGCCCTCTATGCATGGCCTCGACGGGACGCTCTCGTCGTCGCGACGCACACGGCGCAGGCAGCGCCCGACGGGGGTATCGCGCGACCATCGCTCGCTCTATACGGGTACTGGCTCGGCTGCGCAGCACTCGGCTCCGTGCTGCTTCTGGCGGTGACCAATCACACCACCGAGAACGTTGCCTCCATTCCTCTCGTTTGGATCGTGCCCCTGAGCATCTACCTGTTTAGCTTTGTAGTTTGCTTCGAAGGCAAGAATGGCAGGGGCTGGTACTCGCGGCGCGGCTGGGCCGCCCCGATATCGATTGGATTGGGTGCCATGGCGTGCGCCCTGTATGCTGGACATGCTCTGTTGTCGATCTACCTGGCCTACCCCATCTTTTGGGTTGGCCTATTTTTGGGATGCGTCCTATGCCACGGCGAGCTCTCTCGGAGCAAGCCGGACACACGCTACCTGACTCAGTTCTACCTGACCGTAGCCTGCGGTGGTGCGTTAGGAGGAATTCTGGTGGCCGTGGTCGCTCCTTTGGTGTTCGACAACTATTGGGAGACCCCCCTCGCATTCGTCCTAGCCGCGCTTCTCGCTATGTATGTTTCCGTGCTCGAGGACGGCCATCAGTCGGCACAGCGATGGCTCGGCATGGTCGCGATCGGCTTTCTCGGTTCATTCATCATCCTCACCCTCTTGGGCGCATTGCCCGGGGATCTGAATGAGTACACCCTGGAATGGGCCAAGATCATCGAGGGCGATGCGAAGTGGGGATGCGCAGTCCTTCTGATTGTGGTGGCTTTCTTCTTGCAAAGTAGGCGCCTGCGCGGCGCGGTCGCCCTGGGTACACTGATCTGCGCGTGCGCCTCAGGTTGGAACTATTATCATTACCTCTCTCTCGATACAGAGCTCGCCGTGCGCAACTTTTACGGTGCCCTGAGGGTGAAGGTCAACGTGATTGGCTCGGACCATCTGCGCAGTCTCTTGCATGGTCTCATAACCCACGGTACGGAGTTCGGTCATCCACCGCAAAGTGAGATGCCGACCAGCTACTACAGTCACACTTCGGGAGTGGGGCGAACGCTCCTCGCGTTCCAAGACATGCAAACAACCAAGCGCGTCGGCTCGGTTGGACTGGGTGTGGGAACGCTGGCGGCCTACGGCAGCCCGGGCGACGCTTTCCGGATGTACGAATTGAACCCTGCCGTCCTTAGCATTGCGATGACGCGTTTTTCCTACCTGGCCTGCAGCGCGGCTCAGGTAGAGACCGTGCTGGGTGACGCGCGTCTGTCGCTGGAGCGCGAGCTCGCTCAGGGCGAGTTTGAGGACCCGGCTCGTCGTTTCGACGTTCTCTCGGTTGATGCTTTTTCGGGTGACTCGATCCCCGTTCACCTGCTCACGCGCGAGGCGTTTTCGGTCTACACCCGGGCAATTAAGGATGACGGAGTCATCGCCTACCATCTCTCCAATCGCTACCTCGATCTTTCGCCTGTCGTCGGGAACATTGCCAGGCAAGCGGGATATCAGGCTCTTCTCGTCCTAGATGCGCATCCAGAAGGAGACGCGATCTCGCCGTCGCTTTGGGTGCTGGTCACGAAAAACGCCGCATTCCTTGCGAGGCCAGCCATAGCGAGCGTCGGCGCCGGAATTCCCGATGCTCCGAAGATTGGCGTATGGACAGATCAGCTCAATAATTTGTTTCAGGTCTTAAAGTAGGAAAAGGAACTGGCGATCATAGCCTCGCATTCCTGTTCAAACAGCTTCACGCTGAATCCTGACAGGGGTGAGGGTTACCCGGACGCTTTCTAGTAAGATCAAATCTGAGGCACTGGAATCGATTCGACCATGAAGTTACATATCGGCGGCACGCAAACTCGGCCCGGCTGGACCCTGATGAACATTCAGGATGGCCCAGGTGTCGATCTAGTAGGCGATCTTTCCGATCTTTCCGGGTTCGCGGATGACTCGATCGAAGAGATCTATGCAAGTCACGTCCTGGAGCACATCCCGCAGCAAGCCGTTGCGCAAACCCTAAGAGGTGCGTGGCGGGTCCTTGTGGGCGGCGGTCTTTTCAAGATAGCGGTACCGGACATGGAGATGCTCTGCCGCCTGATGCTTGATCCCGAGGCTCCATTCGAGGCGAAATTTCTGGTGATGCGTATGATGTTTGGTGGACAGATCGACCGCCACGACTATCACTACTTTGGTTGGACGCAGCAGTTCATGGAACACTTTCTAAGGGACGCTGGATTTACCCGTATGGAGCGCGTCGAGACATTTGGATTGTTCGAAGACACGAGCAATTACCGGCCGTTTGGCGTACCCATCAGCCTGAATGTAATCGCATCCAAATAAGTCCGCGCAAGGCGCAAAATCAAGCTTTAGCAGGTTGAGGTGCGGTCGCCTGATTTGCCGCGGCCGCTTCCTCCATCGTCACATAGTAGGGAACATACTGCCGTCGCGTTTTGGTGATCGCCACGATGGAGTCGAAGATCCGTATCTCTTCGAGCATCGGCGTTATCGCTGCGACCTTGACGAAAGGCCATTGATTCGGATTGCTTCTAACGAAGACTTGGTCGGGTATCACCTCCACATAGTGGGCATGCATGAGTTCGATGAGTTCCTTGCACAAGTCAAGAAAGCTCTTTTCCGAATCCCGCCAATTGGGCCAGTAGTTGGCGTGGAGATCTTCCACGAAATAGATTCCCGATTCTTTCAATGCCTCGGCGAACAGGATGTTAAAGCTCGCGATTATGTGGGCACTGTGGTGACTACCATCGTCAATAATGAGATCAAAAGGCCCAAACTCTCGGTTGACTTCGCCAAGGAATGCGCCATCCGTCTGACTTCCGATGCGAACCGAGATGCCTCTTTCAGGCGCGTTAAACTGCATGCACCCCGGCTCAATATCGACCCCGACGATAACCGTATCCCGATGGGAAAAGTACGATCGCCACAGGTTCAGCGACGAGCCTTTATAGACGCCGATCTCGAGGATGCGCATGGGAAGGGCCCGTTTTGTTCCCAGAACGCGCTCGTAAATGCCGAAGTAGTGCGACCACTTGTGCCCATCAGGTATGGTGGTCCACAGCTGGTAGAACGGATCGGCCAGCAATTCGGGTAACTCGACCGGGTCGCGGTACGTTGGCCAGTCGAAGGGGGCTTGGTAGGCAGGGTCGAGGCCGATATCAAATGGGAGGCCGGAATTGGTGGCCGCAGTGGTGGGAGCGACCTGCGGCGGCCCTGGGTTAGCGACTCGGAGATGAAGGATTCGCGCAATGTGGTACCTCACGTAGCGCACTAGCGCTATGGCCAGTTCCTTCAATAATTTGCCGATCATATCGATCCGGTCCCTCTTGGAGGCGCGCCGTCTGAAGGCACGGGCGCACGAGCCAAGATTGTCTCACGACGCTCGCGACAAAATTGCACGCGATCGTCTCGCTTACTTCGGGCTACCCGTCAGGGTTTTTTCGTCCCCTCATAGACACATCGATTCCGCTAGCGAGGCGGCGCCCGCTGTGCTGGACACGTCCACTTAAGAGGATGAAGGGGGCACCTTGTCGCGTAGCTTGGCCTGCATCCGCCCCCTATCGCCCAACCCGCCGCGCGGGCGACGTTGTGCGCGAACACGCGCACATTGGCGCGCTCATGAAGCCCCCCCTCGCGCTTCGCTTAGAAGCGGGGACGGCAGGCTCTTGCACCTGCCGCTAGGGCCTCCCCATGCGCTCTGTCTGAGGATGGGGAACGTGCCAGGGCCGCTGCGGCGACCGTGAGATCCAACGTCCGATCCGAACTCTAGCGGTACTTAGCGTCTGCGATTTCTGTTCAGATTGCGCAAGGTCGACACCAGATGGTCGATCTCGGCGAACGTGTTGTAGAACGCAATGCTCGGTCGAACCGTCGATTCCAGGCCGAAGCGGCGCAAAATCGGCTGGGCGCAGTGGTGGCCCGCGCGCACCGCGATCCCTTCTTCGCTGAGCGCCTGGCCGACCTCTTCGGTGCTATAGCCGTCGAGAACGAAGCTCATGACGCTCGCTTTGTCCGCCGCGGTTCCGATCAAGTGCAGGCCCGCAATGGAACAGAGCTCTTGCGTTCCGTACTCGAGCAGCTCGTGTTCATAACGCGCGATATTTTCGATGCCGATCTGATCCACATAATCCAGCGCAGCGCCCAGTCCGACCGCGTCCGCGATATTTCCCGTCCCGGCCTCGAAGCGCCCTGGCGGATCCTGGTAGACCGTCTTATCGAACGTTACATCCTTGATCATGTTGCCTCCGCCCTGGTAGGGCGGAGTACGGTCCAAAATGGCGCGCTTGCCGTAGACAACGCCAATCCCGGTGGGGCCAAAGATCTTGTGCCCGGAAAAAACAAAGAAATCGGCGTCCAGAGCTTGCACGTCCACTCGCATATGCGACACCGACTGAGCTCCATCAATGAGAACGGTCGCTCCGGCTCGATGACCCAGATCGATGATTTCCTTGACAGGCACGATCGTTCCCAGCGCGTTGGACACTTGAGTGACGGCCACGATGCGCGTGCGATGGTTCAGTAGCTTCTGATATTCATCGAGGCGCACCTGACCCGTCTCATCGACCGGAATCACCCTGAGCTTTGCTCCACGTTCTGCAGCCAGCATCTGCCAAGGCACGATATTGGCGTGATGCTCTAGATGGGAGATGACAATCTCGTCATCTTTTCCCACATACTGCTTGCCATA
This sequence comes from Burkholderiaceae bacterium, assembly GCA_049514215.1. Lineage (GTDB taxonomy): Bacteria > Pseudomonadota > Gammaproteobacteria > Burkholderiales > Burkholderiaceae_D > BOG-994. The sequence continues at coordinate 6,110 of JBEKVI010000085.1, forward strand.
GCTCTGCGCAACCAGATTGATCCCTTCAGTGGTACCTCGAACGAAGACGATCTCGTCAGGCGAAGACGCTCCGATAAAGCGAGCCACCTTTTTGCGGGCCGCCTCATAGGCATCCGTCGCGCGGGCCGCGAGTTCGTGCGCAGCGCGATGAATGTTGGAATTCTCGTGGGCATAAAAGTAGGACAGGCGCTCTATCACCGCCCTCGGCTTCTGAGTGGTCGCGGCATTGTCGAACCAAATCAGCGGCCGGCCTCCGCTGACTCTCTCCGACAAGATAGGGAAATCACGTCGGATCGTGTTGACGTCAAAGGCACCACGAGCCGGCCGAACGCTGTTCGATGGCTCGACTGTCGAGGTGGGTCGATCGCTGCGCTCTACATAATAGAATTCCGGCGCGCCGCCGACCTTGGGGCCCTCACCCTGAGGCCGGCCCCGCTCGATATCGGGTCGCGGCACCAAAGTCGAGGGGAGCACATCGTTCACGCCGGGAAAAGGCGCCGCCCCGAGCCTCGGTCCGCCAGCGACGTCAGGAGGGACGCGAGGTCCGCCTTCGTCTAGGAAATAGAAGCCGCTGGATGTGGCGCCCCTGGAAATTGCTGAGGACTGTGCGGGGGAACTTCGAACCAAGCCGTCGCCGTGGCGCTCTGCAGACCGCTCGCCGCCCGATGCAGAATCCGCTGATCCCTGACTCCTCGACTCGGCGGTCGGCTGGGTCGGCGCCTCTCCAAAGTCGGGGCCAGTCTCCGCGGCGACCGGATACGCGCTTGGGGCGGCTCGGAAGCTCTCCGACGCCGGGGGCACGGAAGACTGCCGAGCGGGCGAAGCGGATCCGGATCCGTCGGCGCCCTCGGGCAGAGTGGCCGCGTGACCGCCGGGAAGCCGGCTTGGACCGATCTCATCGAGGAAGTAATACGCTCCCGGTGCTCCCGATGCTCCCGATCTCGGTTCGATCGGTCCCGGCTTTGAATCCGGGAGACTCGCGAAGGGGGCCTCCGGAACGCCGGCCGCAGTGCCGCCCCCACGCGGCAGCGCCGGTAGCACCGTAGTCTGCAAGCCAGGAAGATCCAATGTCTGCGCCTGGGTTGGAACGAGTCTGGGCGTGATCACCGACGGGGGTGCCATCATCTCCGCCGCGCCCGGCTGAGTGACTTTAAGCGGCGGCGTCATGGGCAAGCTGGTCGCGGGAGGAAGCGGATTGGCTTGGCCCGCAACGGGCACACCGCCGGGTAGCACGAGGGGCGGGTAGGCCTGCGAAGCGGTCGACCCGGCAAGCCCAGCCTGCGCCTGGGGAACGGGCAGGCTCGTAAATAGTTCATTGGCCAGCGCGCTGAGGACGCCGATGTCCACCGGGACACCGAGTTCGCTACCGAGCGCTGGTTTATCGGTAGGTGTCACTGTAGTCGTGATACTTGCTCACCTCCACATCTTCCAGAACGGCCAACGCGTCATCAGTGAGGACCGCCAGCGAGCAATACAAGGAGATCAGATAAGACGCAATAGCGTACTCGTCGATACCCATCAATCGCACGGAGAGCCCCGGGCTTTGCTCACCGGGAAGTCCCGGCTGAAACAAGCCGATGACGCCCTGCCGTTTCTCCCCTACACGCAGGAGCAGGATACTGGTTTTTCCGTCCGACACCGGTACCTTGTCCGAGGGGATGAGGGGCACGCCGCGCCAGGTTATGAACTGCGACCCGAACAAGCTCACCGTCGGTGGAGGTACTCCGCGTCGCGTGCATTCCCGGCCAAAGGCTGCGATCGCGAGAGGATGCGAGAGGAAAAAGGCGGGCTCCTTCCAGACCTTCGTTAGCAGTTCATCGAGATCATCGGGCGTCGGGGCACCTGTCAACGGCAGGATGCGTTGCCCATCAGCCACATTGGCGAGCAGCCCGTAATCCGGATTGTTAATAAGCTCGCTTTCCTGCCGCTCTTTAATGGTCTCGATGATCAGGCGCAATTGCTCCTTGATCTGGTCGTGGGGACTCGAGAAGAGATCCGATACGCGGGTGTGGATGTTGAGCCTGGACGCAACCTGCCTTAATACGTACTCCCTTGGATTCTCTTCGTAATCGACAAACGAGTTCGGGAGCTCACCCGTTTCGGAGACAGAGCACGCTGTGCGGATGTCCGCCGGATTGTGCACCTTGTTGACCCGGAAAACGCCGGCTTCGACTGGCTGCCACTGGAGCAGATGGGTGAGCCATCGGGGCGTAATGCTTGGATACTGGGCCGCCGTTTTGGTGGTATTTGCGAGCTTGCGTGCAGCGGCATCGCCAAGAGTTGGCGGCGGAGCGTTCTCGGCCATTGGATTTCTTTCGAGGACAGGGGGGAACAGCGACTGAGGGGAGCCAAAATGCTAGGGGGGAATATCGCACCGGTCTACGGGCGATCGCCATCAAGAGTCGTTTAACTCCTGCGTACCGTACCGCCATTCGGCAACCAACAATGAGAATAAATTCAATGAGTTATGCTATGGCGGAACCCTTCGTGGACCAAGTAAAATCAGGCAGAGGGGACGCCCGTAGTCACCCGGCGTTCGCAGTGACGGATGAGTTCGGAAGGAGCCACTTGCAAAGCCGCGGCCAGCTTCACCAAAGTGGTGAGACTCGGACTGACGAGTCCACGCTCGATCTCGCCGACGTAGCTGCGATCGAGGCGTGCCAAGTCAGCCAGATGCTCCTGAGACCACCCTTTTTGGGTACGCGCGTCGCGCACCGTCGGTCCCAGGTGGGCAACAATTGTATTCATGCGGCCGCCGGAACCCCTGAGTGTAGTGAGTGCGCCTGCGTGATGTGACTGTTCGGAGGAACACTGTGTGTGAGCCAGACGTTACCCCCGATGCTGGATCCCGCGCCAATCGTCACGCGACCCAAAACCGTCGCTCCAGCGTAGATGACGACATTGTCTTCGACGATGGGGTGACGGGGCTCACCCTTTAGAAGCGCGCCGTCACTATCGACGGCGAAACGCTTGGCGCCCAGAGTCACCGCCTGGTAGAGCCGCACGTGCTTTCCGATTTGGGCGGTCTCTCCGATGACAACACCGGTTCCATGATCGATAAAGAAATAAGGCCCGATGGTCGCGCCCGGATGAATATCGATGCCAGTCTCGGAATGGGCCAACTCGGCCACGATGCGGGCGAGCAAGGGCAGATCCAGTTCATACAAACGATGCGCGATTCGATGATGAATGAGCGCCAGAATTCCTGGATAGCACAATAGAACTTCATCGACGCTGCGCGCAGCCGGATCACCCTGAAAAGCCGCCTCGACGTCGGTGTCGAGAAGCGCGCGCAGCTCAGCAAGACCAGATGCGAGCACGCCGATGCGGCGAAACGCCTCGTCTCCGACCTCCCGCGTCGGGGTCGGGACATCCCGCTTGCGACCAGCGAGTTCGAGGCGCGCTTCCTCGGCGAGACCGTGAAGAGCGCGGTCTAGGGCATGACCAACGTAGAAATCCTCACCGTGTCGCTGCAGTTCGGACGGACCAAGGCGCAGGGGAAACAGGACCCCGCGTAGCAGCTTAACAAGATCACGAACGCGGTCCGTGGATGGAAACTCTCGATCCCCCGAGGGTTTGTCCCGGCTGCTTCGCGCTCGCCATTCTTCGCGAACGCGTCGCAGGTCGCCTACGATCGAGGATAGATTCCAGTAATTCTCGGTCTCCAATCGATGGGCCGACGATCCTGGGGCGCTCAATCTTGAATCCAAGGTAAGCCGTGAAAACGCCAGCCATTCATAAGACCCCGCCGGGAGTGTTCGTCAGCATCACCCTCGAAGCCTTCGGAGATGTTGGCAATCTGCGAAAACCCCGCCTTTAACGCAGCTTCCAGTGCGAGAGCGGAACGCTTTCCGCTTCGGCATAACAACAGGATTGGCCGATGCTTGCCCACCTTGGCTTCCAACTCCCGCACAAAGCGAGGGTTGCGCGTGAGCGCAGTGCCCGTCGCCCAGGGGACGTGCACGCTGGCAGGAACGTGACCGACGAACTTGCGCTCCTCGGCGGTTCGGACATCAACCAAAATCACTTCCCCGCGGGCCAGCATCTGCCAAGCAGCTATGGGGTCCAGACTGCTGCCGTGAGGCAGCGGTGCCACGTCGCTCGAGACGGTCCCGGATGAAGCATCCGACACCAGGGAATCGGAACTGGGGCTGCAAACGTTATCGAAGGGCATATCTCGTCCTAAGGTGACAAGGCGCGGGTGATCGCCACCAAGGTATGCGCGAAATGCCCCCGAAACAACGACTGTTTGGCAATGTAATTATAACCAGTATGAATAACAGACTTCGGGTGCGCGCCGTGCCCCACACGCCTCCCCATGGACCTTTCCCGCATATCGTCAGACGAATTTCGAACTTCCCGTGGGATGGGAGGAAGGCCTAGTTTTGGCGTGTTATGAGACTGAAAGATTCCTTCGTGTCGAATCCCTCGATCACCCTCGTCCGACGGCGCCGCTTTCTGCGGTCATCGGCGCTTCTATTGGGTTCATTTGTCCCCAGAGCGTTCGCCGATGACAGCACGACCCTGCGCATTGGTTTTCAGAAAGGCGGGGGCCTACTGGGACTTCTCAAGGCACAGGGCAACCTGGAGAGACGGCTGGCTTCCCAGGGTTGGGGCCTTCGGTGGTCAGAATTTCCTGCAGGCCCGCAGTTGCTCGAGGCACTTAGTGTGGGCAGCGTGGATTTCGGGTACACCGGCGCTCCGCCACCCATCTTCGCCCAGGCCGCGTCGAAGGACTTGGTCTATGTCGGTGCCGAGCCTGGCACCACTTCCGGGGAAGCAATCGTCGTCAAACCGGACTCGCCCTTAAAGACCCTAGCGGAACTGAAAGGCAAGCGGGTCGCTGTACAGAAGGGTTCCAGCGCCAACTATCTGCTGGTGGCGGCTTTGGAGAATGCGGGGATCGCGTTCTCGGAAATCCACCCAATCTATCTGACACCGGCCGACGCCCGCGCCGCATTCGAGGCTAATAGTGTCGACGCCTGGTCGATCTGGGATCCTTACCTGGCCGCAGCTCAATCCTCCTTGCAGGTACGGGTGGTGGCGGACTATACCAACCTGCTGCAGACCAATAGCTTCTATGAGTCCGCGACCAAATTCGCAACGCAGCAGCCGAAGATCGTAGGGCTGGTCCTCGAGGAACTGGCGAAGGCCGGAGAGTGGGCATCCCGCAACACGCGCGCGGTATCGGAGTTGCTCGCGCCTCAGGTTGGCCTGCCCGTCGAAGTCGTCGAAGTCTGGCAAAAGCGCACGCACTACGGCGTGCAACCCATCGATGCATCGATCACGGCGACCCAACAGCGGGTCGCCGATACATTTTTCAAACAGGAGTTAATTCCAAGGAAAGTCGAGGTCGCTTCGGCAGTCTGGCATTGGCAGCGCGCGTAAGGCTGGGCGTGTGAGAACGCTCTGAACATAGCGCCGGTATTGGCGAACTTCTCGCCTAAAGTCGGCACTTTCCGAGACGGCCCCTCGCGAACGTCGCATCCATGGGCAGCCCGTAGTTTGCCCGCTTCGCCGCCTGGGCCTAGAAGCCTTCCCACCTTATCCTATTACCGTCGATGCGCCCGTTAGGCGCGAAGACTTAGCATCGAGGAGATTGACGTGAGCGCGGTACTTTCAAGTTCAAAAGAAGTTCCCAATGCAGAACTCGAGATCGTTCGTCTAACGGGCCACATCGGCGCCCAGGTGCAGGGGATTCGGTTATCCGGCAACCTCCCCGCGGACATCTTCAAGAGCATTCAGAGTGCACTCTACGCGCACAAGGTGCTCTTCTTTCGGAACCAGGAGCATCTGGATGACGCAGCGCATCAGGAGTTTGGACGACTGTGGGGTCCGCTGGAAGACCATCCGACCGTGCCCTCCAGAGATGGAACGCGCATTTTTGAATTGGATTCGCAACACGGGGGGCGGGCCAATTCCTGGCACACGGACGTGACCTTCGAGGTTGCCCCTCCCCAAGTATCGATCCTGCGGGCGGTGGTACTTCCAACTGTCGGAGGCGACACGGTCTGGGCGAATACGGCTTACGCCTATGCCGAACTTTCGCCGTCACTGAAGAGCCTGGCCGAGGAACTCTGGGCCATCCACAGCAACGACTACGACTATGCTGCAACGCGTGTTGAGCCGGACCCCGCTGGCGTAAAGCGCTTTCGCGAGGTCTTCAAGCGTCGGCTGATCCAAAGTGAGCACCCGTTAGTCAGGGTCCATCCCGTGACTGGCGAACGCACCTTAGTCGCAGGTCACTTTCTTAAGAAATTCATCGGATACAACACGCAGGACAGCAATCACCTGTT
>JBEKVI010000086.1:0-11802 GCA_049514215.1 Burkholderiaceae bacterium
ATTCTCCTCTACCCGAATCTCATTTCTCAGACCACGCTCAGAGGATTCGGGCCCCCATCACGTGGTTTCGCCCTGCTGTTGAGACTAATAAATCTCGAAGGCGCGTATGGCTTCATCACAGCAAGGCCTATACCCGGGAGAGTGTGTGGGTGCTGATTCTTGCGTAGGAAAAGCAAGGCCGTGCAGAAGAACTGCAGGCTTGCATGGCGACAATCAACGTCGCAGCGTGGGTAGCCCGGGTTGCGACTTCAGCGGGAACGGGAGCCCGAATTTGCGCAGCACAGCGCGTGCCTTCGGCTTTATCGCGCGTTCTCGTAGTCCTTGGGGAACGACACGAGAAACGAACTGCCCGAACCCACGACCGTGTTCAGTTCAATGGCCGCATCGAGCAATTCGCAAAGGCGCTTGACGATGGAAAGACCGATACCCTCGCCGCTTCGAGCCGAGGCTCGCGCGGCCCCCAGTGCAATACGGGTTGCCGCCGCGCCATGGGGGGTCGAATGCGTTGCCGTCAGCTCTTCATCCTGGACGGGCACGGGCTCGTGCCCGGTGCTCGTGTGCACGCGAGCACCCACAAGATCGATATCGGAAATGCCGGGCCCGCTATCGGTCACACGCAGCGTCCATCGGCCAGTCTCCGCTTCTGCACATTCGAGCCTGACAAAACCCCGCTCGGTGTAGGTCAGCGCATTGACCAGTAGATTTTGCGCAATGCGCCGCACCTTCATTTGATCCCCCCGAACCGCAAGCGATGTCGCTCCTTCGAATCGCAATTCCAGACCCCGGCTTTCGGCCACCTGCGCCATGTTCTGGCACAGCTCTGCAAGCAGCGCTGCAGCATCGAACGGTTCGACCTGACGCACCTCGCGGCCGGCTTCGAGGCGAGCCAAGCTAATCAGTTCATCCAGAAGCTCATGCATCGACTCGACGCCCCGATGCAGGATGTTCAACGACTTTGATCGCGCTGCTTCAGCCACGCCATCGGCATTGAGGACGGCCGTCGCGGTCTTTACCACACCAAGGTTGCCGCGCAGGTCATGCGCCGCCTCGCGCCACGCCTCGGCACGCTGTCGTTCGACCTCCTCGAAGTTTTTCAGCGCGGCCTCGAGCTCGGTCAAGCGACTCTGCGCCTCCGCTCGCTGCAGGGTGAAGTAACGCTCGGCGCTTTCACAGACGCCGTCGGCACACATCTCCGCCAGCAGTCGGCGCGCCTGGGCCATGGCGTCGGCAGGAAATTCCCCGGAAAGGGACTCGACCTCCACGACGAGGGCGATCTGCAGGTGGCGCCATTCGCGAATGACCTCAAAAAGCTGATAGCCCTGGCGCCAGCGTTCGAGACCATGCTGGGCCGCCCGGATGTCTTCCCTATCCGAGGCCGCCTCGGCTGTGTCCAGTCCCCAGTTGATGAGAACCAGCTCGAAGGCGTCGAGCAGGGCTGGGATATGATCTAGAAACTTGCTGCGGGGAAGGCTTGGCGCGGTCGTTAGGACCGGGTCCTGGCGAACGGCGGCGCGCCAGGCCGCGAGGATCGGTACGCGACGCTCCCGCACCCGCTTGGCGAGCGCTCGCAGCGATTCGCGAATTTGCTCCTGATTCCCCATGGTCCCGTATTCTAGCGTTTTGCGCAGACCACAACGGAGGCGGGCATCGTCTTTGCTCGAAATGGGTCATGGAACTGTCTACACACGATGCAACCGAAGCGGGTCGGACCGCGTACCGCGATGGCGGCCCTGCGACGGCGGCCCTGCGACGCGGTCAGCGAGTGGCCTGCGCCTGCGCTTCTCGATCCCCATGAATCTCGTGCGTGCTCTCAGGTACGGCATCGTGCTCGGGGTCGCCCTTGCATTGTCCGGTTGCGGGGCCGTCAAGCTCGCCTACGAGGACGGAGAGACGTTCACCTTGTTTTGGGCTGCGCGCTACATCAGCCTCGACCACGAACAGGAGACCTTCGCCCGCAATCGCGTGCGCGCTTGGTTCGACTGGCATCGCACCACGCAATTGCCCGGCTACGCGCGCCTGGGCGCCGAGATCCAATCTCAGGTGCGGGGTCCGGTCGCGCTTGCGGACATCGATCGGCTGGAGAGCAACGTCCGCGCTCAATGGCACCAGATGGTCGATGCCGCGCTCCCGGCGCTAGCCGATCTGGCGCTCATGCTGCACGACGATCAGCTTGTCCGCCTAGAGAAGAAATTCGCCGCCAATGACGATACGTATCGCAGCGACTATGTCGAGGTCAGCCCCTCGCAACGCAAGAAGGATCTGTACAACAGGGAGCTCGACCGCGTCGAATACTGGTATGGAAGCCTGAGCTCAGAGCAGAAGCAGCTGCTGCGCAAGACGACGGACAACCTGCCCATCGACCCGGTGCTCTGGCTCACCGAACGACAGACGCGCGAGCAGGAGCTCGTTGCGCTCCTGCATCAGATCATCGAACAAAAACCGGCGCGCGAGAAGGTCGTGCAGATGCTGCACGACTACGCCTTGCGTGTGGAGACGAGCCCCGACCCCGCGCGCCGCGCCTACATCGAAGCGCTCGACCGGTCCCGGCGACAAATGTACGTGACGGTGGCCAACATGGCCACGCCTGACCAGCGCGCCCACGCCGTATCCAAGTTGCAGGATTGGATCGACGAGTTCACGGGACTCTCGCAAAGCTAGCCGAGCAGAAGGCCCGCAAGGGACTCCTTGCGGCCTCTTTGGCCCGGTCCCACCCGACCCATGCCCTCGAGCGCGAGGGCTTTAGATGCGACCCAATAGAAGCAGGACCACCACGATGAGAAGGACGAGTCCCAGACCGCCACTGGGATAGTAGCCCCAGCCGCGACTGTAAGGCCAAGTCGGTGCAGCACCGACGAGCAGTACCACGATGATGATAAGAGCGATGAGTCCGATAGACATAGTGTCTCCAATGAAGGTTCGGGACCGTCTCGTGCGCATGCGCTTCCAAACGCAACCCCAGTTCTGACAATCCATGTAGGAGAGCGCAACTGCCATACCCGAACGACTTCAAAGATCACTGCCGCCGCGGGGGCGCAAGGCCACCCCTTGTCAAATCTGCAGGTAAGTTGCCCTAAATTGACACGTGACGGTAGCTTTTACAGATCCGACGGAGTCGTGTGGGGCACAGGGTTCTCGTGCGTAATTGTTACCTAATGTCTCAAGATCGATCTCAAGCGCTGGGGCTCGCATACCATTTGGTCAACTCCCGGCACGGCTTTCCTCCGAGGCTCGCGCCGGGTCTGCCCCGCAAATACTAAGGAATCAACAAATGGGTCTGTCACGCAGAAAGTGGGAATCGTCATGGGGCGGCCGGTCCAGGCCGCTTCGGATGGGATGCGCGATTTGCAGATCTGCAGCGACGGCGGAGCGCTAGACGATGCCCGCCAACATCGAGGATTACGCGCTCATCGGAGACTGTCAGACCGCGGCCTTGGTCGCGCGCGACGGTTCCATCGACTGGCTGTGCTGGCCCCGATTCGACTCCGGGGCCTGCTTTTCAGCGCTTCTGGGCCGGCCGGAGCACGGCCGCTGGAAGATCGGTCCGCAAACGGGCGAGCCGCGAATCAAGCGGCGCTATCGCGAAGACACGCTCGTGCTTGAGACCGAGTTCACCACCGACGAAGGCGTCATCACGATCGTCGATTTCATGCCCGTTAGGGAGTCGGTTTCGGATCTCGTGCGCATCGTCATGGGACGCCAGGGCCGCGTCCGAATGCGCATGGAGATGGCGCTGCGTTTTGACTACGGCGAAGTGGTCCCATGGGTCACACGCCTTGAAGATGGAAGCCTGCGCGCGGTCGCGGGACCCGACATGGTCATCCTGCGTACGCCCGTTGCATTGCGTGGCGAGGGCCTGACCACCGTGGCCGAATTTGAAGTGCAAAGTGGCGACGTGGTGCCGTTCGTGCTCACCTATTCGGCGTCCCACTTTCCGGTCCCCGCAGCGATCGATCCGCTCGCAAGCCTGGAGGAAACGGAAAGCTACTGGAAGGACTGGGCCCGGCAATGTTCCTATCAGGGCGACTGGGCGCAGCCCGTGCGCCGCTCGCTCATCACGCTCAAGGCCCTGACCTACGAACCCACTGGCGGGATCGTCGCCGCCCCGACCACCTCGCTGCCCGAGCAGTTGGGCGGAGTGCGCAATTGGGACTACCGCTTTTGTTGGTTGCGGGATGCGACTTTAACGCTGCTCGCCCTCATGAACGCCAACTATTACGAGGAGGCGCAAGCCTGGTCCAGCTGGCTGCACCGTGCCGTGGCAGGAAGCCCGGACCAGATGCAGGTCATGTATTCGATCACCGGAGAGCGCAGGCTCAATGAATGGATCCTGGACTGGTTGCCTGGATACCAGGGCGCCCGTCCCGTGCGCGTGGGTAACGCGGCGGCGAGTCAGTTGCAACTGGACGTCTTTGGCGAAGTCATGGATGCGCTTCATCAGGCCCGCAAGGGCGGCCTGAGTGGTCGCGACGACGCCTGGGATATCCAGGTCGCCCTCGTCGATCATCTTGAACATGTCTGGTTTGAGGCAGACGAAGGGATGTGGGAGATCCGCGGCACCCCGCAGCAATTCACCTATTCCAAGGTCATGGCCTGGGTGGCGGTGGATAGGGCGGTCAAGGACATCGAGATGTACGGATTGCCAGGACCGCTCGAGCGCTGGCAGAAGCTGCGCTCGCAGATTCACGAGAACGTCATCGAGCATGGCTTCAATAAGAAGCTCGACAGCTTCGTGCAAAGCTATGGCTCAACCGACTTGGACGCGAGTCTTCTTCTGATTCCGCTGACGGGCTTCCTGCCGCCCGAGGACTCGCGCGTGCGGGGAACGCTGGCTGCCATCGAGAAGCATCTCGTCGAAGACGGCCTGGTCATGCGCTACCGAACCGAGTCGGACATCGACGGCCTACCCGTCGGAGAAGGTCGTTTTCTCGCGTGCAGCTTCTGGCTCGTCGACAATATGGTGCTCCAGGGCCGACGTGAAGAAGCGCGTGCGCTCTTCGAGCGTCTATTAGGGCTGCGTAACGATGTTGGGCTCCTGGCCGAGGAATACGACGTCGCCGCGGGTCGTGCAACGGGCAACTTCCCGCAGGCGTTTTCACACGTCGCGCTCGTCAATACCGCGCTGAACCTGACGCGCTCGGCAACCGTCCAGCGCGCGGATGGCCAGAAGAGCCGCAAGAAGACGCCCAAGCCCTGCCCCGCCGACTAGAAGCGTTCACGGCCGGCGCGTTGGCCGTCTACGGCGTTTCGGTCACGGGGCGGCGCTTGCACACTCGCGCGCGGCAACGTCGCCCCGGTCGACTAAGCGACCTACTTCTCGATACTTCGAAACAGCGTAAGCCCGAGGACAAGAAAGACCAGAAAAATGATGAGGGCGACTCCGAAGAGGAGCTTCGCGATGGCCGCGGCTCCGGCGGCCAGGCCGGTGAAGCCGAGAATTCCTGCCAGGATCGAGATGACGAGAAAAACAAAAGCCCACTTCAACATGATGCGCTCCCGGTAAGCCCCCGCCGTGGCGGAAGAGTCACAACGCCTGCGTAGAGGCCGATGCAGGGCCAGGAACAGCAAGCCGTATGCCCGACCCAGTTTTGCCGCCTAGGGGGCTTTGCCGGATCGGAGGATAATAGATGCCTTCGATCACCGCGCTTTTTAACTTCCCATGAATGACCTCTCTGGCCCAAGCCAGGCGCTCGCCCCAACACCGACCTCCCTCGCCCAGGTCTTGGAAGCGGAGAGCTTTGTGTTTCTACCGGGAGCCATCTTTCGGGGACTGCTGAGCGAGGTCGGACCGTTGTCCGATTGGGATCGTTTCGCTGCCAGCTGGAACGCGCTCGAAATCGACTCCCATATGGCGGATCAGGGACGCTACCGCCGGCGGCGCCACGCGGTCTTTGAGATTGATGCAAAAGGGGCCTTGCGGTTGCTCGAACACCGGCCCCACTACCAATCACGCGATTACAACGCGTTAAATGGCGGCATCGAGCGCTGGTTCGCTCGCTTGACGCCCGAAACGCTCGCAAGCGAATCGCTCAATACCGTTTTGCGCTTTTGCGCGAGGGTGTTCGCGACGCGCCCGCGCCCCGGCGGCCGAAGGCACATCGAAGTGCATCAGTTTCGCATCGAGGCCCGCGCCGGGCAACCGGGGCTTCCCACCCCTGAAGGCATGCATCGCGATGGTGTCGATCACGTCCTGGTTCTCATGATCCAACGCGTGAACATCGCCAGTGGAACGACGACCATCCATTCCATCGATGAGCGGCTTCTGAAAAGCTTTACGCTGACGGATCCTTTTGACGCGGCCCTGGTCGACGACCGCAAGGTCTATCACGGCGTGACCGCGGTCGAGCCGATCGATGCCCTCCAAAGCGCGTATCGCGATGTGTTGGTGGTGACATTTCGCGCGTTAGACCCAGGTCCCTAGCACGGGCGTCAAGCGAAGCAGGCATGTGCCCTGCTAAGAGATTTCCGTTTCGCCTTAGAGGATAGAGGAATGATGAACAGGGCCAGGCCAAGGGTTCGCAGAATGCCGCCTTCACGCCAATCCAGGGGCCTGGCTGAGTCGACACGTCCCGGCGTTGTCCGGGTCCGGGCGATCGCACCGACGCGGGGCGTGCCGTGCTGATGGAGGAGGATACCGCAGAGCCGGTGCGCACCTCACCCGTGCTCAGCACGAGCGACCCTCTCCCCAAGTTCGACGCGCGGGGCACCTCGCTTGTTTTGCTCGCCATCCTGGCTGCTCTTTTCTCGCTGCACCTGGCCGCCAAGTTCGTCATCCCGGTGGTCATCTCGATTCTCATCGCCTACGCGCTCGATCCACTTGTCTCACTTTGCGAGAAGTGCCATATCCCTCGGCTGTTGGGAACGCTCGTGGTGATGTCGGTCGTGGTGGTTGCGGTGTGCACCGGTCTGTACGCGTTGCGCGGCGAGGCCCAAGCCATCGTGGCCCAGGTCCCCACCGTCGCGCATCGGCTCTCGCGCGCGGTCGACGGCCTGTCGGACAACGGACCGGGGCTCGGTGACGTGAAGCGGGCCGCAAAGGCGCTCGAGGACGCCTCCGAACACGCCAACGCAATTGCAGGCTCGAGCGCGAATTCCCACGTCGTGGTGGTTCAGCCGCCGCCCGTGACCCTGCGTGACCTCATCATGACGGGAGGAATGGAGGCGTTCGCGATCCTGGGCCAAAGCGTGATGGTCATTTTCCTCACTTTTTTTGTCCTGCTCGCAGGCGACAAGTTCAAGCGCAAATTCGTGAAGGTGGTGGGACGGACTCTCAGCGAGAAAAAGCTCAGCGTACAGATGTTCGACCAGATCAACCGCAGCATCCAGCGCTACATGCTTATGCTGCTCATCACCAATTCGATTCTCGGACTGGTGACTTGGGCGACGTTTCGGGCGATTGGCTTGGACAACGCGGGGACCTGGGCGCTACTGGCCGCCGTGTTGCATCTCGTACCCTATTTCGGGCCGCTGGTCATCGCGGTCACCACTGCCATGGCGGGGTTTCTGCAATATGGAACGTTCGGCATGGCGGCGTTTGTCGGCCTCGCGTCCCTGGGATGGGCCGCCCTCATCGGCACCGTCATTACAACCTGGATGACGGGTCGGCTCGCCCGGATGAATACGGTCGCAGTCTTCCTTTCGCTCCTGTTGTTCAGCTTCATCTGGGGGGTTTGGGGGGCGCTGCTGTCAGTTCCCATCGCTGTCATCTTCAAGGTCGTCGCCGATCACATCGAAGGCATGGAAGCCCTCTCGGAATTCCTGGGCGACTAGCCCGAAGACGCGAGCCGGTGGGCCCACTGTGTCAGTCTCGAGCCGCAGAGTATTCAGGGCGCAGAGCGCAAGCCGGCCACCCCATGATGTCTCCGCCCTTCTGAAAAGGGGGTTACCAAGCTGGTGACCCAAAGTCACCCGCCTGGGGCCTAGCGGCGGAGTTCGAGTTGACTCGCCTACCTGGCGAGCGCTCTACAGGTCTTTGGGGAACTGGAGAAGCTGCGCTTGCTTCTGGACACGCCGACTGATTCGGTGGGGCTCGCGCTGATGGATGCAGAACTGCCCAGGCGGGTCTATAGCAAACGCCACAGGGTACCCAAAGCATTTTGAAGGGTTGGCACTATATGGTTACGCGAGCAGGTGCCACGACACAGAAAATGAAGACGGAACTGGACGTGTGCTTAGGCAAGGTAGGCACGCCCGTGGGCAAACTCGTGTTTGTGCGCAACGGGCCTCGAGCCTTCACGCAATTCGCCTACTTTCAGGATTGGCTGGACAACAAGGACACGTTCAACGTATCGCCAGACCTCACTGCCACGCCGGGCTACCAGACCCGCAAGGCCGCGACCAATGAGGACTCATTGTTCTTTCTCGCGCTAGGAGACACCGCGCCGGATGCCTGGGGACGCCGTGTCATCGCCCGCGCGCATGCCAAGCGCCGCGAGGATGACCCGACTCTGGGGGCGCCGACCGAGCTCGATTACCTTTGCGCGGTCGAGGACTTCAGCCGCATGGGTGCCTTACTGTGCGAGCTATGTGGACGACGCGCGAGAGCTGTGGCGCCGTCTGGTGTTTCACCACCTCATCACCAACGTCGACGACCACCTGCAAAACATCGGATTCCTTTACATGGGCGGCAACCAGTGGCAGCTGTCGCCGGCGTTCGACGTCAATCCGATGCCGGACAAGGACCGCGAATCCAAGACATGGTTAAGCGAAGACACGGGCCTCATCACCAGCACGGCCCAATTGATGGGGCAAGCCTCACAGTTCGCGCTGACTGCTGAACAGTCGTTGGCCGTCGTGCGGCAGGTCGTTGAAGCCGTGCGGCAGTGGCGCGCGGTGGGTCAGTCTGCGGATGTCGGAATGACGGCGCTCGAACTTGACGAGTTCAAGCTGGCGTTCGAGCATTCCGACTTGGCAGATGCCAAGAAGTTGGTAGGCCTGTAGGTGCTTTGGGGCTTGGTTCGTGGCTCGAGCCGAGATTCGACCAAGGCTCTCGGATACGAGGAAGTTTTGCGCATTGTTTTGGTCTTAGAAGAAGATACCTCGGTCAATAGTCCGAAAAAGGGCCACCAAGCACCGCCGAGCCAAAGTCAGTTCAATTTTGGGTCACCAGCTTAGTAACACCCTTTGAAAATGAAAGGACCCCCATTGCGGGGGTCCAGTTTGCTTACCGGATGGCGATCCAAGGCAGGATTGGGTCTGGGCGAAAAGCCCGCTAGGTCACTCTGGGTCCGCTGGCGCAACCCAGTCAGCGAACCGATTTTCTGCCCTTTCCAGGACCTTGGCAACTGCCTTCCGTCCGATTTCGAGCACTTCGGCAAGGGTCCGCAAAGCCCTGGAGCCCGGCTATTTCTGGGAAATAAAATCCTCCTCGAAGAACTCGTCGGGATGCCGCTCCCCGGCCTGGCGCTGGGCCTCACGGGTCCGCAGCTCGACGCGCCGGATCTTGCCTGAGATCGTCTTCGGAAGTTCGCTGAATTCAAGCCGGCGGATGCGCTTGTATGCGGCCAGCTTCTCGCGGGCAAAAGCCAAGATAGAGGAGGCCAGCTCGGCACTGGGAGAGTGACCTTGCGCGAGCGTGACAAACGCCTTCGGCACGGCCAGCCTCATGGCATCCGGGCTGGGAACCACGGCGGCCTCCGCCACCGCGGGGTGTTCGATCAGGATACTTTCGAGCTCGAACGGGCTGATCCTGTAATCGGACGCCTTAAAGACATCATCGGCCCGCCCGACGTAGGTGATGTACCCCTGCTCGTCGCGGCTGGCGACATCGCCCGTGTGGTAATAACCGTGGCGCATCGCCTCTGCGGTCTTCTCGCTGTCGCCGTCATACCCGGTCATGAGGCTCAGCGGCGTGGCGGCGAGGTCGATGCAGATTTCACCCTCGTCCGTCGGCTCGTCGTTGACGTCCAAAAGCGCGATCTTGTAGCCCGGCAAGACCCGTCCCATGGATCCGGGCTTGATCAACTGGCCCGGCGAGTTGCCCACCTGGGCCGTGGTCTCGGTCTGACCGTAGCCGTCCCGCAAATGAAGCCCCCACGCCTGCTCCACGCGAGCGATGACCTCCGGGTTCAAGGGCTCGCCAGCACCGATCACTTCGCGCAACTGATGCGGCGCTTGTTCCAAGGGCTCCTGGATCAGCATGCGCCAGACGGTCGGCGGAGCACACAGCGTCGTCACCGGATAACGGCCCAAGGTCGCTAGGATGTCGCGGGCGGCGAAGCGGGCGTAATTGAAGATGAACACGGTCGCTCCGGCAATCCATGGCGCAAAAAAACAGCTCCACGCATGCTTGGCCCAACCGGGCGAGCTGATGTTCCAGTGCACGTCGGCCTCGCGCAATCCGATCCAGTACATCGTCGAAAGATGTCCGATCGGATAGCTCTCGTGAGTATGAAGCACGAGCTTGGGTTTAGCCGTCGTGCCCGAGGTGAAATAAAGTAGCAGAGGATCGCTTGCGCGCGTGGGCCCGTCGGGCACGAATTCGGAGGACGCGTGCCGGGATTCGCCATAGTCCGCCCAGTGCGCCGTGGCCGCGCCCACGCACACCCGCGAGTAGTCACCTTCGAGGTTGGCGAATTTGGCGGTGTGCTCGGGGCCCGTGACGACGTGACCGACGCGCCCGCGCTCGAGGCGGTCGCGCAGGTCGGCCTCGGTCAAAAGCGTACTGGCGGGAATGACGACCGCGCCTAGCTTCATCGCGGCCAGCATGATTTCCCAAAGCGCCACTTCGTTGCCCAGCATGAGCAGGACCCGGTCCCCCCGCCTGACCCCTTTGCCCCGCAGGAAGTTGGCCACCTGGTTGGAGCGCTTGGCAATCGCATCGAACGACAGATGCGCCTCCCCTCCTTTTTCGTCGACCACCCAAAGGGCGCGCCGCTCGTTGCCAAGCGCGTAGCCGTCGAAGAAGTCCAGTGCCCAGTTGAACTGCTCAAGGCGTGGCCAACGAAACCCCGCCACAGCGCGCTCGTAATCCGTCGCGTGTTCCAACAAGAAATCCCGCGCCGCCCGAAATGATCCTGATTCGTCCATCCATTGACTCCAGCCGTTAGCCCAACAACCGCAACCTAACCTAGCCCATCGCGCGGCGCAACTGGCACTGCGGCATCGAGAGGGGTCAAGCGGGCTGCTTGCGTTTCTCGATTCGAACTCGAGCCAATCGCCCCCATGCTAGGCAGTAGCGCGCGGCCATCCGTGTCGCGCCGCCCGAGCGAGGCTGGCTCTCACGATCAGCTTGTGAAATGGAGTGATCACGAAAAGATAGCCGCGTCCGAGCCGATTGTGACAACGAACGACGGTAGACAAGGTCAGGTAAGGCACGCCAAGTCCGACCTCCGTGCGAGGCTGACACAGAACCGAAAGCCGGAAATCGAGGTGCTTGTCATCCTCTCCCAGAATGATCTCACCTTCCCGTGTCTCGTAGATTCGGAAAAACGAGACGCGCTGAGCTGCCGCGCCGGGAGTCTCGCTGAGCAGGGATTGCGCTGTCTTTAACCCAAAGATCGACACCACGGTGTCACGGATTCGCAAGAGCGTTGTGACCCAAGGCGAAGTTAGCGAAAAGACGAAACGCGCGAGTGTTTCCGGATCGGTCGTGGCGCTCTCCGGCAGCCGGATGCGATACGCGTCAGCCAGCTCGACGCGTGGAAAAATCGCGCCAATGATGGACTCTTTGGGCACGTCGACCGCACGCACGGACCACACCGTCGATGAGGGCATCTCTCCTCCGTTAAATTGGGCCGTCCCGGAGTCGGCCACACCCGGCTTCGGGCCGCCTGCACGACGCGTCCGATCGAGCGAACCCAGGGC
>JBEKVI010000087.1:0-11233 GCA_049514215.1 Burkholderiaceae bacterium
ATGCCCTGGTTGAACCCCTGATAGGCCAGATCGAGAAAGGGAATCGCATCACGTGCCACCAGCACCTCGATCGCTTCCTTCCATTGCGCGGGGGTCAGATCCACGCCGGTCGGATTGTGGCAGCAGGAGTGCAGCACCACGATCGAGCGCGGCGGAAGGTTCTTGAGCGTATCCAGCATCTCGGCAAACTTCACGCCATGCGTCTTGGCATCGTAGTAGGGATAGTTGTGCACCTTGAATCCCGCCATCTCGAAGAGCGCCCGATGGTTTTCCCAGGAAGGATCGCTGATCCAGACATCGGATTCGGGCACGAAATGTCGCAGGAAATCCGCGCCGAGCTTGAGAGCCCCGGTGCCGCCCAAGGCCTGCACGGTTACGACGCGCCCCTCCTTCACGATCGCCGAATCGGCTCCAAAGAGAAGCGCCTGGGCGCCCTGGTTGTAGCCTGCAATACCGTCGATCGGAAGGTAGCCGCGAGGCGGCAGCGCCGCCACGCGCGCAGCCTCGGCTTCGCGCACCGAAGCTAGAAGCGGGATTTTGCCGTTCTCGTCCGTGTACACGCCCACTCCCAGATTCACCTTGTTGGGGCGGGTATCGGCATTGAAGGCTTCGGTCAGACCCAAAATGGGATCACGGGGAGCGAGTTCGAGGCCTTCAAACAGGGAGCGTGTCATGGCGTTCTCAGAAAAAGAGGGTGAGGGTCAGGGGATGGGGATGGTTGGGATCGATCGAGGCGCCGCGGGGTGGCCGCCCTGGCGCTGAAACAGCCCTTTTCCCTCCAATTTCGGGGCGGCGAAGTCTCATCCGCAGGGGTCTTTGGCACCGCAAAAAATTTTACCGGATAGTGCTTGCTTTAGGGGAAATCCTGCGGCAGGAAAGCCCTTGCATTTCCCTGATTTGGCCCTATCTAGATACGCAATTATTCTTCTTAATCAGAGGCTTAACGAGATACTTCAGCGCGGGTTTCGATTCGTGTAAAAAGTTACACAAAATCACTTTTTCCCTAAGTTTTAAGATCAGAAAAGACTGGCTTTCGGAAATCGATCCGCGCGATAATAGACCCATACCATGTCGCACCGCAACAACGAACGACGAGGGGTGTGAGACATCGCACTTTCGGGCGCTTTTGAGACTTCGCGAAGCCCCCGACTCGTCGAGAGACGCCCCAATTCGGTGCAGGCAGGATCCAAAAATGTCCGCCAACCTCTCCCCATCCCCCACTGAAAACCCTCTGGTGACGTTCCCGGATAGTCCGTTCCAGTTGGTGCAGCCGTTCGCGCCTGCAGGCGATCAGCCGCAGGCGATCGAAAAGCTCGTCGAAGGGGTGAACGACGGCCTGGCGTTCCAGACGCTTTTGGGGGTCACGGGCTCGGGGAAGACCTACACCATGGCGCACGTCATCGCGCGCTTGGGCCGGCCCGCTTTGGTGCTTGCTCCCAACAAGACCTTGGCTGCGCAACTCTATTCGGAGTTTCGGGACTTCTTTCCGAATAACGCGGTCGAGTATTTTGTCTCGTATTACGACTACTACCAGCCTGAGGCCTACGTTCCCCAGCGCGACCTTTTCATCGAGAAGGATTCGTCGATCAACGAGCACATCGAACAGATGCGCCTGTCGGCCACGAAGTCGTTGATGGAGCGGCGCGACACCATCATCGTGGGGACGGTGTCGACAATCTATGGGATCGGCAACCCCAACGAATACCACCAGATGATCCTGACCTTGCGCGTACGCGACAAGCTCAGTCAGCGCGACGTCATCGCACGCTTGATCCAGATGCAGTACACGCGAAACGAAGTGGACTTCGGACGGGGCACCTTCCGGGTTCGCGGCGACGTGCTCGACATCTTTCCGGCCGAGCACTCGGAACTCGCGATTCGGGTGGAGCTGTTCGATGATGAAGTCGAGAGCCTGCAGCTCTTCGATCCCTTGACCGGGCGCGTGCGCCAGAAGATTCCGCGCTTTACCGTCTATCCGGCGTCGCACTACGTGACGCCCCGCCAGACGGTGCTGCGTGCGATCGACACCATCAAGACGGAACTGAAGGACCGGCTCGAATTCTTCTACAAGGAAAACAAGCTCGTGGAGGCGCAGCGGCTGGAGCAGCGCACACGCTTTGATCTCGAGATGATGCAGGAGTTGGGCTTTTGCAAAGGCATCGAGAATTATTCACGCCACATCTCGGGCGCCCAGCCGGGCGAGCCGCCACCGACCCTGATCGACTATCTGCCAAGCGATGCACTCATTTTCATGGACGAGAGTCATGTGCTCGTTGGCCAATTGGGCGGCATGTACCGGGGGGATCGGGCGCGCAAGGAAAATCTCGTCGAATACGGATTTCGCCTGCCTTCGGCGCTGGATAACCGGCCCCTGAAATTCGAGGAATTCGAGAAGAAGGTCCATCAGGCCATCTTCGTTTCCGCTACGCCCGCGCTCTACGAAAACGAGCATACGGGCCAGGTGGTCGAGCAGCTGGTCAGACCCACGGGTCTGGTCGACCCCACACTCGAAGTCAGACCCGCCTCGCGCCAGGTCGACGATGTTCTGTCCGAGATTACGCTGCGTGCGGCCGTGCACGAGCGCGTCTTGGTCACGACCTTGACCAAGCGCATGGCCGAGCAGTTGACCGACTACCTCTCGGATCACGGCGTGAAGGTGCGCTACCTGCACTCGGACATCGAGACGGTCGAGCGCGCCGAAATCATCCGTGACCTGCGCCTGGGGGTCTTCGATGTCTTGATCGGCATCAACCTTTTGCGCGAGGGGCTCGACATTCCCGAGGTGTCGCTGGTGGCGATCTTAGATGCCGACAAGGAAGGCTTCCTACGAGCCGAGCGGTCCCTGATTCAGACGATCGGCCGGGCGGCAAGAAACATCAATGGCAAGGCCATCCTTTATGCGGATACGGTCACCGAATCGATGCGTAAGGCGATCGAGGAGACCAACCGCCGTCGGACCAAGCAGCTGGCGTTCAACCAGGAGCAGGGCATAACGCCGGTCGGGATCGTCAAGAGCGTGCGCGAGATGATCGACGGTGTATACGACCCGCAATCGGCCAAGAAGGATCAGCGCGCGGCGCAAGAGAAGGCGCGTTTTGAGGAAATGAGCGAACGCGACGTGTCGCGCGAGATCAAAAAGCTCGAAAAGCAGATGCTCGAGCATGCAAAGAATTTGGAGTTTGAAAAAGCAGCGCAGGTTAGAGATCAATTGGCGGCTTTGAAGGAACAGGTCTTCGGTGCGTCGGGTCAGACCAACATCGTGCCGATCGGACCTTCCGGAAAGGCAGCATAGAAGCCGTACGCCCTCTGGTCGAAATAGGGTCAGATGGCTTTAGATGAGTTTATCTAATCTATTGATTTTTATAGCGTTTTATGCAACTATTGCACCTGAAAGGTGACTGAAATGTTGAAACAGGAAGCATTTAAGATTCTCTTCGTTTGCACCGGCAATATCTGTCGTTCGCCGACCGCCGAAGGGGTGTTTCTGGCCAAGGTTCGTGACGCCGGGCTCGCGCAGCACGTCAAGGTCGATTCGGCCGGCACGCATGGGTTCCATGCCGGTGAAGCCCCCGATACGCGCACGATTCGCGCGGCCAAGAAGCGGGGCTATGACATCGCCGAGCAGCGCGCGCGTCAGATCACGAAGGATGATTTCAATAACTTCGATCTCATCCTCGCGATGGACTGGGACAATCACGCCCATCTGCATCAGAATTCGGGACGCCAATATCATCACAAGATCAAACTGCTGATGAGCTTTGCGACCGAACATGAATCCGCAGTGGTGCCGGATCCCTACTATGGCGGCCCGGACGGCTTTGAGACCGTGCTCGACTACGTCGAAGACGCTGCGACCAATCTGGTCGATCACGTGCGTCGTCGTCTCGCGCAAAAGGCCGCAGCCTAGCCTCGCTCGGCCCGGGTACTCCCGAAGCCTTGGTGAAGACCTTGGCTTCGTGCGAGACTTGGGGCAATGGGTGTTCTCGAAGGACTTCGTTCCCTTCGCCGCAAGTGGCGCGCGGCGGATGCCGCACGCCTGCAGCTAGACGAGCTTCTCGTCACCGCTGACCCCAAGGCGCCTGCGACCGCGCAGCACGAATGGCTTATTGAACTGGGGTATTGGTTAAGGCGCCGCGCGCACGTCCCGCCGGAGCCTTCGCTTGCCGATCGCATCCCCTCTGACGCATCGCAAGGCGCCGCATTCGCATCGAGCGACTTGGCCTCGCCAGGCGCGCGCGCCAATGCACTTCCCGCATCATCACTGATCTCGTCGGCTCTTTCCCGTGCCAGCGGCAGTGGCGCACTGCCTTCGGCGAGTCTGCGTCTTCGCTACCTGGTCGGGGTCCTCGAGAGAAATCCGACCGCCCACACGCAGGTTGCGGCAACCTTTGAAAGCATCCTCGCGCGACTGGACTCGGTGTCGCTCCTCTGCGATACGGGACTCTCGCAAAGTGCGAGCTTCTGGGGCGAGCTTCGCGAACGGCTTGCGGCGCGCACCATTCCCGCAACGCCCCACACCGCCGAGTGGAGCGAACTTTTGACGTTGCTTTTTCCAAGGCCCGACGATGCGGCGTGGGTTGCCGCCATCGATCAGCCGACCTGGCTTCGCGCGTGCGCTCTTTTGGGTGGCGCGAACCGGATGAGCACCGATCCGGCCGCTGCCGATGCGCCGCCGAACGCGGCCTCATCCGGGCATCGGCTCATGAAGGGACGCCACGATGTCGCAGCCAGCCTCTCGGTTCTGGTCGGCCAGGTCGCAGCCTCCGCCCTGACCTCAAGTCTGCGCTCCCGCATGGGTGTCGCCGATTTGACCGATCTGCCATTTCTTTCCTTGCAGCGCGCAGCCGATGCGCTCTTCCAGTCGGAGGAGCCGCCGAACCTCACCGACCCGGAGAGTCTGCAGCGTTTGAATATCTTTCGGGGCTACCTCGAGGCGTCTCGCTTAGCGGCGCTGCGCGTCTTCGAGCATCTCGATGAGAACGGGGTCTCGGTCGATATCGAGTTTCGCGTCGAAGCGATTTTAGCCCGCATCAGCCGCATCGAGCTTTTGCTCGAATACTGGATCGATCCCGATGCGGCCTCCCACGGCCAAAGACTCGTTTCGGAGCTCCTTATCGCCCACCAGCACAGCCGCTCGGTGGGCGCGCTCTTTCGCCAGTCCTTCGCGCGCTTAGCGCGCAAGGTCGTGGATCGCAGTGCCGAGACGGGGGAGCACTACATCACGCGCGATCGGCAGGAATACCGCGCCATGTTCAACGCTGCATTGGGCGGCGGGATCATCACGGTCCTGACCGTCTACCTGAAGTTCGCGGTGACTTCCGCTCATCTGCACCGCTTCTTCGAGGGGATTGCGGCATCGCTGAACTATGCCGGCTGTTTTGTTCTCATCCATTTCCTGGGCTTTACCTTGGCAACCAAGCAGCCTGCGATGACGGCGCCGGCGCTCGCGGCCAAGCTCGATGGACTCCATAAGCCCGACGGCCTTGACGCCTTCGTCGAGGAGACCGTCAGTCTCATGCGCTCGCAGGCTGCAGCGGTACTCGGAAACGTGATCGCCGTCGTACCCATCGCCTTTCTCATTCAGTGGGGCGCGCACGAACTCTTCGGCGCGAACCTGATTTCCGTCGAGAAGGCCCAGTCGACCGTGCGTTCGTTCTCGCTTTGGGGGCCGACACCGCTTTTTGCGGCCTTCACCGGCGTACTTCTTTTCGCTTCTGCCTTGATCGCAGGCTGGGTCGACAACTGGTTCGTCTATCGCCGCATCGGGGACGTCATCGCGTATCACCGTCGCATCAAGTGGATGCTCGGGGATCTTCGTGCCCGGCGCTGGGCCGCGTTTTGGCGGCGCCACATCTCCGGTATCGCTGGCAATGTCTCGCTCGGATTTCTTCTGGGACTGGGGCCGGTCATCGCCGAGAGCTTCGCATTGCCTCTGGAGGTCCGCCACGTGACGCTGTCCTCGGGGAGCCTGGCGGTTGCAGTCGGGGTACTCGGGCCGGCCGTCATGGCAAGCTGGGGATTCTGGCTTGCGGTGGCGGGGATCGTCGCGATGGCCTTTCTGAACGTGGGCGTGAGCTTCTTCTTCGCGTTTCAGCTCGCACTGCGCTCGCGCGACCTGCCCCGGATCGAACGCTCGCAGATCCATCGCGCCATCTTGAAGGCGATCGTTGCGCATCCGGGTCATCTGCTTTTGGCCAAGACCCAAGCCGGTGCACTATCCAGCGCTTAGACCAAGCGCACATTAGAATCGGTTTCAACGCGAAGGGGAGGGGATTCATGCGAGAAACGATGCGGCACCGCCGATTGAGCTTCACGAAGCCGGCCCTTTTGGCCCCGCTCGTCCTTTCTGTCTTTTTTGGCCTGCCCGTGGCGGGGGCGCAGACGCCAAGCCCTGCCTCCAAATCCGAGTCCTCTTCCGCCCCAGCTACGGCGGCTGCCCAGTCGACGGCGATCGCTCCTTCGGGTGTGGTGGCCACGCCCATTCCGGGTCCGAAACCCGAGCCCGCACCGAGCCCGCCGGCGCCCAAGATCACGATCACGGCGATCAAGGCGACCCAGCCCGTTCGCACCGGCTCCCAGATCGAACTCGACGTCACGGGTTTGCAGGGGCTCGTCGACTACTCGGTCCAGAACAAGCGCGAGTTTGCGATCTACCTGAATCACGCCCTCTTTCAGGGTGTGAACTTTCTGGAGGTTGACGCGGCGCATGGCAAGGTGAGCTTTCGCCTTGATCGCAGTCCCAAGTCGCTCGACTTCTGGACGGAGATCTATCGCGATACCCGCCTCTATTCCGATCAGCCGGTCGCAGTGCCCATGGGTCTCGGACTCGATCACGGCGAGGAGCTCGCGACGTACTCGGATCTGGTGCCCATCGCCCCCGTCAATTTTCCGATGCTGCTGGTCTGGACCACGGGATGCATCGTCTACCTTGTCGCGGCGTTCTGGGCCGCCAAAAAGACGCACTTAATCCGCGACCGGCCGATTCCCAACATCACGGATCCCTCCTATAGCCTGGGGCGCACCCAGCTTGCGGCCTGGTTCGTTCTGGTCACGAGCTGCGCGACCTTCATCTGGGTGGTCACAGGGTCACTGCCCAGCCTGGGCAACACAGCCCCTGTCCTCTTCGTCTCGGGAACGACCGCAGCCGTTGCGGCGGGCGTGGATACCTACAAGAACACCGTAGTGCACCAGAGCCAAGGCTTCTGGAAGGACCTTCTGACCGATGGGGATGGCCTGGCACTGCATCGCGTGCAGATCGTGATCGCCAACGCCATCGTGGGCCTGGCGTTTCTCCTGGGGACCTTCGAGACGCTCACCATCGAGGCGTTCGATAACACCTGGGTCGCGCTACTGGGTGCAAGTTCAGTCGCCTTTTGTGGCTTGAAAGGCGCGGCACCCGATGCGGCCACGGCGGCGGCGGCGCGTGCCGCGCAGCGCTAGGCGCCCCCACGCCGGGCCCCGAATTGTGAAGACAGCGCGTTTTCGTTGTACCGACGCGATAGACGCTTTTTGCCTGGAACCAGCCAAGGCCCGCGCGCGTATCTCGAACGAGGCTCGTCAAAGGGATTTGGAAGGGGATCCGAAGTTGGACGGCGAGGGTATGGGGTCGAGCCCCGCGGTTTTCGGGTTTTCAAAATTCACCGAAGTAGCCACCTTACGAAAGGACCACCATGGCCCCCACCGAGACCTGCCTGCGCACGGCTGATGAGCGCTTTTCGAGCCTTCCGGGCTTCGACTTTTTTCCCCATTATCGCGAGGACCTTCCAGGCTTCGAGGGTCTACGCGTGCACTACGTCGACGAGGGCCCGCGCGATGCGGCGCGCACCATCTTCTGCCTTCATGGCCAGCCGACCTGGAGCTATCTCTATCGCAAGATGATTCCCGTGTTCGTTCGCGCGGGGCACAGGGTCGTCGCCCCCGATCTCTTCGGATTCGGCCGCTCGGACAAACCCACCGACCCGGATTTCTACACCTTCACGCGCCACCGCGCCATGCTTGGAGCCTTCGTTTCCCAACTGGGTCTGACCAACATCACGCTCGTGGTCCAGGACTGGGGCGGCCTTCTGGGGCTGACCTTGCCCCACGAAAATCCCGAGCTCTATTCGCGCGCGCTCATCATGAACACCAGTCTGGGCACGGGAGACGTGCCGCTTCCGCAGGGCTTTCTCGACTGGCGGGCCTTTTCGAACAGCCGGCCGGACATGGATATCGCTGCCTTGATGGCTCGCGCGGTTCCGATCCTCACACCCGAGGAGGCGAGCGCCTACGCCGCCCCCTATCCGGATGTGCGCTACAAGGCCGGCGTCCAGCGCTTTCCCAACCTCGTTCCGGATCATCCCGATGCCGATGGCGCCGCCGTCTCGCGCACGGCCCGCGCGTTTTTCCAGAACCAGTGGCAAGGCGATTCCTTCATGGCCATCGGCATGCGTGACCCGGTGCTGGGGCCTCCCGTCATGCGCTGGCTGCATGGCTTCATCCGCGGCTGTCCCCCACCCCTGGAAGTGACCGACGGCGGTCACTTCTTGCAGGAGTGGGGCGAGCCGATCGCCGTGGCGGCGCTGAAAGCGTGGGGCGAGGTGTGAGTCGCCCTGGCGCGTGCGCTCAGGACGGGACCTCGAGGACCCAGTCACGGCAAGAATGGAGAAGTACGCCCCCAGATCATCGTATTTCCTCACCGGATTCTCAGTTTTTTGGCGCCCGATCCGATAACGAGAGACGGTCCGGTTTCTCCCCCGGTCCGGGACGGTCCGAGGATAGGCCTCGACTGAAATTCCACTCGGCACTGGTTGCCGGATCGGATCGTCCCGGCCGCTTTTTTCTTTGGTTCAGGCTTTGCGAGTGCCCGATGCGCCTCTTGAGCTCATTTCTGGTTGGTCTTTCGGTGCTGCTTGCGGCAGGCCCCGGGGCGGCTTGTGCCGATGATGCGCTCTACCAGGCGCTCGGCGAAAAGTCGGGGATCGAGCGCATCACCGACGGCCTGCTCGAGAAGCTTCACACGGATCCGAGGACCAAGGAATTCTTTGTCGATGCCGACGAGAAGCGCCTCAGAACCAAGCTCATCGAGCAGCTCTGCCAGTTGTCCGGAGGGCCCTGCGAATATACCGGGCGCAGCATGAAGCGCTCGCACGAGGGACTGCAGATCACGCGCGCAGCCTTCAACGCCCTGGTCGAAGACCTGCAGGATGCGATGGATGAGAACCACATCCCCTTTCACACCCAAAACAAGCTCCTGGCGCTTCTGGCTCCCATGGTCCACGACATCGAGGAGCGCTAGAAAGCACGCAGTTTAAGGAATAGGAAACCTGTAACTCCGGTACCCAAGAAAATGCGAACTCCATGGCAGAAGGACATGACCAACCGACTTAGCCCACAAAGTAATTGGGGTGCCTTGGGCGCCTTGCGCGGCCCGCGCGCGGTGACGGGCGTCTCGCACGGGTGTGGGATTGGCGAAGGGCATCGTCGGGAAGTCAGAAGACGCTTTTTTGCTTTCATGGCCTTGACCACCGCGCTGGTGGCTGCGATGTGCGGACTCAAGCGGGCCGAAGCTGCCACGCTCCAGGTCCTGGTGGTCGATCCCGCAGGCGCCGCGGTTGCGGACGCGATCGTCACAGCCACACCCTCTTCGGGAAAACTGCCGCCGCCTGCGCCGCGCACGGCCATCATCGATCAGATCCGTCGCCACTATGTGCCGCTCGTGTCGGTGATCCAGACGGGTACCATGGTCTCGTTTCCGAACAAGGACAATATCGAGCACGACGTCTACTCGTTTTCGCCGGCCAAGACGTTCGAGCTCAATCTTTATTCGGGCGTTGCGGCCCACCCCGTTGCGTTCGATAAGCCCGGCCTCGTGGTGTTGGGCTGCAACATCCACGACACCATGATCGCCTATGTCGACGTCGTCGATACGCCGTATTTCGCCAAGACCGACGCCCGCGGCGAAGCGAAGATCGACGGGCTGCCTGCCGACAGCTACGAGGTCAATGCCTGGCATTTCCGCGGTGACAAGACGCCTTCGCACCAGACATCGAAAGTGGAGGGCACGACGGCCCTCGAATTCATCCTGGCCTTAAAGCCCGAGTAAGACCAGGACCCGAGCCCAGGACACCATGCGCATCACGAGCCTTCACGTTCGCATCGCATTGCTCTTTGCACTCCTCATGCTGGTGGTGCAGGGCGTGGGCTTTGTCGTCATCCGGACCGTGATTTCCGCCAATGCGCTAAGCAACGTCGAAGCCGAGCTCATGGTCACCGATCGGGTCTTCCAGCAGGTCCTGCGCTCGAACCGGGAGAAGTTAAGCCAGGCTGCGGCCATCATCGCGGCCGACTTCGGATTTCGCAAAGCAGTCGCCTCCGACAGTCGGGCGACCGTCGAGTCGGCGCTGGCCAACCAGGCCGACCGCATCGGCGCCGATGTCGCAATGTTGGTGAGCTTGGATGGCGTGCTCCTGGCCAATAGCCGCGAGCCCAACCAGGCGGCTCAACCCTTTGGTTTTCCCGATCTGCTCAAGGCCGCCGAGGCCGACGGCAACTCGGCGTCTGCCTTGGGGACCATCGATGGGCAGGTCTATCAACTCGTGGCCGTACCGGTGAAGGCGCCGGTGGCGATCGCCTGGGTCACGATGGGATTTCGGATCGATGACGCGCTCGCCCAGGACATGCGCGGATTGACGAGCGCGGACGTGTCCTTTCTCGTGCGCAGTCCCGAGGGCGCTTGGAACGTGCTCGCGAGCTCCTTGTCTGCCGCAAACAAGACTGCGCTTCGGCAGCATTTCGCCTCCTTTGCGAATCCCGCAAGCTTGGCGTCGGTTCTCGAACTGGGCCCCGACGAGTACGCGACGCGAACCATCGAGATCGCAGCCGACGGGGCTCCCGTGGTGGTCGTCTTGCAGCGCTCGCTCAAAGAGGCCGTGGCGCCTTTTGCAAGGCTCCAGCAGGTGCTGCTCATTCTGACCGTGATCGGTCTTCTGGTGTCGGTGGGTGCGAGTCTTTTCACCGCACGCGGGGTCACCCGTCCGATTGCGAACCTGATCCGATCGACCCGGCGCATCGGTGCGGGCGAGTACACGGGCGAGATCGAAGTCACAAGCCAGGACGAGATCGGCGAACTCGCCCTCGCCTTTAACCAGATGCGCACCGGCATAGCCGAGCGCGAGCAGCGCATCATGCATCTGGCCTACCAGGATCCGCTCACGGATCTGCCCAACCGCGCGCTCTTTAACGAGCGTCTGAACGA
>JBEKVI010000088.1:0-10536 GCA_049514215.1 Burkholderiaceae bacterium
CGACAACGTGCAAATCACGGTCAAGCTCATCAATCCGATTGCCATGGAAGAAGGCTTGCGCTTCGCCATTCGCGAGGGCGGCCGCACCGTCGGCGCCGGCGTGGTCTCGAAAATTATCGCTTGATGTAATTCATACGGCGCCGGCCTGTTGCCGGCTGCCTACGCTCTTTGGAGATGGACATGCAAAGCCAGAAAATTCGTATTCGACTGAAGGCCTTCGACTATCGATTGATCGATCAGTCCGCACTGGAAATCGTGGATACGGCCAAGCGCACCGGCGCGGTCGTGCGCGGGCCCGTCCCCCTGCCGACCCGCATCCAGCGTTTTGACGTGTTGCGCTCACCGCACGTGAACAAGACCTCGCGCGATCAGTTCGAGATCAGGACACATCAGCGGTTGATGGATATCGTCGACCCGACCGACAAGACCGTGGACGCACTCATGAAGCTCGACTTGCCCGCGGGCGTCGACGTGGAAATCAAGTTGCAGTAGAGCGATGCCGCAGCCCTTTGGGGGGCGGGATCAAAAGGGGTGAGTCTCACAAGGACTTGCCCTTTTTTATTGCACATGCGGCCTTTGCGGAGGCGCGGCACAAGACTGGCCCCACTACTAGGATTCTTTCAGGCGCGGCATTCCCGAGGCCATCCCGATGACGGAAATGGTCGGATCGATATCAGTCTGGTAGGCCATCGTCTCGG
This sequence comes from Burkholderiaceae bacterium, assembly GCA_049514215.1. Classification (GTDB taxonomy): domain Bacteria; phylum Pseudomonadota; class Gammaproteobacteria; order Burkholderiales; family Burkholderiaceae_D; genus BOG-994. Next base: position 699 of record JBEKVI010000088.1, read on the forward strand.
TCTTGGCGAATGCGGATTCACGCGATCCTGCCCGGTGGCCCGCTTCCAATTCGAAGTCTCCGCACAGCACGAGCAGACCCGACGAACTCTGAACGGCCAATGCGGCCGTGTAGCAGCCCTCCCCGTCAGCGAGCGAATAATGGGGACCGACGATGACGATCTTGCCGACGTTCTTGATGGCCTGTTTGAAGTACTTGCGTCGCGACCAGTTGCCGCCCACATCAGTGTTCAAGGGCTGGAGACTGGGATTCATGCGACGCCGCCGGACCGGATTGACGATCGAGGCTTCCTCCATGAGGCCCTGGGCGTTCAGGATCGAAAAGCGCAGCGTACCGGGGCAGGAAAAAAATGCGCGGGCGGCGCTCCAAGGTTCCTGGGACGGGAAAAAGCGCTGTCCGGCCTGGCGCAGGGCGTTTCGATAGGGCTCGAGGGATTGTTGCCATTGCTGGGCGAGAGTCGCATCGAAGTGGGCGAAACTCTCCCACGCTTCGCCCAGACGCGCGATGGCAGTGGCCGCAGTATGGGTTCCGATCGTGGATTCGGGCCGGCCGAGCCAGTAGCCCTGGAGAAAGTCGACATCGGCTTCCATCATGACCAGGGCTTGGCGGCGCGACTCGACGCCTTCGGCGATGACCATCGAGCCCGCTTGGTGCAATAGCGCCACCATGTGGCGCAACATCCGTTGATTGAGCACGCTATCCTCGGCGCGCTGCACGAGACTGCGATCGAGCTTGACGAAATCCGGCCGCATGTTCCAGACGCGGTCAAAGTTCGACTGACCGCTGCCGAAGTCGTCGATGGCGAGCATGAAACCGTGGGCCCGGTAGTATTGCGCTGCCTCCTGGAAGGCGGTCTCGTCGAACGAGCGGTGTTCCAAAAGTTCGAGGACCACCTGTTCAGAGGCGATCCCAAAGCGCTCGATCAGGTCGGCGGCGAAGTTGCCACGTCGGGCACCGATGTTAAACACATCGGGATGCATGTTCAAAAAGAGCCACGCCTGCTGACCCGCACGCACGAAGTTGGCCACGTGGGCTGCGCGCGAGACGCGGTCGACGATGAGTTGCTCGCCCAGGGCGACCGAGCGGGCGAGAAACTGCGCCGGGTCCGCACGCGAGCCGTCTTCCTGGAAGGGCCGCATGAGCGCTTCGTAGCCGACAACCCGGCTGTGGGCAACGCTGAGGATGGGTTGATAGGCTGAGCGCAGCTTGGTGCTGCCATAGAGTCCGAACGTGCCGACTTCATCTTCTCGCAGACTGCGAAAAACACGTTCGATGTTCCAGTCACCGCTTTGCAGCTCCAAACCGAGACCCAGGGGTACGGTTGCCGCAGGATGCTCCGCAGTCTCGAGAAGCTCTGTCATATTCGCGCCCATACCAGCTTCTCTCACAAATGGACCAGGGGTCGACGCGGGTCAACCCCTCCTAGGTTGCGTGGATCCAGCACGGGCCAGGCGCGAAACCGCCCTTGGAGCGCGCGAATCGATTCGGAATCTTCCATAGGAATATCGACCGCCGCCGCGCGTTTTTAAGGGCAATTGTTTCTTCGCCCCTACCCGGGCCATACCCCGCTTGCCATCTGCTGAAGGAAACAACGCCCCTGCGGGTGCGCAACGGCAAAATTCCCGACTTCTTGAGCGGACCGCGTCTTGGCAACGCGTTGCATAGACGCCCAAAAAACACCTTAAGTGACTGATCGATAGCGGGTTTTGGTGGGCGTGTAGGAAGAATTCCTACAAGAATCACGGCGCGCGTCCGACGTATTCGATCGACCTAGCTCTGTGGCGGGTCAAGCCCTCGCGGTCCATCATTCACTCAACGGATTTCAAATTGATTGACGCAGAATTTTAGGGAGAAAGACCATGGCGTTCGCAACGATTCTTGACGAGGTTAGGGAAATCAACCTGTCCTATCTGATGCTCGCGAAAGCGATGATTGTCGAGGACAAGGCCGAGGCGTCCTTCCGCCTGGGAATCTCCCCGGAACTCGCTGATCTCATCGCTTCTTTGTCCTCGGCGCAACTGGTCAAGGTCGCCGGATCGAACACGCTCTTGTGTCGCTTCCGCTTCGACGACCAGATGGTCTGGGACCTCATCACCGACCACGGCCGTCAGGCGAGCAAGGACCACGGCATGGGCAAGGTTCACGCTGCGATCCTGATGGCAGCCCAAGCCCCGGCGGAGGTCTAAGATGCGCATCCGCAGCGTTCTGGACGAAGCCCGGCAGATCGAGCTGGCCACCGAAATGGTGCGCCTTGGCGCGAGGCTGCAAGTACTCGAGTCCGAGACCGAACTGAGCCGTGAACGCCTGCTGCGCCTGTATAAGGAAGTCCAGGGCAAGTCGCCCCCCAAAGGGATGCTGCCTTTTTCGACCGATTGGTTCTTGACCTGGCAGCCTTCGATTCACTCTTCGCTGTTCTTGGGTGGGTATAAACACCTTACCCAGCGCTGCAAGGTCCACCGGACCGAAGCCCTGGTGAGCGCCTATCGCCTCTATCTGGAACAGGTGGTCGCGCTCGAGCTCGAATGCAAGCTGAGCCTCACGCGCGCCTGGATACTCGTGCGCTATGTCGACAGTGGCATGCTGGGCACGACGCCTTGCACCTGCTGCGGCGGACACTTCGTCACGCACACGGCCGATTTGAACCGAAACTTTGTTTGCGGCCTGTGTAACGTGCCCTCGCGCGCCGGCAAGAAACGCCCGGCCGAGGCCGAACTGGCGGCATAAATCCGAATAGAGCCGGTTTTCAGGGTTTTCTCCCCGCTAAAGAAATCGCGGGGGAAGCCGAAAATCTGAGGGAGGCCAACACTCGTTTCGGGCGTTGTGCATTCCTTATTTTACGGAACCCCCATGTTCGCGATAATTGGCACTCTCATTCTTGTCGGATCGGTTTTTGGCGGATTCGCCATGGCCGGCGGCCATTTGGCCGCGCTGGCGCAGCCCCTTGAACTGCTCATGATCGGCGGCGCCGCACTGGGCGCTTTCGTCGCGGGTAACCCGCTGAAGGTCATCAAGGCGACCATGGGCTCCTTGCCGAGCACCTTCGGGGGCTCCAAGTACAGCAAGGACATGTACATGCAGCTCATGTCCCTGCTCTACGACATCCTGACCAAAACGCGCAAGGAAGGCCTCATGTCCATCGAGGGCGATGTCGAGAGCCCCGAACAGAGCCCTCTCTTTCAGAAATACCCCAAGATCAATGCCGACCACCACCTGGTCGAGTTTCTGACCGACTACCTGCGCATCATGGTGAGCGGCAATCTGAATCCCTTCGAGATCGAAAATCTCATGGATAACGAGATCGACACGCACCACCACGAAGCCGAAATTCCCTCGCATGCCGTGCAGCGCGTGGGTGACGGACTGCCCGCATTCGGGATCGTGGCCGCGGTCATGGGTGTGGTCCATACGATGGAGTCTGTGGGCGCCCCCCCGGCCGAACTGGGGATCATGATCGCCCACGCTCTGGTCGGGACCTTCCTCGGGATTCTGCTCGCCTATGGATTTGCGGCACCGCTGGCATGCCTGTTGGCCCAGCGTGCTGACGAGTCCACCAAACTGTACCAAACCGTGAAGGTGACGCTCTTGGCGAGCTTAAATGGCTACGCGCCTGCCATCGCGATCGAATTCGGCCGCAAGGTGCTCTACTCCACCGAGCGCCCCAGCTTTAGCGAGCTGGAGAGTCACGTCAAGCAAGCCAAGGCATAGGCGCACATCATGGCGGACTCATCGGAAAAGGCGACGATCCAGATCAAGCGGATCAAGAAGGTTGCAGGCGGCCACCACGGGGGCGCCTGGAAGATTGCCTACGCCGACTTTGTCACCGCGATGATGGCCTTTTTCCTGTTGATGTGGCTTCTGGGCTCCACCGCCAAGGGCGATCTTCAGGGCATCTCGGATTATTTCAAGACTCCACTGAAGGTGGCGATGGGCGGCGGTAGCGGCAGCGGCGACAGTTCTTCCGTCATCAAGGGCGGAGGGACCGATCTGACGCGCGCCAACGGACAAGTGCGCAACGGTGAGACCCCTGCGAAAAAGGCCGTCGTCGATATCCATGCCGCCGAGGCCGAACGGGCTCGTCGCGAAAAGGAATACTTGAAGGGCCTGGGTCAGAAGATCTCCGATCTGATCGCGGCGAGCCCCCAGTTGGCGCCGTTCAAAAACCAGTTTCTGATGGACATGACGGCCGAAGGATTGCGCATTCAGATCGTCGATGACCAAAGCCGGCCCATGTTCGATTCCGGTCGCGCCGAGCTCAAACCTTATACCAGTGTCATCCTGCGCCAATTGGCCTCGACGCTAAACGACGTCGACAACCGCATCAGTCTGTCGGGTCACACCGACGGCGCGGCCTATGCGGGCGGCGAGAAGGGCTACAGCAACTGGGAACTGTCGGCTGATCGCGCCAACGCCTCACGGCGCGAGCTCATCGCGGGCGGGCTGGATGAGAAGAAGCTCATTCGGGTCGAGGGTCTGGGCTCGGCGGTGATGCTCAACCCGGCTGATGGTTTGGATCCGGTGAATCGGCGCATCACGATTGTGGTCTTGAACAAGCAAACCGAGCAGGCGGTGCTGCACGAGGGCGTGGAACTATCGACGTCCACCAGCACGCCACTCGAGCCGGTGGCCATCAAAGAGGCTTCGGTCAAGTAATTCTTGCCTATTTACGAGGATAACGCGTGCGCGACGAAGAAAATCGATTGTTAAGCCTGGTGGACGGCCGCACGCGACTGGCGAGCTCGAACCGCATGGAGTTGCTTCTGTTTCGCCTCTCCGGGCCCGAGACCTATGGTCTGAACGTGTTCAAGGTCTGTGAGGTTTGCGTCACGCCCCCGATCACGCGCGCGCCCCATACGCCGCCCGGCGTCGAAGGCATGATCTCCTTGCGCGGCACCATCATCCCCATCATCAATCTGGGCTACTTTCTCGATCGCCCCGTAACCGATCCCACCAAGCTCATCATCACCGAGTTTAGCGGTCATATTCAGGGTCTCATGGTGCAAGATGTCGACCGCATTGTCCGGGTGGGCTGGGATGAGGTCAAAGCTCCCTCGGCCGTCTTCGGTCACGGCGCCAATCTCGTGACCGCGATCACCGAGCTGCCCGACGGCAAGCTGGTCTCGATCCTCGATGTCGAGCAGGTGCTCCACGATGCCATCGGTGACGATTCGAGCGTGGCCATCGAGGCGCTTTCGGCCGGCGCCGAGCGCGCCGTCTTTTTCGCCGACGACTCGCCACTCGCGCGCAAGCGCATCGCTTCCGTCCTCGACAGCCTGGGCGTGGTGCACACCCACGCCTGTGATGGTCGGCAAGCCTGGGAGAAACTCCAAGCCATGGCCGAGACGGCCACCAAGGAAAGCGTCGCCTTGCGCGATCGCCTGGGTGCCATCCTGGTCGACGCGGAGATGCCGGAACTCGACGGTTACATGCTCACGCGCTCGATCAAGGCCGATGCGCGCTTTAAGGGTATTCCGGTGGTGATGCATTCGTCGCTGTCGTCGATTGCCAACCGCACCATGGGCGAGCAGGCGGGTGTTGATGCCTACGTCGCCAAATTCGATCCCAAACTTCTGGCCTCTACACTAAGAGGCTTTCTGCAGGTCTTAAAGGCCGCCTAGGAGATGCACCATGGCTGATAGCGAAATGAAATTCCTGATCGTCGACGATTTCTCGACCATGCGCCGGATCGTGCGCAACCTGCTCAAGGAGATCGGATATGCGCAAGCCGACGAGGCCGAAGACGGTGCTGCGGGACTCGCTAAACTGCGCGGCGGCGGCTTTCAGTTCGTCGTGTGCGACATCAACATGCCCAACATGAACGGGCTTGAGATGCTGCGTCAAGTGCGTGCCGATCCGGCTTTGAAGGACATTCCGGTCTTGATGGTCACGGCCGAGGCCAAGAAAGAGGACATCATCAATGCCGCCCAGTGCGGAGCGAGCGGTTATATCGTCAAGCCCTTCACACGCGCCACGCTGGAGGAAAAGCTCACCAAGATCATCGATAAGATGGTGAAGGTTCCCTCATGAGTTCGAGCGCCACGGTGGACAACGACGACCTCGAGGCCCTCTTCGACAGTATTGCCGAACAGCGTCAGGCGCCTGCTCCAGTTTTGGCGCCTGAGGCCGCATCTGCCGTGCCGAGCGGGGCTTGTGCGGGCGTGGGCCCGGTGGGTGAGGGCCCCATTCACGGACCCGAGGAGCTCTTCGACCGGGTCGGACGCTTGACGCGTTGCCTGCATGACGCATTGGCCGAACTCGGCTACGACAAGGCCATGGCCAAGGTCGTGGGCGCTTTGCCCGATGCACGCGACCGCCTGACCTACATTTCAACGCTGACCCAAGATGCCGCCGAACGCGCGCTCGAGGCGGTCGAATCGGCCATGCCGCTGCAAGAGGAGATCGCATCCGCTGCGCGTAGCCTTTCGGAGAAATGGGACGCGGTCTTCGAGGGCAAGCTCGAAGTCTCCGAATTTCGAGGATTGGCACTCGCAACGCGCTCGCTCCTCAAGGAGCTTCCCGAGCGCACCGACCAGACCCAAAAGAAGCTGCTCGACATCATGATGGCGCAGGATTTCCACGATCTGACCGGACAGGTCATCAAGAAGATCGTTGATCTTGCGCACATGGTCGAAACCGAGCTCGTCGACGTCCTGATCGCGGCGCACCCCGAGGATCGCCATGCTCACGAGGAGCTGGTCTTAAATGGCCCTGTCATCCGCGCGGAGGGTCGCACCGATGTCGTAACCAACCAGGCGCAAGTCGACGAGCTTCTCGGCCAGCTCGGCTTCTAGGTCCCTATATGAGCATGATCAGCGACGATCTAATGCACGACTTCCTGCAGGAAGCCGGTGATCTGCTTGAGGATGTCGACAACAAGCTTATCGAGCTCGAACGTTCGCCCAAGGACGCGGAGCTGCTCAACGCCGTCTTTCGCGGCTTCCACACGATCAAAGGGGGCGCCGGATTCCTCGAGGCCCATGCGCTCGTGGAGGTGTGTCACAAGGGCGAAAATCTTCTGGACCTGTTGCGTAACGGCAAGCTCACGCTCAATGAAGCCATGATGGATGCGATTCTGGCGGCCACGGGAGTCGTGCAGCGCATGTTCGCGACCATGCGCGCCGGCGGAACGCCCGAGCCTGCCGAGCCTGGCGTGTTGCAGGCGCTCGTGGATTGCATCGAGAACAAGCCCGCCGCGGCCAAGATCGCCTCGGTCGCTGTGCCTGCCGTGGGCGAGACCGACTGGGAGTCGCTCTTTCGCGCCGTAAGCGGTTCGGGCCTGGACCCTGAAAGCCGCATCGAAGTGCAAAAGGCGACACCGCTTGCGACGGCGTCCACGGCGGCCGAGCCCGCGCGCGCGGCGCCTGCGGCTCAGGCGAGCGTTGAGTCGCTGCGCGTGGACATTGGGCGCTTTGATCAGATCCTGAATCTGACCGGAGAAATTGGTCTTGCCAAAAACCGTCTCTTGAATCTGCAGCGCAAGCTCGGTGCCGAAATCGGAGACAGCGTCACGCTCAAGACCATGGAAGGCACGTTGCGCAACCTCAACACGCTCGTGTCCGACCTGCAAAACGCGGTCATGAAGGCGCGCATGCAACAAGTCGGCCGCGTCTTTCAGAAATATGTCCGGATGGCGCGCGATTTGGGGCGCCAGCTGGGCAAGAACATTGAACTGGTCCTCGAAGGCGCCGATACCGAACTCGATAAGACGCTGCTCGACGAGCTCAACGATCCCTTGGTCCACCTGATCCGCAATGCCGTGGACCACGGTAGTGAGCCCACCGAGGTGCGGCGCGCGGCGGGCAAGCCGGAAAAGGCCACTTTGCGCCTGGCCGCCCGCCAGGTGGGCGATACGGTGGTCATCGAGATCGCCGACGACGGCGCCGGCATCGATGCGGCCGTGCTGCGCCGCAAAGCCGTCGAGAAGGGGCTCTTGTCGGCTCACGATGCGAGCCTTTTGAACGAGCAAAGGAGCTTCGAGCTGATCTTTCTGCCCGGGTTTTCGACCAAGGCGGAGGTTTCCAACATCTCCGGCCGGGGCGTCGGGATGGATGTCGTACGCACCAATGTCGAGCGCCTGTCCGGGCGTATCCGGATCGACTCCGAAGTCGGCCAAGGAACCCGTATCTCGATCATCTTGCCTCTGACGCTGGCGATTCTGCCGGTACTGAAGGTGCGCCTTGGCGAGCAGGTCTTCGCATTGCCGCTGACAGCCGTGCGCGAACTGATCGACCTCGACGTGACCCTGACCGAGCACGGAGCACTTCCAGCCAGTCTGTCGCTGGAGGGGGTCGAAATGCCGCTTGTGACCCTGTCCGGCCTTTTGGGATGGAAATCCAACGTGCGGCCCAGCGTCGGCATTGCCGTCCAGGTGGGTCTGCACCAGGTCATCATCGCCGCCGACAGCTTCGTGGGGCGCGATGACGTCGTCATCAAGCCGATCCAGGCCTTTAAGCCGCGCGGCGTAGCCGGGGCGACCTTGTCGGCCGACGGTGAGGTGGTTCTGATTTTGGACCTGAATCGTCTGCTCGATCCGGGCGACGACGCCTGAGTCAGCCAAAACGTCCGGGGCCTGCCGTGCCCCGTGCCTCGCCACAATCCTGAATTGGGCTAAGAAACGCCGCCTAATCCCGCAATCGAACAGAGGGCCAGACCGGAATAATGGTGTCTCACCAACACTAGTCCGATCATGGCCCAAGATAGCGATCTCGAACGTTCGGAAGCCCCCTCGCAGCGGCGCCTCGACAAGGCCCGCGAGGACGGGCAGGTTGCCCGTTCCCGCGAACTCTCGACATTTCTGCTCTGTCTTGGGACGGCGATCTTCTTTTTCTCGTACGGATCGACCCTTATGGAGCAAATGCGCGGCACGATGCGCGCCGGGCTCCTCATCACCCGCGAGGACGCGTTCGGATCGGGGGCCATGGGCCACCGTCTGGAAATGTTTGCCGCCGAGGCGTTAAGCGATCTTGCGCCCCTGTTCGGCGTCTTGTGCATTCTGGCGGTACTCGCTGCGCTCGTGGTCGGCGGCTGGGTCTTCTCCGCAGAGGCGTTCATGCCCAATCCAGGGCGCATGAACCCCCTGGAGGGACTCAAGCGCATGGTCTCCAAGCATGGCATGGGAGAACTTGCCAAGGCGCTCGCCAAGACCGCCGTTCTAGGCGCTCTGGGAGGCTGGCTCCTGTGGGACGCGCGCGCCCAGGTCCTCGGTCTCGGAAGCCAGGATGTACTGAGCGGGCTTGCGGTTTTAGGCCATCTCATGGCCAAGACACTTTTTTGGATGTGCGCAGGACTCGCCTTGATCGCCATTGGCGACGTCCCGATGCAGATCATGCGGCATCAGAGCCAATTGAAGATGACCCGCCAGGAAATTCGCGACGAAACCCGCGACGCCGAAGGCAATCCCCAGGTCCGTGGAAGGATCCGCCAGCTGCAGCGCGCGCTTGCGCGTCGCCGCATGATGGCTGCGGTGCCCAAGGCCGATGTCGTGGTCGTCAATCCGACCCACTATGCGGTCGCATTGATCTATTCGCATTCCATGCGCGCACCCAAGGTCGTCGCCAAAGGCGGCGATGAGATCGCCTTGCGCATCCGCGAGATCGCCACCGAGCATCGTGTCCCGATCCTCGATGCTCCGCCTTTGGCCCGTGCCTTGTATCGGCACACCGACATCGACCAGGAAATCCCGGCAGCGCTCTATGAGGCCGTGGCGCTGGTCATGGCCTATATCTTCCAGCTGCGCCGCTTTAACACCCAAGGTGGCGCCTATCCGGTGGCACCGGTCGGCCTGCCGGTTCCAGGCGAACTTGATCCCGGCGTAGGAGCCACAGCATGACGACACTCGCGCA
>JBEKVI010000089.1:0-10370 GCA_049514215.1 Burkholderiaceae bacterium
TCGCGCTGTACTTGAACTAACGCGCTTTCAATGAGATCGATTATTTCGTTGCCACGGTCAACTCTTTCATCCAGCCAGCCGTTCCTGAGAAACAAGTGGCCTTCCCGAACGTCAGCCTCGAAGCGACCCCACGAAATGTCGCTCTTGGCCGGTGGCCGCCTGAACAAGTTTAGATTCTACCGTTGAGAGTTGGCAACCCGAAGCAGACGCCGCGACGCAACGAAAGCAGACAGTAGTCCCAAGCCATCCCGCAAAATTGCTCACTCCTTCGAACAGCTAGTTGCTCCCTGGAGCCGGCTGAAAAACTCTCACAAGTTCGACAATTCGGCCATCGAATTTGACCAAGCGTACTCTGAGTATCGCTTCGAATGAACGCGGGTCATTTGGCCTAGGTTCAAAGGGGCACGTTCCGGTAACCTCCCAGATCTCTCCCATATCGGTCACAGTCAGTGGCAAAGTTACATGCGCGCCTTCATATCCGAATCGAGATTCGAACAATGCTGCCGCGTATTTCCTGGCTACTTCCTCATTCACCAGGTCGTTCTTGAGTGCCCGATAAGCCGCCATATTCACGTTGGGCTTTTCGGGAGGCATGGGCTTTTCGCTAACGGCGCAACCCGTTAATACGCTGGCGAAGACCATTGTGAGCCAACGTGCAGCAGACAGCCCGTATCTGTGAGTGCCGGGCAAGGTCAGGTTGGCGCTTTGACGCACTTTACGTTTCCTCCATATGAAAGCTGTCGGCGGCCGCTCGGGCGGTCATCCGTTTTGATTGGCCGGTTTGGAGAAGAACTTGGATTTCCGCTTGTGGCCGCTGGCCGTCCGTCGAATTTAGGCTTGAGCGGCGGGACCTCGCAACCCGAAGCAGTCGGTCGAGGTTGCCTATGGCCTTCCCGACACAGGACGTTCCGCGTGGCCACGCGTGCAGTTCTATTTCGACAAAATGACGTGCATCGCATGGCGCGAGGCAAGGTGCTCGGTGCACTTGAAGCCAAGCGCCGGCAGATCGATGCCTGACAGCAAGGCCTCGCCCTGCCCCAGCAACACGGGAGACAGTGCAAGGTGCACCTCGTCCACCAATCCTGCCCGCAGGTATTGGCGAACGGTATCCGCACCGCCGCCGATGCGTACGTCGCCATCGCCGGCGGCCTTCTTCGCCGCTTCCAGGGCGGCATGGATTCCAGTCGTGATGAAGTGGAAAGTCGTCCCGCCCTTCATCTCGATGGGATCTCGCGCATGGTGCGTGAGCACGAAGACCGGCACGTGGTACGGCGGCTCGTCGCCCCACCAGCCTTTCCACGACGCATCGGTCCATGGCCCACGTACGGGACCGAACATGTTGCGCCCCAGGATCCACGCACCGACGTTGACGAAGCCGCGTGCCGCAAAGTCGTCGTCAACGCCCGTCTCCCCGCCACCGTCTCCATGCATCTGCTGGAAGGTTCGCGTCGGAAATAACCACTGCATCAACAACGGACCGCCGACTCCCAACGGGTCGTCGAGGCTTTGCCGCGGACCGGCACTGAAGCCATCAATGGACATTCCGAAACTGGCCGCCTTGACTTTAGACATGATGCGTCTTCCTTTCAGGACGTATTGACGCGATGCTTCGTGAGGCCCGCGTCGCAACCGAACGCGCCGAGGAAAATAAGCGTTGACAGCACGGGATTGCGTGGAGGCACCGGAGTGTACACCCGCCCGTCTCGCGCAACACGGATGACTCGCATCGGTCCGGCGCACACATACATCCTGAGGAATCCGCCACTCGGCGGCAGCCATCGCATGCGCCCAAGCATACGCCGGTGACCGTCTGGTTCTGGCCGGTGGCCGCCTGAACAAGTTTAGATTCTACCGTTGAGAGTTGGCAACCCAAAGCCGTCTCACGGCCGCTGCAAAATCGGCCGTTGGGCGTTGACGCGCACGTCAAGCAAAGCGCATTAACTTCTTACGAGATTTCGCGAGTACTACGTAGAAACTGGGTAAGGAAGGTAGCAGTTAGTATCGTCCACGCTTTACTCTAATACCTGTCGGCTGGCGCCTGTTCGCTCGTGAATCATTCAAGAGGATTTGCGCAAATTAGCACTTGCGTATATGCATATCATGCGTATACTTGTCCATGTCAATCGAGTTCGACCCGGCCAAGGCGCGGAGCAATTTACGCAAGCATGGCGTAAGCTTTGCGCACGCTGAGCAAGCTCTATTTGATCCCAATGCGCTTACCGTCGAGGACCCGGACTCTCGGTCCGAGCAGCGCCATATCACCTTGGGGATGGATTCACTGGGAAGATTGATAATAGTGGTTCACTCTCAGCGCGGTGAACGGACGCGCTTAATCTCCGCTCGTAAGGCCAGCCCCGGCGAATCCGCCCGATACCATGCGTGATCACTACGATTTCACTAGAGCAAAGCGGGGGGCCCTCCTCAAGTCTCCGGGCAAGACGCGAATCACGATCATGCTAGACAATGACGTGATCGAGCATTTTCGCGAGCATGCCGAAAATCAAGGAGTCGGATATCAAACTCTAATCAATTCCGTGCTACGAAATGCAGTGACAAACTCAAAGAGAAAGAAGCCGGACGACAAACCCATTACTGTCGCCACGCTTCGCCGCGTGTTGCGCGAGGTTCTGGAATCTTCGTAGAAATCGGAGTGCGTTGACTCAGCGGCAGCTTTCAGGTATTGAGCTTCACCGCCCCTATTGGCCGGCGGCCGCCGGTCAAGTTTAGGTTAGAGCGACGACACCTCGCAACCCAACTCGGACATCGCGACCTAGCGGCGGACGTTCCCGCATAGCCGCTCGACAAAGCTGACTCGATTGTGACCGTTCCGTCAGCAGCGCGTTGCTACGGCAGCCTAGGTGCACAACGGTAGGTGCACAAGATGGTTAGGTGTCATTGTGATGGAGCCTTCCGCCCCGGCAAGTGCGCCAATCACTTGCCGTCACATTTGCGCGGGTTGTGTTACCCGGATGAGCTGAACTTCGACGAGAGCCAATCGAATAGTGCTGCATGCCAGAGGCTGGGTGCGCCAAGCTGACAATGCTCCCCGCCCCCTGACACGCGATCGAAAACAATGCTGGTCACGCTTCGCGCGTGGTCAAGGCTCTTCGTGTACTCATCGACTTGATCGAGCGGAACGAAGTGGTCATCCTCGCCGGCAAGAATCAGAACGTCGATATCAATCCGCGACGCCACCGGCGCTAGGCTGTACGCCTTGAATGTGTCCAGAAGCACAAACGGGTCGCTCGCGCCGAAAACCCACATCCCGTTGGCTTGTGCCCATGCTTTTCCAGGATCAGATTTCAATCCAGATAGAAAATCTATTACTCCGATGTAGCCACGCTCTTTGAGCCAGAGAACAAACTTCGGCACATTTCGTGACGAAACTGCGCCACCGTCAAAGAACTCGTCGTATGAGACCACGCCATCAAAACGCTTGTCGAAGGCAGCTGCGCGCGGCATGAGGTAACCGCCCAGGCTTGCTCCGATCAGGACAATCTTGGCGGGCTTGGGATGCGACTCCAGAAACGAGTCGAGTACGGCACCATTGGGTTTCTCCCATTCTGGCGTGAAAACGAGCCCTTGTTCGCGAATGACCGAACCTTGTCCCGGTCCCTCATAGATGAGCACTGAGTAACCGTGCGCATACGCGGCCAAACCGACGGAAAGGTATCCCTCTTCCATCGTCTCGTCATACCCACCCACAAACATGAGAAGTGGCCGCCGTTCCGCTCCTATCGGCCCTGGATAGTAGACGGCGTTGAGATGATACTTGCCGTAAGGCACCATAAACCGTTCGTGCTTGATGCCGAGAACGTCGAGTCCTTGGTAAAAGGCGTCGACGTTCTTCTTCCATATCGCAGGCCGTTTCGCATCATGTGGTTCAAGGAAAAACTCAGCCGTGCGATAGTAGGTATGAGCGCGCAGTAACGCTCGGCCCCGACCTATCGGGTCGTTCGTCCGGTTCGCCAGCGCTACAACGCGATCGCCGGTCGCTTGCCACGCGTCATACCAACCCTGAGCGTCGCCGGACTTGAGGCCCGCCACGGTCTGGAGTGTTTCTCCAGTATCCCCGCCGATCTCAGATACATCGTCCAATGCCCGAAGCGTTTGAAAATTGTAGGTCTGATCCGCGAAGAAGCGAGAGCGTCCGAGATCCGACGCTTTTGGCCAAAAGATCCAGGCCGCCGCCGCCACGACGACTAAGAGAGCAACAACACTTTGCTTCAAGAAGCGTGCGTGCATAGGAACCTCGCTCTTCCCCATACCTCGTAATCGCCGGCGTTGCCTTCCACGACCTGTCTGCACGCCTTTTAGGAAACTCTCCTTGGAGCCAAGAATGGCCGCTATGGAGCAAATTCTTGACCGACCGCAGTTGGGCCGAAAGCTCGCGTTCCCGCCCCTATTTTATGCGGCTTGAAGCATGAATTCGACCTTGACGGAATCGAACGGAAATTCTATTTTCCCATCTCCCGTTCTAATTAATATTCCCGCGAGAAGCAGCGCGTGGACATCGGCATGTACTGCCTTAACGTCGCGGGCGACCCGCCGGGCGGCCTCACGAATAGACACCGCTCCAGCACCGCAAAGGGCCTTCAGAAGTTCCCAACGCTTGGCGGTTAGCACTTCCCAAAGTAATTCCGGCGTCGCGAAGCCAATGCGCGCATCCCGCTCTGACTTTCCATACTTTATCGCCTGCGACACGTCAGACAGTGTGTCACGAAGAGACCGTACCTCAAGAACGACCGTGTTCACGATTCCACCCCTCTATATCAGCGTTGAAGTCAGCAAGTAGCTTTTCGACGTCAGAAAATACGTACTTCGCCTCGCTCCCAGCGAGGTGCCGGTGATCTCCTTTGCCGCGCTCATTGTCGAATCGAAGCACGCACTCTCCGCCTACGATGTACGCCAGTCGGTATTTAAATTCGTGGGTACTTGGCGGAACCGGCTCCGGAATTCGCCAGACGACGATTTCGGCGAAAGCATCCGCAGCCATGATCACCCGACGCCGAACCTGAAGGACCGCATCCATGTTGGAGAACATACCAACACTCGCGTATGTTGTCAATCGCTCCAACGCCGGGCTTAAGCAATTCTGCCTCTCTCGTCAGCGCGATGACTTACGCTGTCCGAGGGAATGATCGAGGAGAACGGCGAGTGGCCGGCGAACGACCGGTCTGAGGAAGAGGTCTCACCGGCAGCTCTTGGCCGGCTGCGGTAGTCACCTCGAGTTGGGGCAAGAACTAGTAGGAGTCTTTCTTATTCTGGAGTTATTGCGTTTTTGCTAGCTACATTTTCGGCTGTCGAAGACTGCGGAACGCCATCACTCAAAGACCAAATGCGCTGTACCCATTTACGCTCTCTTGGAATGAGAATGGTCTAACCATGGGCTAACCCTCAAGGTCAGGTTTTTCACACTTGGAGTGAGATTCTCAGATGGCGGCAGGACGAGAAAGTGATTCTCCTTTATAGCAGTCGTACGCGATTCGCTGCGGTCCCAAAACGCATCCCAGCAGGATCCGATGATTTAGACAAGCTGACAGCAATGGTCTATAAGAAGATGGGGCCGCCACAGGTAGTTCTCTAGAGCGCGGGCACCCAAAAGGACCCAGCCTGGGCGGACTTGAAAGGTCCCCTTTCACGAGGGGCCGGGAATCTGCCTTCTTGAAAATCATCGAACGTCGGCTGATGGCCGGGACTCCCCTCACAGGAAAAATTCACTGCGCCATTTTCCGTTCCGAGGCCTAGCCTCCAAATCAGCCAAAATCCACACCCGGGGACACAGATGCAGCGGAAGCCGGCGTTCACGAGCAGTGGGCTAACCCAGAGTCTCGGTCATGTGTCGCCGTTGGCGGCTGGCCAAGGAAGCGCAGAGGCCTTCACGGGCCATGCAGCGAAGCCGCATGCTGGCCGAGCTAGAAGCTGAGGGAGGCCGCGCCAGCCAGTAGGCGCTCATGCATCGCGCTTGCGCCGACGATGGTGACTCCTTCGATGAAGCTCTCCTGCGTGTAGCCGCGCGCCTTGACGCAGGGGGGGCACGCCCATAGTGTGCCGCCGCGATGGACAAAGTCGTCGATGAGGGCCTTCAGCGGCTCCAGCGGCTGAACCTGCGTGAGATCGACGGCGCGTGTGCGCACGAGGTCGACGGCCCCGCTGGTCAGGAAGGCATAGACCTTAAATCCGGCGGTGAGGCCGCCGTTAGCGATCGTGAACGCGACCGACGAGAGTTCGTGGTCAGCGCCCCGGGTCATGAGAACGACCAGTTCCTTAGCTGATTCCGACATGGATGCTCTCCTTCGAGATGTGGGGTTGAGACGGGGTCGGCGTGCGAACGCCGAAAAGCCTAGAATCTATCTCCGATGCGGCGGCGCCGTCCTGCTCTGGAGTACGGCGCTCTTGCTCGGGACACCGGTTACGGAGCTCCGCCGTGAGCGGTGGAAGTCGAAGAGGGAACAGCCCCCATGGATGTACTTTCCGATGTATTGCGCGTCATCCGGCTGAAGGGTTCGTTGTTTCTGAATGCCGAATTCCGCGAACCCTGGTGCGTCGCCGCCCCTGGCGCTGCGGCCCTGGCGCAGCTCCTGTCCCCCGCCCATCCGCACATGGCCATCTGCCACCTGATCGTCGAAGGCCGGTGCTGGGCGCAGTTGCCTCGCGGCGAGGCCATCGCGCTTGAAGCCGGCGACGTCGTCGTGCTACCGAATGGCGAGACCCACCTATTGGGCAGTGGCCTGCGGAACGCGCCGGTCTCGGTGCGCGACGCGGTCGAACTGAAGCTGCCCGAATTGGCACGTACGCGCTACGGCGGCGACGGCGCGGAGACGCTGGTCGTCTGCGGCTGGTTCGGCTACGAGCGTGACATCGCGAGCCCTGTGATGTCGGCTCTGCCAAGAATGTTTCGCACCAGCATCCGCGGCCGGCGATCGGGGGGTTGGCTGGAGGACTCCGTGCGATACGCGGTGGGCGAGGCGAACTCAGGCCGCGCCGGATCGGACGTGCTGGCCGACAAGCTGGCCGAGGTTCTCTTCGTCGAGGCCTTGCGCGGCTATGTCGAAACCCTGCCCGATCGACGGACCGGCTGGCTGGCCGGCTTGCGCGACCCGCTGGTAGGCCGCAGCATCGCGTTGCTGCACGAGCGGCCCGCGCAAGCCTGGACTGTGGCCTCGCTGGCGGCCGCGGTCAACGCCTCACGCACGGTGCTGGCCGGGCGCTTTGCGGCACTGGTGGGCATGCCACCGATGCAGTACCTGACTCAATGGCGCATGGCGCTGGCCGCGCACCTACTGCGCGCCGGCCACCTGAGCCTGACCCACGTGGCGGAACAGGTTGGCTACGAATCGGAAGCCGCCTTCAGCCGCGCCTTCCGGCGGGCCTATGGCGCGCCGCCGGGATCGTGGCGGCGGGCCGACCGCGCCGAGGCATGAGCATCGCGGTCGCGGAACCGCCGCCCAAGTCGTTCGCGCTCCACTTTTCCTCTAACTTCCGAGCGTCTATTGCGGCATGCACAGGGTTTATTTAACGAAATCCACATATCCTTGAGTGATGTTCGTTACCGTAAAAAGACGAATAGCCTCCGAGACGCTCCACCGCGCGCGGCCGCTTTGCGGCGCCTAACGCTATGACTGCAGTTGGCCGAGAGTACGGGAGGTCAAATGGAAAATGTCTGCCTAGCTTCCTCCGCCGATATGCATCTCAGCTCCGGTGGTCCTCCGCCCTGCATTTCGCCCTGAGGATAGGTGAGCTCCCAATATCTACCGTCGAACGGATCCCGATATAGAACAAGCCATCCGCTCGTGTCCTTTCCAATTCCGACCAGGTACGACTCTGTCAGGGCGCGAATCCGCTTGAGAACTCCATCGCCAACCATGCAGCCGTTGTCGGAGATCCAGCCGCCGGCGATGACGGTCTTTGCAGGTTTTATATGCATCGCGCTACCGGCACTCGAACATCCTCGTGTGCAGCGGGATAAGTTGTTTTCCGCCTCGCGGACGTAAGCACTTGTCCTTATGCTTTAAAGACTCCATTGCGCCCCGGATATCAACGTGTTGACAACCAATATACGATGACCTAGAATGTGTATTGACTACATATACATCTAGGAGATGACATGCGTGATGCCCCTATCAATCTGCGCGCCCTGCCGGAGCAGCGCGATCTGATCGACCACGCCGCCCATCTGCTGGGAAAGAACCGGTCGGACTTCATGCTAGAGGCAGCTTGTGACAAGGCGCAGGCGGTACTTCTCGACCAGGTGTTCTTTGCTCTGGACCCCGACCGCTACAAGCAATTCACCAAGCTGCTCGATGCACCGCCGGTTCGCGACCCCGGTCTGGAACGGCTCCTGTCTGTGAAGGCGCCGTGGAAGACGCGAGCAGCAAAGAAGTGACCCTGCCACTACGCGCCCCAGAACCGATTTCCGCTCTGCACCGCGCCGATGACTTCGAGTCCGGAGAGGCATCGCTGGATGAATGGCTCCGGCGCCGGGCGCTGCCCAACCAATTGAGTGGCGCCAGTCGCGCCTTTGTGGTGGCCGACAGCGACGCGCGGATACGAGGCTATTACGCCATGGCGGTTGGAGCTGTGGTGCACCAAGCAGCCACCGGCGCGGTTCGTCGTAACATGCCCGACCCCATCCCCGTCATGGTGCTCGCCCGACTTGCCGTTGATCGTCGAGCTCAAGGGATGAGCTTGGGCGGCGCGCTGCTTCAGGACGCCTTAAATCGGACCATCACGGTTTCTCAGAATGCGGGTGTAAGGGCTTTGCTCGTGCACGCGCTACACGATCGCGCAAAGCAGTTCTACGAGCACTATGGCTTTCAGTCGTCGCCCGTCCATCCACTGACTCTGATGATGCGTTTGACGAGTACCAAAGCCTAATGGCCGATAGCGGCGTGATCCCACGAAACATAGGAGACGACGCCACGAATGACCGGTAACTGGAATGCCCCGAAGTTCCGTTTTTGGCCGATTCTGTACGAGTTTTCATTCGCAGTCCGATCTGGCCAAACTATCAGGATTTAACTTCATAAAGATCCTTACTCCTATCCACGCGCCTATCCCCGCTGCGACCGGCATTTCCCATCCCCAGTTAGGGCCGGACAAAAGACCTCTTAGCCCCCAGCCCAGACCAGAGGCGATGATGCAGATAGCTCCCGCGACTAGATTGACCAGCGGTTCCATGAACTCGAACGGATTTGCCGACCAACTTGGACGCTCCCATCCCACTTCTGCGCTCTTTTGCCAGCTCCGGAAGGAGAGAATCAATGCGATCCCGACCGCTGGAAGGGCAACCATTTCCAACCCAAATGTTAACGGCGCCGGATGCAGGAAATCCGAATGCGTGGGTGGAGCGATCAAAAGGCCGCCAGCCGCGCTGAGGACCAAAGCCGCGACGCGAGCCCACATATTCTTGTTATTCATGTCGAAAGCCGTCTCCGAAATGACCGCTACGTAGTAAGTCGAACAACGTCCGGACTTGGCCGATAGCAGAATTCAGGACACTTCAGATCCTCAAGCCCTGGCGCGGGGACTTGAGGCAGTCGGCGCCTTGATGAAGGTCTAAAGCTCAAACGGCCTCTGCGTGCAAACGGACCCCCAGCGCCCTGGCCACCTTCAGAATCGTCGCGAAGCTGGGGTTGCCATTCTCGCCGAGCGCCTTATACAAACTCTCGCGGCTGAGCCCTGCGTCTCGTGCGACCTGGGACATGCCCTTCGCGCGAGCGATGTCTCCAAGCGCCCGGGCGATACCCGCAACGTCCTCGGGCGCGTCGCTTAACCAAGCATCCAAATAGGCAGCCATCTCCTCAGGATTGCGGAGTTGCTCCGCTACGTCATAGGACACCGTCTTCGTCTTCGATTTTGACGTCTTTACAGTCCTTGGCATTCTGATTTCCTTATTCGAGATTTCTGGCAAGGGCGATGGCAAGCTTGATATCCCTCTGTTGAGTCGATTTGTCGCCACCGACCAGAAGCACGATGAGTTCGCCCGATTTCTCTGTGTAATAGACACGGTACCCAGGCCCAAGATCAATTTTCATTTCAGAAACGCCCTCCGTCAACGCGCGATGCTGACCTGGATTTCCATGAACTACCTGGATGCGTGCGCGAATCACACGGTCCTTAAGCGCATTAATCCAACGGCGATATTCTTCAGTTGTCTTAACGAGCATGCGCGCATTGTATCCCATAGGATACACATGTCAAGTCGACTCGGCTTTTATGAGGTCAAATAGCGCACAGCCCAAATTGCATCGCCACCGCATCGAGATATGCAGCAGCGAGCGTCGGCTTTGGAGCGATTCGGCAGCTGTCGGCTTCTGGCCGTCTGCGACCGCCCTAGTGCGGTCGCCCATCACTTTAAAACTATATCT
>JBEKVI010000090.1:0-10032 GCA_049514215.1 Burkholderiaceae bacterium
GATGACGCGCACGTCGGTCTCGATTTCCCGGTTGGTTCCCACGCGCATGAACAGTCCGCTCTCAAGCACACGCAGGAGCTTGACCTGCAGCTCGATGGGCATTTCTGTGATCTCGTCCAGAAACAGCGTGCCCCCGTTGGCTCGTTCGAAGTAGCCCTTGTGTTGCCGGTCGGCGCCCGTGAAACTGCCGCGCTCGTGTCCGAACATCTCACTTTCAATCAGGTTCGGCGAAATCGCACCGCAATTCACAGGCAAGAAAGGCTGTTTGCGTCTGAGGCTCAGATCATGAATGGTCTGCGCCGCCAACTCCTTGCCGGTCCCACTCTCGCCGATGAGCAAAACCGTGGCCTCCGTGGGCGCCACCCTTCCGATCTGATCGTAGAGGCTTTGCATCGCCTCCGAATTGCCCAGCATTTTTCCAAATCGGCCGAAACGCCTTAGTTCGCCCCGCAGCGAACCGATCTCGGCTTTTAAGTCCGTCGAACGGGGGACCCGGTCGAGAATGGATTTCAGCCTTTGGATATTGATGGGCTTGACGAGATAGTCCGCCGCGCCCAGACGCAAGGCGTCGACGGCACTTTCGACGCTCGCATGACCTGTAATGAGGATGACTTCCACCGAGCCACGGTTTAAGTCCTCGAAGAGGTCCATCCCGCTGCCATCAGGCAGGCGCAGGTCGGTCAGGACCACGTCCGGAGCCTGCCGCACTATGTGAATACGCGCTTCGCGCAGATCACCGGCAGACGCAGTGGTGAACCCCTCGGCCGCCGCGATCTCGGCGAGCGCGGCGCGCGTGTTGGGTTCGTCGTCGACTATGAGGACATGCGGC
The DNA here is from genome assembly GCA_049514215.1 of Burkholderiaceae bacterium. Classification (GTDB taxonomy): domain Bacteria; phylum Pseudomonadota; class Gammaproteobacteria; order Burkholderiales; family Burkholderiaceae_D; genus BOG-994. The sequence goes on from JBEKVI010000090.1 coordinate 830, forward strand.
ATCGCTACTCGATTCCTTCAATCCCACAAGCGGGGATCAGAACGTGCCCGAGACGGGCAGATGCCTGGATTATCCCCGATTCCCCTCGAGCAGGGAAAGCAGGTCATCGGCGTGCTCTTCTTCGACGGCCAGGATGGACTCGAAAAGCCTTCTTGTCGTCGGGTCATTGTCGCCCAGATAGTGGATCATCTCGGTGTAACTATCGATCGCGATGCGCTCGGCAACCAGATCCTCCTGGATCATCTCGACGAGCGTTGTTCCTTCAACGTATTCCGCATGGCTGCGGCTGCCCAAGCCCTCCGGGGAGAAGTTCGGCGCTCCCCCGAGCTGGACGATACGCTCAGCAATCCAGTCGGCATGCTCGCGTTCCTGGTCAGCATGCTCCCGAAATTCCGCGGCAACCCCTTCCGAATTGAGCCCGCGCACCATGAAGTAGTGCCGCAGATAGCGCAGGGAGCACACGATCTCGGTGGCCAAAGCCTCGTTGAGGAGCTTCAGGACGAAATCGCGATCCCCGCTATAGGCCGATGTGACGGCCCCTTGCTCGATATGCTCGCGTGCACGCTTGCGGATGGACTGGATCGAAGAAAGATAGGGCGTTTCGGCCATGGTCACCTCTGAATAAATCCGGGGTCGTGGGGATCGATGTAAGCGGGCTGGCCGCCATTGGTCCTGTTCCTCAGAGAGCTTGAACGAGCTTCGCGGCCCTGCTGGCCCGTCTGCCGAGCGACCTCTGGAACAGTGCCACCCTCGCCTTCCCAGCGTAGGACTTCGGCATGGCGAGCCCGCAGTCGGCTTTCGACCGCGCTACGGCGCATGGCCAGTACGGTCATGGCTGCAAGACCTCCTGCAGCGCCCGCTAAAAGAGTGGAACGGAAGATGTTCATTCGTGGATCATTTTGGAATCGTGCGAAAGCCAATGGGTATGGCCGCGCCGGCTTGGCACTCGCCGCCGCGGGGCCACCGGGGTCAGCTCATCTGCGCTGCGCAAGAGCCCCGATCAAAAGTCCCGCCACGACCGCAATGCCTACGGCCTGCCAAGGACTCGTGCGCACGTAGCGGTCGGTCGATTCGGAGGCGCTTCTGTAGCGTTCGCGCGCGATCACTTCCATGTCGCCCAGCGTTCCCTTCGCCGAGTCGAGATAGGTCCTGAAATTTCTTCGCGCGATCTCGACGCCCTCGCCTGTAACATTGGCCGTAGAGCGCAAAAGATCCTCCGCGCCGGCTATGAGCCCCTGGAAGTTGTCGACCACACGGTCTTTCGAAGCGCGTAATTCTGCGAGATTCTGTTCCATAGTGAACCACTCCGGTGATGCGCCTTTCCCGAAAACGCGTCGGTTTTGGAGGCGCGAAGGACTTGGGGGGGCCAGCGCTACGGCGCACCTGCCACGCGTGCTAAGCGCCCCCTCTTGCGTTCGTGCGTCGCAGATTCCATGCCACGGAATCTCGGTCCGGAATCGTCTCGCCGTGCTCCGAGTTCTCAGGGTGAAGGCGTGGCAGGCGCGGCACATTGGAACTGCGACGCGTCGCGGTAAAAGTTACATGGCTCGATGTAACATTCCGGCTTTCCAAGCCCCGGGTGTGGAACCATTTTCACCGAGTTCTCCAAAAGGAGTAGCATTTCCCTGGCGGCTGGGTTTTGCCAAACCGAGCCGGGGGTCGGTGCCCAGGGCTCAATCTTGCTGGGGGCCCTTTCGCTGAGGATCGCGCCTACCGGCGTTTTCCGACCCTTGCACTTTACTAGCGACCATGTCGATCCCCGATCCCTCCGCCTTGGAATCGCAGCCCCCCTCCACCGAAGCCGGCGGTCGGGAGCGCGCGTCCTTGGCAAACCCGGCGCCTGTGAGCGCGTCCTTCGGGCCGCTTTACGGCCAGTCCGCGGTGATGCGAGACCTTTATCTTCAACTCGACCGGGTGGCGCAGACGCCAGCCAGCGTTTTGATCATCGGGGAAAGCGGCACCGGGAAGGAACTGATTGCCAAAACCATCCATGACCGCAGTCCTCGCCGCGACCAGGCATTCATCCCGGTGAACTGCGGCGCCATTCCGACCTCGCTCATTGAAGCCGAACTCTTCGGTCACGAAAAAGGCAGCTTTACCGGTGCCTCGCAGCAGCACGTGGGCTATTTCGAGCATGCCTCGGGTGGAACCATTTTTCTGGATGAAATCACCGAGATGGCTCCCGAAATGCAGGTCAAGCTACTTCGTGTCCTGGAAGCGGGGATCTTCCACCGGGTAGGAGGGATCGATTCGGTCGAAGTCGACGTGCGCGTCGTGGCAGCCACCAATCGTGACCCTCAAACGGCCGTGAGCGAGGGGCAGTTTCGCGAAGACTTGCTCTACCGGCTCGCAGTTTTCCCACTGCGAGCGCCGCCGCTACGCGAGCGCGAAGGCGACATCGAGCTTTTGGCCCAGTATTTCCTGGATCAGTTCAACGCGACCGAGAATACTTCGAAGGCATTCTCACGGCGCTCGATAGAGACCTTGCGGGGTTACGCGTGGCCGGGCAACGTGAGGGAATTGCGCAACACCATTCACCGGGCCTTCATCATGGCCGATCGCGTGATCGAAATCACCAACGCAAGCCTGTCAACCCGCCCGAAAAGACCGCAGCTGCGCAACGGCGCGTTAAATGTCTGGGTCGGAACGCCCCTCGCGGACGCTCAGCGCGAAATCATTCTTGCGACACTGGACCATTTCGGCGGTGACAAGAAGCGCACGGCGGCGACGCTCGGCGTGAGCTTAAAGACGCTCTACAATCGTCTGGAGGCCTACCAGACCGGCACGGCATCGGAGGAGTCCTCCCTTAATTAGAGGGCGGATCGCCCCACTTTGGCTAGCGTGCCAGCGGAAATGGCGAAGGGACCTCGGTGAGGATCACGATCTCCTCCCCGGGATCGGGGCGAGCGGCAGGGTCAGCCGATGGGCCGCTACTGCTCTTGCAGGATCCGCCTTGCGCAGCATTGCCGTGTGAAAGCTCGCGGCGGGCCAGCAGATCGGATCGAGTAGTTGTTCGCGACGAGGCTCCAGACTCGTGTTGTCCTTGGTGTCGGATTCCCGTACGCGCATTGGTGAGCTTGGTGTTGCGCTCCATTTCGCGCTCCTGTGAACGAAAACAAGAAATCTCAGTGACGTTTTAGCAAGCCACGTACCTGCGGATTTCTGTCCTACGGTCGGCCTAGGCTCGCGCGGGTTTGCTACTCCCAGTAGGGTTCGAGCCCGTAGAAGGCGTGGATCGTCGTGGCCCAGTTCAAATCGCTCATGTCGGGCCAATCGCTCTTTCCAAAGTCCGGCGCGGACTCCAGCTCCCTGGCCGTCAGATCCAAAAGGAAACAGGCACGCTCCGGATCGATGGTCAGTGCTGCCCACGGAATCGGAAAAAGCCGGTCACCCAAACCCAGCAAGCCACCATGGGAGAGGACCACGTAACCGACCCGGCCCCGCCGCACGTCAATCATCACCTGGCGGATCGTTCCCAGTCTTTCACCCTCGTAGTTGTAGACATCGTCGCCTTGCACGCTGTCGGCCCCCAGCAGTTCGGGGCCGGGGCCTACAAACGCCCTCGACGGTCTCATGGGTAGCTGGCTTGATTCTTTCGCAGAGGGGTAGGCTGGCGCAGCGCGCGTCGAGCGCGATGCTTCAAAATGGTTCATGGCAAAAGCTCCGGTGAAATGAGGACCGCACCGAAGGTGCGGACACTCGAATGACCGCCCCGTGCTCATATTGGTTTCTGAATCGAAGAATTGGTGAAACCTTTATGCCGCCATCTTTTGCGCCCACAAGGCTTTCGGACTGCGGCTGGAACGGACTTCTTCAGAAGGGATCCGCAAGCGCCATTCCCTTGTTACGGATACGCCAGTTTCAGAAAGGCGAATGTTCGCGCGAACGACTGTTCGTTGGCGCTAACCAGACTCCGGTGCGGCCTGCGCAAGAGTTGCGCCTGACTTGCAAACGCCCGTAAATCTTACACGACCCCTTTCCGCAAGAATGCGATTCTCATACGCTAACTCATTGAATAAATTGACATAAAAAACTGGCATAGGCATTGCAAGAGGGGGCACATATCTTTGTCAGCCTCTTAAGGAGAGTCCTGTGGTCCAAGTAGCCTTTGATCTGCGCGCACGCCAGCAAACCACGCTGACTCCAAGACTTCAGCAATCTGTGAAGCTGCTGCAAATGTCGGCCATTGAGTTCAACCAGGAGCTCCAGCAGGCCATTGCGACCAACCCATTTCTGGAAGAAGAAGAGGAAGCTCCCGAATCCATCGACGCGCAAGACAGCAGCCAGGTTGAACTTGCAGGCCTTGGGCCGACCGAGCGAGACGCGGCCCTCGATGGTCAAGATGCCAAGGATTCTCTGGCGACCAATGCCGATACCCCCGAAAGTGCTGAAGCCGACCTTGCGAGCGACTCGCTCGATGTCTATGAAGAGTCGGTGCAAGACGGTCCTTCGGACACGGCAGACTATCGCAGCACCACGGGCGAAGGCGAACGCGGCGAGCTTGACGAGTGGATTCGAAACGTCCCGGCGTTGCGCGAGCACCTGCATCAGGAATTGAGCAGCTACCGCCTGGAACCTCGCGATCGAGGTTTAGCTGAACTCGTTATCGAGGCGCTCGATGACGATGGTTACCTCCGCGACGATCTGGAAGATTTGGCCAGTTCTCTTGACCTCGACATGCCGGTATCGATCGAGGAACTGTCGGCCGCCGTCAAACTTGTCCAACAACTGGATGTTCCCGGTATTGGCGCACGCAGTCTGTCCGAATGCCTGCTGCTGCAGCTTGAGGCGCTCCCCCCGGATACGATTGCCCTGGATGTCGCAAAACGTCTCGTCGATGGCCAGATGGAAAGGCTTGCGCGGCGTGAGTATGCCGAACTGCAGCGCGTGCTCCAATGCGACGAGCGAGCCATTCGCCTCGCCCATCAGCTCATCCGCACGCTCGATCCCAAGCCCGGGCTTCGATTTGGCCGAAGCGATGCCCAATATGTCGTGCCGGATGTCTTGGTGCGCAAGATCAAGGGCAAGTGGGTAGTGCAGACCAATCCGGCTGTGATGCCACGCGCGCGGCTGCACCGCACCTACGCCGACATGTTCCGGCGCGCCCGTTGCAGCGACCGCGCTCCGATGGCACAGGAGCTTCAGGAGGCGCGTTGGCTCATCCGTAACGTGGAGCAGCGCTTCAGTACCATTCAAAGGGTCGCCGAAGCGATCGTGCAGCGCCAGCGGACGTTCTTCGAGTACGGAGACGTGGCGCTAAAACCCCTCGTGTTGCGGGAGGTTGCCGACGAGTTGGGCCTACATGAGTCGACCGTCTCGCGGGCGACCGGCAACAAGTACATGGCCACGCCGCGAGGCATTTTCGAGTTCAAGCACTTCTTCTCGCGCGAGCTCGCCACCGATACCGGGGGCCAGTGCTCTGCAGCAGCCGTACGCGCACTACTGAAGGAAATGATCACCTCCGAAGATCGCAAGGATCCGCTCTCGGACGTGCTCCTGACCAAAATGCTCGCCGACCAGGGCGTCATCGTCGCCCGTCGAACGGTTGCAAAGTACCGAGGGCTGATGAAGGTGCCTCCGGCCGAACTGCGCCGACAAGTTTAAGTTACACTCCACGCGCGACCGGTTGGGCTGGTTCTTCTGGGCACGGTCGCCCTCTGGAGGATTGCGGATGCATGTCGTCGATCTGACCATGTTCTGGTCGGAGCAGGGAGGGGGGGTGCAGCGATACCTGCGCGCCAAGAATACCCACCTCCTCCGCGGCAAGGACAACGCCCGCCATACCATCGTCGTTCCAGGCAGGCTGGTCGCGACACCGCCGGAAATACCGGGCATCCCCATTCCGTTTGGTGCGGGTTATCGACTGCCCCGCAATCTGGGTGCCGTGCAGCGCGTACTGCGCAGCCTAAGACCGGACGTCATCGAAGCGGGTGACCCCTATCAGTTGGCCTGGGCCGCCTTGCGAGCCGGGGAGGAGGCCGGTGCTGCCGTGACGGCCTTCTATCATTCGGACATGCCTGAGCTCGTTGCACGGACGTTTGGCGAATACGCCCGCCGTGCGGCGGCACGCTATGTCAAACGGCTCTACCGACGCTTTGACGCCGTCTTCGCTCCGAGCGCGTACGTGGCAAGCCGGCTCGCGGATCTGGGCATCGAAAACGTCATTGTCCAACCCCTGGGCGTCGATACCCGGCTTTTCGAGCCGGGCCGCCGCGACCCGGGCTGGCGCACCTTGCACCAACTGTCCCCACGGGCGCGCGTGCTTCTCTACGTGGGGCGCTATGCAAGCGAGAAAAATCTCGAGGTCCTGAGCGCAGCAGTGAGACGATTGGGACCGCCCTACGTGCTCGTGACCATCGGAGGCGGCCCGACACCGCCGAGCGGGCCTCGCGTCATCGCGCTGCCCTACGAATCCAATCCGTTGCAACTGGCCAGGGCCTATGCCAGCGCCGATGTATTCGTGCACGCGGGCGATCAGGAGACCTTTGGCTTGGCCGCGCTCGAAGCGCTTGCCTCGGGCCTGCCGGTGGTCGGGTGCGCCCAGGGCGGTGTGGCCGAGATTATCGACGGACCTTTCGGCATGGCCGTCGCCCGTTGCCAGGCAGACCACTTTGCCGAAGCGATTGACACCATCGATCGCCGCAGTCAGGACACGGACATCGCATCCGCTGCTCGGGCAAGGGCCATCGAGTACGAATGGCAAACCGTGCTTGCGCGGCTAGACCATCACTACGCCCGCCTCGTTGGGGCGGCGCGGTCGGGCTATGCACCCCTTGAGCAGCGCGCAGCTTAAGGTCTCGTCAACGCTTTGCGTCGTCATGCACGACGTCTCGGGCGCTACCTGGCCCGACTGTGCGCGTCTGCTTGCCGCCCTGGGTGAGGTTGGGCCATTTCGCTCAACGCTGCTCCTCGTGCCGGAGTTCTATCAGGGGAGCGCTGCGCGGCGCGATGTCGCGTTTTGCCGGCGCATGACGGACCGTCTTCAGGAAGGGGACGAACTGGCCCTGCACGGCTTTCGCCACCACGATGATGTCGTGGCTGTGGGCGTGAAGGCGCGTCTGCTGCGCTCGGTGTACACCGCGGCCGAGGGCGAATTTGCTGCGCTTAGCGCCCAGGCGGCGCGTCGACGGTTGCTCGCGGGCGCACAATGGTTTGCCGAAAACGAATGGCCTTTGCACGGCTTCGTCGCGCCGGCCTGGCTTTTGGGTACTGGAGCGTGGGACGCCCTGAAGGACTTCCCGTTGTCCTACACCACAACGCTAAATCGACTCTACCTGCTACCCGGGCCGATCCCGGTTCGGGCCCCAAGTCTGGTCTACAGCACGCGCAGCCCATGGCGACGCAAGGTTTCTAGGCGCTGGGTCGAAATCCTCGCTCATATCGAACGCCCAAAGCCCCTCGTGCGGTTCGGCCTGCACCCGGCGGACGCACACTACCCGGAGGTGATCCGTCACTGGCAGGACTTGCTCGCAAGGTTTTTGCCAACGCACGAGGTCTGTACCAAGGCTCAGACCAGCGCACGGCTACACGCATCGCTCGCCCAGACGCGTTCTTAGAGCTGGGTCGGTCTGCGATATGGGGGCGCGCCGACGCGCGCCGACCCTAAACCCTCAGGCAAACCGCGCGCGGATGGACTTCCGGGCTCGGGATAGGACCTGGGGGGCGACAGTCTCGTTTCACGGGAGCCAAAATCCAGTCATCCCGAGACCCCGAAACGATGACGGAATGCGGCGTTCGATGGGCGATGGGCATGCTAGAGGGGATCTTGGCTGGCGCTTCCGCCGTGGGCGCGGAGACCGGCGATTCGGAAAGAGACGGGGTACCGCTCACGGGCGACCCGAGCGCCGCAACCAGGAGGACCGAGAAAAACGGAATCGGAGCGGTGCGCATGCGGTGTACTCCTTCGGCGCGACGGGGGTAGCCCGAGAGTGGCAAGTGGCGTGCCTGGATTCGCACCGTCGTCTAAGGCACGCTCCCTGCTGGATGCGCCGGCGCGGAATCGGGCCATCGAGGTCCCTGGCTTGAGCCTTGGCCCATCGGGCCTATATGCGAGTTATGCAAGCTTTGGGCAGTCCGATGCTCAAGTCGCGTCGTGGACTTGCGGTCGTGTGTGATCGAGCGGTTGCGGCCGGTCACAACGATGCTCGGCATCCACAAGCGCAATGAGCCAGGCGTTCTTGGGCCGCCATGCCACCGTGCCACAAGCCCCCTCCAGGAGCTGAGAGGAGCCAGGGTCCGTGCGGGACGCTGAGGCGCTCTGATCGCAGTCATGCGATGCTCGGTGCGCGCGGCTCGTCATCGTGCTGGGCTTTTTAGGCCGGGGATTTCGGCCTGGATCGGCAATTGCGGTACCGTTAGGGCTCAACGTTGAATCAATGCGTATTGCTTAACAGAATCCTTCATGAAAATTTTTCACTGTAGCCATTGTCAACATCTCGTCTTCTTCGAGAACTCGCAGTGTGTCCACTGCGGCCGGCAACTCGCCTACTCCCCTGCTCAACGGGCGATGCTAGCCGTTGGCGAGGACGCCCACGATCCGGACTCCGAGAGCCCCGAAGCCGGAGTGCGGCTTTGCCAGAATTACGTGGATCACGCAATTTGCAACTGGGCGGTCGATGAAGGGGACCCGGACCCTCTTTGCATTTCGTGCCGGCTCACCAAGGTCATCCCTCCGCTGGATCGGGCCGATGTCGTGGCGCTCTGGCAAAGAGCGGAAGCGGCCAAGCGGCGCCTGATCGTCAATCTCCTGGCTTTGGGACTGCCCGTGGAGGACTCAACCCCGGGTGCGGGCGACGGCCTGCGGTTCGAATTCAAGGAGCCTCAGCCGGGCGAATCGGTTCTGACCGGCCACCAGGAGGGCACGATCACGTTAAACGTCAGGGAGGCCGACGACGTCTTGCGCGAACAGATCCGGGCCCAGTTCGCAGAGCTCTACCGAACCGTCTTGGGTCACCTGCGGCACGAATCCGGACACTACTACTGGGACCGGCTCATCCGTGACGGCGGCCGGCTCGATGAATTTCGCGCTGTCTTCGGCGACGAGTCGATCGACTATCAGAACGCCTTGAACCATCACTACCAAAATGGCCCGGTCGAGGATTGGACGACCGAGTTCATCAGCGCCTACGCCAGCGTCCACCCCTGGGAAGATTGGGCCGAAACCTGGGCGCATTATCTTCACATGGCCGACACCCTCGAGACCG
>JBEKVI010000091.1:0-9826 GCA_049514215.1 Burkholderiaceae bacterium
GTCAACCACACCAAACAAGGTCACGCTACTCTGCGCCTGCGCAGTACCGGCGAACGCGCCCAGCACAGCTGCTGCGATTACGAGTTTTTTCATTCAATTATCTCCAAAAGTTTGTCGTGCATACGGCAAGGGGTCTGCGCCTTCGCCCCGTACCAATGAACTCTAACCGGCCAAAGCGGGCCCTTGGTTAAGAAGTCAGCATAGATTTCAACAAAAAACGGGCTTACTAGCAAACTTATGCGGCTAATGGCGACAAAAATGCCCAAGAGATGTATCGTTTACGCAACAGTTGGGCTTGCCGGGACGCCCTGGGGCGGTCCGGGAGACAGTAGCTTTGCGGCGCAAGACGGGGTGCCGTGGCCTCTGTTTAGGATCGCGAATAAACTGTTAACGGATCGGACCCGGCTCGGCTTGACAGTTGGGAGCGGCGAAACTCTGGAATCCTCAAGGGGCAGGAAGATGTCAAGTTGGATAGATCGCATCATCGTGGAGTTCGACCAAGGACTTCGGTCGTTGGCTGGGGGGCAGATCGCCGCGCGCGAATTTCCGCAGGAGACAAGGCAGACTGACCTCGTGCGGCTGAGCGAGTCGGAGCGTCGACACGCTGCCGGGCTCATGCGCGTCGATCACGTCGGAGAAGTGTGCGCGCAGGCCCTCTATCGCGCGCAGGCCTTAACCGCTAAGACTCCGGCGCTGTGTCGAGGCTTCGAAGAAGCGGCCGACGAAGAAGCTGATCACCTGGCCTGGACGGCTCAGCGGCTGAAAGAACTCGAAGCGCGTCCGAGCCTATTGAATCCCCTTTGGTATGCCGGTGCTTATGCCCTGGGCCTGTTGGCCGGTCGCGCTGGAGACCGGGTGAGCCTGGGCTTCGTTGTTGAAACCGAGCGACAGGTCGAAGAGCACCTTGCCCGACACCTGGAGAGCCTTCCCGCGAATGACACGCGCTCGCAAGCGCTCTTAAGTCAGATGAAAGACGACGAAGTCCGGCACGGGGAACACGCCCAGCAGCGTGGCGCAAGCGACCTTCCAGCGCCCGTTACGGCCGCGATGCGAGTGGCCGCGAAAATTATGACGTCGACGGCATACTGGCTGTAGTTTCGGGCTGGGGCTTCGACGGACCGGTCTCGACAATCTCGAAGTCATAGCTGAGCGTGGCCGATTTTCCCAGCATCACCGAGGCGGAACAGTACTTGTCGTGCGACAGCGCGATGGCCCGTTGGACCACCTCTCGCCGCAGACGGTGGCCCGCGACGACAAAATGAAAGTGGATCTTCGTGAAGATCTTCGGATCCTCTGGCGCGCGCTCGGCCTCGAGGCGGACTTCGCAGTGGCGGATATCGTTGCGACCCCGCTTCAGAATCAGGACGACGTCGTAGGCGGTGCAGCCGCCGGTGCCGGCTAGAACCATTTCCATGGGCCGCGGAGCCAGATTGCGGCCGCCCAAAGGATCATCCGCACCGGCGGGGGCGCCGTCCATAGCGACTAAGTGGCCGCTTCCGGTTGCCGCGATGAAGCTCATGGGGCTGGCTAGCGAATCGCTGGCCTCATGGGCGTTCCAGGTGACGGTGACTTTCATCGTGACTCCCATGCTGGCGTCGTAGCGGGCAAAGCGGTCCAACCGAGCCTAGTGTAACCAATCACGAGGATTCGGCCGCTTAGTCAATCAAGACTCCCAACCCGTTTGCGTGACGGGCTCTGCAGCACGCGGCCGACGTGCAAAAAAAGCTCAGTTTCATCACATGTATCCCAATATCTTGTACCGCAACATATTCAAATAACTAATAAGTATATAGATGTCGATCTATAAGTCATTGAAATTCAACAAACAACCTTCAAATGTCAACTTGTCGAGTGGGTGCGTTGTAAGGACATCAACGGCAAGAGAAATATTCTTTTGCGACGCACCAATGTTTGGACTATACTTAATTTCATTGACGGGGCACTTCGTTGAGTCGTCGGTTCAGAGGTAGTGATAATCAAGATCTGAGTAGACGAAGAAGTGCCGGTTGTCTGCAGGTGTCTCCTCCACCCTCCTCCTTTGGTGGATTAGCCCGGGCCCCACAAGGTCCGGGCTTTTTTTTGTGCGTTCGAAGACACGCGTTCTGATTGGCACGCTTCGGACGCATCGGGCCGCCCTCGCGCGAACAGCGGCACAGCGATCACGGAGCAGGCCAATTCCATACCCTGCACGCCCTGACTTGACCGATCTCTTCAGAATCCTTTAATATTCAAGGCTTTTCTCCGTGCGCCTTTAAGGAGAGCCCGCAAAAATAAGCGGGATAAAGGTCGCGGATGTGTATTTCGCGCAGGATCAATCGCCAAGCAGCGTTTGCCGCGCCCCACTTACCAGGATGACCCATGAAGACCTTTTCCGCCAAGCCCCACGAGGTAAAGCGTGACTGGTTTGTCATTGACGCGACAGACAAAGTACTCGGACGTGTAGCCAGTGAAGTTGCACGACGTCTGCGCGGCAAGCACAAGCCAGAGTTCACGCCCCATGTGGATACCGGCGACTACATTATCGTCGTCAACGCCGCCAAGCTTCGCGTCACGGGCAACAAGCTCAAGGACAAGAAGTACTTTCGCCATTCCGGATATCCCGGGGGCATTTACGAGACTAATTTCGAGAAGATGCAAAGCCGCTTTCCCGGCCGAGCGCTGGAGAAGGCGGTCAAAGGCATGCTGCCGAAGGGTCCCCTGGGCTACGCCATGATCAAGAAACTGAAGGTCTATGCCGAGCAGACCCATCCGCATATCGCGCAACAACCGAAAACGCTCGAGGTGAAGGCATGATCGGCAACTATCACTACGGCACTGGCCGACGCAAGAGCGCTGTGGCCCGGGTCTTCATCAAGACCGGGTCGGGCAAAATCCAAGTCAATGGGAAGCCTGTCGACGAGTACTTTGCGCGCGAGACGGGGCGGATGATCGTGCGTCAGCCGCTGGAACTGACCAACCACGGTTCGACATTCGACATCATGGTGAATGTGCACGGGGGTGGTGAGTCGGGCCAGGCGGGAGCCGTGCGTCATGGCATCACGCGCGCCCTCATCGATTACGACAATGCTCTGAAGCCCACGCTTTCCAAAGCCGGCCTCGTCACCCGCGATGCGCGCGAGGTGGAACGCAAGAAAGTCGGGCTTCACAAGGCGCGTCGCCGCAAGCAGTTCTCCAAGCGCTAGTCGAAGCACCCGCGCATCCACGGGCAATCGACGTGGGTCCGCGGCACTCGGTCTTCGCCGCAGCTTGCACTAGGTCTTCTTCTGGGTTGAGCACTAGGTCTAGCGCAGCGCATCTTAAGGCCCTCTCGCGCGCGGGCGAATTCGCGTCGCCCGGCTCGTGGCCTCTTCAATACTGTGTACAATCGGCGATCGTGTCTCACGCCAGGGACACGCGCCTGCCTAGTCTTTGTGAGGAGTACTCATGATCAAAGTCGGCATCGTTGGCGGCACCGGCTACACAGGCGTAGAGCTTCTGCGCCTGCTCGCTCAACATCCTGACGTTGAACTTGTCGCGATCACTTCGCGAAGTGAAGACGGATTGCCGGTCGCCACGATGTTCCCCTCTCTTAGGGGGCGCATCGATCTCGCCTTTTCAGATCCAGCCAAGGCGCGCCTTGATCAGTGTGACGTAGTTTTTTTTGCGACGCCTCACGGCGTTGCGATGGCGCAGGCCCCGGCTCTGGTCAAAGCGGGCGTGAAGGTGATCGATCTGGCTGCGGATTTCCGTATCAAGGATCCTGCGGTCTTTGAGAAGTGGTATGGCATGCCGCATTCGGCCCTCGATCTTCTGGAGGAATCCGTATACGGTCTGCCCGAGGTGAATCGCGACGCGCTCAGGCGCGCGCGCGTGGTAGGAATGCCCGGCTGTTATCCGACTTCGATGCAGCTGGGTTTTGCGCCTCTCCTGAGCGGTCGCACCCCCTTGGTCGATGAGTCCCATCTACTCGCAGACTGCAAATCTGGAGTTTCGGGCGCGGGCCGCAAAGCGGAGGTGGACAAGCTATTGGGCGAGGCGGCGGACAACTTTAAGGCCTATGGTGTCCAGGGCCATCGCCACCTTCCAGAGACGGTCCAAGGTCTCGAGGCAATCGCGAGGCGCAGGATCGGACTGACGTTCGTTCCCCATTTGCTGCCCATCATTCGCGGCATTCACTCGACCCTTTATGCTCGCATTCTTCCCGCGGCGACAGACACTGACTTTCAAGCGCTCTACGAGAGGCACTTCGCAGACGAGCCATTTGTCGACGTGATGCCGGCGGGCAGCATGCCCGAGACGCGGTCTGTCCGCGCGTCGAACTACCTTCGGATCGCAATCCACCGACCGGGTGGCGCCGATACCCTCATCGTGCTCGTCGTCGAGGACAACCTTGTCAAGGGCGCTTCCGGACAGGCGGTGCAAGCCATGAACGTGATGTTTGGACTACCCGAAGACGCAGGGTTAAGACAGATCGCCGTTCTGCCTTGAGGTCTTAAGGCGGCAGCCCGTGCTGAAATACAAGCTCCTGCGTCGCAGGCTCTCCATTAGCGCGCCCCGCATGACCGTGCGCCGGCACGTCCCATGGAGGGTGCGCATAGCCGTCGTACTTCTGGCGTGTGCCCTGGTGGCGTGCCTTGGGGTTTGGCTTTATCAGCAGGGCAAGAGCTTTGCCGGTTTTGGGGAAGATCTGCGTAGCGAGGTCGACCGCCTAAAAGACGAAAACGCATCGCTCATGGCCGAGCGCGACCAGCTCAAAGCTGCCGCCGGAAGCGCCGAAAGCCGGCTCAATATCGAACGGTCGGCCCAGGAGACGCTGGGCAACCAGATCAAATCGCTGGAATTGGACAACGCCAAGCTCAAGGATGACGTCGCCTTCTTCGAGAACCTCTCGGCCAGCGGGCCGGTCGAGGGGGTTGCCATCTCGCGGCTGCAGATCGAAAAAGACTCCGTGCCCCAGCAGATGCACTATCGGCTTCTTGTGGTCCAAGGGGGCCACGTAAGCCATGATTTCAATGGGGATTTACAACTAATTGTGAATCTGCAACAGGGTGGTAAAGCTGTTATCATGAATCTCCCCGACGGCTCGCCAGGGAGCGATCCGAAGGCCTTTCAAGTAAATTTTCGCTTTTTCAAACGAATCGAAGGCACGTTTCGTATCCCGCCGGGCGCAGCAGTGAACCGGTTTGAGGCGCGGGTGCTGGAAAAAGGAACCGTGCGTGCTCAGCGCGCGATCCCCGTGAGTTGATCCGGGGGACGTGGTCCTGGCGAGACGCTGCAACACGGCAGAGGAGCTTAAATATGTTTGGCAAGAAACCCGGCGTCACCAACACGATCGAAAGCCTCATCGGGGCTGCGACCCGTATCGAGGGCGACGTCCACTTCGTGGGCGGACTTCGCATCGATGGCTATGTCCAGGGGAGCGTGCTGGCAGACCCTTCTCAACCGTCCATGCTCGTGATCAGTGAACAAGCGAGAGTTGATGGGCAGATCCAGGCAAGCCACCTCGTGGTCAATGGAACGATCAACGGCCCTGTCAGGGCCGACGAATTGATCGAGCTCCAACCCAGAGCACGTGTGTGCGGGGACGTCGAGTATCGCGCGCTTGAGATGCATCATGGTGCCATCGTCACGGGGCGCCTCGCCTTTGTGGACGACGAGAGCCGTCCGGGGCTCAAGCTCGCCTCGAACAACGGATAGATGTTGTGGCCGGGTTGGGTTGAAATTCGCCCGCCCGTACCCAACGTAGTCGGTACGAATAGGAGCCAGTCATGAATGCCGTCGCAGAAATTCCTGTCCCCCTGGTCTTTACCGCGGCCGCAGCCGCGAAGGTCAAGGAACTCATCGATGAAGAGGGCAATCCGGATCTGAAATTGCGCGTTTTTGTGCAAGGTGGCGGCTGCTCTGGCTTTCAGTATGGTTTCACCTTCGATGAAGTGGCCAACGAAGACGACACGACGATGGAGAAAAATGGAGTCATGCTCCTCATTGACTCCATGAGTTTCCAGTATCTTGTCGGTGCCGAGATCGACTACAAGGACGATCTCGAAGGCGCGCAATTCGTCATCAAAAACCCCAACGCGACCAGCACCTGCGGCTGCGGGTCCTCGTTCTCCGCTTAGAGGTCGTTCCCCTTCGACTCCGTGGGGCCTGGCACGCCGCGGCGGTAATGCGCCCCTAGCGTTCTGGAGCCTTTCGCGCCGGTGACGGCGGGAAGGCTTGCGCTGCGGTCGGCCAGACGTCGCACCGCGAGCCATCCGAAGGCCAGCGCCTCCACGTGTTCCGGAGCAAGCCCGTATAGGCTGCACGAGTTCACCGGAACGCTTCGCTCGAGGGCCGCGAGAAGCGCACCGGCGAGGCGAGCGATGAGATCGTCGTTGAATGCGCCGCCTCCGCATACGAGCAGCTCTTCGATTTCGGGCATCTCTCTAGCAATCGATCGACTCACGGTCAGCGCTGTGAACTGTGCCAAGGTGGCTTGCACGTCGACCGCGTTGATATCGGGCGCTTGCGCGAGTCTCGATTCCAGCCATCCGACATTAAAGAGATCGCGACCTGTGCTTTTGGGGGGAGGAAGGTCAAGCCACGGCTCCGAGAGCAATCGGGCCAGCAGATCTTGGTCTTGCCGTCCCTTCGCCGACCAGCCTCCCCGGGCATCGAACGGCCCCCCTTGATGGCGCGCGAACCACAGGTCGAGAAGTACGTTGCCCGGCCCGCAATCCCAACCTCGCACCGGGCTGCGCGACCCCGCTTTGGGCAGCTGCGTCAGGTTCGCGATACCGCCGAGGTTCAAGACTGCACGATGATGATGATCGGAGCGAAACACTTCCGCGTGAAAGGCGGGCACGAGTGGCGCACCCTGACCGCCGGCGGCGATATCGCCACTTCGAAAATCCGCGACCACGTCGATCCCCGTCAGTTCGGCAAGACGTGCGGGAGCATTGAGCTGCAGCGTGAAGCCCAATTCCGGCCGGTGCCTCACGGTTTGACCGTGGGCCCCGATCGCTAGAACCTCGTTGCGATCCACCCCCGTGGCCTCCAGCAATTCCTCAACCAGGACCGCGTAGTGGTCGGCCAGAGCGAGCCCGGCCAAAGCAGCGCGATGCAGTTCATTCTCGCAGGGCCGCTGCAGTGCCAAGAGCTCTTCGCGCAGGCCGGGGACGAAGGGCCGATGAGCGTGGGCAAGAAGAACGGGAGTCCCTGATGCTGGATAATGCGCGAGAACCGCATCAGCCCCGTCAAGACTCGTGCCTGACATGATTCCCATCGCCAGCGGGGAGCCGGCCGACTCGGGCTTAAGCTCCACCTTGGAATTCCGGCTCAGAGGGTAGGCGGCTGCGAGCCACTTCCCGGTTCCCGGGACGTGGCACGAGCCAGATCGACGCCACGCAGCAGCTCGATCTGGTGATTCGCGTTGCGTGTCTGCTCGAGAAACGCCGTCATCTGTCCCCGATCGACCGGCGGTGCGTCGGGAAGTGTCGAGCGCAACGGGTCGCGAGCGAGGCCATCGATACGGAATTCGTAGTGCAGATGCGGTCCGGTTGCCCAACCCGTCATGCCCACGTAACCAATCACCTGGCCCTGGCTTACCGACTGGCCTGAAACGAGGTGGGCAGCGAAGCCCGAGAGATGTCCGTAGAGCGTTGAATACTGCCCCTGGTGTCGGATGACGATCGCGTTGCCATACCCGTTCTGCCATCCGCGCGAGACCACCACCCCGTCGCCGGTCGCTCGGACCGGAGTACCGATTGGCGCAGCGTAATCTACGCCGGTGTGCCACTTCCAGACGTTCAAGATAGGGTGCAAACGGCCGCCAAAGCCCGAGCTAATTCGCGTAAATTGCAACGGGGCCCGCAGAAACGCGCGCTTTAGGCTCTGCCCTTGAAACGTGTAATAGCCTCCGGATTGTCCGGGAGCCCGATACCACACCGCTTGGTGGACGCGGCCTTGCGAGACGTATTCGACCGCGAGCACCCGCCCCGTCTGGGCAAGTTCCCCGCTTTGGTCAAAGACCTCGTAGACGACGCGAAACTGGTCGCCGTGTCGCACGTCACGGTAGAAATCCAGTTCGCCCGCAAAGATTTCGGTGATTTGGATTGCGATACTTTCAGGAACACCCGCTAAGTCAGTCGCACCAAAGAGCGAGTTCTGAACGGCGCCCGAGCGCATCTCGATCCTTTGCTCGTTGGGGTCGAGCGAATCACGGACCTGGAATGTGGTTCCCGAGCGCTCGAGGACCAGCGAACGGGAAGTCAATGCCGACTCGATTCCCGAGTCAGCGGCCGAGGAGGCGCTCAGATAGCGCAACCAAAGAAGCGCCCCCGCACTATTGGTACGCGCCAATATGAGGTGTCCGGGCTTGAGTTCGTAGAATGCGTGCGCGGCGCGCGTGGCGCTGACAAATTTCTCCGCCCTGGGATCATTGACCTGCATTCGTACCAGAAGCGTCCCCAGGGTATCGCCGCGTCGGACGCGTTCGGCGCGCACGTACGATGGGTCGGATGTATCGGGTATTCCCTCGGACTTCGGAAAGACGACCGGAATATCCTCTGCGATCTGTCGGATAGCGACATCGCGGGGGTCGGGATCGATCGGCACGAAGCCAAACGATGCCACGGCGGCAAACAGCAGAAATGCTGCACCCACCGCGAACGTGCGACGTCGATGGACCAAAGGAGAAAAAAGCGTGGGCAGGTTCCGCAGGGCGGGTCGGTCGAGTCGAACCGTGTTCAGATCGCGCACCCACTTCGGAACGAATCGCTTCATGCGTTCGGCTAAAATCGAGTCAGTGAGATCGAAAGGGGCACTTCTAGCAGCGCTGTGTCGTTGAACTCAATCCAACGCCAACTCACTGCGCCTCATCACTCTTAGCGGGGCTTGGGCGCGGGGGATTGTAGCATGCGGAAAACGGGGTTCGCCGCGGTCAGTCGAGCCCCGATCACGCGCCAGGCTCGGCGGGGTTATTCTTTCTATTCGACAAGGACCACGTCCGTGGGTGTCTTTCGGCTTGGCCTAGCCTATTTATCGCGCCGCCGCGAACGCAGCTTGGCGGATCCGGTGCCAAGCAAGCGCCTCGGGCGTGCCCTAGCCAGGGCATGGGGTTTGGCGCGAATATCTCGGATACGGGGGAGCAATTGCGCCCAAGCGAGGGGCTATCTGAAAGCCAGTCGGTGATCGCCCTTATTCAACGTGTCCTAAAAGCAGAAGTCGAAGTGGACGGCCACGTGGTCGGTGCCATTGCGTCCGGTCTTCTCGCTTTCGTTTGCGCAGAACGACGCGACCTTCCGACGCAGTGCGATGCGCTTGTTCGCAAAGTATTGGGGCTGCGGGTGTTCGACGACGACCGCGGCCGGATGAGCCGCGCCTTGGATGCCGCGGGAGGCGGTCTTCTGGTTGTTCCCCAGTTCACTCTGGCCGCTGACACCAGTCGCGGCGCACGCCCGAGTTTTACCCCCGCAGCCGAACCCGCCTTGGCCAGAGCCCTGTTTGAGCAGTTTGTAAGCCACGCAAAGGCGCTGCATGGGCCGGTGGAAAGCGGGCGGTTTGGCGCTCATATGCGGGTGTCCCTGATCAACGATGGCCCGGTGACGCTCTGGTTGCGCGTTGCGCCCATGGGTCCCGAGAGCACATGAAAGCAAGTGGGTCACAACCAGGCCCTCAACACGGGACAAAGCCTGTCCCCGAACGCGTCGATCCGACGGCCGATCTGTCGTCCGAGGCCGTCAAGAGCGCTTCCATCGAAGAGGCCGC
Source organism: Burkholderiaceae bacterium (assembly GCA_049514215.1). GTDB lineage: Bacteria > Pseudomonadota > Gammaproteobacteria > Burkholderiales > Burkholderiaceae_D > BOG-994. The sequence goes on from JBEKVI010000091.1 coordinate 9,727, forward strand.
TCGACTGGCCATGACCCAGTTCGAGGCGGGACGCCTTGCGGAAGCCGAAACCATTTGCCTTCGAATCCTGGAGCAAGTGCCGGAACATCCCGAGGCGTTG
>JBEKVI010000092.1:0-9774 GCA_049514215.1 Burkholderiaceae bacterium
GGCCGCGGCCTTTGGCGGATTATTCATCGTGATGGTGGTTCTGGTGGGACTGGTCGCCTTTGGGATCGAGCGTGTCGCGTCGATGAAGGAAGAACTTTCCCAGGATAGCCAGAAAATCGAGTTGCTCTCCCAGATGCGCGGCCTGGTACTGCAGCAATCGGTCACGGTGCGCAATGTCATCCTTGAGACCATCGAGGAACAAAAGCGCAGTCAGGTCAAGCGCCTCGAGCTCCAGGGCAAGCAGTATGACCAGCTGGCCGATCAGCTTGGAGCCCAGTTGCACGTTGAGGAAGAGATCAAGCTCTTCGACAGCTTGAAAGGGCTCAGGGCAAGCGTCAATGTGGCTCTGGCAAAGGCGACCGATCTCGCCATGGCCAACAATCAGGAGGCCGCGATTGTGAACATCAATCGGGGAGCCCGTCCGCTGCAGGAACGCTGGGTCGGGGGAATCGATTCGCTGATCAGTTACCAGACCAAGGCCAACACCGAGAATTCGACCCGTATCTCGGAAGACATTCACACCGCCAAGATCGCACTCATCTGCGCACTGGTGGCCTCGTTGGTCTTGGGTATTTCCATGTCGGTTCTCATTACCCGCAGCATCACCGGACCGCTCAATGCGGCAGTGCGCGCAGCCGAGGCGGTGGCCCAGGGGGATCTCAGTAGCGAAATTGAGACCGGTGCGACCGACGAAGTCGGGCAGCTCTTAAAGGCCGCCTCCGGGATGGTCACCACGCTGCGACGCGTCATCGTAGCGCAGCAGGAGATGGCGCGAGCGCACGAGGCAGGAGAGATTGATGCTCGCATTCCTGCCGAGGAATTCACGGGCGTCTACGCCACGATGGCCGAGGGCGTCAATAACATGGTGGCCGCGCACATTGACGTGAACGACCGCATGGCGAACGTGATCAAGCACTATGCGGTGGGCGACTTTACGGTCGATCTGCCACCCCTACCGGGCAAGAAGGCCGCACTCACTGCGATCTGTGCCGAAGCCAAGAAGAATCTCGTGGGAATGCAGGATGAGATCGTCGGCCTGTCGCAGGCAGCGGCCCGCGGTGACTTCGGCGTGCGCGGCAATGCTGAACGGTTTCAGAATGCCTTTCGCGACATGGTCACCGATCTGAACCAGCTCATGGAAGTCTGCGACCATAGTCTTCGTGATGTAGGTCGTGTTCTCGGCGCGATCGCGCAAGGCAATCTCACGGAAACCATCGATGCCGAGTATCAAGGGACGTTTGGCGAACTGAAAAACGATGCAAACCTCACCGTCGGGGAACTCTCGCGCATCGTCACTAAAATCCGGGAAGCCTCGGAGGCGATCAACGTCGCCGCCAAGGAGATTGCCACAGGCAATGCCGATCTTTCGAGCCGCACCGAGCAGCAGGCCACAAGTCTTGAGACCACGGCTGCATCCATGGAAGAGTTGACCAGCACCGTGAAAGCCAACGCGGAGAATGCGCGCCAGGCCACGCAACTGGCTTCGTCGGCCTCAGAAGTGGCTGGAGAAGGCGGCAAGGTCGTGGGCGAGGTCGTCAGGACCATGCAGGACATCAGCACCTCTTCGAAGAAGATTGCCGACATCATCGGCGTCATCGATGGAATCGCGTTTCAGACCAATATTCTGGCGCTTAACGCCGCCGTCGAGGCGGCCCGCGCCGGCGAGCAGGGACGGGGATTTGCGGTCGTGGCCACCGAGGTGCGCAGTCTTGCGCAGCGCAGCGCGGCTGCGGCAAAGGAAATCAAGGGCCTGATCGGTGATTCGGTCATCAAGGTCGAGGCCGGATCGCGACTGGCCGATGGTGCGGGCAAGACCATGCAGGACGTGGTCCGCAGTGTCGAGCGAGTCGCGTCCATCATCGGAGAGATCTCGGCCGCTTCCCAGGAACAAAGCGCAGGCATCGAGCAGGTGAATCAGGCGATCGCACAGATGGATCGGGTCACCCAGCAGAACGCGGCCTTAGTCGAGGAAGCCGCCGCGGCGGCTGCATCCACCGAGGAACAAGCCAGTGGACTGGTCGCAACGGTTGGCGTCTTTAGGACCTCAGCCAATCCCCGAGCACTTAAGGTCGCAAACGCACGGTAGTCACACCCGCCGCGAGAAAGTCCAGGCTATGCCCGGGTGCCTCGTTCCGGACTCCGGTGCGTTCTAGGGTCGCGTCTTTGATTCGGGCCGCCTGCAACGAGGTTCATCGCGGGCCGCGTGCGGGCCGTCCTGGACCCCTGAAGCCTCAGGGCGCATCCGTCAAGCCGGTCATCCTCGCTTTGAGAAAGTCGATGAACAGTCGCGCTCGCGCTGGAAGCATGCGCGTGTCCGTGATGGCGTGCACCTGGACCGGCGACATGCGCCATTCCGGAAGGACCCGCCGCAGGCGTCCCGAGGCGATTTCATCACGAGCCAGCTCCGTTGGCATCTCCGCAATCCCAAGACCCAGCGATGCCAGGACCCGGCTCATGCCCACGTTATTGACAACGAAACGCGTCGGCACATCGACCTGGATGGATTCGTTGTCGCGAAGAAAAGTCTTTAGCGGACCCTGGGTGGGCGTGGGGGGTACGCCGCAGAAAACGTGGTGGACGAGATCGACGGGATGCTTTAAGCGCGGCGAGCGCTTGATGTAGTCGGGCGAGGCGAACAGGTAACGTGAGAGCGTCGCCACGGGCCGCGCGACCAGGGTCGAGGGTGCACCGGGGGGCGGTCCGACACGAATCGCAAGGTCGAACGCCTCGGTCTGGAGATCGACGGTACGCGAGGAGAGGTCGAAGTCGAAGTCGATGAGCGGGTAGGCCCGGGCGAAGTCGCGCAGGATCGGACCCAGATAACCGATCGCAAGGTCGGTTGCGATCGAGACCCGAAGCGTCCCCGCGGGACGCTCGGCGAGATCGCGCAGGGCCTCGTGCGCGACCATGGCCTCGGCGACGATCCCCTGGCAGCGAAGGAAATACACCTGCCCGGCTTCGGTCAGCGCGACTTTGCGCGTCGAGCGGTGGAGCAGTTGCAACCCGATGGCCTTCTCCAGTTCCGCAATGTGTCGCGAGATCGTGGAGATCGGTATGTCCAGGGCTTCGGCTGCGCGCCGGAAACTTCGCACCTTCGCGACCTCCACGAATTCGCGCATATAGCTAAGCAATTCCATGGGTGATTGTCCCAATTGTGGATCACTGTTTTCGATTATAGCTATTTATCTTGTACGCGGATCAGTCCAGTATGGGCTCATCAATTCAACCAAGGAATGAACATGAGCCCTCTCTTCACCCACACCCGCCTCGGACGCGTGAGTCTGCGCAACCGCCTCGTGATGTCGCCCATGACGCGTTCGCGCGCTGACGATGCCACGGGAATTCCTTCCGAGGCCGCAGCGATTTACTATGGCCAACGTGCCGATGCCGGACTGATCATCACGGAAGGAACCTACCCCTCGCCCATGGGCAAGGGCTACATCCGCACGCCCGGCATCCATTCCGCCGAACAGGTCGAAGCCTGGAAAACCGTGACCGAGGCGGTGCATGCCAAAGGCGGCACCATCTTCTTGCAGCTGATGCACACCGGCCGGATCTCCCATCGCAGCCTCTTGCCCGGTCAGGCGACACCGGTGGCGCCTTCGGCCATTCAACCGAAGGGCACGGTTTTTACGGCGTCGGGTCCCCAAGCACTGGAGACGCCCCGAGCCCTCGCGACCGCGGAAATCGCTGGAGTCGTTGATGAGTTCCGCCTGGCGACGCGTCACGCCCTCGAGGCGGGATTCGATGGCGTTGAACTGCACGCCGCCTCGGGCTACCTCCCCGAGCAGTTCCTCTCGTCGGGCACGAATGCACGCACGGACCAATACGGTGGATCCCTGCCTAACCGCGCCCGCTTCATCCTCGAAGTGCTGGTAGCCATGATCGATGAGGCCGGCTCCGACCGGGTGGGCATCAAGATCTCGCCTGAGATGAACTTCAACGATGTGATCGATGCCAACCCCAGGCAGACGTACCAGTACCTGGTGGAGCAGATTGCTCCCTTAGAGATCGCCTATCTGCACCTCGCCGTGCAGCCCAAGAACACCTTCGACTACGCGAAATTCCTTCGCCCGCTCTTTCCCGGTGCGTTCCTTCAGGGAGGGGGACTATCGCTTGAGGCAGCAGAGTCTCTGATCGCAGAAAAACGGGCCGACGCCGCCGTTTTCGGATCGCTCTTTCTGGCCAATCCCGACCTGGTGGAGCGCTTTCGTCGTGGCGCACCGCTCAACCAGCCCGAACGCGAGACCTTCTATTCGCCGGGTCTGCACGGCTACACCGACTACCCCAGCTTGCAGTCGCCCGGGGCGCGTGCGGTCCGCATACACGCCTATGGGGGTCTTGGCACTCCTCGCATCGACGACGTGCCGCGTCCTACGGCCGGTGTGGGCGAAGTGCTCATCCGCGTCAAAGCAGCCGGCGTCAATGCTCTGGACTGGAAGATCCGAGATGGGCTTCTGAAAGATGCGTTTCCTCTCGAACTTCCCGTGACGCTGGGGATTGAAATGGCCGGCGAGGTCGTCGAGCTTGGCGAAGGCGTCCACGATTTCAAGCTCGGTGACCGGGTCATGGGTCCCATGGCCCAACTGGGTGCTTACAGCGACTATGTCGCCGTTGCGGCGGCCAGTCTCGCATTGGTGCCGGCATCACTCGATGACATCCGGGCAGCCGCCCTTCCGGTTGCGGGCCTGACCGCGTGGCAGGCGCTCTTTCGCGCGGGCGAGCTTGAACGCGGTCAGACGGTACTCATCCACGGTGCTGCAGGTGGAGTCGGAAGCGTTGCCGTCCAGTTGGCGCGTATGGCGGGCGCGCGCGTCATCGCCACTGCCCAGGGCGTCAACGCGGGTTACCTGAGTGGCCTGGGCGCTGATCAGGTCATTGACTATCGGACCTCCCACTTCTGGGAGGGTCTGCATGACGTCGACCTGGTTCTCGATCTCGTCGGCGGCGAAACGCTCCAGAGGTCCTGGCAGGTGTTGGCTCGGTCGGGGCGTATCGTCAGCACGGCCGCGCCGGAAATTCTCGCCACGACACCGCCGGGCTTGCGGGGCATCTGGTTCCAGATGGAAGCGGATGCTAAGCGGTTAGGCGAGATGGGCGCGATGCTCGCCGACGGACGCCTGCGGATGCACGTCTCCGAGATTGCCGACTTGTCAGACATCCAGGAGATCATCGAGCGCAACAAGACGGGCCACGGCCCGGGAAAAACGGTGGTCCGATTGCAGGAATGAGCGGGCCGAATGCCGAGTGCCCCGCGGGACGCCCAGAGTTTCGGGCGTCCCGCGGGGCTTGAAGACGATCTGGGACTGTGAAGCCAAGTCCGCCACCCAAGGGCGGTGGCAGATGACTTACTCCTGCGAGGCATGCGAGCGCTCGGGCTCGAACCCCTGGCGGACCTGCAGTAAGAGACGCGTTAGCGTTTCCAGTTCGGCTTTGCTGAGATTCCCAAACGCCGTCTCGATGCGTTTCGTATTGATGTCCAGTGCACCGGTCACCACCGCCGAGCCGCTCTTGGTCAGTCGAGCCAGGAGCTTGCGCTTGTCATGGACGTCGACAGAAGAGACCACAAGACCGTCGCGCTCCAAGGCAGACATGAGTCCGGAGACCGTAGCGCGCTTGACCCGCAGGGCCGCGATGATGTCCTGATAGGGCACGGGGCCGCCGTCGAGCGCCCAAAGAACCATGAGGATTTGGTAGCGCGCCGGCGATAAAGAGGTGCCCTCGAGCCAGTCATAGAGGGTGTTTTCCACCTGTTGGGCGGTGGTCCGAAAGGTGAACAAGGCCTCCATCACTTCGAATTGGAACCTCGAGCGCTGCCCATAGGTGGCCGCAAATCGGCGCTTGAGTGCATCCAAAACGCTCGGTGGAGGCGCAACCGCGCCAGGAATCGGACGGCGTGAGGCCAAGATAATTTCTCCATGTCAGCGGCTAAGGGATTGATTTGTAAGGTACCAAACAAGACAACAACTGTCGAATCGCGCGGCCTCGCAAGCCAGCACATGAATTTTCGATGAAGTTCTTGATTTGTTAGGCAGCATACTATATATTTGTATGGACCCAAACAAATACCCACGGGAACAGAGACCCGTACCTTGCCAAGGAGCCCCTCATGGAACCTGTATCCGCCCCCAGTCCGGCGAGTCCTGCCACCCAGCCCGCATCCCGTCGCAAACGCATTGCCCTTTTGATCGCCGCCTGTTTTGTCGCGGGCGCGGCAGTGGCCTACTGGGCCACCCAAAGGGGTTCAGTCTCGACGGACGACGCCTATACCGATGGCCGCGCGATCACGGTTGCGCCCCACGTTGCGGGATATGTCGCCTCGCTTGATGTCACCGACAACCAGTACGTGCATAAAGGGCAGTCACTCCTGCACATCCAGTCCGATGATTACATCGCGGCTCGCAACAAAGCCCAGGGTGCGCTCGAAGCCGCGCAGGGCCAGTTGTCGGCGGCACAAGCCGAATTAGAGCTAGCGAAGGTGACCTACCCCGCACGGTTGCAATCGGCCATCGCGGCCAAGGCGGCCGAGGAAGCCAGTCTCTACAAGGCCGACACCGACTATCGACGCGAAAGCGAGATTCCGCGGGAAGCAACGACGACGCAGGACATCGACGCTTCGATCGCAGCGCAAAGAGCCGCCCAGCAGCAGGTTGCTCAAGCAGCCGCGCAGATCCGCATCGCCCAACCGGTCGCGCTCAATATCAAGGATGCGCAGGCCCGGGTTGAACAGCTCGAAGGCCAGGTCAGGCAGGCTCAGGCAGACCTGGTCCAGTCGGAGCTCAACTTGGCGTGGTGCGTCGTGGTGGCGCCGCAAGACGGCTGGGTCACCAAGAGGAATGTCGAGCAGGGCAACTATGTCCAGGTCGGGCAGCAGCTCCTAGCCGAAGTCAGCCCCGAAGTGTGGGTTACGGCGAATTTCAAGGAGGACCAGCTCACCCATGTGCGCGCGGGCCAGAAAGTCGCCATCGCCGTGGATGCCTATCCCGACCTGAAGCTTTCAGGACATGTCGACAGCATCCAGCTCGGATCCGGCGCGAAATTCACAGCTTTCCCCGCTGAGAACGCGACCGGCAACTTCATCAAGGTGGTCCAGCGCGTACCGGTCAAGATCGTGATCGATTCGGGGCTCAAATCGGATCAGCCGCTGCCATTGAGTCTTTCGGTCGAACCGACGGTGGACATCCGATGAACGCGCCCGGAGTCACTGAGCAAAGCCCCTGGAAGCCTCGGGCTAACCCATGGCTGATCGCCGTCATCGTCACCCTGGCGGCCTTCATGGAGATTCTGGATACGACCATCGTCAACGTGGCATTGCCCCACATTGCAGGAAGCCTCTCGTCGAGCCTCGACGATGCGACCTGGACCCTGACCTCTTACCTCGTGGCCAACGGGATTGTGCTGACGATTTCGGGCTGGCTGGGGAGCGTCTTCGGTCGCAAGCGTTACTTCCTCATCTGCATCGCGATGTTTACGGTCTGCTCGCTACTTTGCGGGTTCGCGCAGAACCTGCCCGAGCTCATTGTCTTTCGCCTTTTGCAAGGATTCTTCGGCGGCGGCCTGCAACCGAATCAGCAGGCCATTGTTTTGGACTCGTTTGAGCCCGCCAAGCGTGGAGCCGCCTTCGGCGTGACGGCCGTCGCGACCGTCGTGGCCCCGGTTCTGGGGCCCTTGCTCGGTGGATACATCACGGACCAGGCATCGTGGAGATGGATCTTCCTCATCAACGTACCGGTGGGCATCTTCACCTTTTTTGCCGTCATGGCGCTCGTTGAAGATCCGCCCTGGGCCGCGCGCCAAAAGCGCGCGATCGATTTTGTGGGTCTGATCCTCATCACGCTGGGATTGGGATTCATGCAGATCGTCATGGACCGGGGCGAAGACGCGGGCTGGTTTGGATCTTCGAGTATCCGTTGGATGAGCGCGGTTGCCGTCGTGGGCATCGCGGCTGCGATCGGCTGGCTCCTCACCGCAAAAAAACCAGTGGTCAACTTGGCAGTCTTTAAGGACCGCAACTTCGCCTTGGGCTCGGTGATGATTGCCGCGATGGGCTTCACGCTTTACGCCTCCGCGGTACTCATCCCGCAGTTCGCCCAGAGAACCATCGGCTACACCGCGAGCTGGGCTGGTCTCATCCTGGCCCCGGGAGGCTTGGTCGTCATCGCGCTCATCCCGCCGGTCACGCGCGCCATGAAGAAGGTCCAGGTTCGCTACCTGATTGCCATCGGGTTTTCGATCATGGCGCTTGCGCTCCTTTTTTCCGCGCGCATTGTGCCCTCGATCGATTTCGACGAACTGACCCTCATGCGTTGCTGCCAGACGGCCGCACTGGGCTTCTTGTTCGTGCCAATTAGCGTCGTGGCCTACAGTACACTGCCCAAAGAACTGAGTGCGGATGCGGCCGCCCTCTACACGATGTTCCGCAATGTCTCGGGCTCCATCGGGATCTCCCTTGCCACGGCCTGCGTCACGGAACGTCTGCAGGTCAGGCAGGCGTACCTCTCGACGTGGCTTACGCCGCTAAATCAGCCCTTCAATGCGCTCATAGAACGCAATGAGTCGGCACTCCAGGCCATGGGTCGAGCCACTTCCACATTGCACGATGCCGCCGTGGGCATGGCCTATCAGACGCTGCAGACGCAAGCCTCCGTCATGGCGTACGCCGACGCTTTTTACTATTGTGCGCTGATCGCTGCGCTGGTCGTACCTCTGACGTTTCTTTTCTCACCCATCAAGGCGGCGGGCACGCCCGCGCCGGCCCACTAGCGGTCACGGGCAACCCATCGGAGAGACAAAATGACTCACAAATACTTGGTCGCACTCACACTGAGCGTCGGGCTCTTGTCCGGATGCGCGATCGGACCTGATTTCGAGCGGCCCGCAGTTGCGCTTCCCGCGCAGTGGACCCCAGGACAGCCAGGAGCCGGGGCGAGCAGCGCCAGCACGCCAGTGGCACAGTCCCAGGGTGCAGCGTGGTGGGACGTGTTCCATGATCCCGAACTCTCGCGTCTGGAGGCGCGCGTCGCTGACCAAAATCTCGATATCCAGATTGCCACTGCGCGCCTTGCACAGAGCCGAGCCAACGAGCGCATTGCCGGTGCGGCTGAGCTCCCGTCGGTCGAGGCGAGCGGATCGTACAGTCGGGAGCTTGCGAGTAACAACGGCGTGATGAGCCTCTTGGGTGGCTCGCTGCCTGGAGCGGGACAAGCGGCGAGCGGAGCCGGCAGTGGCGTGGCGGTGGTTCCAGGAAGCCGCTCGGGCACTCAAGGAGCTGCTCCCTTTAGCCTTTGGCAAGCCGGATTCGACGCCTCCTGGGAGCTCGACATCTGGGGACGGGCGCGGCGTTCAGTCGAAGCGGCGCGCGCAGCGGGTCAAGCTCAAGAAGAAAATCGGCGCGACGTACTGATCTCTACGCTCGCCGAGGTCGCCCGCGACTACATCCAATTGCGCGGCACCCAATCCGACCTGAAAGTGACCCGCGAGAATCTCGCGGCCGCCGAGGACTTCCTGCGCGTCACGCAGCAGCGGTCTGTTCATGGTTTGGCGACCGAGCTTGACGTCGCGAGCGCAGCCGCCCAGGTCTCAGCGACTCGCGAACTCCTTCCGCGACTCGACGAACAGGAATCCGAGACGCTCAATCGCCTGAGCTTTCTTCTGGGTCAGGCGCCCGGGGCACTGCGCGAAGAGCTCGCCAAGACTGAGCCGATCCCACCCGTTCCACCTTTGGTTCCGGTTGGAATTCCGTCCGAAGTCGTGCGCCGCAGACCCGATATCCGG
>JBEKVI010000093.1:0-10043 GCA_049514215.1 Burkholderiaceae bacterium
GCCGGTTCGGGCCGAAAGCCTGGGTTTGAGGGTTTCAGGCCGCGAGCTCGCAGCGCTCGGATGGCGTCGTGGCCTCAAGTCTTAAAGAGTAAAGAACGGAGACTCGCTCATGCAAAAGATGTGTCGCGACCAGAGATCGCAACGCGCCTGGGGGCCCAGGGTGGCCTTTGCGGTCCTCTTTATTGTTGCTGCGCGCTCGGGTGCCGAAGGCACGACCGACGATCCGTTGGGCAACTGGTTTAACGACCCCTTCGCCCAAGTCCGCTCGGCTGTGGCGGACTGTCCGCTGCCGATGGGGCCGCTTTTACGCAAGTCCGAAGTGCGTGCCGAGGAACACTCGCGTGTGGAGCGGGGAACGAGCTGCTATCTCGCCGGCCAGTGCGAGAAGCCCAATGCCTATTTTTATGATGCCGATATCGGTGAGGCTCTCAAAGAGCGCTTTGCCGCCACGAAGGACTATGCCCACAAGTCCGTGCCGCACGTTGAACTCGTGTTCGTGAACGTGCGCTTAGCCCCCGATCAGAAACTGCCCTACGCGGTTAATCCCGCCCCAGCGAAGTCGTAGGAACGTGCGCCTCTCCGGCCTGACCGGTTTGCAGAAGACCGACTTCCGTGGACGCGGCGGGCGTTCCGCTCGGAGACCAGCCACCCCCTAAGGCCTTGACCAGAAAGACCGCGGTCACCATCTGCTGGCCGCGGATCTGGGCCGCCTGGCGCTGGTTGGTCAAAAGCGCCTGCTGCGCGGTGATGACGTCCAGATAAGTTGCAACGCCCCCCGAGTAGCGGTCGTTGGCCAAGTCGAGAACGCGCTGCGCCGACTTGACCGCCGCCTGCGCCTCGGCCGAGGCGCGCGCCAGCGTGCCCAGACCCGCTAGGCCATCTTCGACTTCCTGAAACGCGGTCAGCACCGTCTGGCGATAGGTTGCCACCGAGGCCGTATAGCTCGCCTTGGCGATATCGAGGTTGCCCTGGTTTCGACCGGCATCGAAGATTGTTTGAGTCGCGGTCACGCCGAAGGACCAGAGCGTGGACGAGGCCGCAAAGAGATTCGCGACCTGGTTGCTCTCACGCCCGTAGTTCGCAAAAAGCGGCAGACTCGGGAAAAACGCGGCCTTGGCAACGCCGATCTGGGCGTTGGCTGCCGCCACCGCACGTTCGGAGGAGGCAACGTCGGGGCGGCGCTGCAAGACATCCGAAGGCAGATCGAGCGGGATATCCGGGACCGAGAGCGACAGGACTTCGGGCTGGATGGCAAAGGCAGGGGCGGGCTGGCCAACCAGGGTGGCAATGGCATGCTCCAGTTGTGCGCGCTGGTTGCGCAAGAGGTCGATCTGGGTCGTGGTGCTGTCCAAAAGCGCCTGTTGCTGCGCGAGATCCAATCCCGAGGCGTCGCCCAGGTTATGCCGCGAGGACACGAAATCGAGCGCCCCGCGCTGGAGCTTGATGCCCTGGTCGATCACATCGATTTCGATGTCGAGTTCGCGCAGATTGAAATAGTCGGCCGCGACTTCCGAGGTCAAAACGAGGCGGGCGTTCTCCAGATCGGCCGCCGATTGTTGCGCCGACGCACTCGCCGACTCGACCTGACGGCGAACGCCGCCGAAGAGGTCGGCCTCGTAGCGCACCTGCAAGAGCGGCACGAAGTCGTTTTGCGTGGTCGTGATGTTCGGCACCGTCGATTGCAGGGGCCGATTCTGGGAGATCTTGGCGCGATCGACGTTGGCGGCCAGTCCCACCTGCGGATAGAGCGCCGCAGTGTCCACCTGGACTAAGGAGCGCGCCTGCTCGAGCCTCGCGGCTGCGACCTTTAAGGTCTGGCTTTCTTCGAGCGCTTCCTTCTCGTAGCCATTAAGCTCGGCATCCCCGAAGACCTCCCACCAGTTGCCCTTGGCGCTCGCATCATTGGGCACCCCCGGCTTCCAGGGGGGCTCGGTCTTCCAGGTCGCAACCGCAGGGGCATCGGGCTTCTCGTAGTCCGGACCCACCATGCAACCACAGACGGCCACGCAGACCCCGATCGCGATCCCGAGCCGAGACCGGATCACGTCCCCTCCTTTGGCGCTCCTGCCGGCTTGGCATTCGCCGGGGCGGACGCGGGTCCGTTGGGTACCGACTCCGTTGCCGAGGCCGTGGTCTTTCCCGCGCCGGGGCCGTTCTGCTCAGGCTTGGGTGCGCGCACCGACACCGCGTCGCCGTCGTTCAAGGAATCCGGGGGATTGATGATGACGGCATCGTTGGGCTTTAGGCCATCCAAGATCTCAATGGTCTGTCCGAATTCCCGGCCCAGCTTGACCGGCGTCAGATGCGCGTGGCTCGTGCCGTCGACGACTGCAATGCGCGGACCCTCGGCGCGCAACAGTAGCGCATTGGAGGGCGCAATTAAGGTTTGTGTGCCGGGGGCGGTGAAAAGGACGTCGACATAGGCTCCCGGCAAGAGCTTGCCGTCCGGATTCGGCAGGGTGACCTCGGTTTGCAAGGTCCGTGTCCCGGTATCGATGGCGCCCGCGGTTCGAGCGACGGTGCCCTTGAAGATTTGACCGGGAAGCTCACCCATGGTCACATCGACGGACTCGCCCACTTTGATGTACTGCGCATAACTCTGCGGGACGTAGACGTAAATGCGCAGTGGATCGGCCTGCGCCACGCGAAAGAGCTCCCGCGTTGCGCCGCCATTGCCGGCGTCGATCAAATCACCGACATCGATGTTGCGTCGGGTCACGATGCCGTTAAACGGCGCGACGATGCGCTTGAATCCCTCCAGCTCCTCGAGCCTTCTGACGTTCGCCTGGGCCGCAGCGAGATTGGCGGTCGCCTGGTCAAAGGTACTGTGGCGTTCATCGAGTTCCTGCTGCGAGACCGCATCTTTCTGGCGCAATCCGACCCAGCGGTCATAGGAAGTTTTGGCGAGCTCGAGGCTTGCGACCATCTGGTCGCGATTGGCCGTGGCCTGCGAGAGCTGTTGATCGACCTCGGGTGTGGCGAGCTCAGCGATCACATCGCCTTTTTGGACGTGGGCACCGATGTCCTTGTACCACTTGACGACATAGCCTGTGCTGCGTGCATACAGGGGCGACTCGATCACTCCCTGCAGCGTTCCGGGAAGGTCGAGTTTGTCTGGCGTCGAGGAGGGCTTGGCCGGCTCCGTGGTGACGTAGATCTTGGCGCGCTCTGCCGTCGTGCGGTCCAGTTCACGCGCGTTCACGGCCCGGCTGATGACGGTGCGCGCGCCGCCGACGACGAGAACGAAGACCACGATCAGGAGCACCCAGAAGGCGCGCTTTAACGCCTTTCTGCGATGCGAATGGCCGTCTTCATCCAAGTGCAGGTCATGCAGGCCAATACTGCTGTGGCTCTTGTCAGACATCTAAGCACTCCCGTTCGAATCGCCGCTCGCAGGCGGGTTAGGACCGCCCTCGGCCGGAGCAGGATCGGGCTCTTTGGGCTCCCGGCGAGGGGGATGACCGCGCTTCTCAGCGCGCTGCTCCATAGCGCGATGCACGCCACCGAACACCAGCGGCACAAAAAACAGGGTCGAGACCGTGGCAAACAGCAGGCCGCCGATGGTCGCTCGGCCCAGAGGCGCATTCTGTTCACCGCCTTCACCCAGGCCGAGCGCCATGGGGATCATGCCGATGATCATCGCCATGGCCGTCATGAGAACCGGCCGAATCCGGGTCGCGCCCGCCTCGAGCGCGGCAGACAGGGGGGGAGAACCTGCATCCAGCCTCTGCCGGGCGAACGAGACTAGCAAAATACTATTGGCCGTTGCGACCCCCATCGTCATGATAGCCCCAGTCAAGGCCGGAACGCTTAAGGTCGTGCCGGTGATAAAGAGCATCCAGGCGATGCCGGCCAGGGCCGCAGGCAGCGCCGTGATGATGATGAAAGGATCCAGCCAGGACTGGAAATTCACGACGATCAACAAATAGACGAGGACGATCGCCATCACGAGCCCGATGCCCAAGCCGATGAAGGAAGTCTGCATGGTGACCACCTGGCCCCGAATGCGGATCTCGGCTCCGCGCGCGAGCTTGGGCTTGACGTCGTTGACGAGCTTCTCGATGTCGTTGGCAACGCTGCCCAGGTCGCGTCCTTTGACGCTCACATAAAGGTCGACGACGGGCCGAATGTCATAGTGAGAAACGATCGCCTGCTGGATCTGGGGTTTGGCGGTGACCAGGTTGCCCAAGAGCTGGGTGGGCGCGGGGCTGCCCGCGCTCACGGGCGTGCGCATGATGGTGTCGAGCGAATTGATGTTGTACTGGGGCGACTGCACGGCAATGTTGTAGACCACGCCGTTTTTGGGGTCGAGCCAGAAGGCCGGAGCGGTCTGAAAACTGCCCGAGAGCGAGACGAGCACGTTGGTTGCGACATTATTGGCGGTGAGCCCGACCTGCTGGATGCGCGTTCGGTCCATGTCTAGGCCCAAGGTGGGTTCATCCATGCGCTGCTCGATGCGCGCGTCCACCGCCCCCGGAACCTGGCGCACCTTGGTCAGAAGCTGGCTCATGAGCGCATAGTTCTGGGCGACCCCGCTCCCCGCCGCCTGGATATCGATTGCCGAAGGCAGCCCAAAATTCAGAATCTGCGTGACGATGTCAGCGGGCTGCGAGAAGAATTCGACGCCCGGAAAGCGTTTGGGCAATTCCAGGCGCAGGGTGTCGATGTACTTCTCGGTGGGCTTGTGATCGGGCTTAAGGGCGATCTGGATCTCGCCATCGAGCGTGCCGATCGTCCCGGCATTGCTGTAGGACAGGTTGATCCCGCTGTAAGGCAGTCCGAGATTATCCAAAATGGTGTCGAGATCCTTCGGTGGAATCACTTCGCGCACGACCTTTTCGACTTCATCGGCGGTGCGCGCCGTCTCCTCGATCCGCGTGCCGGTGGGCATGCGCATATGCAGCCGGATAAGACCCGCATCGACACTCGGAAAAAAGTCCCGGCCGAGAAACAGATACAGACTGCAGGAAAGGACGCAGAAACCGAGAAAGATGCCGCCGTAGAAGACGCGGCGTGTGAGGAGCGTCGAGAGAATCAGGATGTAGTTGGCGCGCACGCGCTCGAACTGGCGATCGAAGCGCCGGTAGAGCCTTTGCAGAAGGCTCGGTTGGGCGTCCTTGTCGGCCTCGTGGGCGTGCGACATCATGAGCATCGCGAGCGTAGGCACGAGCGTGCGTGAAAGCACGTAGGAGGCGAGCATCGCGAACACCACCGCTTCGGCAAGCGGGATGAAGAGGTATTTGGCGACCCCCGTCAGAAAGAACATCGGCACGAACACGATACAGATACAGAGTGTGGACACGAGCGCGGGCACGGCGATTTCGCCCGCCCCCTCGCGAATCGCGGTCAACAGATCCGAGCCCAGGTGCAGGTGCCGCTCGATGTTTTCGATCGTGACGGTCGCATCGTCAACGAGGATCCCGACGGCCAGCGCAAGACCGCCCAGGGTCATGATGTTGATCGTCTCGCCTAAGGCATGCAGCGCCAAGAGCGAGGACAGGATGGACAGGGGAATCGAGATCGCGATGATGCAGGTGCTGCGCCAATTGCCCAGAAAGAGCAGGATGAGCGCGGCCGTTAAGAGCGCCGCGATGAGCGCCTCACGCACCACCCCTTCGATGGCGGCCTTAACAAACACCGACTGATCGAAAAGGGGCTGGATCTTCATCTCTTCGGGCAAGGTCTGCGCGGCCCGGGGCAGAAGATCCTTCAGGTTTTTCGCGATCTGCAGCGTCGAGGCGCTGCCGTTTTTCAGAATCGAGATGAGAACGCCGCGCTGGCCGTCCTGGCGCACGATATTCGTCTGCGGCGAGTAGCCGTCGCGCACATGGGCGACCTCGCGCAGGTAGGTTGTCGCGCCATTGACTGTGCGTACCGGGATGTCGTTTAGGCCCGCGATGGTATTGGGCGAGCCGTTCATGTTGACGTTAAATTCGGTGGCCCCGATCTTGGCCGTGCCCGCCGGCAGGATCAGGTTCTGGACATTGACCGCGTTGACCACGTCACTTGGGGTCAGACCCTTCGCCAGCAGTGCCGGCGTATCGAGGTCCACCGAAACCAGGCGGCTCTTGCCTCCATAAGGATAGGGGACGGCAGCGCCGGGAATCGTGATCAGTTGCGGCCGAAGCGTATTCAATGAGAGATCGAACAGAGCCTGTTCGGACATGTTCTGGGCCGACAAGCCGAGCTGGATGACGGGGATGCTGGAGGCCGAATACTTGATGACCAAAGGCGGCGTGATACCCGGCGGCAGCTGCCTTAACTGCGCCTGCTCGATCGAGACCACCTGCGCGATGGCGGTCTGGATGTTGGCGCTCGGCTGGAAATAGATCTTGATGATCGAGATCCCATAGAGCGACTGGGATTCGATGTGCTCGATGTCGTTGACGGTCGTCGTTAAGCTGCGCTCGTTGACCGAGGCGATCCGGGATCCCATCTCCTGGGCGGACAGGCCGTTGTAATTCCAGATGATGGACACGACCGGGATGTTGATATCCGGAAAGATATCGGTCGGCATCTGCAACAGCGTGATGGGAGTCGCCAGAAGAATCAGCAACGCCATCACGATAAAGGTATAGGGGCGCCGTAACGCGACGTCTACGATCCACATCGTTTCTTGCCTTCAGGGGACGGGTTTGTGGTGCAGCGCAATAAAGCGAGGTATTCTAATCCTGCATCCCGGCCAAAGGGGGTGTCAAAAACGGATCCAGAATGGTGCGATATTGCAGTCTGCGCCACTGTATACGGGCTAGAGCGAAAGATATGCCCGTCCGCATCCCAACGCACAGAGTTGTCACGATTTGAAACGGGAACCCCGGGGCAGGGTGCCCGAAATGGTGCGAAAGCACTAATCCGGCCGTTTCGCACCCGTCGGGTGCAATCGCCCGAGGCGTCCGATCACGGCGAAATCCGGGGCCGTGCCGGCCCCGGGAAAAACCAGACCACCGGCGCTAGGCTTACCTACTCCCAGGAGAAGTAGCCATAGGGATAGGTTCCGTTCTGAAATCCCGTAAAGACGGTCTTTCCGAAGAAGAAGGGAACGCCGAAGTCGAACGCGTTGGGCAACGTCGTCCCCGCAGGCGCACCCAGATCGTCGAAATCAAAGAGTGACGAAGCATTGGCTTGCGCGAAAAGGAAATTCGCATTGGCGATTTTCACGGTGGTCGCAAGCGAGGCACCGTTGCTGCTGGTCACGGTGATGCTGGGTTGTTGGAGCGAGATGCTCGAAGTCGCGCCCGGACACAGATACGCGCTCGCGGGGCTGCCGCTTGCGCAGTCGGGAATCGACGAGGTATTGACGAAGTAGGCTGACGAGCCACTGTCTAAAAAGCTGTCGGCGTAGCTCGTGCCGGCATAGTTCGCCGTAAATACGCCGGCGGCGTCGTTGGTGACGGTCGCGTTGATCAACGTTCCCTTCAAGACGTTGTTGGACTCGGTCCCGATTCCGAAAAAGATGGTCGCTGCCGCCGAGGCCACTCCCGTGTCCGGAATGGCCGGGATCTGGAGAATGACCCCGTTGTTATCCTGTGTGAACGCTGAAACGGGATTCGGAACCTGGGAGGCCAAGGGAATCGCCGCCGGTGTGCACGTCCCGTTGGTGGGGCAATCGTAGTATTGCGCGATCAGCTGGTTATTGAGGGTGAAGGTACTGTTCGAGACGCACGCCGCACCGCAGTCCTGAAGGAAGAGTCCGACGCCGATGATGCCGTTGGCGCCCAGGGCGGTCTGCGAGTCTTCCGCCGTGCCCTGGTCCGAACAGTCGGCCGGCACGGCCGGTGTCGTGACGTTATCGAGGATGATCTGGATGGGAATGTTGCTCGCCGTCTCACCGGCCAGTTTCACGTCGGCGCTGGCAAGCGTCCCCCACACGATGCCATCGGCGAAACTGCCGCATTCGCCATAGGGCACATTCGCATTGGCTGCATCGGTGACCGCAGGAAGCGTGGTGGCCAAGCCCCCGAGCTCCGATCGCAGTAGGCGCAAGCCCGAAGAGCCGGTATCGACCTGGACATTGGGGATCACGACGCAGTTCGTGGTGCCGGGTTGGCAGACGGTCACCGACGTCATGACCACATTGGTGAACTCACCCGTTGGGCCGCCCCCGACGCACAGTGTCTGGGCATTGGTCGCCACGGTGGCAATCGCGCTGCATGCAGCGGGGGTCGGTGTCACAGCCGCACTGGGTGCGGGGGCCGGGCTGGACGAGCCGCCTCCTCCACCGCCGCCGCAGGCGTTCAAGACAAGCGCAGCAGCAGCTAAAACAAATAGGGACTTCAAACGCATAAGGGGCATCAGGGTCATAAGCGGCCTCACTGAATCTCGTTGATCGATACGCCGGCAGGAACGAGCGAGGGCACGTAGCCACGCCCCGCGAAGGCCCGCATGCGACCGAACGACTCGATCACGATGTTCTCATCGGCGACACGAAGCATCCGGTGATCCGGATGTCTGGCCTGCCCGGCTGAAACGAAGCGCGGAAAATAATCGCCGAGAAGCTGATTCAGGTTCGGCTTGAAGGGACCTTTCCAGACCACACCGAACACCGACCCGCTGTAGGTCACGTATTCGCGAACCACGGTCCCCGAGGAGAGTTCCAGTTGATGCACTTGGTAGAGCATGTGGCCTTCGACATGACGCGTGGCCTGCAGTCGCACCGTGTCACCTTGGATCGTCTCGACGCCTTTGCCTAAGGTCGCCCACGAGGCCGGTGCAAATCCGATAAGAGCACTTGCAAGACCTAAACTTGCGAGCAGGGAGGACGACGACCGAATGACAGGCATGGCAGAACCCTTCGAGGCGATGACGAACTAATGTACCCGAACTCTCTTTGCGAACCAAACGAAGATAGCCCGAAGCGCGGCGTCATGCCATGACGGAAAGTAACCAAATGCTACGGGATGGCATTCAATTTGAAGTTCCGAAAGAAAACGCCACGCCATTGGCATCCCTTCGGCCTAAGACACCCAGAAGATCCGCTAAGCGTTCTTCCTCACCCGGCTCTGCGTGTGCAAGACCAGCAATCGCGATGCCTGATTCGTTGAATTGTCCCTTCGCATCGATCAGAAGCGGTCCCTTTAAGGTCGCAAGCAGCAACGCCACTTGCTCGCCTTGCCCCGTGAGCACTACGTGGTAGGTGCCCAATGGTCTTACCGGTGAGAGCGACGAGACGATATCGGTGAGTTGGATTTCCGACTCACCACTCATTTTCCCTGAGTCGACATGCCAGAAGTTCCAATGGCAATCTAGGTGTCCTCCTAACTTCAGCGTATTAAAAGGCGCGCCCAGCGCAACCAAGGGCGCAAGCGGCATCTGCCAGTGGCCCGCACCCAACTCGAATTCATTGCGGCTAATGGCGACATCCACGGGACGCTCGAGCAGCTCGGCCGCCGTGATGTGCACTGCAATATGGCCGCCCAGAAGTGCGCTCGGATCGACCTGCCATTCGATGCGGCCCGGCAAGGGCGCACTCGTGTCGGGATCTTCATCGGAACCTAGAACCAGCTGGGCTGAGCCGTTCCAGATCGATCCGTCGACTTCATGAAGCGACAGCCTTCCTGCCGTATGCCGGGCGAGTTCGGAGGAAACCCAGGCCGCGGGCAACATGGAAATGAGAACCGCGCACGCCGCAATACAACCTGCACCCAGCCAGAGAACGAGGGGTGCTAGCCGCGGGCCCGACTCACGCATGAGCGCATTGCCCCGAATCGCTTCTGTCCATCAGGGCGGCTTAAGGCGGCGAGAGCGTCGCGGTGAGATCGACCTGCCCGGGCTTGAGCGCGAGGACGTGCGCTTCGCTCACCTTGACGTGGAGCTGGGACTCCACCTCGTCGAGCCAGGCCGTCCAATTCGCAAAGGCGACATCGTGCAGCTGGAAACGCACGGCGGGGCCTGCCGAGGCGATGCTCGTGGGAATCATGCCGTGATCGCGCAGCGATGCGTGAAGCGCATCGCGCAACGCTTCGCCCTTGGGCGTCTGAAGGGCTCCCTTGGCATCGAGCTGATGCGCTTCGATCACTTGCGCATCCATCGCTTCGACCTGTTGG
>JBEKVI010000094.1:0-9291 GCA_049514215.1 Burkholderiaceae bacterium
GCTCGACTTCGGTCAATGGAGGCCGGGACGTCAACGCGATTTTCGGCGAACTTGCGATCCCGATCGTCAAGGATCTCGATGGCGACCTTGCGCTGCGAGAGGAGTATTACAGCGACGCCGGCAACAACGTCAGTCCGAAGGCGAGTTTGCGCTGGCAGCCGATTGACTCCCTGGTGCTCAGGGGATCCGTGTCGGCCGGCTTTCGCGCGCCTTCTTTGCCTGAGATTAGCAACGCCTCCTCGACTTCTTTCATCAGTGGGATCTTTGATCCCCAGGATCCGCTGGGGCGTCCGGCGGTCACGATCGCGGAAGTAACCAAAGCGAATCCGGATCTGAAGCCCGAAAAATCCACCAACATTGATTTGGGTTTTGTCTTCTCTCCGATCCGTGACCTGAGCTTTTCGGCGGACTACTATCAGATCAATGTGCGTAACGCGATCGCCGAGGAAACCACGCCGCAAAACATCGTCGACGACCCGAGCGCCTACCCGGGACAGATCGTGCGAACGCCGGGGGGATTCCTTCAGTATGTGACGATCCCCTACGAGAACATCTATAACATCGAAACCAATGGTGTTGATTACGATGTACAAGGCGTCATCCGCCTGCCTCTCGATGCGAAGGTGACTCTCGATCTCACGGGAACCTACGTCGATCGCATGGCGGTGAATTCCCAACTGGGCGGGCCGCTGACGAACTACGCGGGAACCGACGGCTGGCTCTACTTCTCCCCCATTGGCGGGGGAGGTCCCGTGCCCCGGATCCGCGAGACCGCGAGCGCCACCTGGGAAAACCCCAGCTGGGTCGCGCGGCTCGCCGCTAACTTTACCTCAGGCTATACCGAGGTGATCTGCCAGGACTTCGGTTGCGGCAATGGCTCCGTGGGTGGATCGGCCGCAGCGCAAAACGTCGGCTCTTTGACGACTTTCGATTTATATGGGGAGTTCCGCGGCATCAAGCACTGGCGTTTCTACGGATCCATCATCAATGTCTTCAACCGCCATCCCCCATGGGATGCGACCAACTTCCCGTTCGACGTCACGCTCTATGACGCGACCGGCCGGTTTGCGAGCGTGCATGCCGAGTACAAGTTCTAGGGAGCGCGCGCTCCAGTCCGAGCCTCACGTACGCAGCTTGCGCGCCGCGCGGTCGTAGGGAGTGCGGATCACGGTAAGATACCTGGGTGATTCGCGTTGCCCTCGTTCTTTTCAGTCTGGCATGCCCTCTCTTGTCGGTGGCAGGGGATCTGCCTGACCCCAGCCTCACGCCAGGTTCGATCGACACGCGCGTGACCCAAGCGAACATCGCCTCGACGATCTGCGCTCGCGGCTATACCAGAACGGTACGGCCGAGCCGCTACTACACGGATTCCCTCAAGCGGCGGCAGATCGCGCAGTATCGCTACGTCGATCGGAATCCGGAACTCTACGAGGAGGATCATCTCGTTCCCCTGAATCTGGGCGGTCATCCCACCGATGAACACAATCTGTGGCCTGAGCCACGCACAGGGCAGTGGGGCGCAGATCGCAAGGATGAACTCGAGTACACGCTCTATCGCCTGGTCTGCAGCCGGACAGTCTCGCTGGCCCAGGCGCAAGCCGAGATCGCCCACGACTGGATTCACGCCTATCAAGAATTCGTGGGTGGCGGCAACCCCGCGCGGCACGGCTATGCTCGATAGGCTCGAGGGTCACGGCAGCCTGTCGGTTGCGGGTGCGCCGGCATCGAAGCTCGAGAGGGTTTAATACATGCGAAGAAAAAGACAGGGCGCCTTCCTTGCCATCGCGCTTTCGGCAAGCGGCCTTGCCTGGGCGGACGAGCCCCCGGCGAGTGACACCGACTGGATGCCGCACTCGTTTTGGGTCGATCCGGGCGTACTTTCCTACCATTTCAATCAGCACGCGGGGTATCGGGGGGACAACTGGGGCATCGGTGGCCAGCTGGGCTTCACGGACGATCTCGCGCTCATGGGCGGCACGTTCATCAATAGCGATAACCAGCGATCGCATTATTTTGGTGTGCTCTGGCAGCCCTATGACATCGCCGGAATCAAGCTTGGCGGTGTCGCGGGCGGATTCGATGGCTATCCTTACATGCACAACGGCGCATGGTTTCCGGCTCTGTTGCCCATGGCGAGCTATTCCTATGAACGTGTGGGTGCGAACCTGACGATCGTTCCGAACTACAAAAACCGGCTTCACGGCGCGCTCGTGCTCGAGCTCTTGTTCAAAGTCTGGTAGCGCCAAAAAAGGCCGTCCACGCAAACAGGCCTCGCGATGGTGGCCAAGCGACGAGAAGGAGATGAACTTGACGATTCCTGCTCTACAAGAACTCTTGGCACCCCTTCTGCCTGGTCTGCTTGGAATCGAGCTTATCGAGGCGACGCCGGAGCGGGTCGTAGCGACCCTGAAGATCCGCCCGGATCTATGTACCGTGGGCAATACCGTTCACGGTGGAACGCTCATGGCGTTCGCCGACACGTTGGGCGCCATCGGGACTCTGCTCAATCTGAGCGCAGACAAGCGCACCACGACGGTCGACTCCTCGACCAAATTCATCGGGGCCGCCCCCGTCGGTTCAACCATCCGGGGCGAAGCGACCGCATTTCATCGCGGACGGACCACCATGGTATGGCAAACCCTAATCCACTCCGATTCCGGTCGCCTGTGTGCCGTGGTCACGCAGACCCAGTTGGTGCTCGCCACGTAGTGCGAGCCCGCGCGATGACATAGCCAAAGCGCAGAGCGCAATATGGTCGCGATAAATGATGTTCAACGCGGGCAAAATGGTCTAGGATCATTTTCGAAGGCGGTCTTGAATTCGACGCGGTCATGGCGGGCACGGCGCTTGCCACCGCATCGTTAGCGCGATTGCCAAAGGACCCCCGTGGACGACCCGGTTCATTCGGATGCCATGCAATTCAAGGTGGACTTGCAGAACACCTGGGAGTGCAGTTTTTTGGCGCGCCGACTCGGGGTGACCGAACAGGCGCTTGCGGCCGCGGCCGAGCAGACCGAGCCCACCTTGCAAAACCTCTATCGGCAGCTATTTGACTAGCCCAAGACCGCCAGGCCGACGGGCGGCTTTGCCGTCGTCGCTGCCAGACGATCTTTTGCCGCCCGATTTCCTACCCGCTTTTAGCGACTTCCCGGTGGCTTCGTGCGCCCGATGCTCAACTTTCGCGACGTCAAGCACGGGGTCTTCAGGCCTGTTACTCTATTGATCGTCCCTCTACCATGGTGCGATGATGGGTGCCAAGCGCGTTAGTGTCATTCTCGCGGAGATCACGCAGAAGATTCTTGACGAAAAGTCGAGACCGGCCGACTGGCGCTTCGAACTGCTCGATGGAGCCGATGTCGCGCGCCGCGTGGATCCTCAAAATGCATCGGGTGCGCAAGGCGCGGTGTTCGAGGCGTACAGCGCCCGGGATGCCCACGATGTTGAATGCGCTCTCGTCGATATGGGCTGTGTCCAAATCGCTGCGCTCGAGGACAGTGCGCTTAATTTCGTGTGGATCGAGCGCATCATCCTGTCTGGCGACTCCCCCAAGAAAAAATCCGCTTCGTCCGAGCGTGTGCGTCGCTGATTGCGCAGCGACTCTGAAGTCGGAAACCCCACCGGAGCTAGGCCAGCGTCAGCCCGCCGTCGACATGCACGATCTGGCCGGTGATGTGGCTTGCCGCTTCGCTGAGCAGAAAGCGGATGGCCTCGGCGATTTTTTCCGGCGTGGCCACGCGGCCCGATGGCGTGCGCGAGGCCGCTTGCGTCCAAGCGGCCGCATTCGCACCGGATTTGTGGCTGTCCTTGCGCGTATAGCCGGGAGCGACGCAGTTGACCGTCACCCCGAGCGGGGCCAGCTCTGCAGCTGCGCTCTTGGCGATGGCTTCCATGGCCGCTTTCGCGGCTGCCGTCTCCGGGAAAGGCACGTCGGCGTCGAAACGGTGGGCGACGAAGGAACTGACTCCCACCACGCGCCCGATGGGCGAGGCCTTCAGGTGCGGAGCCGCAAGCCGAATCATTGCCGCAAAGGTGAGCGGCATCACGTCCATGGCCCTCTCCAGGGAAGCCCAGGAGCTCTCGCAGATGCCCTTTTGAAGCGCGTAGCCGGCGTTGCTGACAATCTGATCGAGGCGGCCGAAATGCGCGAGGGTGCCCTCGATGAGATGACGCACGGCGTTCTCGTCGCCCAATTCCGCAAACAAGGTGCAGCAGTCGCTCGCGCCCAAGTCACGACAGGCTCGCTCGACCTCGGCCAGCCGGGCAGCACCTTCGCCTGAAGGCTCGCGCGCGTGCAAGACCAGGGCGCGTTCGTCGGCCGCAAGACGTCGCGCGAGCGCCGCGCCGATCCCGGAATTGGCGCCGGTGATGAGAACGACAGGATGCACTGCAGGGACCGAGGGCACGATGAAGGCCGGTGGGAATGGAGGTAGAAGTATCCTAGCCGGGCTAGCCTACATTAAACTGACGACGGTTTGGAGTCCTGCTTGGTTAAAGAAGAGACCGGCCCGGTTTCCTCACAGTGGCAATAGCGAACGGGAAAGGATGAAGGGATGACCAATCGGCGGGAATTCGTGCTGGGGCTTGGCGGAGCGGCTCTCGCGGGCTGGCAGGGGACGTCTTACTCCCAGTCCAACTCCGGCATCGAGTCGGCGTGGGCACGCATTGCGCGGACCAAGACGATGCGAATTGGCGCGGTCGCGGGCGCGCCGCCCTACTATCGCAAGGACATCGTCACGGGCGCTTGGCAGGGATTCATGATTGACTTCGCCAACGACTTGGCCGCGCAGTTGAAAGTCCAGCTGGATATCCACGAGACCACCTGGGGTAACGCGGTGCCCGATCTGGAATCCAACAAGATCGACATCTTTTTCGGATTGAATCCTTCGCCGCAGCGCGCGCTGGTCGTCGATTTTTCCGATCCGCTGTTCAACAACGCGTTTGTGCTGCTCGCGCGCAAGGACTTTAGCGCCACCACCTGGGAGAGCCTGAATCGCGCCGGTTTCAAGGTCTCCGTCGATCTGGGCTCCTCGCACGACCAGATGATCAGCCGCACCTGTCCGAACGCATCCATCACGCGACTGGAATCGAGCGCGGATGCGACCCTGGCGTTGCAATCCGGCCGCGTGGACGCGCAGGTCCTCGTGATCATCCTCGCGCTAAGCGTGCTCAAAAAGAGCCCGGGCCTGGGCCATATCGTGGTTCCGACGCCCTTGCAGTCGACTACGACGAATATCGGATTTCGCAAGGAAGACGACAAGACCTGGCAGAACTATGTAAATCAGTGGGTGGCGCAGACGCGCGCCAGCGGTAAGGTACGTCAGATCGTGCTGGCCAATCTCGACAAGCTCGGGGGGGTCAAGGCCGACGAGATTCCCGATCAGATCAGCTTCTAGATTCGGTCGCGTGTGTATCACTGGGATTTCGCTTCGCTTTGGGTTTATCGCCACCTGCTCGTGGTCGGTTTGTCCTATACCGTGGGCTACACTTTCGTGTGCGTCGTTCTGGGGCTTCTGACGGGCTTGCTCGCAGCGCTGGGGCGCCTGGTTGCGAGTCCCTGGATTTCTGGCCCGGTGCGCGCTTACGTGGAGCTCTTTCGCTGCACGCCGGTGCTCGTGCAGCTCGTGTGGTTTTACTACGCCTTGCCGATCCTTTCCGGGATTCAGATCACGGCGACGCTCGCTGCCATCCTGACGCTCACCCTCTACGGAGGCGCTTTCTACTCCGAAATCATTCGCGGGGGCATCGTGTCGATCGATCCGGGGCAGTCCGAGGCGGCGCGCGCCTTGGGGATGTCGCGCCATCAGGTCATGCGGCGCGTGGTGCTGCCCCAGGCGTTGCGTCGCATGCTGCCGGCATTGATGAATCAATCGATTCTGCAGCTTAAGAATACGTCATTGCTCTCGGTGCTCGCGGTGCCTGATCTTCTTTATCAGGGGCAGACAATCGCGCATGAAACCTACCGGCCACTGGAGGTCTACTCGCTTGTTGCGATCGCGTATTTCGTCGTCCTTTTGCCTGCAACCCTCTATGTCAGACGCTTGGAAAAGCGGCTGGTGATTCACGATGACGGCTGATGCTGCCCGCGCAATGGTCGAAGTCGCGCACGTGCGCAAGCAGTTCGGAGCGCACGTGGTTTTGGAAGACGTGAGTCTTGACGTACCCAAAGGTGCGGTGCTCGCCATCATCGGGCCCTCCGGATCCGGCAAGTCCACGCTTTTGCGCTGCATCAATCTCCTGACTGTGCCCGATGCGGGGTTTGTGCGCGTGGGCGATAAGACCATCCGTTTCGAACCCGAAAGCCGGCTTCCCGGGGATGGGGAGCTCGCGGCCTTTCGGGCCACCACGGGGATGGTATTCCAGCACTTCAACCTTTTTCCCCACATGTCGGTGTTGGGCAACGTGATGGAGGGGCCCACGACTGTCCTGCGAACGCCAAAACACGAGGCGCGCGATCTCGCTTTGGCACTCCTGGAGAAGGTCGGCCTGGCAGAGAAGGCCAATGCCTCTCCGGATCGGCTCTCCGGAGGCCAGAAGCAGCGTGTTGCCATCGCACGTGCCCTTGCCATGCGGCCGACCGTCCTGTTGTTCGACGAGGCGACCTCGGCGCTTGACCCCGAACTCGTAGGTGAGGTCCTGTCCGTGATCGAGGGGCTTGCCGCCGACGGAATGACCATGCTGTTGGTCACCCACGAGATGGGTTTCGCGCGCGACGTGGCCAATGAGATCCTATTCATGCGCGAAGGGCGCGTGGCCGAACGCGGACCGCCGGCCGAGCTGATCGATCATCCGCAGCAGCCGGCAACCGCCAGTTTTCTCGCCCGTTTTCACCGCCACACCAATGGAGCCCCCTTGCCATGATCAATCTCGACTATACCGACGGCATTAGCGCCATTGACTCGGAATACTGCCGGGCGCAGATGGATGCGATTCACCTCGTTATCGAGGAGGACCGGGCGGCGATCATTGATACGGGCACGAACAGTTCCGTCCCCAATGTGATCGGCGCCCTCGCTGAGAAGGGGCTCTCGCGGGAGAGTGTCGATTTTGTCATTCTCACCCACGTCCATCTCGACCATGCGGGTGGCGCGGGTCGCCTGATGCAGGAGTTTCCCAAGGCACGCCTGGTGGTCCATCCCCGGGGAGTGCGCCACATGGTCGATCCGGCCAAGCTCATGGCCGGGACGATCGAGGTCTACGGCAAAGAGGCGGCCGAGCGCATGTACGGAACGATCGTACCCGTTCCCGCCGAGCGCATCATCGAAGCGCACGACACTTCATCGGTCCTTCTGGTTTCGCGGCGCATGCAGTTTTTCGATACGCCAGGGCATGCGCGGCACCACATCTGCATTCGCGACGATCGGACCGGTCACCTTTTCACCGGAGACATGTTCGGCCTGTCGTACCGCGAACTCGATCGGGGGTCGGAGCAGTTTGTCTTTCCAGCAACCACCCCGATCCAGTTCGACCCGGCGGCTTTTCACAGCTCGATTCATCGCCTGTGCGCACTAGAACCCGGCGCCCTCTACGTGACCCACTACGGACGGGTCAACGAGCCGCTGCGCCTGGCTCCGGATCTCCTGCGCCTGGTCGACGCTCATGCTCACATCGCGCGTGCGGCGGCGGGCCTCGGACCGACACCAGAACGCCTCGATCGCATCAGGCAGGGCGTGACCGAACTCGTGGTGGCCGAGTCCCAGCACAAAGGGTGGGGACTCCAGGGCGCACCGCTTCTCGAATTGATGCACATGGATATCGAGCTCAATTCGGCGGGGCTTGCAGCTTGGCTCGACTCCGGCCGTTAAGCGGCACGGTCCGCATCGGGCTTGCCGTGTCGGCCGGCACCGTCCTTAAAGCGCAACGCGCCTTGCTCCGATTCTCCGGTGGCGAGGGTCTTTAGCCCGCGCTCGAACTCGTTGCCTAGGGCATCCCAGGCGTCGAGGCCCTGCTGTTCGTAGACGCTTAAGCGGTCGTTGCGCAGACAAACCTGGGGGAAGGCCGCGATCTCGTGGGCGAGCTTCTGCGCGCTCGCCAGGGCGAGCCCTGCGGGCACGACCCGATTGGCAAGCCCCATCTCCAAGGCTTCCCGTGCATCGACCGAGCGACCCGTGAGGACCAGATCGAGTGCGCGACCTAACCCGATGAGTCGAGGAAGGCGCACGGTGCCGCCGTCGATCAAAGGAACACCAAAGCGCCGGCAAAAGATGCCGAACGTGGCCGTCTCGTCGACCACTCTGAGGTCGCACCAGAGTGCGAGTTCCATGCCGCCTGCCACCGCATAGCCATCGACAGCGGCGATGACGGGCTTGGCAAGCAGCATCCGTGACGGGCCCATCGGCGCGGTTTGAGACAAGTCGGATTCCAACGGGTTGGCCCTGTCCGGGGCGCGCACGCGATCGGCGAACGCCTTTAAGTCCGCTCCGGCGCAGAAGCTGCCTCCGGTGCCCCCCAGGACGGCTACGGACTGTGTGGAATCGGACTCGAATGCGCGTAAGGCAGCCACCAGTTCACGCGCAGTCGGTCCATCGACGGCGTTGCGGACTTGTGGCCGGTCGATGAGGATCGTGGTGACAGGGCCTGCGTGTTCGATCTTCAGGTTCATGGCGGCACACCGGTTCTCCAGGGCTTCGAAACCATTGTGCCACTGCGCAGCCGATCCGAGCGGCTTGCTCGGTGCAAACTTCGTATGCACATGCCGCAGGACCTCAATGCGCGCCGCGTGTGACGCCGGATGCTCCATCCGGACATACCCCGATTGTCCCGGCCCTCCCATCGCGGCTTATCATGAACCGAAGCATGGCCATCGTGTGAAGGAGAGGACGCGTTGAGGGCGGTTAACCGTGTAAACCTCGCCCGGATGTTCTACCTTGTCTGTCTTAGTCTCATCGTGGGCGAATCCACGGCGCAGAACTACCAGGGGGTGAGCAAGAGCGAACTCGTGGTGGGCACGATCCAGGACCTTTCGGGCCCGACGGCCGCCTACGGGCGGCAGTTGCGAAACGGCCTGCAGATGCGGGCCAACGAATTGAACCAGCAGGGAGGCATTAACGGCCGACGGATCAAGCTCGTGGTCGAAGACAGCAGTGGCGATCCCGCACGTGCGGCCGTCGCGGTTAGCCGGCTCATCGGTCGCGACCATGTGTTCGCGGTACTGGGACAAATGGGAGGACCGCAGAACCTCGCCGCCATGCCTGCTGAATTTGAGGGCAACGTCATCAATTTTTTGCCTCTCACGGGGGAGCGCGCGATGTACGATCCGCCTTCGCGACTGAAGGTGGCTTTCTGGCCTTCCTA
>JBEKVI010000095.1:0-9170 GCA_049514215.1 Burkholderiaceae bacterium
AGAAATGCCAGTTGTCTCCCGCAGAGATATCCCTTAGAGGCGCATTCGGGCCACCATAGGCAACTCCGCGGCGCACCAGATCGTAGAGCGCAAAGTTAAGCAATCCCACTCGTCCGTAGGCTTCGTCAAATACCGCTGTCACACCATTGATCTGCGGCGCAGCGAAACTGGTACCACCATAGAAGTCGAAAAGCCCAAACCCGGTCGCGCTCGAGGTGTAATAGATGACGTAGCCGGTCTCCGGGTCCGAATTCAAGGAAAGGTCGGGCACGTTGCGACCGCGGAATTTGGCGGGCAAGGTGACGACCGGCGCAGGCGGAGTCTGCGAGTAGTCCAAGAGACGCTGACCCGGTGCGGTGTCCAAGATCCCGGTAATGCCTCGCTGATAGAACGGCAACGGCATGAAGGGACTAATACCACCCGTACTGCCCGTCGAGAAAATGCCGCACGAGAGCGGGTTGTAGCCAATGTCCGCGCAAAACGGAATCAGATAATCCCAGCCCCAGGCCTGCTCCTTGGGAATATTGATCGTCAGGTTCTGCGTTGCGCTCACCGCCAGCGTTATCGATCCGGCCAAGGTCGTGCCTCCCATGGCGGTTGCCCATTGCTGGACTGCGGGGTCCCCCACCGAGAGAACGATCGACTCCGGCGGCGGCGGCCACGACGGAACGTCGTAGTAGATATCCGATATAAAGGCGCCCCAGTCGCCGGTGGCAATGTAGAGGCTCTGACCCTGGAGTGCTGCCTGGGCAAACAAGTCGTTCAATGTGAGGAAAACCGTGGAGGGCTTTCCTGTGTTGGGATTGGTCGCAGCGCCGCCGCTCGGCGTATCGAGTTGGTCCTCGTAATCCCACGAAATCCAACTGCTGGAAATCGTATCGGCGCGGTTCGCATCGATCACTGCGGCGTAGGCATCGACGGTACCCTGGTTCGTGTTGGGAGCCTCATAGACCCGAATGCGCGCGCCGGGGGCAAGACCCCCCGACTGCTCCACGTCCAGCGTGGTCTCCACCGATCCCGCCGCGTCGCTCGGTGCTCCAGCGCCGCCGTCGATCTGAATCTCTGTGATCCGATTCGGCGACACAGTGAGCCCCACGGCGTTCCAGTAGGCAAACGCATCGCTTGGGGTGAAGGAAGCGAACGTCACTATCCCGATGGTCTTGCCCGCGCCATTGAGCCCGTGGTCATAGAGCGGATCGACGTCGTAGTACTTCGCAAAGTCCCGAACCGTCAAGATTCCGAAAAGATCGGACAAGTCAGACCCGGTGCTCGCCGGTTTAGCCGCCGATTTATGGGACGAAAGCAGCGGAGACTTCATCACCTGCGGCAAGGCATGCGGGCGCGTGTCCAGACCCACGACCGCCTGGACCGCATCCGAGATGGCATTCGAGATCTGCGGTTTGCCAACGGGCGCATGAAAACGATAACCGGGATTGCCCGCTATGGCTGGCATCTCGTATGCGTGCAAGGACACTCCGAATTCCTTCTCCAGCGCCGCGAGGCCGCCGGTGACGCTCAGATGCGCAGTCGAAGTCTGGGCCACCTGAAATCCAGCCGCCCGAAAGTGCCGGCTGACCTCGGCGATCGTCTCTGCGGAGGGCCCGAACTGGGTCTTAAACTGGTCCGTGGAGAGAAACTGGTGATATTGCGCGCTGCCGCGCGTGTAGATCGACTCGAGCAGCGCTTGCATCGCGTCCGGATTTCGCAGCTTCAAGGCAACCGTGATCGTGACGGGCACAGCGCCTTCAATGGCGGACGCCGAGCCCAGATCGACTGCCTGCGCCCGCGTCCCGTGCAGCGGCAGCGTCGCCTTAGCTGGGGTCAGAAGTGTCACCCACATTAGCGCTACCACGCAGACCGTCATCACCGTGGGACCCGACAAGAAGAGCAACGCTTTGCGAGCAGTCATATTTCCCCCTGACAACAGCGATGACTTGTTATAAAGCCAAGCGACGACGAGAGAATGCGGTGCCGCCGCATCCCGCGCTAAGGCTCGATCGCGACAAAACGATCTCGAGACTTTCTTGCTCACGCAAGAGGAGAATAGGCCCGCCGAGA
The DNA here is from genome assembly GCA_049514215.1 of Burkholderiaceae bacterium. Lineage (GTDB taxonomy): Bacteria > Pseudomonadota > Gammaproteobacteria > Burkholderiales > Burkholderiaceae_D > BOG-994. Next base: position 2,059 of record JBEKVI010000095.1, read on the forward strand.
ATTAAAAGTCAACTATCTCGGGCGAAATCCAAGCTCCGCGCCGATTGCTTTCCGCACTGCCCAAATGCGGCGTTGAGCGCGCCCAGAGGCGAGCGCATTCGGTGTCTCGACTCAGACCAAGAGGTCACATCGATGCCTGCAGTTACTGGGGGGTCAAAGGAGGCTCTTCCGGATCGACCAATACCTCGATGATCGCGGCCTTGGGACTCGCGAGGGCAAGTCGAATTGTGGGCATCAGCTCTTCGCGTCGGATGCACTTGAATTCCGTCACCGCCGCATACCAGGGAAAATTCCTGAAAATCGATCTCGCCCAATTTACAGCCAAACCTCGGAAACCCGAGATCGCGCTGCTCGAACTGAACTTCGCCCAATACGTTGTTCTTCAGGAGCAGGACCTTGATCGGACGCTCTAGCCGAACCGCGGTGGTGAATTCCGCCATGAGCGTCGCAAAGCCGCCGTCGCCCACGATGGCCACGCACTGACGAGTGGGATACGCCAGTTTCGCGGCGATGGAAAACGGAAGTCCAGGCCCCATGCTGGCCAACATTCCGCTCAAGGCCAGCTTTTGCGTCGACTTGGCTCTCAAATGGCGTGCCGCGAAGTGCGTGTTTGCGCCGCAATCGAGCGCGATGATGGCGTCACGATCGATCATGTCCCCCGAAGATTCGCACTACGCCTTGTGGGCGCATCGGCTGCCTCGGATCGTGCTCTATTTTGCGCAGCAAGTCATTCCACTGGCCCATGCGCTCTTGATTCGCGAGAAGCCACGACCGATCGGATTTGCGCCGCAACTGGGGCAGCAACTCACGCAGGGTCGCTGCGGACGCCGCCCACCACACCGAGTTCGACCGGATAGCGCAAACCGATGCGCTCGGGCTTGTCGTCGATCCGAATTCCGCGAGCCTTGCCCTGATCGGGGTAGTAGTCAATGCAGGGCATGGTCGAACCGAGAATAAGATCGTATCGCAGCTTTTCATCATCTCCAAAGACGCGAGTGTTCCCAGATGGCCGATGCCTCCCGTCGTCAACGGCGAATCGTCGTCGAGAAGTGTTTTCGCCAGCAATGATTTGGCCACGGACGCTCCGAGGATTTCAGCCAGCTGCGCAACCTCAGTTGTCGCCTCGAGGGCGCCTTGCCCCGCCAAGATGGCGATTCGGGACCCTCCATTGAGGAGCATCGCCGCCGCCTTGATGGAGTCGCTCGCCGCTGCAGCCGACGCTTGCGTCCAGACGTCCGACGCTCGCAGTTGATGATTTTCCGAGGACGGTCGATCTTGCACCCTAGTTTCCTGCTAGACGTCTTTGGCAACAGCAAGGTGGACAACTCCCCGTCCGCTCATCGCAGCGCGACACGCGAGGTTGGCGACGATAGCCTCATGGTGCGGACCGGATACGGCGAGGTTGTAGCAGGCAAGCGGACGCATCAACTCCACGGTATCGATGTCTTGCTGAAAGCGCGTGTCGATTAGGTCATGGAATGTCACAGAAAGCACAGTCCTCGATTCTCGATATTTCGTCGGAGCAATTCGACGAGACCTTCAAGGCCCATGTCTATGCGATGTTCTGGATCACGAAGGCCGCAGGACCGCTCCTTAAGGCGGGTCGACGATCATCCACACCGTCTCCGTCAATGCCTACGACCCGAGCGAAGTCATCATCGACTACGCAGCGACCAAAGGCGCGATCATGATTTTTACAAAGGGACTTGCAAAACAGTTGGTCAAGCTAGGTATTCGCGTGAATGCGGTCGCGCCAGGCCCGGTCTGGACACCCCAGCAGGTCGTGGGCGGACAGCCGCCGGAGAAGATCCCGACCTTTGGCGCACAGTCACCGATGGGGCGTCCGGGTCAGCCTGCGGAACTTGCGGGGATCTACGTGCTGCTCACATCCAACGAATCGAGCTTCGCAACCGGTCAGGTGTACGGTGCCGTTGGCGGGGAAGGAGGCCCCTAGGTAAGCTTTGTCGGCGAAGGCGCAGACGGCCGCACTGGCTACCTTACCTCAGGCGCCTTGTCCTTGCCGCATCCGCGCGCTCGATCAGATCGTCAACGATCCGATTCCTGGCGAAGGGATTCAGGGTAAACGATCGGGCAGGACTAAATGAGACCTCTGTCCCGAACGCGCAGGGCTCGGCTAGCCGTAAAGTCACGCGTGGCGGATTCGTATAGACCGATGCGCCCACGTTCATCACATTTGCCAGTTCGATTCTCCCCTCGATACCGCCATTTTTGACGAGCAAGTAGTCGCCCCCGTCGTAGACCTCGTCGACCAGGTCCCAAACCAGCTTCTTCATGAGGACGAAGCCAAATGCGCCCATGACGCACGCGAACACGATCGGGGCCAATGCGATCTGGTGATGGCCGCTGACCCAGGGGACGCTCGCGAAAAAGATCAGGAAACCGAACCAGATCACCGGAAAAATCCGCTTCGTAAAGAACAGTGAGTTCGAGGAAATCTTTTTCATGACGCAGGCGCGACCCGGTGAGGCGGAAAGGCAAGCTATTCCCGCGGGCTTAAGATTCGCACGCGAGAGCGAGAGCCACTCATGTGACGGATCCGGCACGATACACTCGTACGCATGGCCAGAAAGCGTATGAACCGATGAAAGTTGGCGGAGTGGACGGGACTCGAACCCGCGACCCCCGGCGTGACAGGCCGGTATTCTAACCAACTGAACTACCACTCCTTGACCTGCACTGTGAGCCTGCGAGATAGCTCAGTCCCACATCATTCTGGAAGCCGGCGCTTTGATCTCGTGGTGGGTGCTGACGGGTTCGAACCGCCGACCTACGCCTTGTAAGGGCGCCGCTCTACCAACTGAGCTAAGCACCCGAAGCTCTCCGCCTCTGCTCGACGAACCCAGCTTTCTCGCACACGAATGAACGCGTAGAGAAGCCCTCTAGTTTACAGCATCCTTGAGGGCTTTACCAGCTTTGAACTTGGGGACCTTCGCGGATTTGATTTTAATCGTAGCGCCCGTTCGAGGATTGCGCCCGGTACGGGCGGCGCGCTTTCCGACTGAAAAAGTGCCAAAGCCTACGAGCGTGACCGTCCCGCCCTTCTTCAGGGTGGACTTGACCGCGACGACGACCGAATCGAGAGCACGACCCGCAGCCGCCTTGGAAATATCGGCGGACTTTGCGATGTGGTCGATCAGTTCTGTTTTGTTCACGTGAATCCCCCCTCAATAGATTTGGTCGCTCAGCGCGCAGCGCTTCGTACTTAGCGCATGCCTGATGATTGTCGGACGACTTCCGCGGAGGGGTTATTAGAGCAATCCGCTAAGCCTTGTGTCAAGCGCTTTTCCGCGCGATTGCCCAGTGAAGTGACGCCATCTTGGCTGCATATTCGATTCACTTCGATACACATGTAGATCGGTTTCGCAGACGATGAGATCGGTGTAGAGGTATGCGGTCGCGTCGATCCCTAAAATGAAAATGGCCCCGACAGAAGTTGTCGGGGCCAAAAGACATGGGACCTGATTAGTGCTTGACGACTTCGCCGTCGCCCTTGGCTTCGGGAGCAGGAACGATCGCAGGAGCAGCAGCCGTGGTCGCCACGACCTCTTCCTCTGGCAAGGGCGTAGGCGCGCGTTCCAGGGCAATCTCAAGAACGCTGTCGATCCACTTGACGGGGATGATCTCGAGTTTGTTCTTCACATTGTCGGGAATCTCTTGGAGGTCTTTTACGTTCTCCTCAGGAATCAGCACGGTCTTGATGCCGCCACGATGAGCCGCCAGAAGCTTCTCTTTGAGCCCACCGATGGGTAGCACCTCTCCCCGCAAAGTGATCTCGCCGGTCATCGCGACATCGGCGCGAACTGGGATACGCGTGAGCGCCGAGACGATCGCCGTTGTGATGGCGATGCCTGCCGAAGGACCGTCCTTCGGCGTAGCACCTTCGGGCGCGTGGACGTGAATATCACGCTTTTCCCAGGCATCGTCGGCGATTCCCAGACGTCGCGAACGCGATCGTACGACTGAACGCGCCGCTTCGACCGACTCCTTCATAACGTCCCCAAGCGACCCGGTGCGCTGAATCGTACCCTTGCCTGGCATGGTGACCACCTCGATGGTCAACAGATCGCCGCCGACTTCGGTCCAGGCCAAACCACTGACCTGCCCCACCTGATTGTCCTTCTCGGCCATTCCAAAGTTGTAGCGACGTACACCCAGGAATTTGTCGAGATTGCGCGACGCGACCTGGACTTTTCCCTCATGTTTTTTCAACAGCAGCATCTTGACGACCTTGCGGCAGATCTTGGAGATCTCGCGCTCGAGGGCACGAACTCCGGCCTCGCGCGTGTAGTAGCGAATGATGTCGCGGATCGCGCTCTCGCCGATCACGAGTTCCTCGCCCTTGACTCCGTTGTTCTTCATCTGCTTGGGCAAGAGGTAACGCAACGCAATCGAAAGCTTCTCGTCCTCCGTATAGCCCGCAAGCCGGATGATTTCCATCCGATCGAGCAAGGCAGGCGGTATGTTGAACGAATTCGATGTCGCCACAAACATCACGTCGGACAAATCGAAATCGACTTCAACATAGTGATCCTGAAACGTATGATTCTGTTCAGGATCGAGCACTTCGAGTAGGGCCGATGCCGGGTCCCCACGGAAGTCCATTCCCATCTTGTCGACTTCGTCGAGAAGAAAGAGCGGATTGCGTACGCCAATCTTCGATAAGCTCTGCAAGATCTTGCCTGGCATGGAACCAATATAGGTCCGCCGGTGACCGCGGATTTCCGCTTCGTCGCGGACCCCGCCGAGCGCCATGCGCACGAACTTGCGATTGGTGGCCCGAGCGATCGACTGTCCAAGCGAAGTCTTACCCACTCCAGGTGGCCCTACAAGGCAGAGAATCGGGGCTTTGACCTTTTCGACACGTTGCTGGACGGCGAGATACTCCACGATGCGGTCTTTCACCTTTTCCAGGCCGTAGTGGTCTTCCTCGAGTACCCTCTCAGCGAATTTGAGATCGCGCGTGACCTTGCTCTTTTTCTTCCAAGGCAGATTGACGACCACGTCGAGATAGTTGCGCACGACCGTAGCTTCGGCTGACATGGGCGACATGAGCTTGAGCTTCTTCAGCTCGGCCTCGGCTTTAAGCCGTGCCTCTTTGGGCATACGAGCAGCTTGGATCTTCTTCTCAAGCTCCTCAATGTCGGCTCCGTCCTCGCCCTCGCCTAACTCTTTCTGGATTGCCTTGACCTGCTCGTTGAGGTAGTACTCACGCTGACTCTTTTCCATCTGCCGTTTGACACGGCCGCGGATGCGCTTTTCCACCTGAAGAATGTCGAGTTCCATCTCGAGCTGCGTGAGCAAATGCTCAAGTCGCTCCGAGACCTTGAACATCTCGAGCACCGCCTGCTTCTGTTCAAGCTTGAGCGGCAGATGTGCTGCGATCGTGTCCGCAAGCCTACCCGCCTCGTCGATGCCCGACAGCGATGTCAGGATCTCAGGCGGGATCTTCTTGTTGAGTTTCACGTACTGGTCGAACTGCTGGACGATAGCGCGGCGCATCGCCTCGAGTTCAGCGTGCTGCTCCGTATCCGGGGTCACGGGAGTCAACTCGCAGATGAAATGCGTGTCGAGTTCCTCGATGCGATGAATACGGGCCCGCTGGGCACCCTCGACGAGGACTTTCACCGTGCCATCGGGCAGCTTCAACATCTGCAATATATTCGAGACGCAGCCGATCTCGTAGATGTCTTCGGCCGAGGGTTCGTCCTTTGAGGCCGTCTTCTGGGCCACCAGCATGATGCTTTTTCCAGCTTCCATGGCGGTCTCGAGCGCCTTGATCGACTTCGGGCGACCGACGAAAAGCGGAATGACCATGTGGGGGAATACGACCACATCTCGCAACGGCAGCAATGGTAGCTGGATCCGCTCCGAGGGCAAGATCGATGTAGAGGACATAGTTTTTCCTTTCGTGCCTAACTAGCTACCATATTGTGTGTACGCACAGGAATTGCAAGCTAAGCCGGGTTTTTTGACAAATGTCGTGGGAAAGCCGCCCACGCGATAGACATGAACGACACTGGAATGGAGAGCCCAAGGCGGGGCCTGCCTCTATCTGAGCCGTCCGCGCGGGTCTAGTATTTCTTTCGGATCCTTTCGCCGGATCCTGAGGCTGAGACCTAATTCGAGCCTGCTACTTTAGGCTGTTCGCCGTAGATCAAAAGAGGCTTGGCGTCGCCGACGATCTGGTTCTCGTCGATGACGACCTTGGCCACGCCCTTCTGGCTGGGTAACTCAAACATGACATCGAGCAGGGCGTGCTCGAGCATGGAGCGAAGTCCTCGGGCGCCCGTCTTGCGCTTGAGGGCCTTGCGGGCAATCGCCTGCAGGGCGCCGGGCCTGATCTCCAGTTCGACGCCTTCCATGGCCAGCAACTTCTGGTACTGCTTGACCAAGGCATTTTTCGGCTCAACCAGGATTTCGATGAGCGCTTCCTCGTTCAGTTCGTTGAGGGTCGCCACCACCGGCAGTCGCCCCACCAGTTCGGGAATGAGCCCGAATTTGATCAGGTCTTCTGGCTCGACCTCCCGCAAGACGTCGCCCACGGAACGGTCGTTTTGACTCTTGACCTCGGCCTCGAATCCAATTCCGCTCTTCTCGGAACGGTTGCGAATCACCTTCTCCAAGCCGTCAAACGCGCCGCCGCAAATGAACAGAATATTGGTCGTATCGATCTGGACGAAATCCTGGTTCGGATGCTTGCGCCCGCCTTGCGGTGGCACGGATGCCATCGTCCCCTCGACGAGCTTGAGCAAGGCCTGCTGCACGCCTTCTCCGCTGACGTCTCGGGTGATCGAGGGATTGTCGGATTTGCGCGAGATTTTGTCGATTTCGTCGATGTAGACGATGCCCTTTTGCGCCTTCTCGACCTCGTAGTTGCAGTTCTGCAGGAGCTTCTGGATGATGTTTTCCACATCCTCGCCCACATAGCCTGCCTCGGTCAAAGTCGTGGCATCGGCGATCACAAAGGGGACATTTAAAAGCCGCGCTAGGGTCTGCGCCAGCAGAGTCTTCCCTGAACCGGTCGGCCCCACGAGCAGGATATTGCTCTTGGCAAGCTCGACATCGTCCTTGCGGGACATGTGCTTGAGCCG
>JBEKVI010000096.1:0-9121 GCA_049514215.1 Burkholderiaceae bacterium
CAGAACATCTACACGACCCTGATTCCGATTACGCCCTCAAACGCCGGGCTGGAAGGGACCTGCTGGAAACTCACCGCAACGAAGTAAGCGGGGATTGAAGCGGGAAGGCGCACCCGGCGCTTTCCCGACCTCGACTGATTGTCCCGCAGTTTGGTTTCCGCTCGCGGGCCCGTCGCCGTGCTTTGGTACCGATTCCAGCCAAGTTTGATTGCTTTAAGAAGCGAACATGAATGAGACGCTGACCCGACTGCGCTATCGCTATTGGCCCGACCACTGGCTGGGCGAGATTCTCTCCAAGCGCTGGACCGAGACGGCCATCCCGGTATTGCTGTTGGTCGCTGTTCTCATCGCGTCAGGCCAGCTGATCGGGAATTTCTTCGCCCCCATCATGCTCGCCGACACTTTAAGGCAGGCGGGCGAGATCGGCTTCATCGTCCTGGGCTTGGGACTTGTCATGATCGTGGGCGGGATCGATCTTTCGGTCGGATCGATGTTTGCGCTCACGAACTTCTTTGCGCTTTTCTTCATGCATATCCTGAAGTGGCCGGTCGGACTCGCGGTCCTGGGTACGCTCTTGGGTGGCGCGCTTCTGGGGGCGATCAATGGGGTTCTGATCGGCTATCTGCGCCTTCGAGCGTTTTTGACGACGCTCATCACGCTCATTGTCTTTCGCTCCATCTATGAAATCGTGAGCCTGCAGTACTCCACGGCCATTGCAGCCGGACTGCCGGATTCGGACGTCTGGGATTTTCTGGGCAATGGCACCTTCCTGGGCCTTCCCACGGTTGCCTGGTGCTACGTGATCGTTGCAATCTTCGGGCACGTGTTCTTGACGCGCCTGCGTCCGGGTTGGCACATCATGGCGATTGGTGGATCGCGCCGCTCCGCCTACAACAGCGGCATTCCCGTGCGTCGCACGGTGGCACTGTGCTATGTGGCGTCAGGCGTCTTGACCGCGGCAGGCGGATGCTTTTTTGCCTCGCGGCTTGCGACCGCCGGCGCCGATATCGGCGTGGGGCTGGAGATTACGGTCGTGACCGCCGCTGTCTTGGGTGGCATCAGCCTGGGTGGCGGGCGAGGCTCCGTGACCAAGGCGATGGTGGGCACTCTGATTGTGCTACTGATTACCAATGGGTTGACGACGCTCTCGGCACCGGGCGGCGTGAACCGCATGGTGCTGGCCGCCATCCTGATTGCTGCGGCCGTATTCGATATCCGCTGGCTTAAGAACCGGCATCGCATCATCAGCAAGGTCTACGTGAGTCCGACCTACCATCCACTTCCCAAGGCGCCCGACTGCACGCCCGAAGGCGGGACGGTCTTTGCGGTGAATAACAAGCTTTTGGATGTCAGCCTTATCGGTCTGGGGCGCATCGAAGCCCCGGAAGACGTGATCCTCGATCGGCACGACAACCTCTATGCGGGCTCGCGTCACGGCGACATCATGAGGTTTTTCGCGCCCGACTACGAACGCGTCGAGGTGTTCGCCCACATTGGCGGCCAGCCGCTGGGCATGGCTTTCGATCGCCAGGACAATCTCTACGTCTGCATTGGAGGCATGGGGCTTTATCTCGTCACCCCCCAAGGCGAGGTGCAAAAAGCGACCGATGAGACCAATCGCAGCCTCGCCTCGATCAACGATGACAGTCGGCTGCGGCTGGCCGACGATCTCGACATCGCCGACGATGGGCGCATCTTCTTTAGCGAGGCGACCGTTCGCTACGAGATGCACGAATGGGCCGTCGACGGTCTCGAGGCGCGTGGCAACGGCCGCATCGTCTGCTACGACCCGCGCACCAAGACGACCCACACGGTCTTGCGCAACCTGAAGTTTCCCAACGGCATTTGCATCGCGAGCGATCGCCAGTCCATTCTCTTTGCGGAAACCTGGGGCTGTTGCGTGAAACGCTACTGGTTTGATGGGCCCCGGCGCGGTGAGACGGCCATGGTGCTGGAGAATCTACCGGGCTACCCGGATAACATCAACCTCGCCTCCGACGGAAACTACTGGCTCGCGATGGTCGGCATGCGCAGCCCCGCCTACGATCTCGCGATGCGCATGCCCGGTTTTCGGCGGCGCATGGCCAAGCGCGTGCCGGTCGATGAATGGCTCTTTCCCAACATCAACACCGGCTGCGTCTTGAAATTCAATGAAGCGGGCGAGGTGCTCGACGTCTTCTGGGATCCCTCGGGCGTGAACCACCCGATGATCACGTCCATGCGGGAACACCGGGGCTATCTCTATCTCGGCGGGATCTTCAACAACCGGATCGGACGCTACAAGCTGCAAAAGGCCGATCCGAGCTTCGTGCAGTACGACACCCGCTGGAAGAAGGCGGCATGAGCACGGCACTCAAGGCGTGGGCGGACCGGCTCTTGGGTCGCGGCGAAGCCGCGATCACGGTCCCGGTCATGGATGGGGCGCTCAAACCCAACCGCGCCCTGGAAAATGCCACCGTCGTGGCCGAACTCCCCGGGATCGAGGATCTGGCGAGCGACGGCCAGAAGCTTTGGGTTGCAGCCGGCAACATCCTCTACGAACTCGTGGGCGAAGAGCTGCACAAGGTAGAGACCTTCGATGCCCCCATTACAGGCCTGGCGGTGCGCTCGGCCTCCGAGAGAGCCTTGGCCATCGGTGGGCAGAAAATTGTTGTCGTGGGGGGTGCCCACGGTGGTGCGATCTTGACTTCCCTCGGTTCAGAGCCGCTCTTGTCTGTGAACGCGCTGGCGTTTGATGAAGAGGGCAATCTCTATTTCACCGAAGGCTCGGCGCGCTATCCGCTCGAGAAATGGAATTTCGATCTCATGTCCCTGGGTCAATCGGGGCGAGTGGGATACTGGTCGCTTACTGATAACAGTGCGCGCGAAGTGCGGCGCGGACTCGCGTATCCCTTTGGCGTTCTGGTATCGGGCGCCGAGATTCTGGTGTCCGAAAGCTGGCGCCACCGGGTGTTGCGTCTGGGACAAGGCAAGCCGGTTGAGTTGCTGCATGAGCTTCCGGGCTATCCCTCGCGCCTCTCGGGGGCTCTAGGCGGAGGCTTCTGGCTCACCTGCTTTGTGTGCCGCACGCAATTGGTGGAGTTCGTCTTGCGCGAGCCCGACTATCGGCGGCGCATGATGGAGGAGGTCGATCCGAGGTACTGGGTCGCGCCCGCCTTATCGTCGGGGACGAGTTTTCTGGAGCCCTTGCAAGGCGCCGGCGTCAAGCAGATGGGAGTGCTCAAGCCGTGGGCGCCGCCCCGCTCTTACGGGCTCGTCGTGCGCGTAAGCGCCTCGGGCGAAATCCTCTATAGCTTTCACAGCCGGGTCGATGGGCACCATCATGGCATCACGGCGGTTTGCGAATGCGGCGGCGCCCTGTATGTCGCCTCTAAGGGAGCGGGCCGGCTCCTGCGCCTTGCCCCTGGGGCACCGGTAGAAAGCGAGAACGTATGAGCACCGCGCCGGATCTCATTTTGGAGCTGCGCCAAGCCACCAAGAAATACGCGGGCGTGCCGGCCATCGAAGCGGTGGATTTCGATTTGCAACGGGGCGAGATCCATGCGCTGCTCGGTGAAAATGGCGCGGGCAAATCGACGCTCACCAAGGTCATGGCGGGCGTCGTGACGCTCACCTCAGGCGAGATGAAGGTCGAAGGCAAGAATGTGGAGCTGCGCACGCCGCTTGAGGCGCATCACGAGGGCATCGCGATGGTGTTCCAGGAGACGAGTCTTGTTCCCAGCATGACGGTCGCGCAGAACCTCTTTTTGGGTCAGGAGCGCTTTTTTAATCGGCTGCGCGGCATCTATATCGCAGCCCAGCAATTCCTGCAGTCGCTTAATTTCGACGTCAACCCGACGGCGACCGTCGCCATGCTGGGTGCGGCGCAAAAGCAGATGGTCGAAATCGCGCGCGCCGTGCTCCAGAAGGCTCGCATCATCATCTTCGATGAACCCACCGCAAGCCTCACCCCTGAAGAGAAGAAGTACTTCTTCGATCTCGTCTTCACGCTCAAGCGCCGCGGGGTCTCGGTCATCTTCATCTCGCACGCGCTCGAAGAAGCGCTCTTTCTCGCGGACCGCATCACGATCCTAAGAGACGGCCGGCACGTCGTCACGGATCAGAAGTCGAACTTCGACCGCGCCCGGATCATCCAGGCGATGGTGGGCCGCGACCTTTCGCAAACGCTCTATGGAACGCGCAAGAGCACGGTGCGGCCGCAGGGGCCTTGCGTGCTTTCGGTGCAGAACTTGCGCATGGCGGCGATGGTGAAGAACAATTCGCTGTCGGTCTTCGCAGGCCAGATCACGGGCGTTTTCGGGCTTGTCGGGGCGGGGCGCACGGAAACCTTCAAGGTGGTGGCAGGCCTTATCAAGCGCGATTTCTTCCATGGGGGCGAGGTGCTCCTGCACGGCCGGCCGGTGCGCTACCGCGTGCCTGCGCCCGCGATTCGTGACGGCATCGCCTACATCACCGAAGATCGCAAAGTCGAGGGCTTCTTCGAGACGATGTCGATCGCGCAGAACATCTACCTGGGACTTTTAGCGAAGCTTCGGGGAGGCCGAGTTCTGGTCTCGGGCCGGCAGGCCAGGGAGGTTGGCGAATACTGGATCAAGTTCTTAAACGTGCGCGCGATCAACCGGGACGTGAAAGTCATCGAGCTCTCCGGGGGCAATCAGCAAAAGGTCGTGATCGCCAAGTCGCTTGCCCAGGATCCCGATCTCATCATCTTCGATGAACCGACACGCGGCGTCGATGTGGGTGCGATCGCTGAGATCCATGCCGAGATCAACCGCCTGGCCGACGCCGGCAAAGCCGTGGTTGTGATCTCGTCCTATCTTCCCGAGGTCCTCGCGATTTCCGATCGGATCCTGGTCGCAAAGCAGGGCAAGATCGTCGAGGAGTATTCGGCGCTCGAAGCGACAGAAGAGCGCATCATGTACGCTGCAATCCACTGATTCGACTCCAAGGGCCCCATGTTCCAGTTTTCCGGTAGCCGTATCGTGATCGCTGGAGGCTCGTCTGGTGTCGGGCTTGCAACCGCGAAGCTCTTGGATCGCCTGGGCGCCGCGGTCACGATCCTGGCGCGCGACGAGGAAAAACTGGCTGCGGCGCTAAGCCAGCTCGGTCCCGGGGCTTTGGCCCTTACGGTCGATGTCAGCAATCCTGAAGAGCGCGCGCGGGCCTTGGCGTCTATCGGGCCTTTTGCGCATCTCGTCGTGGCCGTCAGCGGCGGCAAAGGCGCGGGACCCCTCGAGAAGCTCTCGGTGGCCGACCTGCAATCCGGATTTGACGCCAAATTCTTTGTGCACTTCGCGCTCGCGCGCGAATCCCTTGCGCTTCTCGAGCCTGCGGGCTCGATTACGTTTGTGACCGCGATTTCGGCGCGCGCGGCCAACCCCGGGACGGTGGGCTTGGCCGCCATCAATTCGGCCATTGAAGGGATGGTACGACCCATGGCGGTCGAATTGCGACCGCGCAGGGTCAACGCCGTATCTCCCGGTGTCATCGATACGCCCTGGTGGAACTGGCTCTCGCCCGAGGACAAGGAGCGAGCGTTCGCGCGTTTTGCGGGTTCCACCCCGGCAGGTCGGGTCGGAAAGCCCGAAGACATCGCCCAGGCGATCGCCTTTCTGGTGGGCAACACCTTCATGACGGGGGCCGTCATTGAGTGCGACGGGGGATTGCGCCTGGTAGGCCAGCCCCTCTAGTGCTGCTCCAATCCGCCCGTTTTTTCGCGCCGCGCGACGATCTTCCCCGAAGGACGCGAAGAGCCACGCGAGATCGCGAAACTGTGGGCGGGGCCTATTAAATTTGGCATGGTGTGTCCCGTCCTTGCGAATGGGCCTCTAATTTTTTTGGAATTTCGGCAGACATTGCAAATTGCGTTGCGCCAAGGCGACGTGGGGGCGATAGTTCCTTGAGGTCGATCAATTGCCCCGCCGGGTAAGAGTACTTAACATGATTTGTGGGGCAGGCCCCATGGCGACTCTTGTTTTCGCGAAATCGGTCGATAAGAATGACCGCCCGACCTAAAAAAGTCGTTGTGCCCGGGATCGATCGCGCTTGCTCCTGACCCCAACGGGCGAGCGATCCTGCCTTCGCAGACGAAGAACATGGAAACCAATTTGCAGGAGATGCCCTGGTCTGCCGATCGACAGTCCGATGCGCGCGCCAACCGCCGCCGCCGCGGACGCTGGCGCACGCTTGCCATGATCGCGTTAAGCCATGGCATCGATGCCCTCCTCGTATTTTTGCTCTATCTCGCCAGTGCCGTGCCGATCCAGGCGTTCGCATGGCAGTTCGCGGGGGGCGCAGTCCTCACCCTGGTCTCGGTGGCTGCCGTGGGGACGCACTGGAGCGAGCGCTTCGAAGATCCCTATCTGACCTTTTGGCGCACGCTCGTCTCGACCGCGTTCCAGATCTTGATGGCGCTCCTTTATCCGGCGATCGCGCTTTTGAGCATTACGACGATTTTCATCATTTTCATTTTTGGCGCGTTACGTCTGAACCGACGGTCCCTCTTGATAATGTGGGTGGCGGTTCTGGTCGGTGTCGCAGCGACCATCGTCGCATTGCCGCCCGATACGGCGTTTCCGCATGCGAGCGTGTTCCAGTCGCTTCTGACCGCGCTTTGGATCGCCTCGACCCTGGGTCGATGTGCCCTCGTCGGTCTCTACAGCGCCACGATACGTTCCAAGCTTGGCGAAAGAAATCGCAAACTGGCCTCGACCAAGCACTTGCTAGAAACGATGGTGTCTCGAGATGGACTAACGGGGGCCGCCAACCGGACGGCCATCCTTGACTACCTTGATGGCTGCCTTCACGAGCAGGCCGACACCGTGCTTGCCTTGGTGTTCATGGACCTCGATCACTTCAAGCTCGTCAACGATGCCTATGGCCACCTGGTCGGCGACCGTGTTTTGCGCCAGTTCGTCGAGATCACGATGGGGGTCTTGCGCCACGACGCTCGCATGGGGCGTTACGGAGGAGAGGAGTTTCTGCTCGTTTTGCCGGGCCTTCCCAACAGCGAGGCGGCGTTGGCGATCGCCGAGCGCGTACGCACTTGCATCCTGGAATATCCCTGGGGATCGATTGCACCGAGCTTGGCGCTCACAGTCTCGGCGGGGATTGCCTACGGCAAAGCCGCAGATACGAGCGAAGCCATGGTCAAGCGCGCCGATGCGGCGCTTTATGCCGCCAAATCCGCCGGCCGCAATTGCACACGTGCCGAGGTCGAGATGCCAGAGTCCGCGGACTCTGAGCGGCGCGTGAACTAGATCCTGTTCGACTCGTCACGTCTGGACGTGACCTTCGGGTCGACTCGAGGGGTGGCTTTCGCTCCTGGCTTCAGCGACAATCGCGGCCATGAACTTCCCCTTCCAAAGCGGCCACAACTCCTCCCCCAATCTTGTCGTGCTTTCTTTGGCCGGCTCCACTGGCGTCATGAAGTATATCCATTGGGTCCGCCAAAGCGGGCGGTCCCCTTTGCGAGGCCCGCAGGCTTTTGAGCGCAGGGCCCTCCTGTCGAAGAGGATCGTTTGGCGATCGTGATCGATGGCGTGGCCATTACGAACTTTCGGGGACATACGCACACGGCAGTAGAGGATCTGCGGCCGGTAAATCTCGTGGTCGGAGGCAACGGCACCGGCAAGACGGCGTTTTTGGAGGCGGTTTATCTGTGCACCGGAACCAGTCCGGAACTGGGAATGCGGATCAAGGTCGCCCGCGGTTTCCAGACCTATGCGATGTCGAACTCCAACCACGGACGTCATCACTTCTGGGACGATCTCTTTAACAACTACAATCAGACCACGCCGATTTCGATCGTGCTCTCGCGGGATCAGCATCCGCTCAGAAGCCTCGTCATCGAGCGTCTGGGCGGCACTTCTCCGATTCAATCCATGAGCGGGCCGGTCCCGGTTCTGCCGCATGTGGCAAGCGAGCCTGGCATCACGTTCAAGTATCTCGCGAGTCCCCTGCCGCTCGTGGTGGATGCCACACCGACGCTGGGGCAAAATGGGCGGCTGACTTTTGCCAAAGCACCGGATCTAACGCCTTTAAAGTGCGCCTTTTTCTCCTCCTACACGCAGCCCACCGCGGAAGAACTGGCCGATCTTTACTCGAGCTTAAGCGCGCGCGGCGCATCCTATGCAATTAACGAAGCGATTTCGGCCGAGTACCTCTTCATCTCTGGGATCTCCATCGAGATGCACTTGGGAACGGCCACAGTGTGCGCGTCCATTGTCGGCAGTGCGCACAAGATTCCGCTTCACAACGTCTCAGGAGGGGTCACCCGTTTTTTCGCGATTCTCTTGGCGGTCGCGGCCAACGCAGGCGGGATCGTGCTTATCGATGAGATCGACAGCGGCGTTCAATATGACAAGCTCCAATCGCTCTGGAGGCGCGTGTGCGATGTCGCCACCGAATACCAGACGCAGGTTCTAGCGACCAGCCACTCGCTCGAATGCGTATTGGCTGCCGGGCGGGTTGCCAAGGATCGGGCTTCGGATTTTCGCCTGGTGCGTCTCACCCGGAAACAGGGTCAGATCGGCGTGGCCTAAAGGTTTAGGCCGACGAGCGGGAAGTCGAATCGATCGGACCAAAAAAAACCGCCCGCGCCCCGTGGGGAGCGCGAGCGGAACCTGGATACGACGGCTCTAAATTAGAGAACGCTTAAGAAGTTGCCCAGATCCACGATATCCTGGGCCGACAGTCCAATCGAGAAGCGCTTGTTATAGAAGTTGATGACGTCAGTCAGGCTCGATGCGGATCCATCGTGGAAGTAGGGCGAACGCGCAGCCAGGCCCCGCAGGTCCGGCACCGTCGAGCGACCGATGTCGGCGCACTTCCCGGTGATCAACGCCAGCCCCGGGTCGTTGGTGGTCACGACCTGGCCACCGTAGACTGTCGTTGCCGTGCCCGTGCAGGTCAGCTGGAAGATCGGCAGATCCTTGGCCGGGGCGGGACCGTTAAACGCCACGGACTGTCCGGCGATACCGATGTCGTGCTGGGCATTCGGGAACGAGTCGTTGCCTGCGTTGGTCTGGCTATGGCAGGTCGAACAGGTTCCCGGAATGTTATTGCCCAGTACCGGGATGTTGTTTAAGCCCGCGACACCGCCGATCGTGAAGGTCCGCGT
>JBEKVI010000097.1:0-9091 GCA_049514215.1 Burkholderiaceae bacterium
TTTGCTGGACGGGTTGCTGGATTGACCCCGAACGCCAAGCCCTGACTGCGATTGCTTTGGCCAGCTGCATGTTCTTTCAAACTCGAGCTCACGCCGACTCAAAATCTCTGGCTCGCGAGTCGTTTAAGGACGGATGAAAACTCCTACCTTCCTGGGTGCCCCCTCGGTCGCAAGCAAGGCGCTCCTGCCCTGGCTAGTCGCCGTTGCCTTCTTCATGGAGTCGCTCGACACCACCATTCTGAATACGGCCGTCCCCGCGATTTCGGCGGCCCTGGACGTGGCACCGCTGAGCATGAAGTCGGTGCTTGCGAGCTACACGCTCTCGCTTGCGGTCTTCATACCGATCAGTGGCTGGATGGCCGACCGGTTTGGCACACGCCGTGTGTTTGCGTCCGCAATCGGATTGTTTTCGCTGGGATCGCTGCTGTGTGGGATCTCGAGCGATATCCATCTGCTCGTCGCCTGCCGCATCCTGCAAGGTTGCGGCGGCGCGATGATGGTGCCCGTCGGCCGCCTGACGCTGGTGCGCACCTTCGCCAAGGACGAACTCATCAGGACCATGAGCTTTGTCGCCATTCCGGCCCTCGTGGGTCCGATGCTGGGACCGCTGGCTGGGGGCCTCATCGTCCACTATCTTCACTGGCGTCTGATTTTCTTCTTGAACCTCCCGATCGGCCTGGTGGGTCTTGTCCTGGTCTATCTGCATCTGCCGGACTACCGCGCCGAGCGCTCGACGCCCTTGGATCTGGTCGGACTGATCCTTTTTGGCTCGGGGGTTGCACTCGTGTCCTACGTTCTCGAGATTTTTGGGGAACACACCCTCGGAACCGGTGGGGTTTTGGGGCTTCTTGCGATCGGTTTTGCGCTCATTGGCGCCTATGTTATCCATGGCCAGCAGATTGCCTTTCCGCTCCTGAAACTGGCGCTCTTTCGGGTCCGCACCTTTACGGCGGCGGTCAGCGGCAGCTTCTTTACCCGAATCGGCATCGGCGGCGTGCCCTTTCTTTTGCCCCTGCTCTACCAGGTGGGGCTCGGGTTCTCGCCGGTCCAGTCGGGTCTTCTCATCATGCCGCAGGCGCTCGCGTCCATCTGCATGAAGTCTGTCTTGCCCAAGATCCTGACCCGGATCGGCTATCGGGGCGTTCTCGTGTCCAATACCGTGATTCTGGGCATGCTGCTCTTCTTTTTCGCCACGATCGGGCCGACCACCCCGGTCTGGTTAATCCTCATTCAGGCGTTCGCCTACGGGGGGTTCACCTCGCTGCAGTACACCAGCATGAATACCCTGGTCTACGCCGATGTGACTCAGGAGGACGCGAGTAACGCGAGCTCGATCGCCTCGACCTCGCAGCAGATGTCCATCAGCTTCGGGGTTGCGGCCGCCGGGCTTACGACAGCGCTTTTTGTGCCGGATCAGAACCACTCGACGACTGCCGAACTCATTCACGGCATCCACACCGCGTTCGTCGTCCTGGGGATTTTCACGATCCTGTCCACGCTCGTGTTCTATCGCCTAAGAAGCGGCGACGGTGCGAACGTCAGTCAGCAAAAGGGCATCCACGCCGGCTGATTCGGGAGTCGCGCTAGCCGGGGGGTGGATGGGCAGGCTCGCCCAGGGCCTCGTGGAGCGTGGAGAAGATACGGCCTTCGCCGATCGCAGGCGATATCCCATGGCGGTCCATGTCTGCGCGAAGATAAGCGCTCACGCGGGCAAACACGAAGTCGATGCCCTGGCCGGTCAGGGCATCGCACAGGTTCTTGAGCGTGCGCGAAGCTGAGAAGTCCAGATCCGTGATGGCACCGGCGTCCACAATGAAGCGGTGGACGCGGGTGGGCGCCGCATCGATGAGACGCCGCACTTCATCCACAAAGAAGTGATCGTTTGCGAAAAAGAGGTCGGCGCCAAAGCGGTAGACAATGAGCCCCGGGGCAGTTTGCATCCCCGGAGTGGCCGTCCTGGGTTGCCACTGCCCGTCCGGTCCGGGCGCGAGAATAACGGTATGGGGGTGATAGCTGTGCCGCACATGGCGCATGAGCGAGATGGCCACTGCCAGCACGATGCCGTTTTCCACGCCCACGACGACCACGGCCCCCGCTGTGAACACGGCCAGCGCAAATTCCCCGGGACTCTCGCGCCGGATTTCGCGCAGCGACTTCAGATCCAAAAGGCCGATGGCAATGGTGAAGACGACGCTGGCCAAAACGGCCCGGGGGAGGTATTCGAGCCAGCCGCTCAAAAACAGAAGCACGATTGCGACCACCGCGGCAAAGGTCAGTTGCGCGTACTGGCTGCGGGCACCGGCTAAGTCGGCCATCGCGGTTTGCGTGGGGCTGCCGTTGACGACGAAGGCCCCCGTCACTGCGGCGGCCGCGTTGGCGGCGGCCAGACCCAGGATGTCGGCGTCCTCGTCGAGTTGCTCGTCATAGCGATCGGCGAAGACACGGCCGGTGGCCGAGCTTTGGGCGAGGATCACGGCGAAACAGGACACTGCAACCGGCAAAAGAGTCAGCGCCTCGTGCCAGGTGGGCAAGGGCAGTTGCAGTGAGGGAAGCCCACCTGCGGTCGGTCCCATGATCGCGACGCCGTGGCCTGCAAAGTCGAAGACGTCGCTCGCCCAAATGCTCGCGATGACGGCGAAAAAGGCGATCGGAAGCCGCGGTATAACGCGCTTGAAAAAGAGAATCAGGACCACGACCCCGAGCGACAATGCGAGCGTGGTCGCGCGTATCTGCGAGGCGTTTTCAAGGAGAAGCTCGACGCGTGCGGGGGTCGAGCCCGAAGGACTCGAAATGCCGAACATGTCGCCTAGCATCGCGATTCCGACTTGGACTCCCACGCCTGTCAAGAACCCGACCAGCACCGTGCGCGATAGAAAATCGGCAAGAAACCCCAGCTTAAAGACTCTCGCCAGAAGAAGCAGTCCAGCCGTCAAGAGCGCAACCCCACCGGCCAAAGCGATGTACTGCGCACTAGATGGCGTGGTCATCGTCGCAAGACTGCCCGCAAAGATCGTGGCGGTTCCCGAGTCGGCGGCTACGACCAGGTGCCTGGATGCGCCAAAGAGGGCGAAGAGCACGGGGGGAAGCAGCGCCGTATAGAGGCCGCTGACCGCCGGCATGCTGGCGATTCGGGCATAGCCTAGAAGCTGGGGAATGTTCATCGAGGCGAGCATCACGCCCGCGAGAACATCGCGGCCCAGGCTCGTCCAGCGAAAGGGCCCGAGCCCCTGACCCAGGTTAAAGCGCATCGATCACAAGGAAACGAACCTTCGCATGCATGTGCGCATCTTGCAGCGTCTTGCGCCCCTTGCGCAAGGCGACCCCGTCAGATGTCGGCCTCACCGGCCTGCGCCCAAACCTGATTTCGGTTTGCGCAGGAGTCGGTGCAAACTGGAGTCTTAATCGATGATGGGAGGAACGATGCGCGGCCCGACGTCGGAATTTTGGCAGGAACGCTTCGAGTTGAGCCAGACGCCTTGGGACCGTGGCGGTGCGAGCCCGAAGCTTTTGGAATGGCTCGCTGAAGGGGCGCTTAAGCCCTGCCGGATACTCGTTCCGGGCTGCGGCAGCGGCTGGGAATTGGTGGAATTCGCGCGACGCGGTTTTGCCGTCACTGGCATCGACTATACCCAGGCGGCGGTCGAGCGCTCGCGCTCCAAGCTTCTCGCAGAGGGGTTGGACGGAGACGTGCGCCTCACCGACGTTCTCGACTTTCAAGCCGAGAAACCCTTCGATGCCATCTACGAGCAGACCTGTCTTTGTGCGCTCTTTCCGGATTTTTGGGGCCGCTATGTCGCGCAGCTGCATCGATGGTTGAAGCCTGGCGGCGACCTTTGGATCCTATTCATGCAGGTTAGCCGCCCTCTTGCCACTTCCGAAGGCCGGATCGAGGGTCCTCCCTACCACAGTGACATCAATGCCATGCGGGCGCTTTTTCCCGAGCCGGTCTGGACTTGGCCGCAAGGCCCGCTCGAAACAGTGCCGCATAGCACGGGTTGGCAAGAACTGGCGACGCGCCTCGTTAGGGTCTAGTCGCCGGCGGTAAGCTCGCCGAATGCGAGCGATGAAATTCCAGATCCCGACCGCGACCCACCGTATTCCTGCATTCCTTCCTCGGGTAAATCCCTAGCGGCGCGCATCTTGACCATCGATTCCGAAGCTGACACGATTCGGCACGTAAAGATGGTTACTTGGCAGTAACATGCCGAATCGACCTCTGGGTGGCATAAGACAACCGAATCATCGGTGGACTGTGAGCGGGTTTCGATTTCCGGAATTCGCGCTGGAGACACACAGTAATGGCGTCTGGCACAACCGATTCGCCCTGGCGTTCGGCCGAAGACCGCGAGCAGGATAGGCACGTCAAAAAAGATGCCGTCCTCCAGGCGGCGGCGCGCCTGTTCAATGAGCGCGGCTTTCCCGGTACCTCCCTGGACGACATCGCGCTTAGCCTCAAGGTCACCAAGCCCACGCTCTACTACTACATCGACAGCAAGGAACAGATCCTCTTTGAGTGCGTGCAGCGCGGGCTCGAGACGCTACGCAGCGGTATTCGCGCCGCCGCCGACCAGGGGCTCGTGACACGCGAGCGGCTGCGCGTGGCCATGGAGAACTACGCCGGGCTCGTCACCAGCGAATTTGGAATGTGCGTCATTCGGGTCGGCGAGGATCCCCTGTCGGATTCGAAGCGCAAGGAGCTGCGCGCGCTTCGCAGCGAAATCGACGCCGAATTCACGGCCTTGATCGATGAGGGCATGCGTGAAGGCTGGATCGCTCCGGGGGACAGGAAGGTTGCGACCTTCACCGTGGTCGGTGCCTTAAGCGGGATTGGTCGCTGGTATCGGCCCAAGAGTCATGGTGCGCGCGCACTCCAGGAGGCCGTGCAGCACTGCATCGATATGCTCATGCACGGCGTCTTAAGCGCGCCCAATGCGTCGCCCCTAGAGCGCACACAGGGACGCCGCGCGGGCCCGACTCAGCCCCAGTTCACCCCGTGGGGGCAGCCGATGCCCGCCATTCGGCGGGAAATCCACTTCGACCAGCGCATGGTGCGCTGTTTTAGCGAGCGGCCCCGCTCGCTCGCCCAGATGCTGGCCGATACTCTGGCCCACCACCCCAATGGCGAGGCCCTAGTGCTGGGGGACGTGCATCTGAACTGGCATGAACTCCATCACGCGGCGACCAAATGTGCGGGGGGCCTCGCCCACCGCGGGGTCGGACCCGGAGATCGGGTGGCTCTGTTCCTTGGCAACTGCAGCGAGTTCGTGATCGCGACCCTTGCCTGTGCGTGGCTGGGAGCCATCGTGGTTCCAATCGGAGCCCGCGCGAGTAGTCCCGAGTTGGAGTTCGTGCTGAAGGATGCCGGCGTTTCCCTCCTTATCTGCGCCTTCGAATTGGGCTTGCTCGTACCCGCGCCCGCGCTCGTACCCGCGCTTCAGCACCGGGTTCGTACCGGCGGAGCGGCCGAGAAGGATGCCGAGGGCTTCGAGGGATTCTCGGCGCTCATGCAGGCCGAGCCGCTTGGCATCCCTCACGCCGCGGCCGAGGAAGACGTTGCCGCCCTCATGTACACCTCCGGGACGACCGGCAAGCCCAAAGGCGTGATGCTCAGTCACCTGAACATTGTGCATAGCGTCATGCACTATGCCCTTGCCATGGGCCTGGGAGACCACGACCGCTCGGTCGTTGCCGTTCCCTTAAGCCATGTGACCGGTCTCGTCGCCCAGCTCTACGCGATGCTCTATTGCCGAGGCTGCCTCATCGTCATGACGGCTTTCAAGGCTCTGGACTTCGTGCGCCTGGCGAGCGCTGAGCGCGCGACCCACGCGATCATGGTGCCTGCGATGTACAACCTGTGTCTTCTGTCCGAGGAGACGGCCTCAGCCGATCTGTCTTCGTGGCGCATCGGGGCCTATGGCGGGGCCGCCATGCCCACGGCGACGATTGCTGCCGTCGCCGAACGTTGGCCAAGCCTCGTCCTCATGAACGCCTATGGCGCAACCGAAACCGCGTCGCCTGCGACCATCATGCCGCGCGGCCAGACGGAAGGACGCCAGGACAGCACCGGGCTCGTCGTTCCGTGCGGCGAACTCTGCGTTGTCGACGACCGGGGCACCGAGGTGGGCGCGGATGTGATCGGGGAGATCTGGATCAAAGGGCCGATGGTGACGGCCGGCTACTGGAACAATCCCGAGGCGACCGAGCGTGAATTCTGCGCGGGCTACTGGCGTTCGGGCGACATCGGCAGCATCGATGCCGAGGGCTATGTGCGCGTCCTCGATCGGAAGAAGGACGTGATCAACCGGGGCGGCTACAAGGTCTACTGCGCCGAGGTCGAAAATGTCTTGGCCGATCATCCCGAGGTGGTCGAGGCCGCGATCGTCGGCGTGCCATGCGCGGTCTTAGGCGAGCGGGTGCATGCGTTCGTGTGCGTGCGGGGTCTAAACGAGAAGACCTCGGCCGAGGCGCTTAAAGCTTTCTGCAAGGAGAAGCTCGCCGACTACAAGGTGCCCGAGACCTGGACCATCGGAACCGAACCGCTGCCCCGCAACATCAACGGCAAACTGGTGAAGCGCGAGTTGCGAAGTTCGCTCGCCGCCGCCTTGTCCTAGGAAGAGCCCCATGAAAAAGATGAAGCTGTCGCAAGAGCGCATCGTTTTTGCGATCTTCGTCGTGCTCTTCGTGGCCTTGGCGCTCTTTCTTCCTGGTTTTTTTAGTGTCGATAATCTCTTAACGCTTGTCCAGAACGTCGCGATCCTGGGCATCCTCGGGCTGGGGATGGCGGTCGTTGTGCTTGGGCGGGGGATCGACATCTCCATGATCGCAGCGCTTGCAGTGCCTCCTGGCCTCGTCTTGCAGATGGTGCAGGACGGTCACAGCGTTCCTGCGGCATGCGCGGCGGCGCTCGTGCTTGCCATCGTCTTCGGTCTCGTGAATGGCTGGCTCATCGCCTACGCGGAAGTGCCCTCGCTCTTTACGACGCTCGCCTCCGGACTCTTTCTGGCAGGCCTGGGACAAGTCGCCTTCTTCCAGCTCGACGTAGTGCAATGGCCCAAGGCCCTCGATGGCTTGAGCTGGTTCGGGCGCGGCACGCTTTTGGGCATTCCGATGCCAGTGGTGATGTTCGGATTGGCGGCGCTGGTCATGACGGTCTTTCTGAAGCGCTTCACACTGGGCGCCTTCGTCTACGCCCAGGGAGACAATCCGCTCGCGGCGCGGGCCACGGGCCTGCCCACGCGGCCCGTGATTGTTCTTCAGTACGTCTTAGCCGCACTCATCGGTGCCTTTGCCGGGATGGTGCTGGCAGCCTCGGTCAACAGCATGCCCACGCGCATCTTTAACTCCACCATGGTCTACGACGTGGTGCTGGTCGTGGTCTTGGGCGGCATTGGTCTGTCCGGCGGGCGCGGGGGCGTGGGCAACGTCATCATCGGCACGCTTCTGATTGGAACGATGCTCAACGGGATGACCATCATGGACATCTCGTACTCGGTGCAGAACATCATCAAGGGGGTGATTCTGCTCGTGGCCATTCTGATCGATACGACCTTGAATCCCCGCAACGAAGAAACGGCCCAGCAGGGCGATATCTAGATTTTTAACAAGTGAGCGATGCGCCACGTCCGGTGGCGTTGTTAAGACAAGAGGAGACGGCAATGGCATCAATGCAAAAAGTGATTCTAAAAACGGCGCTGGGCCTGGGGCTCGCAGTGGGCTTCGCATTCGGACAGGGCGCGTTCGCGCAGGGCAAGGGACTCGACGAACCCTTTCGGGACGTCTACAAGAAGGACCTCGAGGGCAAGACGGTGGGCTACATTCCGGTTGCGATGAGTTTTGACCTCGCGCAAGGCTGGTATCAGGGGGTCAAGAAGGAGATGGACGCTGCAGGAGTGAAGGTCGTGGTGCGCGACCCGAACTGGAACACCAACGCAGGGGCCCAGGCGTTCACGGCCTTGATCGCCGAGAAGCCCGCGGCCATCATCATCCACAATCCCGATGTCCAGACCTACGCGAAGTTGATCGCCAAGGCCGAGGCCGAAGGCATCTATGTGGTGCAGATCAACATGCGCTCGGCCCAGCCTTCGACGGTTTTTGTGGGTGCGGACTGGGTTGAGATCGGTGAGCGCGACACCCAAGCCGTGGTCGATGCGTGCAAGGGCAAGTCCAACAAGATCGCCATCGTCCAGGGTGCGCCAACCGCCGCGGCGAGCGCCTACACCTTAAAGGGCGCCGAGAACGTCTTAGCCAAGAATCCCCAGGTGAAGGTGGTCTCCAACCAGGCGGCCGACTGGGATGCCTCCAAGGCCAAGTCGCTCACCCAGACGGTGTTAAAGCAGAATCCGGACCTGTGCGGGATCGTGGGGTTTTGGGACGGCATGGACATCGGGACTGCGGCCGCAGTGAAGGAGGCGGGCTTGACCGGTAAGGTGTTCGTTGCGACCTCCGGAGGTGGGGAACAAAAGGGCGCCTGCGATCAGGTCAAAGGCGGCTCCTTCGATCTGGATCTGAGCTACGACGTGCCCACCCAGGCGAGCAACATGGCCGCAATGCTGAAGTGGCTCCTCCAGGGCGGCGTCAAGGCGGGGGCGGCCAAACAGAACATCTACACGACCCTGATTCCGATTACGCCCTCAAACGCCGGGCTGGAAGGGACCTGCTGGAAACTCACCGCAACGAAATAATGAGGGCTGGAAGCGGGAAGGCGCACCCGACGCTTTCCCGACCTTAACTGACGGTTCCGAAGACGGGGTTCCCCTCGTGGGATCGTCGCACCTGCTATGGGGCCGATGCCGCCCAGATTGGATTGTTCTAAGAAGCGACCATGAATGAGACGCTGACCCGACTGCGCTATCGCTATTGGCCCGACCACTGGTTGGGTGAGATTCTTTCCAAGCGCTGGACCGAGACGGCCATCCCGGTATTGCTGTTGGTCGCCGTTCTCATCGCGTCAGGCCAGCTGATCGGTAATTTTTTCTCCCCCATCATGCTCGCCGACACCTTAAGGCAAGCCGGCGAGATCGGCTTCATCGTCCTGGGCTTGGGACTCGTCATGATCGTGGGCGGGATCGATCTTTCGGTCGGGTCGATGTTT
>JBEKVI010000098.1:0-8792 GCA_049514215.1 Burkholderiaceae bacterium
GACCTCGAGCGACATCTGAGCGAGGCAGCCCTGCGCGCGCGTACGCAGGGCATTGCGTATCTGGTCCTTCGCTTAAAAAGGGCAAGAAACCCGGACGTCGTCGCGCTAGAAGCCCTCGACAAGTTCCTAAGTCAGGCGCGCCGTGACGGTTTGACCATTCTGCTTGCGGGCGTCAGGACTGATTTGCTGGGCGCCCTGCGACGCGTAGGAATCGTCGATCATCACGGCGCGGAATTGATCTTTCCCGAAGGCGAAGAGGAGTACTCGGGTACGCTAAAGGCGATTCGCAAGGCATACACGCTACTGCGTAACGAGCAATCCCATCGCGGGTCTTTGCCTCCTTCGCCCGGCGATAGTGCCTATTACCTGGTCTAGAGGTGCTGGTCTCGCATCCTAAAGAAGGCTATTGAGAGAGTGCGTCAGGGTGCAAAGCAAGTCGCGGTGACGGCGTGGACTCAGTCTCGCGATCAGCCTCCGGCTCATCTTGGAACGTGGCCGCAATCTCCAGAATACGATCTTCGATCGCGAAAAACGCATCTAAGACCACAGGATCGAACGCGAGTGCGCGCTCTGCGCGCATGAGTTCCTTCGCCATCGCGTGGGGGAAGGGCTCTTTGTAACAGCGCCGGCTGATCAGCGCGTCGTAGACATCGGCCACAGACATGATTCGACCGGCTAGAGGGATGCTCTGGCCTGCGAGGCCCAAGGGATACCCGCTCCCGTCCCATTTTTCATGATGTGACGAAGCAATTTCACCGGCAAGCATCAGAAAATTGTCACCTACCAATGAGCGGGCGGAACTCTCCAGGATCTCTTTTCCGAAGGTCGCATGGCGTTTCATCAGTTCGAACTCCGGGCCCGTCAGCCGACCCGGTTTAAGCAGGATGTTGTCAGGCACCCCGACCTTGCCGATGTCATGTAGGGGCGCCGAATGAAATAGCAACTCGATGTATTCGTCCGTTAGCGTTTGTGAATAGTGACCGCCGTCCCTGAGCTTGAGGGCAATCGCCTTGACGTAATGCTGTGTCCTCTTGATGTGAGCCCCGGTCTCCGGGTCTCGGGTTTCGGCAACCGCGGCCATGGACTCCATCGTCACATGGCGGGCATTGGCGAGGCTTCGATACGAGACGTAGGCATGGCGCCTTTCCACGGCCAGGCGGGCCGTTGAAAGAACCATGAACTGCACGATGGTTTGCATCACGCACGCAGCAGGAGAGACGAACAAGCCTACGGGCAGAAGCAAGGTCGCGGAGATGCCCACACATGTACCCAACACACCAGCGACACCCAGTGCAATGGGCAAAGGGCCACTGCTGAACGCAAACAATACCGACAGGAGTGTCCCTGCGACCAGGCATTCGAGAAGAATGGCCCATGGCGCCCATTTCGGCTCGCGCAAGAACCGTCCATCAGCCAAGTTGTTCGCCACGGTCGCCAGGATTTTGAGCCCCGGAAATTGAGGGTCGAAGACCGTACTGTGGAGATCGTCGAGCCCTGCCGCGGTCGAGCCCACAAAAACGATCCTCTGGTTTAGGATCGACGAAGAGACGGTACCGGAGAGCAAGTCAACGGCCGAGACGGTGGCGATGTTCTGCGCCGGGCCCTCGAAGCGAATCAGCGCCACTCCCTGCTCGGTGATGGGAATTTTCCGCTCCCCCGCGATCAACAGCAGGCCATCGCGGTCGCTTGTCACCGAAATGGACCGCAACCCTCTGGATCGAAGATAGGTAGCCAGGGCAAGGTGCAGTTCGACCTGCCCGTGATGTTCTATCAAAAGCGGAATCCGCCGAATCATGCCGTCGCGATCCGGAGACTCGTTCAGAAAGCCCGTGTATTTTAGCTGCGAGGCGATGCGCTCTGTGCTTTGAAGTGTCCAATTTGCACTCGGCAGCCGAAGAAGATCGCGTCCTGCGCTCAATGTGATTCCCGAAGGTTCGTCCGCCTGCGGCCCGATTCCGTCAAAGGCGAGATACTTCGATCCGACCGTATTGGTCTCGGCGAGAACCGATCCCAGGTAGCCGTCGTTGTCGGTGAGGGCCGGAGGCGCTCCGGCAATCGAGAGATCGATCCCAAAGTCATGTTTGAACGATTTTCTGACATTGTCCAGAGACGTCCGATCCGGTTCGGAAAGGAGCACATCCAGCCCGATCGCGGCGGGCTTGCCGTCATGGACGGCCGAGACGAGCTGCGCGAGCCGGTATCGCGGCCAAGGCCATTGGCCGACGGCGTCAAGGCTGCGGTCATCGATGTCGACCACCGCGACGTGGGCGGCCTGGTCGCCACTGGCAGACATTCGAACGAAAAGGTCCAGGAAGTGGCGGTCAAGCCAGGTCACGGCCGAGCTTTGCAAAGCGATGAGAACGCCGAGGACAATTGAGAGCAGTAGTCCTCCAGCGAGGATCGCGTACGACGTGCGGACCCCGGGCCGAAGCGCGATTGCCGGGTCTACCCTGGTTTGCGTTCTCATAAAACCAGCACCTCGACGCAACGATTTCCCGGTTGCGGTACATCGGGAGTCGCCGGTACGACGGGTTGCTTGTCTCCCAGGAATACCAGACGCATAGGACCCAGATCCGGTGCATTCGACCGAAGCGCCTGCTCGATGGCTCGGGCACGGTCCGCGGACAGACGTTCGTTGATTGTTTCGGTACCGGTCGAGTCGGTATGTCCGAAGATTGTGATCTGGGTTGGCTTGCGCGACCTAATAACTTCGATCAACTCGGAAATCTGGTTCGTGGATCCCGCTGCAAGAGCTGCGCTCCCCGTGGCGAAATAGAAAAAGAACGAGACCGGCGCCCCCGGCTGTCCGCGAAGCACTTCGCCGTATCGGCGCTTGAGATTGTCCTCACCCTGAGGTTGTACTTCGGAGGGTTTGGTATCCGGATCCTTGACGGAGGTAAAGTGAAAGGCCTGGTCGACAACCTGCGAGCCCCCGCGGTCCTTTACGACAACGGCACCGACTCGGCCCGCCTCGTCGGGCAAGAGCACGACCTTGGTCGTGGATGCGCAACCACTGCTCAGAGCAACTGCAGCGCAGATCACTAGAATGAAATGACCGCGCATACCGAGTCCTAGTCGACTTCGACGAGGAACTTGGTTCCCCGGACGCCGACGATCGCCTTGGGCGTCTCGACATTGACTGCGGAAGGCGCGATTTTCCCGAGTTTTCCGGAGGAGTAGATCGCCGTCCCCTTGCGCAGGTAGACCGAAAACGCGTACTTCGCCTCCGACGGCTCGAACACGTACTGTCTTAGATCAAGTTCACTCGATGGGCCCAACGTCAAGAGGGTGCCATCTTCAAATGTCAGCCCAGCCGATCCGTCGGCAGACGAGACGAGTGTGTCAGATTGCATGATCGGTGTGCCGACTGCGGCCGCAAGACTCGCGCCGTTACGCTGAATCGTGACCTTTCCGCTGAGCTCGCGCACCAGTCCCACATGTCCGTCTCCAGCGTGGGCGGGGTGCAGAAAAAGAGGCAGGCAAAAAATCGCCAGCGAGAATGATTTCTTCATAGCCTGCAGTTTGTTGTTCATGGTCGATCCACCAGTTGAGCTGTACGTTCGAGATTTCGCGAAGTATGACGTGACCGCTTTTTTCGCTCCACGACAAAACTGTCAAACGTTCGATTCGCGAGACGCAGGAATGATCAAGCGACGTCGGTCTCCTCAAGGCTCCTTCGGCAGGATCGTCTTGAACTTAAGCTCCATCGCAAAAATCATTCATTCGCGACTGATGGCGCCTTGCCTGCATGTTCGGGGCGCACCGGGATTGCAATCCGGAGGCGCGACGCGAAACGGCGGGTACCGTCTGCAGGCGGCCTAGATCAGACCTTCGCGGGCTGCCACTGAGCGCGAATCCTCACACCAGACGTCCAAGCAGAAATCCTTCTCGACATGCTCGACTAGGAGAGACATTTCTGTTTTTGCGGTCCACCCCTTAAGCATTTGATGTATGGCATCGCCACTGATTGCACTTTCAGGAATTGGATGGCGCCAATGACACGCCAGTAGGGTTGCTCTAGGACTGAAGGCTCGCTCCATCGCGCGAAGCATCCGGCACAAATCTTCAGGCCCCAAATAGTAAGCAATCTCGCTTAAGACGATCAGATCGAATACGCCGGTGGGCCATTCGTCTGGCACCCTCAGGCATTCAAAGGTTGCATTGGAGACGGTACTGAGGTGGTTGCGTGCGTATTGCACTGCGAGAGGACTGATATCACAGGCCAGCAGGCGCGAGGAACGTTGTGCAAGTAGTTTCGTCAATTCTCCGTTCGAACAACCGATTTCAAGGGTCGATTCATAGTGTTCTTGAGGCAGACTGGCGAGTGCGATTGCTCGTTTTCGCTCCTCATACCAGCGGGTTTGATATCTCCATGGATCCTCATTGGAAGCATAGAGGGCGTTGAAATATCGCGCGTCCACATTCACGTCAAGATCACTTCAAAAGGGCGCGTGAAGTAGGCAAGGGTGCCGTTCGTCAAGATCGGTGCGCGACCGGGCTGCCGCTCCAGCTGGCTCGAAAACGCGGCAATCGCCGCCCTCTTGGAAGCGATGGTCTTCGCCGAAAGAGGGACTTTGAATGCCCGCTCGAACGGCATCTCGTGCGTACCGGGCTTGCACCAGTTCCAGGCCCAGATCGGCACCGCGTGCCCGACTGCGCCGGTCGCCCGGATCGCCTCGAGCGCGGCCAAGCCGGTCGCCTCGTGGTCGGGATGGCCATCCCGCTCCCAAGGATAGAACACGACGTCAGTACTTTGCAGATACTCCCGCAGTCGGCACGTCAAGCGGGGAATATCGTCGCTCACATCACCATCCGGAAAATGGAGTGTCTCGATCGCACTGCGGGGGAGTCCCAAGCGCTCAAGAGCGATGGCGCGCTCTTTCCCACGACGCCTCGCCATCGATGCGGGTGCGATCTTCTCGTGACTCGCTTCGCCTTCGGTTACCCCGATTATGAGAACTTCACGCTCGGACTGCGCAAGCAGACTCAACAGTCCGCCGGTGGCGAGCACTTCGTCGTCCGGGTGCGGTGCGACGAATACACCACGCGCATCCCTGGGTACCAATTTGTCCATTTCTCGAGGCGGTACTCGTGCGAGGGCCGGATCCTGCGCCCAGCTCGCTTCGGGATTTCCACGGCCGCGGATTCGCGCATGCACTAGAGTTCCCATGGTAGCTCTTCTTCAAGTGCCATCTGTCCAAGGGCGGCGAGATCGCGCTCAGCGTGGCTTTGCCGCATGAAGACGGGAAGGTCGCTTGAGAGCGCAGCAAAATGGGCATCCATGCAGAATGGCGCGGCCCCGAGGGCGCGGCCCGCGTGCTCCAGTATCTGGGATGCCATCGATTCCGCCGTGGCCCGTACCGCGAGCGCCAGAGCAGGGCAGGGCTCCCCGGGCTTGCGATCAATCCGCCGCGCCGCCTCAAGAAAAGCCGCACGTGCCGCATCAATCAATGCCACCGTGGCGCCCAGATGCGCCAACGCATGTTCATTCTTGTGGATGCGCAACGACGAGCGTAGGCGCGTTGCGATCTCGAGCGCTGCGCCATACCAGCATGCCGCGACTCCAATGGCCCCCTGCCAAAAGCCGGCCCGCTCGATGTAGCTATTGGCCGCGCCAATCAAGCGGCCAGGGCACTCTGAGAAGGTCAGATTCGCTGTCCCGGTTGCGCGCATGCCCACAGCCGCCCATTGGCTGGTGTCGGCTTTTACAAAGTGAGGGTCGAGAGCGACCGCAACCAGGAAGTTCTCTCCTTCCGGCGAGCAGGCGGTAACCAACGCGTGGCTGAGGATCGATCCACCGGAACACCAGTATTTCTCGCCTTCGAGTAGAACCTCCCGATCAATTCCGATAAATCGAAGCGGCCGAGACTTGGATTCCG
Source organism: Burkholderiaceae bacterium (assembly GCA_049514215.1). GTDB lineage: Bacteria > Pseudomonadota > Gammaproteobacteria > Burkholderiales > Burkholderiaceae_D > BOG-994. The sequence continues at coordinate 5,880 of JBEKVI010000098.1, forward strand.
CCGCGTAGACGCCCCAGGTTCCCGTTCGGCACATCTCCGATACGCCAAGTTCCGAGCAGATCGCAAGCGCATCGGTGTGACCCTCAAATATCTTGACCAGGGGCAGGCTGGCCGCCGCGACCAATGCCAATACGCGCCATCGCTCGAGGGTCTGCCCCGATCCGGGAAGCGGGATCCGATCCAGTCCTTGGTCCACCAGTTCATCGAGCACGAGACCGAGATCGGTCACCGAATGCGGCCCAGCCAGAAGGCTGTGATGCGCTGCCAGCGCACTGCGAAGGGGCTCGAGATGCGAGTCCAGTACATGCTCCTGGCGAGCCTGAATCTTCTCGTCTCCCCGGGCTAATAGAATTTCGGCAGTCACGGGCATGACTTCACTAGGACTCTGCGGGGGCCACGGCTCGAGAGCCGGCCTCGGTGCGATGTTCGAGGTTCGCGATGAACCCACCAAATCCACCCGAGACCCGATTGTCACTGCGCGCGCTCGTCCAGACCCTAGGCGCCGCACTCCAGGCAATGTCGAAGTCGTTACACGCGAGTCGCTCGACCAAGGCGACATCTTCATCTAGATGCTGTTCTGGAAAGCCGCCGCACGCTAAGTAGGCCGGAGTAGACACCCCAAGATTTGCGCCGTGAACATGTCGATGGTCATCGGCGTTTTTGTACTGTTCGAGAAAGGCCGCCTGGATCGCCGTCGGCCGCGAATCCCAATCGTAGACAATGACTGTGCCAACGACTGCATCCCTTCCCAATTCCACTTGTGCCACGAGCCAATCGGGCGCGACACGGGAATCAGCATCGGTAAAAGCGAGCCACTGGGCCCCCTCCAGAATGGCCTGACGTGCTCCCCGAGACCGCGCCGCGCCGACATTGGCCAGATCGATCTCCATGATCTGAACTCCAGCCTCCTCGGCGATCTCCCGAGACTCGTCGGAACATCGGTCCAAGACCACGATGACAAAAGAAGGATGACCGCGCTCGCCTGCGAAACGTTGGCTATGCGCGACCGAAACAAGACATTCGCGTAATAACTTCTCTTCGTTGTGGACTGGAATGACGATGCCAATCATTGGTGGCCCTTTGCGCAAAATAAAGCACCACGGTTGGCTCTACGTGACCGCAACGGTCGGTGGGAGAACCACTGATGGCGTTGCTCGGCAGCTCGCAAGGACCATTCCCAAGCCGACCACCCGCGCAGAACAGTTGTTCCGGCAGGGATTACTGGCCGAGACAGCGTGGCGCGAAATGCATTTGCAGAGCACCCATTGAAACGAGACGAGGGAGGTCACGCGTTCGGATGAATCCGATCAGCCGGTCCCTGCGTATGAACAGTGTCCGAAGCCCGACGTTCACTTTCTAGAAGAAAAGAGGAAATACCTTGAAGTCATTTACTTTATCCAGCTTGACCCTCACGGGTGTTCTGCTGCTTTCTGCGTTTTCCGCTGAAGCGCAGGTGACCGTCGGAGGAGCGCCAATGTACTCAAACAAAGACATTGTCGACAATGCCGTCAATTCGAAGGACCACACGACTCTCGTTGCCGCGGTAAAGGCTGGGGGTCTCGTCGACACCCTGAAGGGGGCAGGTCCGTTTACCGTCTTCGCCCCTACCAACGAGGCATTTGCGGATCTGCCGGCGGGAACGGTTGATACCTTGCTCAAGCCGGAGAACAAGCCCACGTTGGTGAAGGTCTTGACCTACCACGTGGTCGCAGGACGTCACGATTCCGCGGACCTTAAAGCGCTAATCCTGGCGGGTGGCGGACATGCGACGCTGACGACGGTAGAGGGAGAAGTCCTGACCGTCGCGCCTTTCAAAGACGGAGTCATGGTGACTGATAGCAAAGGTGGAGTGGCGCACGTAGCCATCGCGGATGTGTATCAGTCGAACGGTGTCATTCACGTGGTCGACAAGGTTCTGATGCCCTAGCCTGAAACGAGGAGACGCTGTCGCTAAGCTGCTAGCTTCAGCGTTTTTTCTGGAAGATCTGGCACGCGCATGAGCGAGCAGAATCATCATGATCTGATTAGCCGGCCTCTTCCATCTCACCGGAAACCGGCCTTCTCGCAGATTGCTACAAGGCGATATTTGCTTCGTCGGTCCTAGGAAGCACCGGCGCCGATTTCACGCCACGGGTTCACTTGAGACTAAAGCCGATGTTGAGGGGTTTGTAATCGGGATCTGCGCTGGTTTGATGTTACTTGTGCAGATCGGAACTCGCAGCGTTCCGCCCAGAAAACGAGTCCGAGCACTCGGCCTGCGCAGCAGTCTCCGATCGTCTCTGCCGGTGGGACGTGTGGGCCAGTGCGCGTCGTCAGTTCTCGTCGGTCCACCCGGAGGCGGCAGAACAGAATGTCAGCCTTAACCGATTCGCGAGTGCGAAGCTCGCTGGCTAATTGGTAGGCGATTCGCCTTCAAACAACACCTCGAAACGCCCTATTGGTCGTCGCAGATCGGCCAAAAGCGGAATGCAAACACGCTGCCAAAACTACTCCGAAGCGGGCGTTCGCGTCCGGCCAGCGCCCGCGCAAGCGCGTCGATGTGGTGGCAAACAGACCCCTTACGTTGGAGGGGTTGAGAAAACAGCGCGTTTTTAGTAATTGGCCGCACGTTTGACCGCTAGTGTGTCGCCGGATACATTCAGGATTCTTGAAAAATAGTGTTTGACCTTCCTATAGTCAGGGACCCGCCCCATGGTCCTCATCGGCCAATACGACAGCCCCGTCACCCGCCGCGTCGCAATCGCGCTGCATCACTACGGCATACCCTTCAGCCGCGACACCCGCTCGATCTTTGGCGATGCGGCAGCCGTCGGGAAGATCAGCCCGCTGACCCGCATCCCGGCCCTCGTCCTCGACGATGGCGAGGTGCTGATTGACAGCGCCGCCATCCTTGATCATCTTGACGAACAGGCG
>JBEKVI010000099.1:0-8564 GCA_049514215.1 Burkholderiaceae bacterium
GCGATCTTAAGCACGCTCGCCACGGGCGTTCCGATGAGCCTCATGATGATCGATCTGGACCGCTTCAAATACGTCAACGACACGCTCGGTCACCACATCGGTGACCTGCTCTTAGCCCAGGTGGGTGAGCGCATGCGGCAGGTCGTACCTGAAACGACAGCCACGGTGGCACGCCTGGGGGGCGACGAATTCGCCATCCTTTTGCCCGGTGAAAACCTCGAGTCCGCCCGCGGCGTGGCCGAGCGGCTCCTCAAGCAGCTCGAGTCGCCCATCGTGGTCGAAGGCCAGATCGTCGATGTGGGGGGCAGCATCGGGATCGTGACCTGTCCCCAGGATGGCAGCGACGTCTATACGCTCTTTCGGCGGGTCGACGTCGCCATGTACACCGCCAAGCGCAGCAACGCGGGCTACATGGTCTATGACGCCAAGGCCGACCAGCACAGCGCCGAGCGTCTCTCGCTCATGTCGGAGTTGCGCCGCGCGGTGGAAGAAGACGAACTCGTCCTCTACTACCAGCCCAAGATCGATCTCCAAAGCGGTCATGTCAAGTACGTCGAGGCGCTCGTGCGCTGGCGTCACCCGGTGCGCGGCATGGTCGCCCCGGACGCCTTCATCCCCTTTGCCGAGCAGACCGGCTACATCAAGACCATCACGCGCTGGGTGATCAAAAAAGCCATCGCGCAAAGCGCGCAGTGGCGCGCGATGGGAATCGATCTGGACGTCTCGGTCAATGTTTCGGCCCGCGACCTGGTGCATTCGGACCTGCCGGCGTATCTGGCCGAGTCTCTCGAGCGCCATCGGGTCTCGCCCCGGAACCTCTGGATCGAGATCACCGAGAGCGCGGTCATGGAAGACGCCGTCAATGCGATTGCAACGCTCGACAGGCTCAATCAGATGGGCGTGCGCCTTGCGATCGACGACTTCGGGACGGGCTATTCGTCCCTGTCCTATTTGAAGCGCATGCCGGTCGACGAGATCAAGATCGACAAGTCCTTCGTGATGGGGATGGCCGAGAACGAGGAAGACCGTACCATCGTGCGCTCGACGATCGACCTGGGCCACAACATGGGTTTGAAGGTCGTGGCCGAAGGCGTGGAAAGCCTCGAGGTCTTGGGGCAGCTCAGGCTTCTCGAGTGCGACCTGGTCCAGGGCTTCTACCTGTCCCGCCCGTTGCCTCCCGAGGGTCTATTGAGCTGGCTTGATCAGTGGGAAGTCGAGAAAAAGCACGCTCTACCCAGCCCCGAGCTTCCGTCCTTGAGGTTCGCCTGAGTTCGTCTGGAAGTACGTTCCCAGGGATCACCGAGGCCCGTCTACTTGAAGTCCCCCGCATAGATCTGCACGACATGGTCGGGGTCGATGTAGCGGCGCAGGACCGCGTTGACGTCGTCCACCGTCACGGCCTTTAAGCGCGCGTCCTGCTCGGCACTGAAGTTGAGCGTTCGATCCAGTTCGAGCTGGCTCGAGAGAAGCCCCGCGAGCTCGCCATCGTCCGAGCGGGCGATGGCGCGGCTTTGCAGGATGCCGCTTTTGGCATCGTCGAGTTCCTGTTGTGTCACGCCGTCCTTTAAGAGGCGCGCGACTTCCTCCTTCACGTCACTTTCAACCTTGGGCTGGTTTTGCGGGGCGAAGATCGCAAAGACCAGCTCCATGCTGTTGGGCGTGTGGCTACTGCCTTGCAATTGCGAGCCGGACCCGTAGGACAGGCCGTCCTTCTGGCGCAGGCGATCGGCCAGTCGCGACTTCAGGCTCGATCCGCCCAGAATGTCGTTGCCGGCGTCTAAGGCCTGATAGGCGGGATCGTCGTCGCGAATCGGAATGTTCACGCCACCGATGAAAAACGCGTTGGCCTTGCCGGGCGTGGCCAGCACCTCGCGATGCGCGGGCCGGTAGCGGAACTCGGATTCCACACGCGCGTAGGGCTCGCTATTGGACCAGTCGCCAAACAGGCTCGCGATCGAAGACTTGGTGGGCGCCGGATCGAAGTCACCGACGATGGCGACCTGCGCATGCGAAGCTCCGTAGAAGCGGTCGTGGAAGGACTTCAGCTCCGCGATCTGGGCCGCGTTGACGGCAGCTAAGCTCTCGTCAAAGGTCTCCCGGTAGCGCAGGTCCCCCTTCGGGTAGGGATTGTCGTAACGCCGAAAGGCCTGAACGGCGATCGGCTGGGGTTCGCTGCGGCTCGCATTGATTCCCTGGGCCGTCTCGATTTTCAGCGTTGCGAACTCGGACTCCGGAAACGCGGGGTTGCGCAGCAGGTCGCGTACCAGATCCAAGAGCGCCTGAAGCTTCTCGCGCCGCGTCTGAAAGCTGACCGACACCGATCCTCCCACGCCCGACACCGACAGCTTGGAGTCTAAGGCATCGAGTCGGTCGGAGATCTGCTGGCGCGAGAGCGTGGTCGTGCCGCGCGTGAGCATGGAGGCCGTCAGCTGGCTCACCATCTTCTTATCGAAGAGGCTCTTCGCATCGCCCATGCGAAGCGTGATCGTGCCGCTCACGCTTGCGCCTTTGGTCTTCTTGGGCAAAAGGGCGAGTTGCAGGCCGTTGGCCAAGACGGTGCGATCGACCCGTTTTTCGATGGCAAGAGGATCGGGATCCCAGGTTTCGCCCGCTTCCTTGGCGGCGTTACCGTGATAGTCCGCAACCAAGGTTCCGACGTTGGGCGTCGCAGGAATCGCGACGGCATCGGGCTTGGGCGTCGGAATGAAAATGCCCAGCGTGCGGTTGGTGGCTTTGAGATAGGTCTGGGCCACGCGCACGACGTCCGCGGGCGTAACCTTGGCCACGCGGTCGCGTTCGATAAAAAAGAGCCGCCAGTCGCCCAAAGCGCTCGCCTCGGCCAGATTGGCGACGAGTTCGACCGGATCGTCGGCGATCTTGTCGTAGTCGTTTTTCTGCTTCACCTTCGCACGATCGACTTCCTCGGGAGTAAAAGGCGTCGTGGTCGGATCCTTCTCGAGTCCCATCAAAAGCGTCGCCTGCGCGGTGGCCAGGCTCTGGTCCTTGTCGAGGCGCGCGAACACCTCGAATAAGCCGGGTTCCTTAAGCGACACCGGCTCGACTTCCACTCCGGCTGCCTGGTGACTCGCGACCAGCGACTTGTAAAGACGGCCTGCCGGCGGGTCGCCCAGGATGCTCGCCAGAATCTCGATTGCCGCAAAGTCGGGATGCGACCCCGCGGGGATGTGATAGGCCGCGCCCACGATGGGGGTCTCCCCCACGCGTTCCAGGGTCACCTCGCGCGGGCCATCCTGGGGCGGCTCGACCGTATAGGTCGGCTCCAGCGCCCGGGTGGGCTTGGGAATGGCGCCCAGTGTGGCCACGATGCGCGCCAGAGTCGCATTCACGTCAAACGAGCCCGCTACCGTTAGGACCGCGTTATCCGGCTGGTAATACTTGTGATAGAAGGCCTGGAGATGGGGGATGTTGACGTTCTCGACGTCCGAGCGTGCGCCGATCGTGTTGTGACCGTAGCTGTGCCATTGATAAGCGGCCGATGCGACCTTCTGGCGCAGCATCCGGCCGGGACTGTTCTCGCCGCTTTCCATTTCGTTGCGCACCACGGTCATCTCGCTGTCGAGATCTTTTCTCGCGATGAAGGAATTGACCATGCGGTCGGCTTCCATCTTCAAGGCCCAGTCGAGGTTCTCGGGCGAAGCCGTGAAGGTCTCAAAGTAATGGGTCCGATCGAAATAGGTGTTGGCGTTAAATTCCATGCCGCGTGCGGTGAATTCCTTCACGAGCGCGCCGTTGGCGAAGCTGGGTGTTCCCTTGAACATCAGGTGTTCCAAGAGATGCGCCATCCCCGTTTCTCCATAGCTCTCCATGCGCGAGCCCACGAGATAGAGGACGCTTACCGTCGTGGTCGGTTTGGACGCATCCGGTGCAAGGAGCACACGTAAACCGTTGGGCAAGTCGTATTCGGTCACCCCTTCGACGGTCGTAACCGGCGAAGGAAGTTGGGCCGCGGCCAGGCCGGGTGCGAGAGCAGCCACGACTGCAAGAAGGAAAGAAAGAAGATAGGGGGGCGGTTTCGAGATCATGGATGGGTCGGATTGGCTGCGAGTCCCGGATTGGAACACGGGATCGCAAGGGTGGCGCAGAAGTCGCAACGCGACTCCGGTCGGGAACCGAATTCTAGCCTCAGAACCGATCGGCTACGCCTCCCACGGGATTTGCCGGCAACAATCGGCAAAATTGCGGGTAAACCCGCGGGCAAAACTGCTGCAGCCCCACTTCAGGTCCGCTCGTGCCGCTCTAGAGCTCCGCTTGCTTGCGCACCTCGCGCGGGCTCGCGCTTCCATGGCGTTTGGCGGCACGCCGAAGCTGCAGCGCCGAGGAGAACCCGGCGCTTTCGGCGACGCGCTCGACGCTTAGGCGCGTCGTGGCGAGCCTCTCGCGCGCCAGCGCAAGCCGGATCTGTTCCACGTAGTGCAAGGCCGTCGTGCCCGTTTCCTCCCGAAAAAGCCGCGAAAGCGTGCGCACGCTCACGCACGCCGCGCGGGCGATCTCGGCAAGCGTCCAGTCGTGGCCCGGATTCTCGACAATGGCATCCTGGGCGCGATGCAGCACCGGGTGCAGGTGGTTGCGGTGGGCCAGCCAAGACGAGAGCTGGGGATCGTTGGCGGTGCGGCGGATGTAGACGACGAGTTCGCGCGCAACGCGCGCGGCGGTCACCGGCCCGGCCTTTTCGGCGATGAGAACCAGGGCCAGATCGACGCCCGAGGTCACGCCCGCGCTCGTGTAGATATTCCCATCGCGCACGAAGATCCGGTTCTGGAGCACGTGTGCTTCGGGATGCCTCTGTGCCAGCCAGTCGGTGTGGTCGTGGTGCGACGTGCATTTTCGGCCATTGAGAAGGCCCGCTTCCGCTGCAATGAGGGCGCCTGCACACACACAGCAGACCGTATGTTCTTCGCCAACGACGCGAGCGAGCCATCGGACCGCCTCTTGAACCGGGGCCGATGCCACGGCCGTCTCAGGACGGGACATGCCCGAGACCACGATCCAGGCGTTCGTCTCGATGGCATCGGGAAAGGGCTCAACCCGGGACAGGCCCAGGCCCACGGAGGAGCGCATCTCGCCTTTGGGTCCGACAAAGCGCGCGGCAAAAACGGTCTTGCCACCGACCACGTTGGCGACCCGAAAGGCCTCGGCGATGCCGGCCAGATCCAACAACAGCGTGTCCGGAAGGACGATGAAGTAGACGGGGATGGGCGAAGGGGAGAACATGGCTTTACGAGCCGGAGCGCCTCGGCCCCGCGCTCTGCCCAAACCCTGCGAGCCTGCTCATTGCGCGCGTTCGAGAGCGCTTGCCGTCGTGCAGATGGTGGCAAAACGCTGCGACAAGACGAGTTCGGTGCGCTCGCGGATCTCGTCTGCGCTATAGAGGCGGCCATTGGGGTGTTTCATCGGAAAGGTCAGGGTCGCCTCGGTCACGTAGTCCACCTCGAATCCCGAGTCCGAGGCATGGCGCGTCGTGGTCTCGCAGCACTGCTCGGTCCGAATGCCCGAGATGACGACGCGCCGGATGCCGTTGCGCGTCAACCAATTGGCAAGGCCGGTGCCCGCCAAGGCGCTATGCACGGTCTTCTCGAACACGACATCGGGGTCGTAGTCGAGTTCGGCCATGGGTTTCACGAACCCCGAGGCGTGTGAAAAGGCCCCGGAGGGTTCGACGTGGAAGATCCGAACGACCGGCAGCTTCTTCTCTTTGAAACCCTGGACGAGCGCGTTGGTGGCCTTAAAAAACGCGGGCAACTCGGCGTCGTTGAAATAGGGCCGATGGCGAAAGGATTCCTGCACATCGACGACGATCAAAGCAGTCTGGGCACTCATGGGACACTCCAGGGGGTTGGGGACACTGCCCACACTCTAGGGGGAAGAGCCGGACCATGCCAGACCACCCCCGGTCGATTTTCGATCAAATCCGGCCACGGGAAAAGGGTTCTGTTTGGATCGCGCTTTGCCCCATGCCCCCAAGCCCCAGGGACGCTTGGGCCTCTACCGGGGCCTAGTCCGCGTGCGTACTTGGGGCCGTCGCGTCGGTCGATCGAGCGGCATTGAGCCAGCCTTCGTGCCCGCGGGCGCGCAGCACACAGGCCGGACAGGATCCACAACCATAGCCCCAGGCGTGGCGCGCTCCGCGCTCGCCCAGGTAGCAGGTGTGGGTCTCTTCGACGATGAGTTCGGTCAGTGGCGCGCCTCCAAGGCTTTCGGCCAGGGCCCAGGTCTGGGCCTTGTCGATCCACATGAGCGGTGTCTCGATTTCGATATCCTCGGCAAGCCCCAGACTCAATGCCAGCTGCATGGCTTTCATCGTCGCATCCCGGCAGTCGGGATAACCCGAGAAATCGGTCTCGCACATGCCGCCCACCAGAACCTGAATGTCACGCCGATAGGCGAGCGCCGCGGCGAGCGTGAGAAACATCAGATTGCGCCCCGGAACGAAGGTGTTCGGCAGTCCATTGGCGTTTAGGCGGATGTGTCCGCCCTGGGTTAGTGCGGTATCGCTGATCTGTCCAAGGACACCCAGGTCCAACACATGATCCTCGCCGAGCTTGAGATTCCAGTCGGGATTTAGGCGCCGCATTCCCTCCAGAACTACGGGGCGCTGTTCCAGTTCGATCCGGTGTCGTTGTCCGTAGTCGAAACCGATGGTCTCGACCTGGGCATAGCGTTCCAGTGCCCAGGCAAGGCAGGTCGTGGAGTCCTGGCCTCCGGAGAAAAGAACGAGCGCGTCATCGAGCATCTTGCAAACCTGGAGGCTTCATCAAACCCCTACTCTAACGCAACCTTGAGCGAGCCCCTCCTTCGCAACTTTCATCTCCGCCCGAGGGCAGGTTCTGAAGAAGGGAGGTTGGCTGGCCGTCGCGCACCGCCCCAGTTCTTCTTTCCCGGGTCCGGTAATTGCCCTCTCGATAGTGAATCGACCGCAACTGACCCGGGTCCCCAAACCCCGCTGCAGGAGCGGCAAGCACGGAACCATGAACCCTCAGGAAGTCGCTATGAAAGCCATCAACTCCTTCATTCTGGTGGGCGCTCTATTGACTTCCGGCGGAAGCTGGGCTGCGGGTGCCCCGGTCTTGGGTCCGGCCCCGGATCGTCTCGCGAGCACGCCTTCGGTATCGGGGTCGGACGCGATGCGCGTGGCCCAAAGTGCGACGCCCATTCCCGCGCCATCTCAGCTGCCCACACCGAGTCCTGCGCCCACACCGATTCCAACGCCCGCCCCCAACCCGACACCGAATCCATCGCCTGGCTCGGTGCCACCGGCGACGCCAACGCCGGGCCCCATTCCGATTCCAGCCCCGTCGCCGCCCACGACCCCGACACCACCGCCAACTCCGGGACCGGTGCCGACTCCGTCACCGACACCCATCCCCACGCCCGCTCCGATACCCACACCGGCACCGAGATAAGGTGAGTATGGATCCGTGACCGGATACGCAACGGGGACTTGAGCGAGAACTTGTGCGCCCAGCCGCCTTGCGGGTCGGTGGCTCGGCTCCGATGGACGGGCGTGGCCCCTTAATGCACCTGCATGAAGGGGATGGGCGCGCCCGCGTAGATGCTTTGCGGCAGCTGGCCGTTCCACTTCTGGGCCTTGGTCATCTCGACTTCGATGCGTCTTAACTCCAGCACATCCTTGTTCTTCGAGAGGGCGTCGTTTTGAACCTGGAGCGCATTGGCCTGCGCCGTCGCATTTTTCAGTAAGGCGTAGGCATCGCCGTCGGCCTTCGCCTTGACCGCGTTGGCTTCCGCTTCGGCTACGGCGACTTTCTGCTTCTGCTCGGCTTCGACCGTCTTTAAGCGGTTTTCCGCGGCCAGACGCAATTGCTCTTGCGTGACCTTGTCGTTGATCGCGTGCATGTAACTGTCCGAGAACGCAAAGCTGCGCATGTCGATGTTGATGACCTGGGCACCGTAGATCGCGAGTTTCTTGCTCAAGGCATCGTTGATGTCGCTCGAGACCCGGGCACGCTGGGAGATGAGATCGGGGGCGGTGTAGCGCGCCGTGATCGCCTTGAAGATTTCCTGCGTGGCCGTCTGAACGTAGGACGAAAGGTTGCCGTCGTGCGAGTAGCGTTCATAGACCTCGCTGACCCGGTCGGGGACGATGCTGTAGCGCACTGTCATGCTGACGTGGACCGGTTGGGTATCGCTGGTGCTGCCCTCCGCATTTTCGATGTCGGCTTGCTCTGCGCGCACGCTAAAGACTGTGAGCCGTTTCCAGGGCGGAAGGACGGCGAGACCTTCGCCTTCGATGCCGACGATGCGTCCGAACTGCGTGACGACACCACGGCTTCCGGTTGGGACCGAATAAAAGGGCCAGAGCAGTGCGATCAAGAGGAGGGCGATTAAGCCGATCACGACGCGCAGCACGCGCCTTGCGATGAGGCTTTGCCTCGTATCCGACGTATCCATAGCGTTCTCCCAGTAAGCCGTGCAGCCCCTCGTCAGTCAGCGGTGGGACCTTCGCGGATGGCGAAGACTCTTAGAGCGCGTTTGACACGGCAGGTGATCTTTAACCGAGCCTGTGGAACGTGGCAAGAAAAAAGAAG
>JBEKVI010000100.1:0-8358 GCA_049514215.1 Burkholderiaceae bacterium
GAACACTGCAGGATGATGCACTCCGAGCGCGTCGCGGGCAGTTCGTCAAGGACATCTCCCACCAGTCGCGATTTGCCAAAGCCGCCTTCGCCACGCACGACGATGACCTGGCCTGAGCCCTCGCGTGCGGCAGCCACCCGATCGCGCAGCCACGCCACTTCACCCACGCGACCGACGAGTGCGGCGCGCCCTCGGCCTGCGCGCAGGGCGTCGAAACGGCTTTTCGCGGGGCTCTCGCGCACGATGCGCCAGATCTTTACGGGCTGCTCGAACCCCTTGAGCTCTTGCAGTCCGAGATCCTCGCATTCAAAGAGCTCGCCGACCATCTCGCGGGTCGCAGGCGCCACCACGATACCGTTGGGCGGTGCGAGCGCCTGCAGACGTGCGGCCAGATTCGGGGGCTCGCCTACGGCATTGGCCTCCTGCGGCAGCAAACCCGCCAGGGACCGTGCAATCACCGTAAGCCCGGTTGCGATGCCCACCCGCACCTGCGGCGGGCGGCCGCCGAAGTCCGGAAATTCCGCTATCCGCTCGAGAATGGCGAGCGCGGCGCTGACGGCGTATTCGGCATCGTACTCGTGGGCGGCCGGGTAGCCGAAATACGCCATCACGCCGTCGCCGAGATACTGGGCGATGACGCCGTGATAGCGCTCGATGGTCGCGGCCAGCGCTTCGCGATAGCCGTTGAGAAATTCGCGCAGGTCTTCCGGATCCACGCGACCTGCCAGTTCCGTCGAGCCCACGAGATCACAAAACAGTACCGTGATCTGCCGCCGTTGCACGCTCGCCTCGGCGCGCGCGGCCACTTTGGGTGCCGCTCGCTCTTCGGCCTGGATACCGGTCCGAAGGCGGCCGGCACGCTCGGCTGATTCTTGCGCGCTTGCCAAGCGCGCGACGGCGTCTAAGATGCGTCGCCGGTGACCGATCGAGACCACGCCCAGTTCGCGTAGATCGTCCGAAGTCAGTGCACCCAGGACCTGAAAGTCGATGTGATTCTCATGGAACGCCGGCGCATACTGCGCCAGATCCATTTCCTCAAGCCACCCTTGAACGTTAAACGTCGATGGGTCGGCCACGGGGATCTCGCAAAGCCTGCCGCGCGTTCATGGTACGGCGCCGTTGCGCCAGACGTAGGTGATCGGCTGGGCGAGCGCCTCTGCCAGGCGGGACGGTGGCGCTGCCGGCGAACCGCTTGGCGCGTGCACCTGCTGGGGGAAATTGAAGAAGTCGCCGGGATCATACTTGCACTTCACCTCGTAGAGCCAGGGGCCGGCGTCACCCCAGTAGGCCCATTGATAGTTGGGCTCGTTTAGGCGCGGGTAGTTCTGGTAGACGTGACCATTGGACATGGTATCCAGTAGTGTGATCCACGAATCCAAGAAAGCTTCGGCGGGACCCTGCTGTTCGGGTGTCACCCAGAATACGTCAAGCACTGCGTTAAAGGCGGCGTGCCGGTGGATGAAGGCACTGTCTTGCGGCGGGTACGCGTTGATCGCACCGCCGTAGAGCTCGAGATACATGTAGGAGTAGGGATTCGGCGTCGCAAGGAAAAGCGTGATGATCGAGTTCCACTCCTGTTGTGAGAGCGCGCGCTCGACATAGCGCGAGGCTTTGTCCTCCAGCGGATTGACGTTGGGTGGGAAGTAGGGAAGGCTGTAGGGATAGTTCAAAAGCGTCTGGTTCAGCTCTTCGAACGTCTGCGTTTGGGTCCACTGGCTGACCGCGCCGGGGAGCGCCTGGAGCGGCGCGATTGCTTGCTGACCCCGTGAGGCGTCACCCACATAAAGTCCGCGCAATAGGAGATACGGGATGATCTTAAATGGCGGATCGAGGATCCCGTCGGGCTGGTACGCTAGGGTGACCTGGATGTTGAGTTCTTTGGGCAGGTTCCCCAGCATGTAGCGCTCTTGCAGAAAGTACAGGGCGCCTGTCGCGTCGTCGATGTTTTGGGTCGTCTCGAGCGGCCAGGCGATGGACCATCCGTAACACAAACCCAGTGGGCGCAGTTGGTAGCGCACGCTCAGGAGCACACCGAAGTTGCCGCCCGTGCCGCCGCGCATGGCCCAATACAGATCGTAATTGACCAGCTGGCTTGCGGTCACGACCGAACCATCGGCCAGCATGACCCGCATATCGATGACGTTGTCACAATTCATTCCGAAGGTGACCGAGGTGAAGCCGTAGCCACCCCCCTGAACATAGCCACCGATACACACGTCCTGGCATTCCCCCCCGGGCACATGCAGGTTGTAGCGCGCCAGAGTGGCGTCGAGTTTGCCAAAGTTGCAGCCGCAGCCCACCGTCGCTGTCATCGCTAGCGGATCGACGGCGACATCGTTTAGGCCACTGACATCGATGAGCGGGCCCGAGCTGGCGGAAAACCCGGCCGTACAGTGGCCGCCCGAACGCAGGGTTAAGGGGTACGAGTAGGACCGCGCCATGTCGAGCGCGACGGCTACGTCGGATTCGACCAGACAATAGATGATGACCGCAGGATAGGCATTAAAGCGTGGATTTGACAGCATGCGGTCCTGGTTGTACTGGGGATCCCAGGGGTAGACGATGTAACCCTTAAGTTTGAGCTGGGCCTGTTTGGCCTGCTCGCGGGACAGGCCGTAATGGACGAAGTCGGAATCCGGCCGGCTATCCCAGAGTGTGAAAAGCCGCTGATCGCGAAAACGCTTCTTGGTAGATTGACTGGGCATGGCGATGACCTTTCGGGCAGCCTGCATTTGCGGACAAGGCGGGCTCGTCGCGGGGCCACGAGCGTGGGGATTTAATGCTCCCATGATTCAGGATGGGCGACAACGGTTGCGTGGGCTTTTTCGGCGACTCGCCGTCTTCGACCCAAGTGCATCGCGGCGGCCACCGGCGCGTCGCCCCCGGACCTCCTGAGGCGCCGCACCGGGGCAGAACGAGCGCCGGGCAATCCGTGCCGGATCTCTCAGCTGGGAACGGTGGCCCGAGAGGGGCGGCGCACGCTCGGTCTAAGCCGGATTGATCGCGTCAGGAGCGCCTCTTTAGCCCCAGTGAGGATGTGCGGCGCCACCCAGACCGCCCCCATGGCGACGGATCTGCGTGGCCGGAAGAAAGCGCGCGAGACGGCGTAAACTGCGAAGCACAATAAAGAGCTCGCCTTTCCCTTGGCGAGGTTGGAGACACGATGAGTGAGTTCAACGAGGCCGCGACCATGCATAAGGTCTACAAGCGCCTTATGCCATTGCTGTTCGTCATGATGTTCTTCAACTACCTGGACCGCATCAACATCGGCTTTGCCTCGCTGGACATGAACAAGGATCTGGGTTTTAGCCCGGCCGTCTTCGGGTTTGCGGCCAGTGTCTTCTTCTACGGTTACATGCTGCTCGAGGTGCCGAGCAATCTGGTGCTCCATCGGGTGGGCGCGCGCCGCTGGATCGCGCGCATTTTGCTGACCTGGGGCGCCGTGGCCGCAGCGACGGCATTCGTATTCAATGACTGGAGCTTTTACGCCTTGCGCTTTTTGCTGGGTGTGATGGAGGCCGGATTCCTGCCGGGCGTCGCCGTTTATCTGACGAAGTGGTTTCCCACGCGCTATCGGGCGCGGGCCGTTGGTGGCTACATCATCGCTGGTTCGTTTTCGGCGGTACTAGGCGGTCCGATTTCAACGACCCTCATGACCTATGCCAATGGGTTTTTGGGAATGAAGGGCTGGCAGTGGATGTTTCTGCTCGAGGGGATTCCCGCGATGATCCTGGGAGTCATTACATTGCGCATTATGACCGAGCGTCCGTCGGATGCCGACTGGCTCCGACCCGACGAGCGGCAATGGCTGGAGTCAACCCTGGAGACTGAGCGCAAGGCCTTGGGTGGCGACGCCCATTACCCGTTGCTGAAAGTCGCGAGAGACATTCGGGTCTGGAGTCTGGCCTGTCTCTTCGGTTGCGCTCTGGTCGGCATTTATGGCCTCTTTCTCTGGTTACCCCAGATCGTCAAGAGCCTGGGGGACCTGAGCAACATCGAAGTCGGGTTCCTGTCTGCGGCGCCCCCACTGCTCGGAGTGCTCGGCACCTTCCTTGTCAGCCGCAGTTCGGATCGTTCGGGCGACCGGAAAAAGCATCTGGCATTCGTCTACGGAATGAGCGCGTTGGCGATCGCGGCGAGCGCATATGCTCCCACTCCGGTTCTGGCCTATATTTTTCTTTGTATAACGGGTCTGTTCCTCTACGCAGGCAATCCTTTATTCTGGAGCCTCGCGTCTTCGTTTCGAACCGGCGCCGCCGGCGCGGCTACGATCGCGCTCATCAATACCATTGCGCAATTCGGTGGCGTAATCGGGCCCTGGACGATCGGTCTGGTGCGTGGCGCGACCGGCAATTTCAAGTTTGCGCTTCTGACGATCTCGGCATTTCTGGTAGTCTCGACCATCATCGCCCTGTCCATGCGCGTGCAACCTTCCGCAACGGAGGAGCGCGACCTTTTGGGTGGCGCCCGTCCGGGAACCTCTGACGCCTAACCGTACCCATCCGCCTATGATTATCGATTGTCACGGTCACTACACCACGTCGCCGTCCTCGCATGAGGCGTGGCGTGCCCAACAGGTCGCGGCGCTCAAGGACGGTGGTTCTGTTCCGCCGCGCCCGAAAATCACCGACGACGAGATCCGCGAAAGTATCGAAAAGGGTCAGCTGCGTGTGCAGAAAGAGCGTGGCACCGACCTCACAATCTTCTCTCCGCGCGCGGCCGGGATGGGGCATCACCTCGCCTCGGCCGAGGCCAATGCGCATTGGTCGCGCGAGTGCAACGACCTGATTTATCGCGTCTGCTCGCTTTTTCCGAAAAACTTCGTCGCCGTCTGTCAGCTTCCCCAGGCGCCGGGTGTTGCCCCAAGCAATTGCATCCCGGAACTGCGCCGGTGCGTGGAAGAACTCGGGTTCATCGGATGCAATCTCAACCCCGACCCGTCCGGAGGCTATTGGACGGGGCCTCCCCTGACGGACCGATCGTGGTATCCACTTTATGAAGTGATGGTCGAGCTGGATGTGCCCGCCATGATCCACGTATCCTCTTCGTGCAATCCGAACTTCCATGCCACGGGCGCACACTACATCAACGGAGACACCTCCGCCTTCATGCAGCTACTGACGGCCGATTTGTTCGGTGATTTTCCAACGCTACGTTTTGTCATCCCGCACGGAGGCGGAGCTGTTCCGTATCATTGGGGCCGGTATCGCGGACTTGCACAAGACATGAAGCGTCCGCTATTGAAGGACTATCTCCTGGGCAACGTGTTCTTTGACACCTGTGTCTACCATCAGGCGGGGACCGAACTGCTCGCCAAAGTCATTCCGGTGAAGAACATCCTGTTTGCCTCAGAGACCATCGGTGCGGTCCAGGGAATTGATCCTGAGACGGGGCACTATTTCGACGACACCCGTCGCTATATCGACGGGGTCCCCTGGCTCACGGCTGACGACCGCAAACGCATCTACGAGGACAATGCCCGCACGGTGTACGGACGCCTCAACCATCGGATCGACGTGCAGTTTTCTCGGTAAGGAGATCGGACATGAATCCTCTCGGATGGCGTGAAAATGCCTCGGCGGCATCGGCGAAGCCGGAAATCCTGGCCGAGCTGCGCAAGCTTTCGGTGTCTTTGCTGAGCGACAACATGGCCCGCTCCGTGGGGACGGTTGCGTTGCGCCCCTATCATCGCCCCAGGCCGATGGCGGGTACTGCCGTGACGGTGCGAACCCGGGCAGGCGACAATCTCGCCATCCACCGGGCCTTCGATTACTGTCGTCCCGGAGACGTCCTTGTCATCGATGGCGCGGGCGAACTGAGTCAGGCTCTCATGGGCGACATCATGGCAAGCTTTGCCGAGAGCCTGGGGGTTCAGGGGTTGGTCATTGACGGTGCCATTCGGGACGTGGCGGAAATCCGCAGTCGCGACTTTCCCGTCTATGCTCGCGGCGTCACGCACCGCGGCCCCTACAAGAACGGGCCCGGGGAGATCAACGTCCCGGTGACGGTCGACGGGATGCTGGTTCTTCCCGGCGATATCGTCGTGGGCGATGAGGACGGTGTCGTAGCCATTTCCCCGCCCGATGTCGAAACCGTGATCGCGGGCGCGCGCCAGCAGGGGGCCAAAGAGGCCCAATCCTTAAAATCCATTGCCGAGGGCACGTTCGACCGCGCGTGGGTCCTCGCGCAACGCGACCGAATGATGAAAGGGTAGGTGGTTAGAATCCGGAGCGATTCGCGCGCATTCAACCACCCGTTGGCGGACAGATCTTTAGCGCCGGCCACTCCACCCTACTTAGGTCCCCCCGAGGTGCTGGTAGCCCCGGCTCCGCTGGAACTATTCGGATTCGTGCCATTGCTGGTTCCGGTAGTATCGGGCGCACCGTTACTGGACGGCGATGAGGACGAGCGTGACTTCTTCGGCGACATGGTCTTATTGGTCGCTGTCGAGTCGCTGGAGCTGCCCATATCGTTTTGTTTGTTGTTGGGCGTTTTCTGAGCGCTGCCTTGGCCGTGCCCTTGTCCGTTCTCGCTCGGCAATGACGTCCCTGGGCCTCCACCGGCTCCGCCGCCGGCGCCGCCCGCTCCACCGGCGCCTCCCCCTCCTCCGGCACCCTGAGCGAGAGCGGCACCCGACACGAACAACAAGCTTGAAGCCAGTACGACGATGTGATGCTTTTTCACGATGAACTCCAGAATTTTCGAATGCGTTTGAGATCTCGACCGCACATTCACCGCGCTGGGTCGATCGATCCGCGTTGCCATTGCGCGGCGCCTCGGGTCAGAACTTGACGATGGCGGGCAATGTTAAACGCGGGTCTATCGCCGATTGAGCAACGGGCATGCCCAGCGGAAAGTCGGGCTTGCGTGCCCGAAGGGCAAGAAGGGGCCGCGGTATGAGGGAAGGGACTCCTCAGATGCGATCGATGCGCCGGTGAGCTCGTCCGGTTTTGCGCTCCAGCCGTGTGGATCGTGGCCGGGGACTAGAGTGCGACCTCGATGAGGCAGGGGCCGCTTGAAGCCAGAGCGGCGTCGATGCAGCCCGAGAGAGCCTCCATGGTCTGCGCACGATGCGCTTGGACCCCGAAGCTTTGCGCAAGGCCAACCCAGTCGATATCCGGCTTCTCGATGTCCAAAAGAGCCGACGCCGTGGGGCCGATGTGAGATACGCCCACGTTTTTTAATTCGCCTCTGAGGATCTGGTACTTCCGGTTCGCGAAGACGAGCGTGAGCACGTTCAGGTTCTGGCGCGCCTGGGTCCAGAGTGACTGGGGCATATAGAGGCCGCTACCGTCGCTTTCGAGAGTGATCACTTTGCGATTCGGACAGGCCACCGCCGCGCCGATCGAGACGGGCATCGCGAATCCGATCGAGCCACCGGTGGGCAGGATCCAGTCGTGCGCGGGCGCATTTTGGGTCAGGGCGAAAAACGACCGGCCGGTCGTAATCGACTCGTCGACGACAATAGCGTCTTCGGGCAACGTCGCTGCGATGAGGCTGCCGATCTTCTCCGGCGTGATGAGGCCTGTTGGGCGCTCGGCGTGCCGGAGCGAAACGATTGGCGCAGCCACCGCGTCGGCTCCTACAGCCGTGGACAGTGCGCCTAGCGCGTACAACAAGTCCTGTTCGACTCGGGCCAGCGTATAGATTCGGGTTCCAGGAAGACTCAGCTCACTGGGTTTGTTGGGATAGGCAAAGAAGGCCACGGGCGCCTTTGCGCCGATCAAGATCAGGTTCTTGAATTCGCTCAGAAGGGCCGTCGCTTGATCCACTGGATAGGGAATACGCTCCACGGGCACGCGACCTGCGCCTCGCGCGATACGCGGAGTGTGCGTCTGGGCAAGCAGTCGGGCTCCCGTTTTAGCGGAGATCTTGCCCGCGAGCTCGAGGGTGTCGGCACGCGTGGCTCTGCCGGCTAACACGATTGCGGTGGGCTCCTTGGATCCGAGGATTCGCGCCGCCGCAACAATCGCATCATCTGTGGGGCGTGCACGAGGGGCTACCTCTGGCGACCCGATTGCAACGTGTACCGGCGATCTCGTCTCCTGCCATGCCGCATCCGCAGGCAGGATGAGCGATGCGATCCGCCCGGGAGCGCTAAGCGCGGCGGCCACCGCTGCGGCGCCGTCAGGCCCTGCAGTGTCGGCATTTTGCGAGGTTCGCACCCAATGGCTAAACGGGCGGGCCGCCCCTTCGATATCCGAGCTGAGCGGGGCGTCATAGTGCCGATGGTAGGTCGCATGATCTCCGATGATGTTCACGACCGGCGACTGGGCTCGCAGTGCGTTGTGAAGGTTCGACAGTCCGTTCGCGAGGCCGGGTCCGAGATGGAGGAGGGTGCAGGCGGGTCGATCGAGC
>JBEKVI010000101.1:0-7769 GCA_049514215.1 Burkholderiaceae bacterium
ACTCGAACAGCCGGGTGCCTCTCGCCTCGCGACGGACGCGTTGCTCCAATTGTGAAGTGGTCGCCCGCGGCGCCCGCAGCCGAGTCGCTGCCGATAGTTTCTGTCCCATGGCTCTACAGTCGGTTCGAGCGCTGCGCGGGTCTCACAAATTGCGTTACCCACAGCGACCTGTTCCTTGCGGTTAGCCCAGCATACGCGCGTTCTAAGCATCGATAGGGACCGCAGGGCGGGTGCCCAAGAAAGGAATAGCATCGGTGCAACAACGGCTGAACGAGGTGGAGCGGGACATTCCTTTGTCGCCTTTCTTGTAGCAACGGTACAGAGTCCATATTGCGCAAGCCTTATTGGAGATTCGGTGCGACGATGCTTGGTCGGGTTCTTCCTCTTGCGAAACGATTTCCTCGAGGAGAACCCCGTGCTTGTTCGAATCCCGTATACACCCCGCTTGCAGCGCCTGTCGATCTTCGCCCAGTTTGCCGGCGGCTGCCTGGCCCTGGCCATCGTGGGCTCAGCGCCTTGGATGGACGAGAAGCCCACTACCGACGTCGCCCTATGCGTGCATGCCGTTGTATGCCTGCTCGCGATGCTAGGGGCGATTTCGCACTCCAGAAAACGGTACTCGCCGACAAGCACCCAAACAAGCTCTATATCCGTCAGACAATCGGCGTCAGACTCTCGGATGAGGAAGAGCGTCGCGTCGCCTTTCTAATCGATGGTTCCCTCCCCAAGGGTCAGTGGTATCCGTTAAATGCGCCAACAGCCCTTCACTCCCTGGAGCAGCGGCGCCGGACAGAGGCCGGGCACCAGGTTCCCTAACAGCGTGCTGCAGCGAACAGACACTTCCAGGTCGTCTCGCTATAGATGGTAAGCGCTCTGTTTCGTGAAGGATTAGCAATGCTGCCCGCAGGTGCTCTGACCCCTTACCGGCTGTTCATCCTGGCGCTCGCGTTCTTCGCGATGGTGGTCCTGGCCGGCACCGGCGTGTTGCTGGCCTCGAGCTTCGCTCACCGCTCTGATGCGCGTCAGGCCATGGATCAGGACCGTCGGGTTGACCAATTGCTGCGCGATGTCCTGTCCGACGTTCTTCAGGCCGAGTCCTCGCAACGTGCCTACCTCATTTCCGACCAGGCTGACTACCTGGGGACCTACTACGTCGCACTCGAGGAACTCCAACATTCCAGGGGCGCTCTCGTGCAGGCCCTCGATGACTCGCCCGGCGCCTCCGACGAGTTGGCCAAGCTCGATGAAGCTTTATCCGCCAAGCTACAGAACCTGGGCTCGACCCTGCAGCTAAAGACCAGTGGCCATTCCGACGCAGCTACCGAGCGGCTGGTGAGCGGCTCAGGTAACCGGGAGACCGAGCGGCTGCGCGCTACCGTGCAGTCTCTGGTGGCCGGCCAGAACGAACGCGGTAAGCGGCAGCGTGCCCTGGACGTCGAGTCAATCGATAACAACTACTGGCTTCTCGGAGGGTCGGTACTGGCGAACATCTTGCTGTCCGTAGTTCTTGCTTTTCGCATGCGCCACGCCAGCGGGCGCAACGACGAACTCAACGAGATGCTGGCCAGTGCCGCAGCTCGCCAGGACCAGGTGGAGCGCTTGTCCGAACTGGGGCGTTTTCTCCAGTCGTCGGCGGACATGGACGAAGCGGTGCTCCTGCTCAAGCAACGCCTGCCGGTCTTGATGGGGGCACCCAGCGGTGCCCTGTACTTGCAGGCGGTATCCAAGAATGGCATGCAGCTCGCGTTCCATTGGGACGGTGAACCCTACGTGGACTCGTTCGAGCCGAACGATTGCTGGGCGATTCGGCTAGGGCAACCGTTTCGTCAGCCCGCGGAGGCCGGCGCCGGTGGCTGCGCCCACCTCGAGACCCACCATGCGCGCAACACGCCCAACACCACATGTCTGCCGATGGTGGTTCACGGCGAGCTGACGGGCCTTTTGGTCCTGAGCTCGGGCGGTGCCGAGGGTGCCGTCACGCCCGAAGAAGCCGAGGACGACCGCCGTCACGTGCTCGAGCAGGTCTGTCTTTCGCTCGGCAATCTCAAGCTGCGTGAATCGCTGCGCCAGCAGTCGATACG
This sequence comes from Burkholderiaceae bacterium, assembly GCA_049514215.1. GTDB lineage: Bacteria > Pseudomonadota > Gammaproteobacteria > Burkholderiales > Burkholderiaceae_D > BOG-994. The sequence goes on from JBEKVI010000101.1 coordinate 2,082, forward strand.
CGACGTTCTGACAGGCCTCTACAACCGGCGCTTCCTCGAGGAGGCGTTGCAGCGGGAAGTGTGGCGCGCGGCCCGGCACGGGCCGGGTCTCCCGTCGCAGGGGCTGGTGCTGCTGATGATTGACATTGACCACTTCAAGGATTTCAATGACCGGCATGGCCACGAGGTGGGCGACCTGGTGCTAACCGAAGTGGCCCGCGTCATGCAACGCGACTCACGCGGCAGCGACGTCGCGGCCCGCTATGGTGGCGAGGAATTCACCGTGGTGCTGGTGGATATGCCGGTGGCTCTCGCGGTGGCCCGGGCAGAGCAGATGCGAGCCGACATCGAGGCATTGCCTCGTCTCCACCTGGCCAACGGGCAGGCGGGCACGGTCACCATTTCAATTGGCCTGGCGGTCTACCCTGCCGATGGCAATTCAGGCGAAGCCCTGCTGCGCTCTGCCGACAAGGCCCTTTATGCCGCCAAGCACGCCGGGCGCAACCGCGTCGTCATTGCGTCGGCCGTAAGCGACGACCCGCCTTTCCCGGCGAGACGACCGTTGGCCTCGGTGCCGCCGGCCTAATCAGTACGACGGGGCTACGCTGCGGCCGGAGCAGCCAGGCTGTCTTCGGCGAACCGGCAAAGCTGGTTAAAGGGCATCGGTCGGGCGTAGATGAAACCCTGCACTGCTTCGCACCCCATGGCAGCCAACAACCTGAGCTGCGCGGATGTCTCGGCGCCCTCTGCCACGACCCGAAGTGCCAGGGCGTGTGCCAGGGCAATCATCCCGCTTACGACGGTCTTGCCACTTGGGCCCCCCATGTCCTGGATGAAAGCGCGGTCGATTTTAAGAGTGCTGACCGGCAGCCGGGCCAGATAGGCAAACGAGGAGTATCCCGTGCCGAAATCGTCGATGCTCAGGGCAACCCCCAGGCTGCGCAATTTGGCGAGTGCTTTGGCATGGGCCCCGATGTCGGCCATGAGGGTACCCTCGGGAACCTCGATGTCGAGCTCGCCCGGGCGGATGCGCGCGGTGGCCAGCGTGCGGCGCAAAAACGTCAGGAATGTGGTGTCCGTGAGCGAATCGACCGAGATGTTGATGCACAGGGGTAGTGATAAGCGAGCGCGGCGCAGAGATTGTATATGTTCGACGGCAGAGCCCAATACGAACCGGTCTATGGCAGGCATCAGCCCGAGGTCGTGGGCCAGGGGCAGAAACTCCTGGGGAGCCATCAGCCCGCTTTCGGGATGGTTCCAGCGCAACAATGCCTCGGCACCGATAATCCGGCGGTCGGGCAGACCTGCGATGGGCTGAAAGTGCAGCACCAGCTGGTGCATGCCAACGGCCAGCCGCAGGCTGTGTTCAAGAGCCGCGCGATGCTCGGATTCGGCCTCGAAGCGCGCCCGGTATGCGACCAAATTGACGTGCGAGCCCCCCTTGGCTCTTTTCAGGGCCAGAACCACCCGTTTCATGAGGAGCTCGGGAGTGTGGCCGTCATCCGGCGCGCTGACTATGCCGCCGCGGCAGCCCAGTACGAAGTCACGCCCTCGAAGCTGCACCGGGCGGGTCAGGCAGGCTTTCAGTTTACGAATCCTTTCGGCCACGGGAGTCGGTCCGGCGCTCAGCAGCACGGGAAAGAGGTCACCATTGAGCCTATACACCTGGTCCCCGGGGTTACTGGTCGAGTGCAAGCGAGCTGCCATCTCCATTAAGACGTGGTCGCCCTTGCAGGAGCCTCCGAGCTCGTTGACGGCCTTAAAGCGGCTCAGCCCGAGCAGCAGCAGGTGAAACGTCTCGCCGGTCTCGAGACGGTGCTCGAGCGCGCTCATCAGGCTTCGTTCGGTCGGAAGTCCCGTCAGGCGGTCCACGAACTGCTGGTGGGCCAGGTTATGCCGGGTGACGTCGTCTTCCGAGGCAACCGTCCCACGGACGTGGATGCCGCCGTGCGCAAGCGGTGAGGTCCGGACCACGACGAGGTGATTCATGATGGTAGAAAAACCCACAACAGAAGTGCGCTTGCGGCTTGCCAGGCAGGCCTTCAATCTAGGGAAGAACAGGGTCCGCGTCAGGCGCGGGGCGTATTCGAACGGAGTCCTGCCGATGATGCTCCCGCGCGGCAGCGCAAGACAAAGTGCGTAACTGTCACTGCAGGCCAAGGCATGCATGTCTGCATCGAATTCAACCCACGTCTCGGACAGGTCGTCAGTCGGCACACGGGTCCCGCCCTGCAGCTCGCTGCCGAGTGGCGGCAGAGCAATTTGTGCGGGAGGAGTCGGATTCGGTACGGTGCGCTTGGTTGTCATCTAAATAAGAGCGGGCAGAGTGTTGCTACCCAGCATAGGCTCATTCGCTTGCCTGTGCTGTACTCCGTCCCTCGTTTGCACAATGCAGCAAGAGGCAAGGCGCTCTAGAGCCCAAATAGCGCCCGTCGGAAATTTAGAATTCCCAGAATCCAACCGCCCAACCTCATGGCCCCCAGCTACTTTTCCTGCAGTGCCATCTCCCTCGCCCTCGAACTAGAAGGAAGTCACTCACGTGGCCAGAAAGTCTCCATAACACCAAGAAGCAGTAGAGCCTTCATCACTTCAAGGAACCCAGCACCCAGGGTCTCCAAATCCCCAATGGCCCCACATCCCCGCCATCCTCCGGCCTCCTCTGTTCAATGCGATTCCCGCTAACACTTAGGCTTCCAAGCGTTATCACGAATCCGTTCCCGCGGATCCTAAACCCGCCCTCCGGAATCCGGCACGCCCGCAAGTGAGGTAATCGGAACACCCAGGAGGAGACCTGATAAGGCAGTCTAGCCCCATCAAGCGCTTAAGTGTCCTGGACAACGCCGCGGGGAAACTTAGGGAGCCGTGCAAGGCCTCGAAGAGCCGCTCTTTGGGTGCACAAAAGAACGCACTGTAGAATCCGTGACGTAGCAGTCCGAAGCCACGCTCGCGCTGGCCAGGTGCCCTGCAGAGCAGTTGGGTTGCCGATAAGACGCCGTTACGAGACCCTGCAGGCCGCGCCGTGCGAGTGCCGTAAGAAGCATTGGGGAAAGCGAAAAGGCGGTGAGGGTCCGTTAGGGCCGCGGTACCGATGTCATGACGACGCAGTGCGGGTTCCCTAAGGACGCAGTTCCGAGCCCTGAAGGGCGCGGGGTTCGGTTCCGAAAAGGCCTTGGGGTCTCGAGAAGCCGTTCGGGTCCAAAAGGACCGCTCTTCCGAGGCCCTAAAGGCGAAGATCTCGTGCCCTGAAGGGCCGCGATGTTCTGAGACCATGAAAGCAGTTGTGGGGCCAGGAACCCACATCAGTCCCTGGCGGCGCCCGCCCACGCATGCACAGGCAGGCGAGCGCCAAGTGAACGAATAACTGCGGTGCCGGGTCATCGCGGCTTGGGACGGTCGCGACGGACCAACCCTGCGACTGCCTGGAGTGCATCTGGCTCAGGGTCCGCTGACGACACCTTGTTTGAGATCGACGACGACAAGACTGATCACGGCGTCCATCTCCGCCAGAAACTTTGCGCGCCGCGTCACCCAGCGCTTCAGCGATCAGTCCTGTGCTCCTAGGGGCGTCTGCTCCATCCAATTCCTCGCTGTCAAATCCGTCGCAATCGGATAGGTCATTGCGCTTTACGCAGGCGCTCCAAAACGCAGATGGGGCAAACGCTCTGAGTGCAACGACGTAGAGCTACTCCTGCGTAGCAAGGAATTCTATCGATAGGAGCGCCGCCATTGAAAATGGTGGCAGAATTGATGTCACTCGCCGGCTTTTACGAGCTCACTGCTTGCGTCGCTCCCGTCCAAACGGATTGGTGCCCCGATCCTGGGAGTTTTCGTCATCAGGGTAGTAGCCGGAGCTAAAACGCCGCAGCGCTTCGTAGTTCTCGCTGGCATCGAAATAGTCTCCGAAGACGCAATATGTCTCCCATGGGTCTCCGGGCACGGCTATTGACTTAGGGTACTGGAGTCGACTTACGAGGTGAGACCAAGGCGTTCCGTGGTCAATGTAGTTGCCGCTTAGACTGTGGGAATCAACCGGCTGCGGTTGCGTTGGCCAAGGAGAAAAGATCGTCGCCAACTGGTATTTCCGCAGTTCCCTGATGGTTTCGCGCTGTTTGGGGTGGGGTAGCTGTGCGAGTTGCTGCCTTATCGTCTCATGAGGATAATCGGTCAGCTCCCCAAATCGCCCATGACCGTATTTATAGCGGAAACAGTCTTTCAGCGCGCGCATCATAACCATTGGCAGTCCTTCGCTGTACTCGAGCGCGGACATGCGGTGCGGCATTTTGAGCAGGGCACCAAACTGATTGTTAGTCATCTCTACACTGCGACTCGCGGCCGCTTCCAGCAATTCGTCCGACGGCTGTGATCTCTGGACTAGCACCGCCGCCCGAAATGATCCCATATCGACGTCGCTACGTGAAAGAAGGGTCACCAAAGCCTTCTCGTTCATGGCGTGCAGAGCGTCCTCCGGGACACACTCGCAAGGCGCACCTTGGGCCCGTGTCGGCAGGCTCCGAATGAACAGATAAGCGCATTCGGGATAGTCGTCGAGCAGTTGTGCCGCCAAGCGCCAGAGCTCCCCCAATCCACGTTCAGATTCGCGCTCACCCCAGCCGTAGAGCCCGGTTTCGGAGAATCTGTTCGCGACGTGACTGGCTAAATATTCCTCCGACATGATACGCAACTCGCGCTCCGGCAATCCGGCCCGGATCGCTTTTCGCAGGACTTTAGGAAACCACTCCGCGGGATGCTTAACCCAGCTCAGTAGTACCACTCGCTCGGTGAGTGGCAGGCCGCAAACCACCTCGGGGTCTGGTCCGAGTCCAACCAGCTGCGAGTAGGCGTGTCGGTAGACTAGACCACCCTGCACCAAGGGGCTAGGATCGGCACGCAGTCGCTTCCGCAGGGTGCTCTTTCGCGGGTCCTCCTCGCGTCCTTCTTCCTCCAGCCAGCCGCTCCGGGCCGCAAGGTAGCGGATGTAGGCGTTCGGGCACTCGAGCGCTCTCTCTACCAGGTCTAGATTCTCCCCATAACCACAGTCGACGGTCACTCGAAACAGCACCTCGACCTTGGTCTCGGGGGAAAGTGTCTCCCATGCCTCCTGGAGCATCAAGCGGCTGCTCGGACGATTGTCACACAGCTCATCGACGAAGGTGTTGTGTGCCGTCTTGCGCATGGGTTATCCCAGGGACCACACAGTCCATTCGCAAATATCGTGTTCAGGGGAAACGCGACAATAGGTCGCTGCGCGAAAACCGTTCACGAGAGAGTTGGGAGCGAAGCGTGACACGCGGGCTCTAATTGTCGGTCAGGTAGCTCCAATCGAAAGGAGATATCGTACGAAATGGAATGTGCCCACGAAAACTCAGCTGATCTGTACGCTGGCGCACAGAACGATTGTTCCATGACAGGGCATGGAAAGTCGCCTAGTCATTGCCGGTCAAAATTGGCCCTCGAGTCACATCATCAGGCGCCGAGGGGACCGAACAAGCTGGTTGGTAGGCTCGAGCGATGTAGGCAGTGGAAGCGGCGAGAGCTTTTAAGCAATACGATACCGACATCCTTAAGGTGGAGGAGATTCATCGCAAGCGCACCAATCTGGGCTCAATCAACCTGCCCGGTCGCATCTGCGCGCGGTACGATCGAACCCACTCAAGGTACGCGGAGTTTCGATGAAGTAACCGCCGACCATCTGGGAGTCGAGCTACGTCT
>JBEKVI010000102.1:0-7744 GCA_049514215.1 Burkholderiaceae bacterium
TCGGTTGCCACTTGAAACAGAAGGCGGTAGCGTGTTTCCTCACGACGCCTGAGCCAGTAGTCGCGCTCCATCTCCTGCTGCGACTGGACAAAGCGTTGTTGAATCGCGGCGATGGCACGCAAATCGCGACCGGCGACGAGCACGGGTCCGGCGTCTCCCAACTGAATCGCCGCGTAGGCAATGGGAATATCGTCGCCGGACGCACTCGGATGATTGACCTCGCGACGCTGCGAAACCCCGGTCCTGCGCACTTCTTCGAGCAGCATCTCTACTTTGCGACGCGTCTCCTGGGTGACGGTGTCGACCCACTTCTTGCCGATCCAATCCGATGTCGATCCACCCAAAGGCGAGCGCAGAGCGGAGACGGACACGATCGTGCCGTTGGCGTCGATCACAAGCGCCAGATCGCTGGCAATGGATGCGAACGCCGCCGCAAGCTCGGGCGCATGCGGCGACAAATGACTGAGGTCAACGGGGCTTGCAACTTTCTCGCTCACGCACCACTCCTGACGGGCTAAACGGGCCTTGGGGCTGGCTCGCACGGCGAATCGTCCCAATTATTTATCCCTCTCTACACTTTAGCACTGCCTTAGAAAAAGACCCGCTTCCTTTCGGATTTGATCGTCAAAAAGGGCGTTTTTCAAGCGAAAATAGCGTCATGCGTATGGCTTATGTCGATCGTGGTTTTGCAAGCTTTGCCGACCCGAAAAAAAAGGCGCGAAGCCGGACCCGCTCCTGCAGAGTCGGATCCCGGATGCGCTGCGGATCTTGGGACGCGCGAGGCTAGATGACAGGCTATCATTTCCCGCCGGCCGGCCTGCCATCGGACTGGCCCCATCGTGAGCACAGTCGCCTGGTATCGGTGGGCAAGATGCAATGGCATGTTCAGATCGACGGCCGCGGGCCGGTCGTTGTTCTCTTGCATGGCACGGGCGCATCCGCCCACTCCTTTGCCGACGTCGTGACCCGCCTCGGATCGGGCGTCACCGTGATCGTCCCGGATCTTCCGGGCCATGGCTTTACTTCGGGCGCGGCACCGGCCGATCTGACCCTGCCCTTGATGGCCCGGGCGTTAGACGAACTCCTCGGGGCACTCGATGTGCCCGAGGTGAGTTTGGTGGTCGGGCACTCGGCGGGGGCGGCTTTGGCCTTGCGTTGGCAGCTCATGACTTCGCGCCTGGCGGGCGAGGTGGTGGGTTTGAACCCCGCCTTGATTGCGCCTCCGCAAGCCTATTCGTCCTACATTGGGCCAGTCATCGCGCCCATCGCGAGCTCCGGCTTGACCGCGTCGCTCTTGGTCGCCTTGGGCCAGCATACGCGCCTCATCGATCATCTGATCGATGGCACGGGCTCGAAACTGACGGCGCTGCAGCGCAGACGCTATTCGATTCTGTTCGAACGCCCAAGCCACGTCCAAGGTGCCTTGAGTTTCATGGCCGCTGCGGACTTGCCGGCCCTCCTGGATGAATGTCGTGCACGTGATCCCAAAGCGACCTTCGTCGTTGGAGGCGAAGATCGCTGGCTGCCAAAGGCCCGGCTTCTCAAGGTCATCGCAGAGAATTTTCCGCGGTCTTCGGTGATTTCCGTCAAGGCGGGACATCTATTCCACGAAGAAGACGCCGCGCGCGCCGCCGAGATCATCCTCTCGGCGCTCAGGGGCGCGAACGAGCCGGCAGCACGTTTCTCCAATCCAGCACCATCTTAAGACACAAAGGATCGGAGAACGCGCTCCGATAGGCGGCCTGCGCGTCTTCAGGCACGGCGCGGTGGGTCACGAGACCCTCAAGCGACAAGTGGCGCTGCGCCACCATCTCGATTACGGCCACCAGATCGGCGGGGCTAAACTCCGCGGCCACGCGCAGGCGCGCTTCGCGCGTGAAGGCCGGCGCGAAGGAAAACGCGAGGCGATCGCTGTAGAACCCGCCGAGAACGATCTCTCCTCCCTTCGCCAGGCGGGCGATGGCTTGATCGAGAATTTCGCTGTCGCCACTGACGTCGTAGATGGCCCGATAGTCCTTTCGCGCATCGGCTGCAGCGCTCGTCACGGTGTAGCCCGCAGCACCATCCCTGCGAGCCGTCTGCTCCTCCCAGACGGTGGGAGGCGCCTCTCCGAGAAGAATCGACAAGCGCGCCAAAAGGCGTCCCAAAACGCCATGCCCGATGACGAGCTCGGCGCTATTCGCGCCGGGCGCCTTGAGCATGTGATAGGCCGTCGCCGCCAGCGCCATCAGAACTCCCTCTTCGCCGACCCACGGGGGAAGCGCTACGGCACGACTGCCCGCGACGACGAGGTGCCTTGCGGCCCCGCCAAAAAGACACTGCACGGTGGCAAAGGAACGACTGCCCGGAACGAAGACGAGCTGCCCGAGGGCCAGGCCCGATGCATCACCGGCTTCGATCACACGTCCCACCGATTCGTAGCCTGGCACGAGCGGATAGCCCAGGCCCGGGAAAGGAGGCATCTTGCCCGACCAGAGCAGTCGCTCCGTGCCCGTGCTGATTCCACTGAAGTCGATCTCGACTAAGACATCGGAGGGCTGAAGTTTCACGAGCTCCAGCTCTTGCGACGTGATGTGCCCGGGAGATTCAAAGACGATTGCGGTGGTTTTCATGGCCTAAGTGAGTGCGCTCGCTTTCGCGCAGCAGCGATCCGTCGTCGCGGCCAAGGCTCGCCCGCTTAAGGATTCGAATCGGCGCTTTGCGAATGCAGACCCGTCGGAGCAGCGCCTGCGCCCGGCCGCCATAGGGCGTCGGACGACCAGGGCGTGACCATCAGGATGTGCTCGAGCACGCCCAGTGCGAGTAACGTCGCCAAAAGATTCAACGATACCGAAACAAAGCCCTGCACCGGAGCATCCCATGCCCTTGTCCAAAACAAGACCGCAAAGTAGCCCGCAACACCGATGGAAAAGGGCATCAACAGGTTCATGGGGCGCCGCGCGAAATAGCTCTGGAGATAGCGCAGATTCTTCGGCAGGAAGCTCTCGCTGAAATTGCGCACGCCCAGAAAAAAATTCAGTTTGGCGCTCAAACGCAGGATCCAGAGCGCACAAAACGTCCAAAGCGCGACCGGATTGGATCCGTTTAGACTGATCCCATAGATGGCGACTCCACAACCGACGAGCGCCAACTCGTGATACGCGAGCGTCGCTACTGCGAAGCGCAGACGCTGTGATCCCTGTGTGACCGCGGGGCACGGAACACGCCGGGGGCCGGTCAAGATCCCCGTTAGAAATCCGACTTCCTGCCAGCCCCAGATCGCAATGACCGAGATGAACGCGGTGTAGGCGCCTAAGGCGTCGGTGCGAGAGCGTGTGACGGCGATTCCAATGAGCCCCAACGCGAGGAGCGCCGAGGCGCGCAGAAGCGAGGAGATGGGCGTTGCGCCGCGCCGATGGACGAGCCAAAGCGTGGCGGCTGTGCCGAGCCACCACGCGAGAACGACGAAAAGCGGAGGAAAGCCGAAGGCGAACACGTCGCGCTACCAGGTCGGCGCCATGCGCGCCGTGGCCGGCAGCGTATTGGGGCGCGCAGGCAAGAGGTACAGACGCAGGAAAGTGGCCGTGGCACGAACCGCTCCAAAGGCCAGGAGCGGCCAGCGCAAAGCCCGGTTTCCCGACCTGGCTCGCTCCATGGACACCGCGATTTTGCGCAGCGTCTCCAAGCCTGCGATGAAGCGCGGATCCTCCAGATCGAGAGTGAGCGGAAAGGCCTGACGGGAGATCTCGCTCGTAATCTTAAAAACGGTGAAATCGAATTCCGTCGGGTCCAGTTGGAGCGCTTCGTACAGTGCAGGCCGTGTGTGGTCGCGCACGTACATGGTCGCGAAAACGGCGAGAACGAAAAAGCGGATCCAGAAGCGGTTCACGCCGCGTGTGAGCTTCGGGTCTGCGCGCATCAACAAGGCGAAGGCCTCGCCGTGCCGGAACTCATCGGCGCACCAGCGCTCGAACCATTGAAAAATGGGATGAAAGCGCAGTTCGGGATGTCGCTCGGTTTGCCGATAGATCGTGATGTAGCGCGCGTAGCCGATCTTCTCGGAAAGATAGGTCGCATAGAAGATGAACTTGGGGCGAAAATAGGTGGCCTTTTTCGCGCGCTTCAAAAATCCCAGATCGACCCCGACTCCAAAATCCTTCAACCATTGGTTGATGAAACCCGCGTGGCGCGCTTCGTCACGGCTCATATGTCCGAACAGTTCGCGGATGTCGGGATTTTTTGCCCGCTTCTTGATTTCGGCATAGAGGACACAACCGGAGAACTCGGCCGTGATCGAGCTGATGAGAAAGTCGAGAAACTCGGCTCTGAGCGCCTCGGGCAGGGCGGCACTGTGATCGCGTACGTCGCTTGGGCGCTGAAAGTGGTCCTGGTTCGCGTCGCGCCGAAATTCTTCCATGAGCGCGTCCCATTGCGCACGAATGGGCTCTACGCTTAAGCGATCCAGACTCGCGAAGTCGGTGGTGTAAAAGCGCGGTGTCAGGAGCGTATTTTTCTGGGCACTGCGCGTGGCCTCATTGGGCGCCTCGTGACCGAGGGACGGATACTCAATGGATGGATTCATTTCGAGGCTCCCAGAAGTACGAGGGGAGCGCTCCCCTCGGTTGCCGCATGAGGCAGAAGCAGCGCAAAGGCTCTTTCATTGGAGGACCCAAAGCCCTCCAGATCGATACTGCGCTCGGTTGCCGGGTCAGCCAGGATGAGGCGGCCGTCGGCACTGGCCGTAAGCGTGAAGGGCTCCTCGGCCCCGATCCCCCGGCGCATGCGTTCGCGCGCGAGTCCCCTGAGAGTGCCCCGCAGAAACCCGTTGCTGCCGGGAGCGACGGTCGCGACCGGCTTTGCCCCCGGCAATGCGATGACGTCGATGCCGCCGTCGCTGCGATCCAGAAAGCGCAGCTGGGCACTCGCGATGACGCGCACATCGGGAAGCTTCTCGCGTCCGAGCCCGGTGTGGCGTCCGAGCACAGCGCCAAGCAGCGCCAAGGTGATGAGGAGGACGGCGCCGGTCAGGGGCAGGCGCGGGAAGGGTTCCGAGAAGTGGTGGTCACTCATGGTTGTTCCTTAAGAAGCCGCCATGGCGTTGTCCGGCCGCGCTTCCACTCGCGCTCCGACCCGGGGTTCGGAATCGGCCCGTGTCCCTTCGGCCTTCTCGATGGCGTCCGTGAGGACCCGCGCCACTTCTGCGACATCGTTAACGGCTCGCAGCATCGGTTGCGGTTGTGCGAGACGCCAGGGCCGCGCATGCGGCCAGAGGTGCAGGAAGGCGATCTTGCTATTTTTCTCGATGGCCAGCGCAATGTCGCCCTTGCCGTCGCGGCCGACATGCACGGCCACGCCATCGACGCGCGCGAGCGGCAGATTCAGGGTCAAGTCGAGCACCACGCCGATTTGCATGACCACCCTGCGGTCGGTGATCGTGTAGACCGTGGTGCGCGCCATGAGTCGCGCCATGTACCAAAACAGACCGAGCGTGAGAAGGGCCAGGGCGCTCAGTTCGCAAAGATTGAGCAGCAGGGGGACGATGCTGGTGCCGGCTTCGAGGGCATAGACCGCGCGCAGCCCAACGAGGACACCAAAGTAGGCCGCCAGAAGGGGCAGATGAAACACCGCTCGTGCCAGACGCCTCTCGTCGGGACTCCCCTGCCAAAGCAGGTGCTCGTTTTTGGGGAGGTCGGCGGGCAATCCGCGGGGTGTGGTGGCGCGAAGTGTAGTCACAGGTAGGGTCCGATGCGAGCGGGAGTAGCGTAGAGGTGGCCACTGGCGAAATAGGCGCTGATCCGGTCTTCCTCGAGGAAGGTGACCTGCTCCGGATTGCGCAGCCTCGGGGCGAGCGCAAACTGTGCGGCCATGAGCGACTTGACCCGCACGATCCTTCGACGCGCGATGACCTTAGACAGGGTCACCGGGACGAGGATCGGCGCGCCCGGAGCCGCTTTCAGCTCGACCTCGTAGTAGCGAAACAGCGCATCGGTTCGGTCGACCCACAGATCGGTCACCGTGCCCACGCTCACGTAGCGGGCATCGACGACCGACATGCCGCGCGGATCCGGATCCTTGGGCGAGACGCCGTAGCCGATCGCGCGACGCAGGGGCACCAGTTTCGGCTCATTTTCGAGCGTGAGATCGGGTACGTCAGCGCGCAGCGCATAGGCGGCCGGACCCACGCCGTCTTGCATGGGATTGCCGGTCGGACGCAAGGGCGCGCCCGGCCAATTTCCCACGGGGCGCGCGGCGACCACTTCGGGCTCCGCCTGCGCACGGGGCGCAGTCACGATCTGTCCGGTGCGCAATCGAAAGATCTTGGGCTTGGGCATGGAAGGGAAACCCTGGACCTTGCCGCGCCGTCGGCTTTCGGTCTCAAGCGGATAGCCCTCGCGCTTGTCTTCGCGCCGCAGGTAAAGAATGAGTCCGGCAAAGAAGATCCAAAAGCCATACAGGACAATCTGGGCCACGTCGATATAGCCGGTGATCGCGCCGATCTGCATGGTGATTTCTCCTCGATCTAGGGGCCGACCCGCGAGTCGGCGTAATGGGTGGGAGGATCGGCCAGATGCGCCGAGCGTACGAGCGGTCCGAGCGCAACGAGCGCTGCGAACAGCAGAGCGATTTCGATGTGATAGACGGTGCAGTAGCCGGTACTGGTGTTGGCCAGTGCGACGCCAAGATGGCCGGCCTCGGCGATGCCTGAGACCACGTCGCGCAAGGCGCCTCCAAAGGCGATCGCAAGTCCCGCCGAAAGCGCCTGGGCGGCCCCCCATGCCCCGAGCGCAAGTCCGGTGCGATCGCGAGTCTCCAGAGCCATCGCGGCGATAAGCGTACCCACCGAGAAGAGGCCGCCGCCGCACCCGACCGCGAAGGTGCCGACGCGAAACAGGAGTGGTGCTTGCAGCGCCCCTGAAAAAATGATGGCCGACAGAGCGGCGATGCCCAAGAGCATGCCGAAGGCCGCAAGGCGGTAGGGATCGATACCCCGCTGCAGGAGCTTGGCTGCGATGCCGAACGCACACAGAGCCCCGCCGGCCAGAAGAGCGGTCAATAGGGTCGTCGCAGCCACGCCCAGATGGAGGATCTGACCGCCGTAGGGCTCGAGGATCACGTCTTGCATGTTAAAGCCCGCCGTACCGAGTGCGACCAAGGTCAGAAACCGCGGCGCCTGGCTTTGGCGCGCAAACGAGCGCCAGGTCTGTGCGAACCCCGGTCGCGCGACCCGCGTCGCAGCGCGATTCGGATTGCGAGGCTCCTGCTTCCAAAGCGCAACCAGATTCAAGACCATGGTCAGAAGAGCCGCACCCTGGACGACCTGGATGAGGCGCAATTCGCTAAAGCTGTGCAAGAGGAGTCCGAAGACCAGTCCGCTGCTGAGCATGCCAATCAGAAGGGAAACGTACATGAGTGCGACGACCCTCGGACGCGTGCGATCGGGCGCTAAGTCCGTCGCCAGAGCCAGCCCCGTGGTCTGCGTCGTCTGCAAGCCTGCGCCGACGAGAAAAAAAGCGAGCGCTGCGCCCGCGTGACCGATCCACGCGGGGCCGTGGGTATCACCCGAGAGAACGATGAGGGCAAAGGGCATGATGGCCAGGCCCCCGAACTGCAGCATCGTGCCAATCCAGATGTAGGGAACCCTTTTCCAGCCGAGCGCGGACTGATAGACATCCGAACGAAAACCGACCAGCGCCCGAAACGGGGCAAAGATGAGCGGCAGGGACACCATGAGACAGACGAGCCACGCCGCGACATTGAGCTCGAC
>JBEKVI010000103.1:0-7686 GCA_049514215.1 Burkholderiaceae bacterium
GCGATTCTCGCAATCGGGCTGGCTTCCAACACCCATGACATTCAGGGCAGATTCGACGCGAATACCTCGGGCGCGGAACCTCAGGGAAGTGACGAGCAGCCTAAAGAGGATTGGCAGTCGTACGGCCGGACTCAATTTGGCCAGCGCTACTCTCCTCTAGGGCAGATTACTCCCGCCAACGCAAACGAACTCCAGGTCGCCTGGACCTTTCGGACTGGGGATCTGCCTGGCAAAAATGACCCGGGAGAGACAACCTTCGAAGTGACTCCGATCAAGGTGAAGGACACGCTTTATCTGTGCTCCCAGCACCAGCGCCTTTTCGCATTGGATGCCAAGACCGGAACGCTGCGCTGGTCATACGACCCGAAGGTACAGGACAATCCGACGTTCCAACATCTGACGTGCCGGGGAGTTTCTTTCCACGAGACAGCGCCCGGGGCGCAGAACGCTGACGGGACACCTGCGCCGACCGATTGTCCACGGACCATCTTTCTGCCGGTCAACGACGGACGCATGATTGCCCTCGATGCAGATAGCGGGAAGCTCTGCGATAGCTTCGGAGAGCACGGCACCGTCAATCTTCTGGTCGGGATGGGCGTGCAAACGCTTGGGTATTACGAACCAACTTCCCCACCGATCGTGAGTGACAAGATTCTTGTCGTCGCCGGCGCGGTCATCGACAACTATTCGACCAAGGAACCTTCCGGGGTAATCCGGGGTTTTGACATTCATACCGGCAAGCTCGTCTGGGCGTGGGACTCAGGCGCCGAAGATGAGAATGCATTGCCGTCCTCCACCTATTCCTATACCGACAACTCACCCAACTCCTGGATCACAGCCTCCTACGATCCTAAACTCGGCCTGGTCTACATGCCGATGGGTGTTCAGACCCCGGATATCTGGGGTGGCAATCGTACCCCACTCGCCGAGCGTTACTCCAGCGCGCTCGTCGCGCTCGATATCAATACGGGCAAGCGAGTTTGGTCGTATCAGACGGTACATCATGATTTATGGGACATGGATCTGCCCTCGCAGCCGACGCTGGTCGATCTGCCCACATCGGCCGGAATCGTCCCCGCCGTCATCCAACCCACCAAGACGGGAAATCTCTTCGTCCTGGACCGGCGTGATGGCCACTTGATTGTGCCAGCTCCTGAGCGAGCCGTCCCGCAGGGGGCGGCGCCCGGGGACCGCACTTCGCCAACCCAGCCTTTCTCGGAGCTTACTTTCAGGCCGGAAGAAAAGCTGACCGGCGCCGATATGTGGGGTGCCACGATCTTTGACCAGTTGGCCTGTCGCATCATCTTTCACCGGTTGCGATATGAGGGAACATTCACACCGCCGTCCCTGGAAGGCACCCTGGTTTTTCCGGGAAATCTGGGAATGTTCGAATGGGGCGGTATTGCAGTGGACCCGGTACGAGAAATCGCCATTGCCAACCCGATGGCCGTTCCGTTTGTCTCCACGCTGATCCCAAGGGGCCCGGACAATCCTACCGCACCGAACGACGCGCATCCGTCGGGAAGCGAGATTGGTGTTCAGCCCATGTACGGGACACCGTATGGGGTGGTGCTTCATCCGTTGTTGTCGCCCGTAGGCGTACCGTGCCTCAGGCCGCCTTGGGGCTACATGGCTGGGATCGATCTCAAGACCATGAAGATCATCTGGATGCACCGCAACGGCACCATTCGTGATAGTTCACCGATCCCCATTCCCTTCAAGCTCGGTGTACCAACGCTCGGTGGGCCCTTGACGACCGCCGGTGGTGTGGCGTTCCTGACCTCGACGCTGGACTACTACATCCGTGCTTACGATGTCGCGACGGGCAAGCAGCTCTGGGAAGATCGCCTGCCCGCGGGGGGTCAGTCGACACCGATGAGTTATTCGGTCGACGGGAAGCAATATGTCGTGACTGCCGCTGGCGGTCATGGCTCATTCGGCACAAAAATCGGCGACTACGTGATTGCGTACGCGCTGCCCAACTGATGTCGGCCCGGCGAGCAAACCTGCTTAGCGCCGCCGGCTCGGGCTTTCGCAGCGACCGACGGGGAAGAGCTCCCAGGTCCAAGCTTCTGAGTGCGTGTGCGCTGTGTATTCTTTCGGGTTCGGTGCTTGCCGAAGGGGAAAGTCCGAACCAGGGTGTCCTGGGTGATTGGGGTGCTCTGCGCACGCAGCTCTATCAGGAGGGGGTCGATTTCCAACTCGGTTTTACCACCGAGGCTGCCTACAATACCCAGGGGGGAGATCGACACCTCTTGAGCAATGCCGACCAGGCGACCCTGGGTACGACCCTTGATCTGAACCGCCTCTTCGGTTGGGCAGACTCCAAGATCCAGATCACTGCGACCTACCGAAGCGGGGGCAATCTCAGCGAGGACGCGCGACTAGGCACCCTGCAGCAGGTCCAGGAAATATACGGGCGCGGTCAGACCTGGCGCTGGACGCAGTTCTGGTACGACGGAGCTTTTTTTGACCGCGTCCTGGATCTCAAATTCGGTCGTATGGGCGTGGGCGAAGACTTCTTCGCCTTTCCCTGTGCATTTCAGAATTTGAGCTTCTGCGGATCGCTCCCGGGGAATATCGTGTCCGACTGGTACAACTGGCCAGTGAGCCAATGGGGGACTCGCATTCGGGTCAACCCCCAGCCGGAGTGGTATGGTCAGCTCGGCATCTACCAGATCAATCCGAACTACCTAAGCCGTGATGAGGCCTTCAGGCTCAACGATCCTCCGGGAACGATTGGCGCGCTAATACCCCTCGAGGTGGGCTGGCTGCCCAACCTTGGCCCGGGTGGTCTACCTGGGAGCTATCGGGTTGGCGTCTGGTATGACACTTCCGAGCAGCCTGATGTTTTTACCGCCGCTGATCACGCGCCCCTTGCAGTTTCTCCCGGCGTTGCCCCTTTGGAGCGCCGGGGAGAGAAAGGCGCCTATCTCATGTTCATGCAGCAGTTGCATGGGCCTGCCGATGGTGGTGCTGGCGCACTGTCAGTCTTTCTGAATGTGGTGCAGGCAGACAAGCACACCGCCGCCATCGACCAGCTTTTCTCGATTGGGCTCACGCTGAAGGGCCCTCTTACGTCTCGACCGCAAGACGATATCGGGTTTGCAGTCGGACGAACCCACGTCAACAGCCGCGTGGCGGATGGAGATTATCTGGAAAGCGAGTTGGAGGGGACGAATCTGCCGATTCCCGGTTCAGAGTACCCAGTCGAGTTCTACTACACGTACAACGCGACGTCTTGGCTCTCCCTGCGCCCCAACATCCAGTACATCGGACAACCGGGCGGAATTCGGCAGAGTCGTGACGTCGTGGTTTTGGGCCTTAAAGGCTCCATCAAATTCTAGATTTTGCGAAGCTGGCAAAATCGGGGGCGATCGGACTGAATAGCGCCGACTCTTTGTAGGGGTATCCAACCAACCCTAGTCATTTCGTCTGGCTTCCGTTACGCGGTTGTCCTCCTGAGGTGACCACCCGCCCCCGAGCGCTTGGAAGAGACTGACCGCGGCGTTGAAGCGGTCCAGACGCGACTGTACCAGCGCCAACTCCGACGAGAGCAGATTGCGCTGCGCGTCCAATTGGTCCAGGTAACTCGAATAGCCCTCGCGATAGCGTCGCGTAGCCAGATGGAAGGTGCGCGCCAGCGCATCGCGTTCCCGTTTGAGCGCGTCATATTGCTCCCGGTCTCTTGCGACCGCAGCGAGCTCATTTTCGACCTCGAGGAATGCCTGGAGCGCCGTCTTGCGGTAGGCAAAGGCTGCTTCATCGCGCTGCGCGGTGGCAGCATGTTCTTGCGCTTTTAGACGGCCAGCATCGAACAACGGTGCAAGCACACTGCCACCCACCGACCAAACCCCTACGGGGCTGGAGTTGACAAGCGTGGAGCCAACGACGCCCCCGGTAACGCCGAGTTGGATATCCGGAAGGAAGGCGGCCCGTGCTGCATCCAAGTTGTGATCGGTGGCTGCCAAGCGTGCTTCGGCCGCAGCGATATCTGGCCGGCTTCGAAGCAGCGTGGAAGGCAGCGAAACCGGGACATCGGGAAGGGAGAGTCGATCGAAAGCACCGCCCCGCGTGATCGTACCTGGCGCACGCCCAAGGAGAATGCTCAAGCCGTTTTCAGTGCTTGCGATGGCGAGCTCCAAGGCTGGGATCAGCTGTTCCGTTGAGGCAAATTCGGCTTGCGCGCGCGTCAGATCCAACGCGCTTGAGTACCCCTTAGCGAAGCGTCGCTCCTCGAGGTGAAGTTCATCTCCTCGAACGCGCAGTGTTTGGCGCACGATCGCCAAGCGCGCGTCGAGTGCAAGCAGCGTGAAGTAACCACTGGCCACGGAGGCGACGACGCTTAAGCGCACGGTTTGTTGTGCATCCCGCGTTGCGAGTAGGGCAGAACGCGCCGCTTCGCTGCTTGCCTTTAGGCGACCGAAGAGATCGACATCGAAGGCCGCTTCGATGACACCTTCGCCGGCGGTTTGCTCCTCGGGGACACCAAAACCGGGATTGACGTCGCGGTCACGGGCTCCCGCCAAGGAGCCTTGGATGTTTGGAAGTCGCAAAGCCTCCGTGTAGCGGAACTGGGCACGTGCTTCTTGCACTCGGGTGGCTGCCAAGGCAATGTCATCGTTGTGCGACAAACCCTCCTCGATCAGGGCATCTAACGTGGAGTCGTCAAACGTCTTCCACCAATCAGCCTGGACCGGATCGGTGCGGGTCGATGTCGCCGTATTCCATTCCGTCGGCACGGGGATGGTGGCTTCGGATGGCAGATCCTTACGCACCCCCGCGCATGCCGCCAAAAACGAAGTGCCGATGACGAAAATGCAGCCGTACCACCTCATGGCTGCCGCCGCGTGTCGACGCGCGTGATGACCGACATCCCAGGGCGTAAGCGCGTGGCAAGATCCTGTTGTGGATCTACGCTGATGCGCACACCAATACGCTGTGGAACTTTGACGAAGTTACCGGTAGCGTTGTCGGGCTTTAGGACCGAAAACTCGCTGTCTGCCGCAGGCGACAGTTGCTCAATGTGGCCGTTTAGCGGGGCGCCGTCGAGGGCATCGACCGTGAATGTCACCGGTTGACCTACGGTCATATGCACCGTTTGCGCTTCTTTGTAGTCCGCAATGATCCACCGCTCGTCGGGCACGAGCGACATGAGTTGTGTCCCGTTCGTTACGAACTGTCCCAGCCTCACACCGATCTCGCCAAGCTGACCCGTCTCAGGCGCATGAATGACCGTGTGATCCAGATCAATTTGCGCCGCGTCCAGCTGCGCCTTGGCGCCGGCGACGGCCGCCTCCAAGCTGCCACGCGCAGTCTCCACCGTCAGAATCGCCTGTTTCGCCTCTTCTTGCGCGGCTTGCGCTTGCCGCAGTTGTGCTTCGCCTTGAGCCAAAGCTGCAACGGTCTGATCTCGCTCGCGCACCGATACCGAACCGTCATCGACAAGGCTTGTGACTCGTGTCATGTCGGCTTTTGCACGAATCAGCTGCGCCTGAGCGTTCAAAACGGCCGCGTCTTGTCCGTGCAAGGCGGCCTCGCTCGAGGAGTGCGCTTGCACGTTGTTGGCGAGGCCGGCCCGGGCGGCCTGCAAGCTTGCACGCGCTTGTTCGACCTTGGCGGCATAGGTGCGATCATCGATTCGCACCAGAACATCGCCCGTGCGCACGCGCTGATAGTCCTGGGCCGATACCTCGACGACGTAGCCGCTGACCTGCGGTGCGATGACTGTCGTGCGACCCCGCACATACGCGTCTTCAGTCGTCTCGCCCGGTTGCAAGCCTACCCAGCCCCAGGCGCGGGCGATAGCAAGCAGCGCCACGATCGCGATTATCGTGATGATGACAGTCATCCAAATACGCCGCGGCGCTGGAGTCCAGTGCGTAGGCGCCGGCGCGGGTGAATTCATAAAGAGGCCCTTTGCATCGGTTGCGACAATCGTTTAAGCACTAGGGAAAGCGCGACCACCCCGGCGGTGCCGCCGGCAAGCCATGCGAGCAGGCCGAAGACGTCGTCAAATGCCAGCACGGTGGCTTGCCGTTCCACCGATTGGCTCAGAAGGGCGCCGCCTTCGAAAGTCCGAAGCGCAGGATCGGTGACCACGGAAGCAACAGCACCGGCCCCACCCGCAACTCGCGCGCTGACCAAGGGCTTGCCCGCGACGAGCTGCGCGGCGAGATCGTCGCTGTGTGCATGGACTCGTTCAATCTGATAGGTGCCCATGAATGCCGATCCGGCAAGTGCCCCGACATTTTGCGTCACACTAAAGACCACGACGATCGTGATGAAATGGTCGGCGCCCTTTCGCATCATCTGGAGAATGCCGTAGAGGATGGCAGGGCCGATAAACAGCGTGGTACCAAACCCGATCAAGGATTGGCTAAAGTACAGCTGCTGTGGACGCGTGAGGTCATTGGCGTGGCTATCGAGCAGCGCGCCCGCACAGATGCACATCGCCGCAAGCATCACCTGGTAAGGCAATCGGTCCTCGCTGAGTGTAAGCACGCTCACGACAATTCCAGCAACCATGGCCAAGGCGACCAAGAAAAATAGAACATGCAGTTGATCGTTGTTTAGGCCGGCGGCGGAAAATAGACCGACAGATCCAAAAGTTTGCTCGGCCAAGGCGAGGCGCATGAGTAGTGCGATACCGACAAAGCGAGCAATATTAAGGCTCGATAGCCAGCGCAACTGCAGCAGCGGCCGTTGGCGATTGACCTCGACCAGGCAGCCCGCTCCGGTCAGTACCACAGAGCCGATGAGGAGTACGCCCATTAACGGCGTGTCTGTCCACCACAGCACACGACCCAAACTTAGCACTTCACATCCTAGGACAATCCCGGGCACCAGGAGGGCGATACTGACGAAATCTGCCGGCTCAAATGCACGAGAGCGGTCGCTGGGCGGCAGTGGCGCGAGCAGGATCGCAGCGAGCACGGCAAGTGGCACGGCGAGCTCGATGCAGTGCATCCCCCGCCAACTGTTGGTACTCAAGAGCTCCACGGGCACCAGACGCGCGAGAGGTGTGCCGAATTGCGTCAGGCTCACACCGATGACCAGTGCGAGCGGACGAAGCTTTTGAGGCAGGATCACTAGAAAATAGTAGACAGAAAGACTCACGAGCGCGCCGGTCTCCAATCCGTTGGCGATACGAGCGGCAACGGCCGTTGGGAAGCTTGGCCAGAGGAGTTGAATGGATGCCACCAGTGCGTACAGGACAAGAAGGCTCTGGGTCACGAGTGGGATTCCGAACTGCGCCCGGGCTTTGACCAGCGTCAAATTTGAGCTTGCGTTCATGCCGAAGTAGAGCGCTGGCAGCCAACTGGCTTCGGCCACGTACAACCCTAGCGAGCCGGAGATCGTGCCGACGTTGACATTGGTCAGCGCGTTAGGAAAAGTCGTCATCAGACCGATGAAGGTTCCGATCGCACCATACGCGGCTTTGCGACGCGCGGTCATCCTCGGAGTATATGGAGCACCAGCTGACGTTGGCTTCTCGTCTACGGCATAAACATAGGTGCTCGCATCTGAGGTCATGAATGTCTATTTGTCACGATATGAATCGCGGCATTAGCCGCCATTGGTGCAAAAGCCTCCGTTGCCGCTGAACACGGATCAGTCGCTAAAAGAGAGCTGCGCCGGTCCATCAGGGTTCACTGGGCTTCGACACGGAGTGTTAGATTGGGC
>JBEKVI010000104.1:0-7306 GCA_049514215.1 Burkholderiaceae bacterium
ATGCACGCTCCTGGGAATGTTGACGGCACCCAGCACATCGATTGCTCCTTGATGCACGTGGGCTGTGACGCTAGTGATCTCATCGGCCGAAAGCCCGTCCTCCTCCATGATCTTCAGAAGCGCGTCGGCTGCCGGGTGGGTGTGTCTGCAGGACGCGTGGTACTTGAAGGACGTTTCGGCAAGCGTCCAGCGCGTGCCAAGAGCGTCAGTCAGTTTGGCAAGCTGTGCATCCTTGGACATGCCTGCGGCCATCCCTTGGGGACCCGTCAGAATCTTCGATGCGCCGGTAAATCCGTCGGCAGCCAGGTAGGCGGCCGTCAATCCCGCGGCGGCGGCGTGCGCGGTATGGAGTTGCTTGGAATCAGCGCCATCGGACAGAAACTCCCAAAGGCCGCCCGACTGCGTTCCGGCCGAGCCCAGGGCATGGCGCATCCGATTTCCCGAAAGGCAGAGGAGCCGTCCTGCAGTTGCGGCGGCGGCGAGCGTTCCGGCGGTGGCCGTCGTATGGAAGACCTTGTAGTGAGAACGACCCAGAAACTCCCCGACGCGAATGCCGACCTCGTAGCCCGCGATGGCCGCGGTCAGCATGGCAGCGCCTGAACGCCCGAGAGACTGGGACATGGCCAAAGCCACCGGAAAGACCACGGCCGCGGGATGAAATACGGCGCCATTGTGGACGTCGTCTTGCTCGGCGAAATGGGAGGCAGCCGCGTTCACCATGGCAGCCAGGAGCGGACTGGAGGTGGTGCGATCGATGAGGATTTCGCACTCGCCCGTCGTCGGACCCATGCGCCTAGCAAAGCGCGCGATGGCCTCGACCGGACGCGCGCCCTTGCCTGCGAGCGTTGAGCCGATCCAATCCAGCAGAAGATCTTCCGCACGCGCCAGGACCGCGACCGGTATGTCTTCTGGGTGAAGCCCGCTTGCGAATGCAGCCAGAGTCTCTTCGGGACTTTCAGAGTTCATGGAATGACCTTTGATGATTTCAAGAGCATGAGCCCGCGTCTGCGCTGGGGGTTCAGAAGGAGCGGGGCAGGTCGAGCAGATGCTCGGCCACGTAGGAGAGAATCAGATTCGTCGAGATCGGCGCGACCTGATAAAGCCGCGTCTCTCGGAACTTGCGCTCGACGTCGTACTCATGGGCGAAGCCGAACCCCCCGTGAAACTGGATGCAGGCATTGGCCGCCTCCCAGCTCGCCTTGGCGGCCAGATATTTGGCCATATTGGCTTGGGCACCACAGGGCTTTTGGGCATCAAACAGTTCGCAGGCGCGCCAGCGCATGAGATTGGCCGCCTCGATTTCGATGTAGCTTTCCGCAATTGGAAACTGCACACCCTGATTCTGGCCGATGGGTCTGCCAAAGACGATACGGTCGCGCACGTAGCGTGTCACCCGGTCGATGAACCAGTAACCGTCGCCGATGCACTCGGCCGCGATCAGCGTCCGCTCGGCGTTCAGGCCGTCGAGAATGTATTTGAATCCCTGACCTTCTTCGCCGATCAGATTGTCCTCCGGAATCTCGAGATCCTCGAAGAACAGTTCGTTGGTCTCGTGGTTGACCATGTTGGCGATGGGGCGCACCGTCATTCCCGATTTCTCGGCCAGACGCAAATCCACCATGAAGATCGACATGCCCTCGGATTTGCGCTTGACCGCGGCCAAGGCGGTCGTGCGCGCCAGAAGAATCATCCACTCGGAATGCTGGATGCGCGAGATCCAGACCTTCTGACCGTTGATTACATAGCGGTCGCCGCGCTTGACGGCCGTGGTCTTGATCTTGGTGGTATCGGTGCCGGTCGTAGGCTCAGTCACCCCCATGGATTGCAGACGCCATTCTCCGCTCGCGATTTTCGGCAGATAGTGGTCCTTTTGCGCTTTGGACCCATGACGCAAGAGCGTGCCCATGTTGTACATCTGCCCGTGACAGGCCCCCGAGTTGCCGCCGCTGCGATTGATCTCCTCCATGACGACCGAGGCCTCGGCCAGGCCCAGGCCCGAGCCGCCGTACTCCTGGGGAATCATGGCGGCAAGCCAGCCCGCCTTCGTGAGGGCCTCGACGAATTCGTCCGGATAGGCGCGTCGCGTATCGACCTCGCGGTGATACTCGTCGGGAAATTGGGCGCACAACGCCCGGACTGCATCGCGGATGTCCTGGTAGGCGTCAGCAGAAGAGGTTGACATGGTCTTCGTCCGTTCAAGAATCGATGCAGGGGTGATGGCGGAGCTGGTCGGGTTCAGACACTCAAGGCCGAAGCCTTGTGGGTCGCCCGATAGCGCGCGGGTGTCATATGAGTTGCGGCCTTGAACTGGCGCGTGAAGGCGCTGTGGTCGGCGTAGCCGCAGGCGCCCGAGACGGCCGTGATGGAATTTGCCGTCTCCTCGAGCAGCTGGCAGGCCCGGTCAATGCGTTTTTTCATGAGGAGCTGCTTGGGCGTGACGTGGAACACCTCGAACACGAGGCGCCCGAGCGTGTCGGCCGAGACATTGGCATGCGTGGCGGCATGGGCGATCAGGACGTTTTGTTCCAGTCGCAAATCGATGTATTCGAGAAAGCGCGCCAAGCGATGGTAGCTGCGGTGACGCTCGTTGGGTCGCGGCAAGTCGCGCGACAATCCGATGAGACCCACAATTTCGCCGGCTTCGTTCGGTAGGGGAAACTTGGAGCTCAGGCACCAGAACCGCTCGCCTTTGGAGGTGCGGTAGAGTCGCAGCAGATCGCGAATCGGTCGCGCGGACCTCACGACCTCGACATCCTGTGCGGCAGTGCTCTTGCCCGACGCCGGAAAAAGCTGGTCGGCGCTGCGACCGATCACATCCGATCGGTCGCGCAATCCGCTGCGTTCGACGAGGGTCCGATTCGCCCACAGGTAGCGGCCCTCGCGGTCTTTCATGTAAAAGAGGACGTCAGGCAGGCTGTCGAACACCTCCTCAATGACCTTCGGGCTTTGCAAGAGACACTGCAGAAGATGCGGATCGAGTGACACACCAGCGGCTGGGGGAGGGCTCGCAAAGCCCCCATTTTGCGCTGTTTCGAACGTCCCCTGTAAGGCCGGCATCGAGCCGGACACCGTAGTGAGGCCACGGGCAAGCGGATCTGTCATCGCCACTCTCACTCGTGTGCTCTTGCGCCCAAGAGCGCTTCCCGAAATCGGCTTCGCAGAAACGGGCCATCCCGGGGAGGCAGGGAACTGGGCATGGACTCGGTCGTCACCTTGATACAGACGAGAACAGGCCCCTCGTCCTTTAAGATCAGTTTCCGTGCGGCTTCCAGTTCGGCCTCGGAGTAGACCGTCTGCGCCCGACGAAAGCCGCTCGCCTGGGCGACTGCAGCGATGTTCACCCCGTGGCCGGCGTGGCTCGCCTGCATCCCGGTCTCGGCGTAGTGTTCGTTGTCGAGTACCACGATGGCGAGATTCGCGCTTCTCTTTACGGCCACCGTGGCAAGCGAGCCCAGACCCATCAACACTTCGCCGTCGCCAGCGAAGACGATGACCCGCCGCCCGGGCTGGGCGAGGGCGAGCCCGAGCCCGACCATGATTGCGCCACCCATCGCACCCCAGAGGTAGAAGTTCAAAGGGTGGTCGCCCGCGGCTGCGACATCGAAGGTGGGGTTGCCCAGACTCGTGACGATGAGCTCGTCACCTCGTTGCCGAAGGAGTTGGCTTACGACTGAGCGACGATTCAAGCTAGGGCTTGGGGAGGGGCTGGTCATGGAGTCACCTTACTTCTTGAAGTTTTTCGTGCCGATGACACGCTGGCCGATGAGAACGGCGACGCTGCGCCCGGTCTGATACGCAAGCCTCGCCCCCGCAGCGACCGTGGGGGCGACGTCCTCTTCACTGTCGGCGCGGTACACGTAGACGCCCGAGGCAGAAAGGACGGTCTCGGTCGATTTCCCCATCGCGACCTGCCAGGGATTGAATTCACCCCACTCGCCTCGCATGGTCACGAGCATGAAAAGCGGCATGCGCGTTTCGTGTTGCAGCGAGAGCATATTGATGCAGTTGCCAACGCCGCTGGACTGCAACAGGACGGCACCGCGCTCGCCACCGAGCCAGGCTCCCGCCATCATCGCGATTCCTTCTTCCTCCGTGGTGAGGCCAACCGAATGCATCCCGGGATCTGCGTCGCAGTAGCGGATGAGCTGGCTGTGGCCGGCATCGGGCACGTAGGCGATATGGGTCACGTTGAGGGACTTCAGTTCATGAAAGATTTGCTGGGGCCAGTCGATATCGGGCATGGGAAGCTTTCCGCGTCCAGTGGGTTAAGGTGCAGACCTAGCGCATCACAAACGGGTTCGCCGTGACGGCACCGGTATTGATCCAGACACTCTTGGTCTGAAGGTAGGCCTCGATCGCTTCGGCGCCATTTTCCCGACCGATTCCGGAGTCCTTGTAGCCGCCAAATGGCGACATGAAGCTCACGGCGCGGTAGGTATTGACCCACACGATCCCGGCAGAAAGCGCCTCGGAGACGCGAAAAGCCCGGCCGATGTCGCTCGTCCATACGCCCGATCCGAGACCGAACCGGATGTCATTGGCAAGACGTACGGCCTCGGACTCATCCGAGAACCGGATGACGGATAAGACCGGGCCGAAGACTTCCTCTTGCGCAATGCGCATCGAATTCTGAACATCGCCAAAGATCGTGGGTTCGACGAACCATCCCCGGCCGCATTCGGGGCGCGCGGCCGCCTCGCCACCCAAAAGCAGTCGCGCGCCTTCGCTTTTGGCAATGCCGATGTAGTCGAGCACCTTCTTGAACTGGGGCGGCGTCGTGACCGGCCCGACCTGGGTTTCAAGCGACATCGGGTCGCCCATGCGGGCGGTCTTGGCGAGCGCGAGAAGGCGCTCTATGACTTCCTCGTAGACGGACTCCTGGACCAGAAGCCGCGAGCCTGCGATGCAGGTCTGGCCGGTGGCCGCGAAAATGCCCGAGACGGCCCCATTGATGGCGTCTTCGAGGTTGGCGTCGGCGAAGATGATATTCGGGGATTTGCCGCCTAACTCCAGACTCACGTGTTTGAACGACTTTGCGGCCGCTTCGTTGATGGCGCGGCCCGTCGCATCGGACCCGGTGAAGCTGATCTTGCGTACCAGGGGATGCTCGACCAAGGCCTGGCCCACGTCCCGGCCAAATCCGGTCACGACATTCACGACGCCCGGCGGAAATCCGGCTTCCTCGAAGAGCTTCACGAATTCAAGGGTCGACGCCGATGTGAATTCCGACGGTTTGACAACCACCGTGCAGCCTGCCGCAAGCGCGGGCGCGACCTTCCAGCTCAAAAGCAGCAGCGGCGAATTCCAGGGGGTAATCGCAGCCACCACGCCCAGTGGCTCGCGGCGCGTGAAGTTGAAGTACCCCTTCTTGTCGAGCGGTATGACGCGCCCCTCGATCTTGTCGGCGAGGCCGGCAAAATAATAGAACCATTGCGGAACATAGTTGAGCTGGCCGAGCATCTCGGCTAGGAGTTTGCCGTTGTCCTGGACCTCGATCTCGGCTAAGCGCCGCGCCTCGCGCGCGACGAGGTCACCCACGCGGCGCAACAGGGCTCCTCGTTCCGTTGCGGTGAGCCTAGACCAGGGGCCGGTCGTGAATGCCCGATGCGCGGCCTGCACGGCGCGATCGACGTCGGCTGGGCCCCCTTGGGCGATTTCGGCCCACGGGGCGCCCAGAAAGGGATTGTCCGTCTCAAACCAGCTCTGGCTTTGCGCGGGCGCTTCCTGTCCATCGATATAGAGCGGATAGCGTTTCATGGGTCATGCCCTCCTGTAGGCGATCAATACACCGCGTCCTCGATGAGGAGCTCGCGTGACCGAAGCCGACCCGGCGACAGAGGTGCGAGGTCGAGGCTGCGAAATGCACCATAGGTCAAAAGCTCTGCCATCGCGCGACCGATTCCCGCGCTATGCATGAGCCCGTGACCGCTAAAGCCCGTGGCAACGAAGAAGTTCTCCGGCCCCACCTGGCCCACCAGGCCGTTCTGATCCTCGGTGTTGTACTCGTAGTATCCGGCCCAAGCGCGCTCGACTCGGAGCGACTCGAATGCCGGGATGCGATGGGCGAGCGTTGGCCAGATCGTTTCCTCAAAGAGGGTGAAGTCCGGATCCAAGGGCAGGTCGTCGTGGTCGATCTGCTCCTGGGGGGAGACCGTGCACAGAAAATGGTTCTGCTCGGGTCGAACAAACACGCCCGTGGTGTCGATGAGAATCGGAAAGCCCGCAAAAGCCGTAGGACACGAGACCACGAACATCGTGCGCCGCCGCGCCCGGACCGGCAGATCGACCCCGGCCATCGATGCCACGCGTGCCGACCAGGGTCCGGCAGCGTTGACGACGCGTTTTGCGGGCAGGAGCGAGCCGTCCTTTAGGATCACCGCGGCAACGCGCGCGCCTTTAACGTCCAGATCGACCACGTCGCCCTGCAGGTACTCCACGCCCACCCGCCGGGCACGACTTCGAAACAGCTGCTGCAGCAGGTAGCCGTCAAACCAGCCCTCTCCGAGCTCTCCTTGGCAGGCGTAGACGACATCATCGAGACAAAGCCAGGGGTAGCTGGCCGCGAGCGAGTGGCGGTCGTATTCGCGAATACGAGCGCCACGCTCAAGCGCGATCCGGGTGCGTTCTGCCAGCGCCAACGCCTGGTCCTGCCGTCCCAGAAAAAGGTAACCGCTCTCGCGCAGGCCCACCGCCGAACCCGGGATGCCGTCGTCGCTACAGGAGCGCATGAACTCAAAGCCGAATTGCGAGAGCTCGATACTCAAGGGGGTGGAGAACTGCTGCCGGATGGAACTGGCCGAAAGACTGGAAGAGGCGAACTGATAGCTGGGATCGCGCTCGACGACCACGACGTTCGCCCCCGAACCTTCGAGCTGCGCAAGAAACCAGGCCGTCGCAGACCCCATGGCCCCGCCTCCGACGATGACGGTGCGCTCTTTCATGAATCGCGCAGGTCCAAGACCGCCTGACGGATCCGTTGAAGCGCGAGCCCGAGGTTCTCGGTGCTTGCGGCAAAGGAGAGACGGAAGTAGGGCGAATGCAGAAATCCGGTTCCCGACACGGTGGCGACATGGGCACGGTCCAGTAGATAGGCGACGAATTCGCGATCACTTGCGATCGTTCGACCATCCGGTGTCCTGCGTCCCAAGAGGGCCTTGCAGGAAACATAGGCGTAGAAGGCCCCATCGGGCGTCGCGATGTCGAGGCCGGGAATCGCGCGTAACGCGGCCACGGTCAGGTCACGGCGTGTCTCGAAGGTTTTCCCGAAGCGCTCAACACAGGACTGATCGCCCGTGAGCGCCGCAAT
>JBEKVI010000105.1:0-6976 GCA_049514215.1 Burkholderiaceae bacterium
ACCGCGCAGCTTTTCAAGGACGCGGCCCGCGCTGCCGTCGATCGCTTCAAGCCGGATGCATTGCTGGTGGGAGCGTCGTGCACGGCCGAATTGATCCAGGACGATCCGGGCGGCCTGGCCGCTGCGCTCGGGCTGTCGATTCCGGTCATCGCGCTGGAGCTGCCTGCTTACCAGCGCAAGGAAAATTGGGGGGCCGCGGAAACGTTCTACCAGATCGTGCGCGCCACGGCGCGGCCGAACGAATCCTCTCGTAAGAGCCTTTCGGACGAAGCCATCGATGGTTCGCGTCGGCCCTGCTGCAATCTCCTGGGGCCGACCAGCCTGGGATTTCGTCATCGAGACGATGTCGTCGAAGTCACCCGATTGCTCAGGGACATCGGGGTCGATATCCGCGTGGTCGCGCCGCTCGGGGCCAGCATCTCTGATCTCGCGCGCTTGGGCGAGGCAGACTTTAACGTGGTGCTCTATCCCGAGGTGGCCCAGACCGCGGCGGGGTGGCTCTCACGGACATTCGGCCAGCCCATCGTGCGAACCGTCCCCATCGGCTCTCGAGCCACGGCAAAGTTCATCGCCGAAGTGTGCGAACTGATCGATCCCAAACGCGCCGCGCGCGACGCGGCGCCAGCGCCCAAGACGCCCGATGACGCGCGGGCGCCGTGGTACGCGCGCTCGGTCGATTCGACCTACCTGACCGGTAAGCGCGTCTTCATCTTCGGGGATGCGACCCACGCCGTCGCCGCCGCACGCGTTGCACGCTACGAGCTCGGATTTGAAGTCATCGGTCTTGGGACCTACAGCCGCGAGATGGCTCGGGAAGTGCGCGCCGAAGCGACGGCGTTGGGACTGGAAGCCCTGATCACGGACGACTACCTGGAAGTCGAGCGCAGCATCGGCGCCTTGCAACCGGAACTCGTTCTTGGAACCCAGATGGAGCGACACATCGCCAAGAAGCTGGGCATTCCCTGCGCCGTCATCTCGGCCCCCGTGCATGTTCAGGACTTCCCTGCCCGTTATTCGCCTCAGATGGGCCACGAAGGGGCGAACGTGCTTTTCGACACCTGGGTCCATCCCCTCATGATGGGTCTGGAAGAGCATCTGCTGGGAATGTTTCGCGAAGACTTCGAATTCCATGGAGACGCGAGAGCCTCTCATCTTCAGGCCGCTTTCGATGCCTCCGGGGCCTCGGTGGACGCCCCGACGAGCGCGCACCCGACCGAAAATCTCATCTGGGCGAGCGAAGCCGAAGCGGAACTGCACAAGATTCCCTTTTTTGTGCGCGGGAAGGCGCGCCGCAATACAGAGCGCTTTGCGATGGAGCGCGGCGCATCGACGATAACGCTGGAGACTCTCTACGATGCGAAAGCCCACTTTGCACGCTAAATCGCCGGCGGTGAAGGTTGTCATCGTCACCATGGATACGCATTTGGCCAGCGCCGCCGAGCGCGCGCGCACGGCGCTGCGCCGCGATATCGCGGGCTTGTCGCTGAGCATCCACGCCGCCTCCGAATGGAGTGCCAACGAAGCAGCGCTCAAACGCTGCCGCCAAGCCATCAGCGAAGCGGACTTCATCGTTTGCACCATGCTTTTCATGGAAGACCATTTCCAGCCGATCCTCGAAGACCTCAGAGCCAGGCGAGATCACTGCGACGCCCTCGTCTGCGCGATGTCGGCAGCTGAGGTCACCCGCCTGACGCGGATGGGCAGCTTCGATATGGACAAGCCGGCTTCGGGCCCTCTGGCCTTGCTCAAGCGCCTGCGCGGATCGTCAGGCGCGAGCCAGGCCGCAACGAGCGCGGGCGCCCGCCAGATGGCGATGTTGCGTCGCCTGCCGCGGATTTTGCGCTTCATCCCGGGAGCCGCCCAGGACGTGCGGGCGTACTTCCTGACGCTGCAGTATTGGCTGGCCGGATCCGAGGAAAACATCGCCAATCTGGTGCGTATGCTCGTGAACCGCTACGCAAGCGGCCCCCGACTTGGCCTGCAGGGATGGACACAGGTCGGCGCCCCCGTCCAGTATCCCGAGGTGGGTGTCTATCACCCGCGTGTTCAGCCGCGCATGGCCGAGTCGATCTCGGTGCTTCCCGGGTTCGGAAAACTCAATCGGCCGGTCTACCAGGGAACGGTCGGACTGCTGCTTTTGCGCTCCTATCTCCTGGCCGGCAACACCGCCCACTACGACGGCGTGATCGAGGCGCTCGAGGCGCGTGGACTGCGCGTGATCCCGGCTTTTGCCACGGGATTGGACGTGCGCCCGGCGGTGGAGAAGTTCTTCAAGTCCGGCGGGCGTCCCACCATCGATGCGCTCGTCTCGCTCACGGGCTTCTCCCTTGTGGGCGGCCCGGCCTATAACGATGCGCATGCCGCACAAGCGCTCCTGGCCGGGTTGGACGTGCCTTACCTTGCCGCGCACCCGCTCGAATTCCAGACGCTCGAGCAGTGGGGCGCTTCGGGTCGCGGCCTGTCCCCCGTCGAAAACACCATCATGGTGGCCATTCCCGAGCTCGATGGTGCGACAGTCCCCATGGTGTTCGGGGGGCGCACCGACGGCGCCGGCCATGCCTGCACGGGCTGTGAACGCGGCTGTCGTTTCCCCTCGGGCGAGGGCGAGCGCGACATGCACAGCTGCTTTGAGCGAGCCCATACGCTCGCCGCACGCGTGTCCGCTCTTATCCGCCTGCGTGCCCTGCCCGCGGCCGAGCGCAAGGTGGCGATCGTACTCTTTAGTTTTCCCCCGAATGCGGGCAACGTGGGAACCGCTGCCTTCCTGTCGGTGTTCGAGTCGCTTCAGGCTACTCTCGCTGCACTTCAGCAAGACGGCTACACCGTCGATGTGCCCGCCGATGCGAACGCGTTGCGCTCGCTCGTCCTGGAGGGCAATTCCGGCCACTACGGTACCCACGCCAACGTCCATCTGCGTATTTCCACGGACGACCATGTGCGCAGGGAAACCTGGCTTGAGCAAATTGAAGCGCAATGGGGGCCCGCACCCGGGCGTCATCAAAGCGATGGCGCTGGCCTCTTTGTTCTCGGCGCCCGGCTCGGAAACGTGTTTATCGGAATCCAGCCCTCATTGGGCTACGAAGGCGATCCGATGCGCCTGCTCTTTGAGCGCGGGTTCGCGCCAACCCACGCATTCTCCGCCTTCTACCGTTTCCTGCGCGAAGACTTCAACGCGAGCGCGGTGCTTCATTTTGGCACGCACGGCGCGCTCGAGTTCATGCCGGGTAAACAGACCGGGCCCAGCGCGGACTGCTGGCCGGACCGCTTGATCGGTGCGATGCCGAACTTCTACCTCTACGCCGCCAACAACCCCTCCGAGGGCACGCTCGCCAAGCGCCGATCGCACGCGACGCTCATTAGTTATCTGACGCCACCGATCACCCACGCCGGGCTTTACCGGGGGCTCTCCGATCTGAAGGACGCGATCCAGCAATGGCGCGATCTGACCTGCGATGCGCAAGACGGTACGCGCCTTCAAATGGGTCAGATGATCCAAGGCTTTGCCGCCGCCGTCGATCTCGCCACGGCAGAACCGGCTTGGGGGTTGGGCGATATCGAGGGCCGCGTCGCCGAGCTAGGGCGCGCGGTGCTCGAATTGGAATACACCCTCATTCCACATGGTATGCACGTGGTGGGAGCAATTCATTCGGTATCCCAAAGGACAGCACTGCTCGCAGCCATCGCAGAGTCCTCGGGAGCCGGTCATCTCGACAGCGCGCTCATCGAGGCGATCGTGGCGGGCACCGCGCCTGCGGAGGTGGCGCGCATGACGGGCGCTGATCCGAGCCCGGAGTTCGTCGCACTTCTGGAGGAACTCGCCAAGAGTAACCGACTGCTTTCAGAAGACCATGAAATTCCCGCGCTCTTGCATGCCCTCTCGGGTCGCTTCACCCTCCCTGCACCCGGTGGTGACCTCTTGCGCAATCCGGCGGTCCTTCCCACCGGTCGCAATCTGCACGGCTTCGATCCGTTTCGCATTCCGAGCAGCTTTGCCGTCCTCGAGGGCCGTGCCCAGGCCGAGCGCCTTCTCGAGCGTCATCGCGCCGATACCGGCAGTCTGCCTGAATCGGTCGCGCTGGTGCTGTGGGGATCGGATAACCTGAAGTCCCAAGGCGGGCCGATCGCACAGGCTTTGGCCCTGATCGGCGCCGAACCCCGCTTTGATGGTTACGGCCGTCTCGCCGGAGCGACCCTGACGCCCCTGGACAAGCTCAAGCGAGCGCGCATTGACGTGGTCATTACGCTCTCAGGCATTTTTCGTGACCTTCTACCGCTGCAGATCAAGCTGTTGGCCGAGGCGACCTTTCTTGCGGCGAGCGCCGACGAACCGCTGGAGAGCAATTTCATTCGCAAACACGCGCTGAGCTACCAGCAAGAGCATGGCTGCAGTCTGGAGACGGCGTCCCTTAGGGTCTACGGCAATGCCGAGGGCGCCTACGGCGCCAACGTGAATCACCTGATCGAAAATGGCCGTTGGAGCGACGAGGACGAACTCGCCGAAACCTTCTCGCGTCGCAAGAGTTTCGCCTATGGTTGCGCCGGACGTGCATCGTCCCAGCCGGCCCTTCTCACCAGCGCCTTGGCCGACGTCGATCTGACCTACCAGAACCTCGATTCCATCGAGATTGGAGTCACGACCGTCGACACCTACTTCGACACGTTAGGCGGTATCAGCCGCGCCGTGCGCCGCGCCAACGGGGGGAACGCGCCTCCCGTCTACATTGGTGACCAGACTCAGCCTGGAACCAACGCGGTTCGCACCCTTTCGGAACAGGTTGCACTGGAATCCCGCACGCGTGTGCTCAACCCCAAGTGGTACGAGAGCATGCTCGAACACGGCTACGAAGGTGTGCGCCAGATCGAAGTGCATCTCACCAACACCATGGGCTGGTCTGCAACCACGGGTCAGGTGCATCCCTGGGTATACCAGCAGATCACGCAGACGTTCATGCTCGACGAAGTCATGCGGGAGCGTCTGGCGCGTCTGAATCCGGCCGCTTCGGCCAAGGTCGCCGATCGGCTTCTCGAAGCCCATAGCCGCCACTACTGGGAGCCCGATGCGAAGACATTGGCCGAACTCAGAAGAGCCGGCGAAGACCTCGAAGATCGGCTCGAGGGCATCGTCGCGCCTGAAGCCCCGATCAGGATCGCAGCATGAACCCACGTCCGTCCAATCCCCGCGGATCGAACCAGGAGAGTCTTCTTTGAACACCGCCACTGTGGCCTTATCCGAAGTGCGCGTTGCGCGTCGGCGACTGGATGGCGAGGGCAGCGTCCAGGTTGAACTCGATCCAGGACTGAAAATCGGCAACGCCAAGGTTTTTGCCGTCTACGGGAAAGGGGGGATTGGCAAGAGCACGACCTCCTCAAATCTGTCGGTGGCCTTTAGCAAGCTCGGCCGTCGCGTGCTGCAAATCGGGTGCGATCCGAAGCACGATTCGACCTTCACGTTGACCAAGCGACTCGTCCCGACCGTGATCGACGTCCTCGAGTCGGTCGACTTCCACGCCGAGGAGCTGCGTCCCGAGGACTTCGTCTACGAGGGTTTCAATGGCGTGCTGTGCGTGGAGGCGGGCGGACCGCCGGCTGGCACCGGTTGCGGCGGATATGTGGTCGGTCAAACCGTCAAGCTCTTGAAGGAGCACCATCTGCTCGAGGATACCGATGTCGTCATCTTCGATGTCTTGGGCGATGTCGTCTGCGGCGGGTTTGCTGCGCCCTTGCAGCACGCCGACCGAGCGCTGATTGTCACCGCCAATGACTTCGACTCGATTTTTGCGATGAACCGGATCGTCGCGGCCATCCAGGCGAAAGCGAAGAACTATAACGTGCGCTTGGGTGGCGTCATCGCCAACCGCAGCTCGCAGACCGACCAGATCGACCGCTTCAACAAGGAAGTGGGCTTAAAGACCATGGCGCACTTCCCCGATCTCGACGTGATCCGGCGCAGCCGGCTTAAGAAATCGACGCTCTTCGAGATGGAATCCACGCCTGAACTCGAAGCCGTACAAAACGAATACCTGCGCTTGGCAGCGCTCCTTTGGGCGGGCACCGACCCGCTTTCGGCCCAGCCGATGAAGGATCGCGACATTTTTGACTTACTCGGATTTGACTGATCATGGCGACTTCCTATCTTGAAAGGCGTGCCCGGATCGAGGCCTATTTCGATCGCACCGCGGCCCAGACGTGGGCGCGGCTGACGTCGGATGCACCGGTGAGCCGCATTCGCGCGACCGTTCGCGCCGGACGAGACGCGATGCGCTCGGAATTGCTCGCCGCACTGCCTTCGAATCTTGCCGGGTGCCGCGTCCTAGACGCCGGCTGCGGGACGGGACAGCTGGCCTGTGCCGCAGCGCGCCGCGGCGCTCGCGTGGTCGCCGTCGATCTTTCCCCCACGCTCATTAACATCGCGCGCGAGCGCATGCCGCAATCCCTGGGGTCGGGAAGCGTCACCTTCGTTGCGGCCGACATGCTCGATCCGGTACTGGGTGAATTCGACTACACGGTGGGCATGGACTCGCTCATCCATTACGACGCGAAGGACATGGTCGACGCCCTCGCGACGCTTGCTGCGCGCACGGCGCGCAAGATGGCCTTCACGTTCGTGCCGCGCACCGTGCCGCTGGCGGTCATGCACCGCATCGGCCGCTTTTTTCCCCGCTCGGATCGCGCCCCATCGATTGAGCCCGTGGCGGAAGACGCCCTGCGCTCGCAGATCGCAGGCGATCTGAGGCTCGCATCCTGGACGCCAGGCGCGAGCCGACGGATTTCGAACGGCTTCTACATTTCGCAGTCGCTGGAACTCGTGCGGCAATGACCGTTCTCGAAAACACCCTCTCCCGGGCCTGGATCCGGATCGGCCCGCGTTTTCTGCCCTTCGCAGACGCGGCAAGCGACGCGCTGCCGCTGTCGCGCCTGCTTCGGCTTTCGCTCTTCCAGGTCTCCGTGGGGATGGCAACCGTGCTTTTGATCGGGA
>JBEKVI010000106.1:0-6943 GCA_049514215.1 Burkholderiaceae bacterium
ACCAGAGGCAGTCCCTCCTGGATCCAAGCCGGCAAGCCGCCATCGAGAATGGCCGCCGGCTCATGTCCGATCCAGCGCGCCAACCACCAAAGGCGCGCAGCGAAGATTCCGCCGGAGGCATCGTAGGCTACGATTTGCGTTGATTCCGAGACGCCGCATCGGCGCAGAAAGTCAGCCCACTTCTCGGGGTCCGGCAGGGGATGTCGACCGTTTGTACCGGTCTTCGGTCCCGAAAGATCACGATCCGTGTGGGCGAAGAAAGCACCGGGGATGTGCGACTGGGTGTACGCCTGTTCTCCCGCCTCGGGTCGTGCCAAATCGTGGCGGCAGTCAAATACAACCCAATCACCCGCATCGAGGTGGCTGGCAAGATTGGCTGGAGAGATCAGGGTTGTAAACATGCTCAGGTCCCTTGCAGTTGCTTGCACGCGGCATCGACCCGCCTTACCCAGGCGTGTTCATGGCCTCACGCCACCACTCGTGGAAATGCTGCATGCCGTCTTCCATGGGGGATTGATAGGGTCCGATCTCGGAGACTCCGCGTTCCATCAAAGCACGCCGTCCCGCATCCATGCGAATTGCGATCTCGTCGTCCTCGGCGCAGGTCTCCATGTAGGCGGCCTGCTCCGCTTCGACGAAATCCCGCTCGAAAAGGGCGATCTCTTCAGGATAGTAAAACTCGACAATATTTGTCGTGGATTGCGGCGTGTGCGGAAAAAGCGTTGAGACCACGAGCACATGGGGATACCACTCGAGCATCACGTTGGGATACATCGTGAGCCAGATGGCGCCCTGGTGCGGTACCGCCCCGTTGTTGAACTTTAGGACCTGTTCATGCCAGTACTTGTATTTGGGCGTCCCCGGTCGAGCTAGAGCCGCGTTGACCCCAAGGGTCTGGACGCTGTAGCGCTCGCCGAACTCCCAGCGCAGGTCGTCACAGGTAACGAACTGCCCCAATCCCGGGTGGAACGGGCCCACGTGATAGTCCTCGAGATACACCTCAATAAACGTCTTCCAGTTATAGGGGCATTCATGGATTTCGAGCCGATCGAAGACGTAACCTTCGAAGTTGAAGTCCGCAACCGCCAAGGCGGCCATGTCGGAATCGACATCGCGCGCACCCTCGAAGAGCAGGCCCTTCCAATTCGAGAGCTTGCGCTTTTCGAGATTCAAGCAGGGCTTATCCGAGAAGTAGGGGGCTCCCTTTAGACCGCCGCCTAAATCATAGGTCCAGCGGTGCAGCGGACAGACGATATGGTCCGTGCGGCCTCTGCCGGACAACATGATGGCCTGGCGGTGACGGCAAACGTTGGACAACAGCTCGATGCCGGATTCATTGCGAACGAGAATCCTTCCATCGCGTTCCTGGGGTAGGGTGTGATAGTCGCCACACTGGGGGACCATCAGTTCGTGGCCCACGTAACCTGGACCGGGCTTGAACAGCATTTCGAGTTCGCGGCGGAAAAGCGACTCTTCGAAGTAGGACGAAACCGGCAATTGCGCCGTGCTGCGCGCGAGTTTGGTACGGCTTCCCAGATCGGACATCCCAACCCTCCCGAAAAAATGCTCGAAGGCGAATTTAAGAAAGCGCCGAAGCGGAAAACCCTCGATTCTACCCGATTGCCCTAGTAAAACCGGGCGCCTGTGCCTTAGTTCAGCCTCATTTCCGCCTTTTGTTGCCGCCACCGCAGCAGGGACCCCAGCTGCCTTTCGCGCCTTTAGGTGCAAAATCCCACATTCGCTTAAAATTCAGGGTTACGGGTGCAAATTGGCCGGCCGGGATCCGGGTCCGGTCGTGGAGCGGGTGTGCCTGACTTGGCGCGGGCTCGACAAGGAACGAATTGTGGTGACAACCAAAGAGGTCGCAACACCGCCTTTAAGCGAAGTGTCGTTCGAAGACGCATTGCGCGAACTGGAGGGCATCGTGAGCCGCATGGATGATGGCACGCTAAGCCTTGAAGAGTCGGTGGTGGCTTACCGGCGCGGTGCAGAACTCGTCCGTCGCTGCCAGGCGGCGCTTGAGTCGGTGCGCGACCAGGTCCAGATTCTGGATGGTGAAATGCTCAGACCAGCCGGCGAGTTGTTTGCCGAGCGGAGCGCTGATGCCGGATAGCACTGTGGGCCTCGGGCTTGGCGAGTGGATCGCGCGAGTGCAGGAAGCCGTGGAGCGGGCGCTCGAGGAGGCGATTCCCTCGGCGCGCACGACGCCCTGCCGTTTGCACGAGGCGATGCGTTACGCCGTTCTTGAAGGCGGCAAGCGGGTGCGGCCTCTTTTGGTCTTTGCTGCCGGGGAGGTGAGTGGTGCTGCGCGCCCGGCTCTCGTGCACGCGGCTTTGGCTGTGGAGATGATTCACGCCTATTCGCTGGTGCACGACGACCTGCCGTGCATGGATGATGATGTATTAAGGCGGGGCAAACCGACGGTTCACGTGGCGTTCGACGAGGCGACGGCCCTTTTGGTGGGTGACGCGCTCCAGAGTCTTGCATTCGAGACTTTGGCGCGCGGCGCGATCCCGGCCGCGGGGGTGGTCGCGATGGTCGCCGAGCTCGCGCAAGCGAGCGGATCGCGCGGCATGGCCGGCGGACAGGCCATCGATTTGGCGAGCGTGGGCACGGTCCTAAGCGCCCAGGAACTCGAACAGATGCACCGGCTTAAGACCGGTGCGCTGCTTGGGGCAAGCGTCACGCTCGGTGCCTTGGCCGCCGGGGTCCCCGATCAGGGCGTTCAGGAAAACCTGGAGCGCTATGCACGTGCGATCGGTCTGGCGTTTCAGGTGGTTGATGACATTTTGGATGTGGAGACCGATAGCGTCACTCTGGGCAAGACGGCGGGCAAAGACGCCATGCAGAACAAGCCAACCTACGTGTCGATTCTCGGACTGGAGGCCTCCAAGTCCCTGGCGGCGCGGCTGCGCGCCGAAGCGCATTCGGCGCTCGCTCCCATCGGGGCTCGGGCGAAGCGTCTGGGTGAGTTAGCCGATTTCATTGTCCTAAGAAAGCACTGAGGCGCCGAAATCCGGGTGCCATTCACGTTCCAAAAGAGGAACCATGTACGAATTGCTGAACACCATTGATACGCCCCACGATCTGAGGAAGCTCGATCGCAAGGATCTCCTCGTTCTGGCCGATGAACTGAGGGCCTTCGTGCTCGATTCCGTATCCAAGACCGGCGGCCACTTGTCTTCGAATCTCGGGACGGTCGAGCTGACGATCGCGCTGCACTACGTCTTTAACACTCCACTGGACCAGCTCGTCTGGGACGTCGGGCATCAGACCTATCCGCATAAGATCCTCACGGGTCGCCGGGAGCGGATGGGCTCGCTACGCCAACTGGGGGGGATCTCGGGCTTTCCACGTCGCAGCGAGAGTGAATACGACACGTTCGGCACAGCCCACTCCTCGACGAGCATCTCGGCGGCGCTCGGCATGGCAGTGGCGGCACGTCTGGCGGGAGAGGACCGTCACAGCATCGCGGTGATCGGAGACGGCGCGCTGTCGGCAGGCATGGCCTTTGAGGCACTGAACAATGCCGGCGTCATGCATGATCTGCGCCTTCTCGTTGTCTTAAACGACAACGACATGTCGATTTCGCCCCCGGTGGGTGCGCTCAATCGCTATCTGGCCCGGCTCATGTCTGGAAAGTTCTATGCGACGGCCAAACAGATGGGTCGCAGCGTCCTGGGAGTGGCACCTCCGTTGCTCGAACTGGCGAAGAAGTTCGAAGAGCATGCCAAGGGCATGGTGGTGCCCGCCACCTTGTTCGAGGAGTTCGGATTCAACTACATCGGACCCATCGACGGGCACGATCTCGAGTCGCTGGTGCCCACGCTACAGAACCTGAAGGAACTTAAAGGCCCGCAGTTCTTGCATGTGGTCACGAGGAAGGGGCAAGGCTACAAGCTCGCTGAAGCCGATCCCGTGCTCTATCAC
The DNA here is from genome assembly GCA_049514215.1 of Burkholderiaceae bacterium. GTDB lineage: Bacteria > Pseudomonadota > Gammaproteobacteria > Burkholderiales > Burkholderiaceae_D > BOG-994. The sequence goes on from JBEKVI010000106.1 coordinate 3,931, forward strand.
GGTCCGGGGAAATTCGATCCCTCCGTGGGGATTCGACCCGCTACGTCCAGCAAGAAGACCTATACGCAGATTTTTGGCGACTGGCTTTGCGACATGGCCGCGGCCGATTCCAGGCTGGTGGGGATTACGCCGGCCATGCGCGAGGGCTCAGGCCTTGTCGAATTCGAAAAGCGCCATCCCGATCGTTACTTCGATGTGGGCATCGCCGAGCAGCACGCCGTGACCTTCGCCGCGGGTCTCGCAACCCAAGGCCTTAAACCCGTTGTGGCTATTTACTCGACCTTCCTGCAGCGCGGTTATGATCAGCTGATTCATGACGTCGCACTACAGAATCTGGACGTGACTTTCGCGCTCGACCGGGCCGGGCTGGTCGGTGCAGACGGCGCGACCCACGCAGGAAATTACGACATTGCGTATTTGCGCTGTATTCCCAACATGGTTTTGATGGCTGCATCCGATGAAGACGAATGCCGCAAAATGTTAACGACCGCATTTCGCTATCCGGGGCCTGCCGCGGTGCGCTACCCGCGCGGGATGGGCCCGGGGGTGGCCTTGGCCGCAGAACTGACCGAGATCGAAATCGGTCGCGGCGAAGTGCGCCGCCGCTCGCAGGCCACGGGCCGGCGCATCGCGATTCTTGCGTTTGGCACGATGGTGGCACCGAGCCTCGCCGCCGCCCAAACGCTGGATGCAACCGTGGCCAATATGCGTTTTATCAAGCCTTTGGACGTGCAATTGCTCAAGGAGCTCGCCCAGGATCACGATGCGTTTGTGACCGTCGAGGAAGGCGCGCTTCAGGCCGGTGCGGGATCCGCCTGTGCCGAGGCCCTAGCGACCCTCGGAATCGTCAGACCCATCTTGCATCTGGGACTTCCGGACCTATTTATCGACCACGGCGATCCCGCGAAACTGCTGGAGATCGCCGGGCTTGACGCGCACGGTATCGCTCAGTCGATTCGTGAGCGGTTTTTGAGCGATGCCGCGGCGATCGAGCCCAGGCTCGCGGTGAGTAATGGCTAGAGTGTTCCTTCCATCGACCCTCCAACCGGCCCTGTTGCCGGATTTTTCATGAACGCACCTGATCTGCTTCGCCCTCCTCCTTTGCCCGACGTCCAAGGGCTAGTCGACCAACGCCATCTGACGATTCAGCGCGTTGGGATCAAGGCGGTTCGCCATCCTTTGACCGTGCGCCGGCAAGATGGCAGCACTTGTCCCACGGTAGGCGTCTGGAACCTCGATGTCGAACTTCCAGCCGAGCAGAAGGGTACGCACATGTCGCGCTTTATTGCGCTCCTCGAAGCCCATTCAGAAGCGCTCGACTGGGGAGTGCTGCGCGCGATGCTCGCGGAAATGATCCAAAGGCTCGAGGCCAAAACAGGACAGCTCGAGGTCTCGTTTCCGTTTTTTATCGCGAAGGCGGCACCGGTGTCCGGTGTCACAAGCCTCATGGACTACGCCGTCACGCTTTCGGGCTCGATCGGGCCGCAAGGCACGCGCACAACGTTAAAGGTGGTGGCACCGGTCACGAGCCTGTGTCCCTGTTCGAAAGAAATCTCTGATTACGGCGCCCACAACCAGCGCTCGCATGTCCTCATCGAGGCTGACCTCCTGTCCGAATTAAGCATCGAGGAACTGGTTCGCATCGCCGAGGACGAGGCCTCCTGCGAAGTGTATGGTCTGCTCAAAAGACCCGATGAGAAGTTCGTGACCGAGCGCGCCTACGACAATCCCAAGTTCGTCGAGGATTTGGTGCGGGACGTCGTGCACAGGCTTGATCAGGATACGCGAATCGGCCGCTTCGTCGTCGAGGTCGAGAATTTCGAGTCGATCCACAATCACTCGGCCTACGCACGCATCGAGCGCAAGGCACCCTGATACGATTGCTGCGCTCTGCAGGACGCCTCAAAAGCGCTTGGTAAGGACCATGTTGCTGCCCTCGTGCGAGATCTCGGTGCGCGAAAGAAAGCTCATGCCCAAAAGCGCCCCGGTCGCAAGGCCGGTGTCTTGGACTGCGGCGTCGACGTTATTGAGCACGATGTCGCCGACCTTGACGGTATTGAGTGTCACCTTGTGATAGGTCACATACCCGTTGGCAGTGCTCGCGGCATACTGGGGTGCATCGTTGTAGGCGATCCCAAGGCGGTGCGCGTCAGCTCCCGAGAGGACCACGAAGGTGGCTCCGGTATCGACCAGAAAGATGATACTGCCTCCATTGATCGAGCCCTGGGTGACGTAGTGGCCCCGACCGTCGGGCGTGAGCGTGGTGCTCGAGCGGCCATTTTGCGCACTGCCTCCGTAGAACTGTCCCAGGTGCAGGGTTTGGCGCTTGCCGTCGATGACAAAATCAGCGCTCTCGCCCGAAGTCGAGAGCAGCTTGACCCCTTCCACTTCGCTCCCCTCTCGGATCACGCGTGGCGCTCCTTGGCCGATGACCACGATGGCGCGGCCCTGCGAGATGCCCACGACATTGACATCGGTTGCTCCAACGCTTGAGCTCGCAACGAAGACGAGGGTGCCAAGCAGCCCTCGCAGTGCCCATCGATACTCGACCACCGGCGTCCCCTAATCCCGAAAATTCTTGAACTCGAGCGGCGCATCGGTCACGCTTTTGCGCAGCAGCGCGATGCTCGCTTGCAAATCGTCCCGCTTGGCGCCAGATACGCGCACCGCATCCCCTTGGATGCCGGCTTGAACCTTGATCTTGCTGTCCTTGACGAGCCGTACGATCCTTTTGGCCAGATCGGACTCGATCCCGTTTTTGATCTTGACGGTCTGGCGCACCTTGTCGCCTCCGATCTTATCCACCTTACCCAGATCTAGAAAGCGGACATCGACGTTGCGCTTACTCATCTTGGCCGTCAGGATGTCGCGCACCTGTCCCAACTGGAACTCCGAGTCGGAGAACAGGGTGAGTTCGGCCTCCTTTTGCTCGATGCGGGCGTCCGTTCCCTTAAAGTCGAAGCGGGTCCCAACCTCCTTGTTGGCCTGGTCTACCGCATTGCGGACTTCGACC
>JBEKVI010000107.1:0-6847 GCA_049514215.1 Burkholderiaceae bacterium
TGGTCTTTGACCGTGGTCGTATCCCTGAAATACGTCACTCTCATCCTGCGGGCCGACAATCGAGGCGAGGGGGGAATCATGGCGCTTCTCGCCTTGGCCACCTCCTACGTCGGTGATCATCCCAAACTGCGCAACACGCTTTTGATCAGCGGCCTGTTCGGGGCCGCGCTGTTCTATGGCGACGGCGTCATCACGCCGGCCATCTCCGTGCTCAGCGCCGTCGAAGGGCTCTCGACGGCGACCTCCGTATTCACCCCTTTCGTCGTTCCAATCACGCTTTTGGTCTTGATCGGGCTGTTCGTGATGCAAAGTCGAGGCACTTCGGACATCGGTTTCGTGTTCGGACCGATCATGGTGATCTGGTTTGTCACGCTCGCGGTCTCCGGATTCACCAATATTCTGCGTTACCCCGGTATTCTTGCGGCACTCAATCCGCTCTACGGCCTCGAATTCATCCTGCATGAACGCTGGATCGCGTTCATCGCGCTAGGCGCCGTCGTCCTCGCTTTGACCGGGGCCGAGGCACTGTACGCCGACCTTGGGCATTTTGGCGCCGGCCCGATTCGATATGCGTGGTTCCTTTTGGTGTTTCCCGCTCTGGCGCTAAATTACATGGGCCAAGGTGCGCTCCTGCTCACATCGCCCGAGGCGTTGGAGAATCCCTTTTATCTCATGTTCCCGAGCTGGGCGCTCTATCCGATGGTGGCACTGTCGACCATCGCGACGGTCATCGCCTCCCAAGCCGTGATCACCGGGACCTACTCCATGACCAAGCAGGCGATCCAGCTCGGGTTTTTACCCCGCATGCGCATCATCTACACCTCCGCTCGCGAGATGGGTCAGATCTATATTCCGTTCGTCAATTGGCTTGTCATGGCCGCTGTGCTTGCCGCCGTTCTGGGATTTCGCTCCTCGTCGGCGCTGGGTACGGCCTATGGTGTCGCCGTCACGGGAACCATGCTCATTACGACGTTCCTGACATTTTTCGTGGTGCGCAACGGGTGGCACCTCAACTTGGGTCTTGCGCTCGCCGCCACGGGCGTGTTCTTCGTCATCGATGCGACTTTCTTCTCGGCAAACCTGCTGAAAATCGCCGAAGGGGGATGGTTTCCCATCACCATCGGAATCGGCATGTTCGTGGTGATGTCGACCTGGAAGCATGGGAGGGCCATCCTGTTCGAGAGGCGCCGCGCCGACCTCATGCCGCTCGAGCCGTTTCTGGATTCGCTGCTCGCAAATCCGCCCACGCGCGTCCATGGCACGGCCGTTTTCCTATCCGCCGATCCCTCGGGGGTGCCGCACGCCTTGCTGCACAACCTGGCCCACAACAAGATCCTGCACGAGCGTGTCATTTTTCTGACCATCGTGACCGAAGAAGTGCCCTTCATCGATCCGCGGGAGCGAATTACGATCAGAGATCTCGGGCATGGGTGTTTTCAGCTGACGGCGCGGCTGGGCTTCAAGGACGAGGTGGCGCTGCTGCCCCTGCTGGATTTGTGCAAACCTCTGGGCATGGTTTTCGAACTCCTCGAGACCTCGTACTTCGTCAGCCGCGAAATCCTGATCGCGACGCCGGGGATGGGCATGGCTCTGTGGCGCGAGAAATTGTTTGCAACGATGATGCGCAATGCCGGAAACATGGCGGAGTTCCTAAAGCTGCCCGCCAACCGCGTGATCGAGCTCGGCACGCAGATCGAAATCTAGCGTGTCCTAGGTCACGCCTTAGCCCGCGCTATCCCCGCTGTGCGTAGCCATTGCCTCGGGCGTTCGATTTGGCCGGCACGTCCCGCGCGAATTGCTCGCGCACCCGAGCCAGCGCGGTCACCCGCAGAAGCAGCAAGTGACGCATGCGAGCGTCCACGCGGCGCCGTTCGGTCTCCAGCGCGGCGAGTTCGCGGTCTGCAAGCGCCAGTTTCCAGTGCCAGTAGAGCGCGCGCAGGATCACCCGCCAGCTGGGTGGGGTAGATACGAGGTTGGGGCCCTTGGCGGACTCGCGCGGCACGGTCAAAGGGGCTCGATCCGGCAACGCGAAGTGGCGCGATGCCGGATAGGCCGGGCTTGCGACGAACCTGCCGCGAGGGCGACGAGACTCCAGCGAAATGATTTTGTCCAAGCAAGCGCTCCTTTTGCGCTAAGACCGCACTTAGCGTCAAAGAGGGTGTCGCACCAATCGTTCCTGACCTCCTCTGAGGGACCCGCCATGCGCGAACCTGCTATTCCCACCGCCCTAGGAGGCGAGACTGGCAAGGCCGGGCGACGAGAGCGTGTCGATGACGCCGATGAGCTCACCCGGGTCGACGGGCTTGGCCAGATGAACCTGAAAGCCATTGGCGAGCGCCCGGATCTTGTCTTCCCTTTGGGAGAATGCGGTCAGTGCCACCGCGGGAATCTCTCCCTGGCCTTCCCGCGGCCGTACGCGCTCGAGGCCCCGGATCTTCTGCAGGGTCACGTAGCCGTCTTGCTCTGGCATGGCGATATCGCAGATCAGGACATCGGGTCGTTCCGCAGGCAGACTACGGTTGAAATGTTCGACTGCCTCGACTCCCGACCCAAAGGCGGTCACCACGGCGCCTGCCTGCTCGAGGAGCTCGGCCAGCGAATCGCGCGCCTCACGCTGGTCGTCCACCAAAACCACATGACGGCCCGCCAGTGAGGCGAGGCTCTTTTCCCCGGCCGCCTGGACCGTACGCTCACGCTGCGAGAGTCCTGGGGAAGCCTCCTTGCGAGGCAGGTGGACCGAGAATCGCGCCCCCCGATTTTCACCCTCGCTTTCGACCGTCACGCGTCCTCCGTGAAGTTCGGTCAAGCGTCGCACGAGCGTTAAGCCCAGACCGATTCCGCCCGCCCTGCGCGTGCTCGAGCCATCCGCCTGGCGGAACGGGTCAAACAAGTAGGGGAGGAATCCGGCACCAATGCCTTTACCCGTATCTTGCACGGTGATGACGATCTCGTCCGGCGCGTCCTCCACGACGACGCGGACACGACCGTTCTCGGGCGTAAATTTGATCGCGTTCGACAGCAGGTTCCATACGATCTGCTGCATTCGCTCAGGATCGCCTTCCACCTGTCCGTGATCGGCTGTCCCCTCGGTGACAAGCTCGATGTGCTTGTCATGGGCCTGCGTGCGCAGGCTCTCGACGGCGGCATCCACCACCGGCCCCACCGCCACGGGCCGCTTGACCAGACGCAGCTTGCCCGTCATCACCAGGGTCGCATCCAGGAGATCTTCGATCAGGCGTACCTGCTGCTGCACGCCAAGTTTAATGCCGGCGAGCGCGCGCCTAACCGGCGGCGAGTCGTTGCCCACGTAGTTCTCGAGCACATGCGTCCAACTCTGGATCCCGTTAAGCGGTGAGCGCAGCTCATGGGAGACGATGGCGAGGAACTCGTCACGCGCGCGAGCCGCAGCCTCGGCCTGCAAGCGCGCAGCCTGCTCGCGGATGAGAAGCGCATCACGCTCGGCTTCGGCCTTGGTTCGCTGGGTCACATCGTAGGTGATGACGAGAACCGACTCGACCGAGCCGCTGGGATCGGTCTCGGCAATCGCGCGCGCCGTATAGTGACGCGCCTGCCCGGCCACGGGGAGAACGAAACTGAACGCCCTTTCCCGTCCCGACTCGAAAACGCCCACCGTCGCTTTCGCGTACGCCTGTGCGATGTTATCGGGGAAATGGAGTTCCGCGAGTGTCTTGCCGATGAACGCCGAAGGCGCAAGCCCGAAGGGAAGTTCGGCTGCTCGATTGATGTAGAGGTGTCGCGCCTGGCGATCCAGGCGCGCCACAATATCGGGCGAATTCTCGACAATGGTCTTAAATTCACGTTCGCGCTCAAACAGGGCGCGCTCCGATCGCTTCAGATCGGTGATGTCGGCTTCGATGGTGAGCACGCCGCGCACGCGCCCCCGCGCGTCCTGCTCCGGAAGGACGGCAAGCGTGATGACCCGAAGGCCATGCTGGGCGATTGGCAGCTCAATTTCGTCAAGACAATCTTCTCCGGACAAAGCGCGTTTGAGGATGGGTGCGAGAATCGCATAGCTCGCCTCGCCCAGAACGCCCTGCATCGAGCCGCCGAGCAAGACTTTCTCATCGATTTGCGCGCGCTCCAGATAGTGATGATTCGCCCAGCGATACCGCAGCGACGCATCCAGTCGCGCGAGGTAAAGGAGCGGACCCGGGGGCGAGTCCGAATGACGCCGCGCCAGCGGCCGCGCGCCGCCCGATCCGAGTTCGCCGATGAGGCCGAAGAGTTCGCTCTTCCCGCCTCGCTCATCGGCAACCAGAAAACCCTCGATCCAGAACCACGACCCCTGCTCTGATGCGAGACGGTAGCGCGCATCGAGCGCCCCACCCTCCTGGGCCGTGCGCAAACTCGTACGCAGCGCATCGCGGTCGTCTTCGTGGATTTGCGAAAGCCAGAAGTCGCGGTCCAAGGCGGCGCCCGCACGGCCTCCGAACCAGACGAGGCTCTCGGGATGGACCGACATCGCGCCCGTCGACAGATCCATGGCCCACGCAGACAGCCCCGCTTTGTGGAGCACCGCGCTTAGGCGCTCGGCGAGCCCTGCTGCCGGTGCTGAGCCGGAAAGTGGTGGCACTTTCAACATAGATCTCGCGCCGCAAAGCGGCCCTGGCCTCCTCAAATGGTCTCGATGCGAGCCTGTTCTTCTGTCTGATGGAGGCGCTGAGGAAACGCCTGAATCCTATGCTGGCAGATGCCGAGAGAAGGCTCGCGTGCGCTGCACCTTAATTGTAGATGGAATCCCTGACCGATTTCTGAACCGGCGCGGCCGGCGGTTTGATCGGATCGAAATCCTCCCAGACACCGTCCCTCCAGCTCCCTGTCGCGTTTTCAACGTCCATGGCTCCATGTTCGCGAAGAGTGGCGGCAGCCATGTTCTCGTTTTCTCGAGTCACATGAACGGCGAGCAAAACGCCGGCGTGGCGCGCCTCGTCAGCCTGGGGCACAGGGCCCTTTTGTGAAGCACCGCGTGCCACAACCATGGCGCCGATCAGTGTTCCGACGTAGGCGCCAACGGCTGCGACCAGCACCGCAATGATGATCGAGACGTGATGACTAAATGCGAGCCACACGCCAACGCCGGCACCAATGGCGCCGAGCAGACCTCCCGCGAGACTTGCGCCCTTGGGGGAGTGACGCACTCCAGCATCCGTATGCCGATCCCCTCCGATGGGGGTGCGATCGTGTTGGCCGGCCGGATTCACGAAGAAGATCGTCACGTCTGATTCGCTAAAGCCGTCCAAAAACAGCGCGCGAGAGGCTTCCTCTGCGCGGGCAAAAGTATCGAACCGTCCTGCTACGATCAAAGACATGGTGTGAGCTCCTTCTGACTTGCGGATTCATCGGGCTTACGTTTAGCCCAGCAGAAAGCGTACCGGGCGCGCCGACATCCAAGCACGCCCACCTTGGGCGAGCGCCCTCGTTGCTACTTGCGATTGCCCTGAAGTGAGCGGTCAGATGTACAGTCGAGCGCCCTTTGATTCACGTTGTGCGCGCCTGCCTGGTCCTGCTGCACGCACGCATCCTTGCGCACATGTCTTCGGATCAAGTCGCGCTGCCGGGTTTTCGGGAGGCTCGAAAGGGGGAACCGGATCGATCGGCACGCCTGGCTCCTGACCCGGATCACCAATGGGGATGGTGGGTGGGTCGCCAATGGGCGGCGGTTGATTCGGGTCGCGGCCGGGCTTGGGCTCCGGATCGGTGACCGGGGTTGGAGGAACGATATGGGCTGACATGGCACTCGCGAATGGCTCTCGTAGACTTGCTCCGGCGCAAGGCCTGTTCCCACGCCGATCGGCACATCGAGGGAAGCGTCGTAGACCCGCAAATCCGTCGCGGGCAGCGCTTAAGGCGCTTTGGGGGCGGACTGCTCCGATGGAGTGTCATGCCCCAACGTCGTCGCGTCTTGCGCGGAAAGATCTCCTTGCTCCGCATCGCGCAGCCGCAGGGTTCCGTCCTTGACGTGCTCCTCGGAGCGCAGGCAGTACAGTGGGTCGCTTAGCACTTCACCGTGGGCGCCCGGAGCCGAAACCTCAAGCGTGGTTGTTCGCCCCGAGACCGGAGGCAGGACGCCGGGCACGGCGCCGGACACGGCCGGAGCGAGGACATGCACGCAGAATAGAAAATCGATGACGGGCACCGGCCTCCCCAGGCACGTATGTTTGCCGTGCCCAAGCCGGACAGAGCTATCCTGTAGGGGCAGGATTCGTTCCCGGCCGAGCCTGACGGACGATCAAGCCAGGGTCATGCCATCACTGGGTGGTCGAGACGCTGCGTGCCGGATTCGCGGGACGCTGGTCCAGCCCAGCGGCCGCATATTCTTCAAGCCGGTTGTACAGGGTCTTCAGGCTGATCCCCAAAATATCGGCCGCGTGTTTCTTTACGCCGCCGCACTGATCGAGGGTGGCAAAGATCAACTGGCGGTCGGCCTCCGCCAAGGACATTCCAACCTGGACCGTAATCGATGATCCGGCCGCAGGCCGGGTCGGCGAGACATGCAACGGAACCGCAGAGGTATTGAGCGAGCCTTCGTCGGCCATGATGTAGGCGCGCTGAACGTAGTTCTTCAGTTCGCGGACATTTCCTGGCCAATGATGCGCCGCGAGGGCCGCAAGAACCTCGGGGGGAAACGCCTTGCTCGTCTTGTGGGCCTCGTTGAGCTGATCCAGAAGACTTTGTGCAATGAGTTCGACGTCCTTGCCGCGCACGCGCAAAGGGGGCAACTCCAGCGGAAAAACATTCAGCCGATGGTAGAGGTCGGCACGCAGCTTCCCCTCCGCTACGGCCGCTTCGGGGTCGCGGTTCGTCGCGGCGATGACGCGCACGTCGG
>JBEKVI010000108.1:0-6722 GCA_049514215.1 Burkholderiaceae bacterium
CCGACCAGGTCAAAGTCGACATGCGACTGGTGCGCGGGATCGAATCACATGGCCCGCGCCAAGCAATCGTGCGGGCGATTGCTCAGATTTGCGAAGATCTAGGCATCGACGTAATCGCCGAGGGCGTCGAAACTCTAGAAGAATATCAATGGTTTCTCGACCACGGTGTCCGTCTTTTCCAAGGCTATCTGTTGGCGAAACCTGCCTTCGAGGCGCTTCCCGACGTCAACTATCCCTCGGATAGCGAACGTGGCCGGTAGATCGCTCTTCGCACGACTCTGTTTCTGGCGCGTCCTGCTTTGTCTGAGATTCTCGGTATTGGGCTAGCGTCCGATCCAGGTACTATTATTCCAATTGGGTGTCATCGGCAATTGCTTGCCGCTCACTATTGGAGAGATTTGGTGGACGATCGATCGGGACATTCTGCTAGGAAAGGTAAGGCCGTTACCTATAGAGGCCCCGGGGGTTACGAGGTTATTGAAATAATCGAGCGCACTACTCGCGCGCCTGCAGCCAACGAGGTCCGCATCGAAGTGCACTCGGCAGCAGTCAATCCAACCGACTTGCTTCTGCGGACTCGCGGCGCCGCTGGGCAGACAACGCTCGTTTTGCCAGGGATGGATGCCGCTGGCACGATCGAATCTATTGGGTCGGGTGTATCTCGGCTTCGCGTTGGACAGCGGGTGATGGCCGCGGTCTCACCGCGGCGCTCTGAAGGCGGCGCGCAGGCAAAGTACATCGTGGTGCCGGCTGCAGCTGTTGTGGCGGTCCCCGACCGAGTTTCCTTGGCGGAGGCTTCCACGCTTCCAATGAACGGGTTAACTGCACTATTTGCACTCGAACTTGCGGGGTTGCGGACTGGACAGTGTTTTGCTGTCAGTGGAGGCGCTGGTACGCTGGCCAGTTACGCCATCGCGGTCGCCAAGAGTCAGGGTTTGAAAGTAATCGCCGACGCGAAACCGGAGGAAACCGAGTTGGTGCGCAGTTTCGGCGCGGACGTGGTCGTTGAGCGTGGCCCCGACTTTGCCAAAGCCGTACGCCGAGAGATTCCAGAAGGCGTGGACGCACTTCTTGACGCCGCCGTATTGGCTGAGCAGGCATTCGGGGCCATCCAAGATGGCGGTGTCTACATCCCGGTCCGAGGCTGGGGAGACAAACCTGCGGAACGACAGATTAGGATCAAACCGGTATTTGTGACCAATGTGCTGGAACGTACAGAGTGGCTTGAACTTCTTCGTGAGATGGTTCACACAGGAAAGATCAAACTCCGGGTTGCGGCAGAATATCCGCCTGAAAAAGTCGGGGATGCCCAGCGGTCGCTCGAGCGCGGCGGCCTCAGAGGCCGGCCGGTAATACGTTTTTGATCTGGAGTACTCCCAAAACGGTTGCCGAAGGGGGCGGCAATCGGTAGCAGCGACAACCGACCCCGAATTCATCCCAAAAGATGAGCGCCATTAATTCCCATTTGGTCTAGGATACCGAGACTCGTAGTTTTCGAGGAGGAAATCGTGCAGGAATACAAACCCACACACCCTCACCTCAAGCACCTTATCGACCGGCAAGCGCACCTAGAATATGAGATTGGTCGACGAAGTTCAGATCCGGATGCCATCGCGCGACTTCGGCAAGACTTGGAGTTCGTAAGGGACAAGGCAAGACTCGTCTACCACGTTCAGCTTAAATAAAGGGCCGGGGCGTTCGAAACGCGAAATTCGGCGGAACGGTCATCTCCTGTAACACGAGGCGCCGGTAAGAGCCGTCCAGATTCAATACCCCTCAAAACCCGAGCTGCATCAACGCTTGGAGAACCCGCGGACGTGTCCTCTCCGATCTCATGGGAAAGGCTCGGAGAAAATCGTCCTGAGGCGATGGGCTCCCCTGCTCAAATCAAGCTTTATCGGGGGTAATCTGGGGACAGGATGGTCACGTCCAAAAAAAGGCCCGCTATTTTCGCTGCGAAGTCAGAGTGGCCTGCGATAGTCATCTGGTGTCGAAGCCGAGGTCAACTTCGCGGCCGCGGCAAGGACGGATTCGGTCTCTTCTTGAGCGCCTCCGCATCGAAACTGGCGAGCGTCGCGCGCGCGCAAAGCCCTGCGATTGCGAAAAAGCGCCGAGTGGCGTCTTCGCCGATGACGTAAGGGTTCGGACCGCCGGGCGATGCCTGAAGGACCTTCAGCTTGTCAAAAGTCTGGTCGAAGCGCGCATGATTAGACAGCAGCACTTCGAGGTGGTCTGACTTGGTACGCGCTTCGAAGCGATCCGAAGACGCGATATACATCAGTAGCCGTTCTGGAATCTTGCCGAAATTGAAGGATGTGCCGCCCCAGAGAATGGCGTTGCTGGGGCGCCCGTTCTCGCGAACCCGGAACTCGGCCGAAAGTGTTCCTGGCGTGTGACCCGCGGTCACGAAGAGCTTCACGGACTCGCCACCAAGCTTCAGCTTGTAGCCATCCTCGACCGCGATGTCTCGCTTGGGCGGGCGGCCCCAGTTGGGATCGTCGAATTGAAGATTCGGCTTGTCGAGTTCGGCCCAGTCGGTCCGACTCATGATGACCTTGGGGTGGTAACGCTGAACGAGATAGTTGACGCCGCCGTAGTGGTCGCCATGCGCGTGGGTGACGACGATGAATCTGATGTCGCTCGGATTCAAGCCAAGCTTAGTTAGGCCGCCCTCGATAGAGTCTTTGGCTTCCTGATCGTTATCAAGAGCATCGAAGAGAACGATACCTCTCGGTGTCACCAACGCCCAGGCCGAAACCCAGCTCGTACCAAGGAAGTAGAGATTGTCGAAGACTCTTGCCGGCGGAACATAGCTGTTCGCCATCATATTGGCAAGCTGAACGTGCATCTGCTCCTCCGACAGCTCGCTGGTTTGGGTCGCGGTCTTGCACAACTCCAGCGGCGCTTTCATGTCGTCGCCCGCGATGCGCGTGGCTTTGGTAATGGCGGCATCCACCTCGGCTGGATCCGCAGTCTGCCCCAGTGCAAGCACAGACAGCGCACTGAGAATAAGCCCCAAGGCGGTGGCTAAAACGCTCGATCGAGAGTACATTGATTTCAAACAGATCTCCGTGTTCTTGGTCTGGAACTACCGCAGAATGCAGTGCTTCCCGGCCGTATGTAGAACTCAGCCATGGTGACGCTTGGGACATTGCTCATATCCCGCAACCGACAAACACGCGCTTCGTGGGGACTTACCCTCGATGCGCGCATATGTTACGCGCGATAAAGACAAGGTGGCGGGCTGGTTTTCACGGATCGATGCCGAGTTGGTCTACAGCGTCGCATGCGCACAACGTCAGGAAAAGCTTGCTGGTTCCGTCGTCGAGATCGGGTTGCACCATGGGAAGTCCTTCATCGCGCTATGTCTTAGCCTGCAAGGGGGAGAAAAGGCTTACGGGATTGACTTATTCGAAAATCAAAGTCTAAACATAGATGCATCGGGCAAGGGAGAAAGGGCGATCCTGGAGGCGCACCTCTCCCGCTTTAACGTGAACAGGCAAAGCGTGGTCATCGACGATCGATCGTCAATGGAAATCAAGCCTTCAGATATATTGACCACCGTTGGAGCAGCCAGGTTGTTTTCCGTTGACGGAGGTCATTGGTTAGACGTCGTTCGAAGCGACCTTTCCCTCGCAGAGAATTGTCTGGCCACCCACGGGGTGATCGCGCTTGATGATTTCTTGAGACCGGAATGGCCAGACGTCTCTGCGGGCTATTTTTCGTGGTACGAGCACCGCAAAAAACCAATCGTCCCGATTGCGATTGGCTTCAACAAGCTCTATCTCTGCTTTGAGGAGTGGGCAAAACTCTATGCAGAAGTCTTGGAAAGAAGCCCTACTCTGAAGCAATTTCTGACCAAGCGCTATTCGTTCCAGGGACAAGATGTTCCCGTCTATCAGACCTATCTGCTCCCGGAATTCGGGTACAGGCGTCGCTTACGCGAGTACCTTAAAATCTATTACCCTGGACTTTTTCTTCGCCTACGTGGCGTCAGAAGTTGATCTTAGGGATGACTACAGCGCAATTCCCTCTGTTTCCAGGAAATCAGCGTCGAGGTTCCGGTCCAGCCCCAAGCGATCCGACCGAAAAAATGCAACCCGAGCGAATTTCAACGCCGCACCAATATCCTCCGCAGTTTGGATATCACTCCACGGGCGCGCCTCGCTGATGAGGTGATAACGACTGGCGAAGAGATACGCAGGAAAGTACGCCTTCGACCGTCGACACTGTGAGATTCAGTTTTCCGCGTTTTAGCAGCGAGTTGCCAGCCCCAGGCCCATTTATTGCGCCGCAGCATAAACTAGGGCGGAGCGCCTACTCATCGCCGCCGCTCATCTCTTGGTACCCCACACTTTTATAACGGACTAGGGTGATGAAGAAATCGCATGATCTCAACAGTATTTTATCTGGTGTACTCGACGGAATCGAAAGCGCTTTGGTACAGGCAGGACTTAATCTGAACGCCGGACCCGGGAAGGTTGCGCGGCACGCGATCGAAGGCGCATTCCACAAGTTCGGTCTGCTTCCACGCAATGGGGCTGGCGAAGGCTCTCCTGAAGATCCCACTCTCTCAATTCCTCGCCTCGAGGAAACCACCATGTTCCTTCCTGCCCCCGCACTGCGGGCAGAACGGGACAAGGGCAGCTTTTTAAGTTCGTCCTATACGAACTCCGCTGGGACGCGAACCTACAAATTGTTTAAGCCAGCGTCGACCGAAGACCACTACATCGGCCTAGTCGTCATGCTTCACGGCTGCACCCAGTCACCGGACGATTTCGCACTTGCCACGGGCATGAATGCGTTGGCCGAGACTCATCGATTCATCGTTGCATATCCGGCTCAGGAACCGCGTGCCAACGGTCTTAGATGCTGGAATTGGTTCAGATCGCAAGACCAGGTGCGAGACCAGGGCGAGCCGTCGATCCTTGCCGGAATCATTGGGGAGGTCGCACGGGCCAATCACATAGCCTCCGATAGAGTCTTTCTGGTGGGATTTTCGGCGGGCGCGGCGATGGCGATGGTGCTAGCCGAAACGTATCCGGAACTGATCGCGGGCCTGGGAGCGCACTCGGGGCTTCCCTTTGGCACCGCGAAAGATCTCGCCTCGGCAGCGCGGGTCATGCGGGAGGGTGTCGAAGCGCAAGTCAGACCGCCTCCTTCAACTAGACTGCCAAGCGACCACACCATTCGAAGTATCGTGTTTCAGGGGGACAAAGACCACACGGTAAATCCCCTCAACGGGCAGACTGTCGTCGCCCAGCTCTTGGACATCGCGCGGAGCGACGGATTTGACTTGCTGCCATTAGAGGAAAAAGGAGTATCGCATGGAGGAATGTCATATATGCGCACCACATTTTGCGATGCGAACGGTCGCGGGCTCCTTGAATACTGGCTGTTGCGCGGAGCCGGGCACGCGTGGTCGGGAGGTAACTCGGCAGGATCGTTCACTGATCAAGCGGGTCCGGACGCGTCAGCGGAAATGGTCCAATTCTTCTTCAACCCAAACGAGAGGCGCTTGACTTCGTAGGCTCAGATCGTTGCACATAGAAGCTTGTCCTCGCCTGTAGAGTGAAAAGAATGCGCGACGGGAGGGACGCCGTCGGAATATGGATTCGGCTAAGACTTGCCGGACCACCCCGACAGATACTGTGCGCGAGGGGAGTTTGCCAATTTCAACGCCTCCTTCAATGCATCCGACGGCCGCTTCTGCAGCAGCTTACTTGAAACCTAGGAGCGGAAAACGTTGGCCCAAAGCTATTCCGGATGTGGAAGGTGTGCCTTTGCAAAAAACCACCCTTCTCCCGTGCTTGGGCAGCTAGGCTACGGTAAGCGTCATCCTGCACCCCGACGAGCTTTATGGGGCGCGGTCCTGTGCTGCAAGTATGGCATCGCGGCGATGGCAGAGTCATCGTCACCTCAAGTATCGTGGGCGTCCGTGGGAATCCGGTGTGCCTATGGTTACATCACGGCCAACCATGCGCGTTAGACTTATGCGCTCGGTCGCGAAGGAAGTGGAAGCGCCGAAACATTCGCATTAACACGATACATCCGGGCCCGATTGCCAATGACTTTCGGCGCCAGGTCGAGACGAGCCTGAACGTCGTTCCGGAGGGCGATGCTGGTGCTTTCTTTACCCAGGTAATCCCGCGGCAGCGTCACAGACGACCCAAAGAAGTCGTGCAGTCAGGGCTCCATATCACTTCCGATCAGAGCCGTTTCATCACGCGCAGCCCGCTCAAGGTCGATGGCGGGATGAGCGCCTAGCCGGCGATTACCTCGTTCAAAAGCGAGTTACATTGCAGGTGTTGGCATTTCCGATAAAGTGAGGATCTACGCAAAAGCCCAGGTGGAAGACTGACTGTCCGCGCGTCGCCTCACAAGCGCACCGTCTATGAGATCTAGGAGGGGGTGCAAGCTAATGGTCGACGACCCCATGGACATAACGCACGCCGTGTATGTGAAAAAGAGCACCATTGGCAGGGCCATCGCTCAGCGATCTTGGCAGAGTTAGATAATTTTCTTGATCGCCTTCTCAGCTGACATCGGGGAGAGTTCTTAATGTACCTAAAGAGAAGAACGGTGTTGTTAGGCCTTCCTGCTCTTTTAACCGCCCCCTCTATGGGCCACGAGGTTGCTCTTAATCCGATCAGAGAGTATGAACGAGCCAGCGGCGGCCACATCGGGATATACGCTGAGAACTTATCATCGGGCGCCAAATT
>JBEKVI010000109.1:0-10977 GCA_049514215.1 Burkholderiaceae bacterium
CTCGACCGCTCGTCCAATCTGTGGCACAACGCAGCTCCCCTTGTCGGCGCTGTCTTACTGGCGTGTACCTATCTATCGGCCCCTGTCGAAAATAAGGCGTCCGTCGCTCGCCAATCGTTGAGCCGGTTGGGAGCCCTGGCCCTGATTCCCGCTTGCATCATGCTGGGTGAGGCGACCGATGCGTGGCTACTGAGACCTCCGATGAAATCCCCGGCATTGGGTGCAGCCGATGCGCTCGCGTGGATCATTGCCATCGGGCTACCGTTCGGCCTGGCGTTGGCCTTGCGGGGAGGACGGGCTATCTATCTCCTTGCGGTGTTGGTCTGGTGCCTCGTCACAGTCCAGTTTCACTGGGGCGGTGGCTTCAATGACGCGGGGCTCTATGGATCGTTCGCTCTGGGAGCGATGGGCCTTGCCGTTTGGGGCGTGCGCGAGCAGCGGCAAGAGATCGTCAATCTTGGCGTGCTGTCGTTCGCGTTAACCACGCTTGCTTTCTACTTCTCAAGCGTCATGGACAAGTTGGAGAGGTCCCTTAGCCTATTTCTGGGCGGCCTTCTCTTCCTTCAGGGAGGGTGGTGTCTGGAGGGGATCCGAAGACGGCTCATTTCCAGCATTCGCCAGGGGAACTCATGAATTCCGTCCCAAAGGGCGTCCTCGTCGCCCTCATCCAGGTCCTCCTGGTTGGAAGCGTTGGTGCGAAATTCCTGATCGATCGCGAAAGCTACCCACGAGTGTGGATACGGACACGTCCGCTCGACCCGAACCTTCCCATTCGCGGTCGATACCTCCGGCTTTCGGGAATGGTGGTTCTGGAGAACCAATCTCCTGCCTTGGGGGAGAACGAATCACGGCGAATCCGGCTGGCGATTCAAGACGGGATGTTGATCGCCAGAAATGACGAAAGCGGGCCCCTGTCGATTCGCTCAACGCGCTGCGGGGCGGCGCTTTGCTGGATCCTGGTAGAGCCCCTGACATTCTTCATTCCAGAGCATGCCGTCGATCCGTCCCGCCCGAGGGCCGGGGAAGAGCTCTGGGTGGAAGCGTCGCTACCTCCTCGTGGTCCACCGAGACCCATCCAGTTGGGTGTGAAGGTGGACGGCGCCATGTCGCGGATTGATCTGCGATGAGTTTGCTGGAGCTCTTTGTCATGACTCCTTTGCTGTGAACGAGGTCGTCGAGAGCGTGAAACGCGTCTGCGACGTCATCAGCAAGATTTCGGCTGGCGCCCCGCCCAGGATGTATTACGTGACCGAATCGTCCGTGCGAGAGTGCGGGGCGTATCAACGTACCTGAATAGAAACCGACCCGCGAGCTCTCCAAGCGAGTGCGATCGCGCGATGCAAGAAGACAGTGCGCCGCTAGGGTCATGAGGGAAGGTCAATGCCACCACGAGACGGGACGCTTAGAACTCTGCCCAGTCATCATTTGACCCCGTTGCAGTCGCCACGGGCGATGCAACCTTCTGGACTGGTTGGGGGATAGATTTTGGCCGGCTCGGTTTCTCGACTCGTCCTGATACCTCGCGTTTCGGACTCCTTGGCGCTGTATTAACGAGCGTCGGTCCAGACAACGTTCTTGCGGGGTTGCCGGAATGCATCTCGCCCAACACTTGGTAGGCAGCCACGACTGCAGCCAGTTCACCGGCCTTCTCGCTCATGGACTGCGCGGCTGCCGCAGCCTCTTCCACGAGGGCAGCGTTCTGCTGCGTGACCTGATCCATCTGAGCGATCGCCTGATTCACCTGCTCGATTCCTGTACTTTGCTCGCGGCTCGCCGACGAAATCTCGGACATGATGTCGGTGACCCGCTTCACAGCGACGACGACATCCTGCATCTGCTGGCCGGCAGCTCCCACCAGCTTGGTTCCAGCCTGAACCTTCGAGACCGAGTCACCGATCAGGTCCTTGATCTCCTTGGCAGCGGCCGCACTACGCTGCGCGAGGCTTCGCACCTCGGTCGCAACGACTGCAAATCCCCGTCCCTGCTCGCCCGCGCGCGCCGCTTCAACCGCTGCGTTAAGTGCGAGGATGTTGGTCTGAAAGGCGATACCGTCGATCACACCAATGATGTCTGCGATCTTCTTCGAACTCCCGCTGATCGCGTCCATCGTTGTGACGACCTGGCTAACGACGGCCCCCCCTTGAGCGGCGACCTCGGAGGCACTATGGGCAAGGGTATTGGCCTGCGCCGCATTCGCGGCATTTTGTTTAACAGTCGAGGTCAATTCCTCCATGCTCGCAGCAGTTTCCTCAAGGCTCGCTGCCTGTTCTTCAGTGCGCTGCGACAGGTCCGTGTTGCCCTGCGCGATTTCGCTCGATGCGGTATGAATGGCTTCGGTCGAGTCCTTGATTTTGATGACCACTTCGGACATCGCCCCCAGCAGCGCGTTCACCCCGGAGCAGAGTGAATGGACCAGGCCGGTTTTGCCCTCCAGGGGAACGCGACGCGTCAAATCCCCGTTCTGCGCAGCGTCCGAGACTTCCTGCGTCTGCTCTACCGCCGCTTGCATGGCGATGGTAGCGTTAACCTGGTTGGTCGTGTCCGTCGCATACTTGACGACCTTGTATGGGCGCCCATTCATATCAAAGATCGGGTTGTACGATGCTTGAATCCAGACCTCTTTGCCGCCTTTGCCGACACGTTTGTACTGACCCGCGTCGTACTCACCGCGCCCAAGCTTTTCCCAGAAGAGCCGATATTCCATCGTATCGCGCTCGGAAGGCTGGACAAACATCTTGTGATGCTTGCCTTTGATTTCGACTAGCGAATAGCCGAGGACACTCAAGAAGTTGTCGTTCGCGCCAAGCACCAGGCCGTCAAGGGAAAATTCAATGATCGCCTGCGATTTGCTAATCGCCTTCAACTGCCCTTCATAGTCCGCAGCCTGAAGCTTTTGCGCCGTGACGTCCGTGGCGTACTTCACGACCTTGAACGGCTTACCCGCCGAATCGAAGATTGGATTATAGGAGGCCTGAATCCAAACTTCCTTGCCGCTCTTTGCGATGCGCTTGTATTGACCAGCGTCGTATTCACCGCGTCCGAGCTTCTTCCAGAATTCCTGATATTCGTGCGACGTCCTATAGGACGGTTCGACGAAGATCGAGTGGCGCTGTCCCACGATTTCCTGGAGAGAATATTCGAGAGCAAAGAGGAAGTTCTCGTTCGCAGTGAGCACCGTGCCATCAAGCCCAAACTCGATGACCGCCTGGGCCTTGCTGATCGCAGCAAGCTGGCCACGCATGTCGGCAAGTTCGACGTCGGTGATGACGCTCATGTTTTTCTGAGCCTTTTTCCAAAACGTCATTTTTTCTCCACTCATTCGGTTGGGATCGCTTCGAAATCGTGCGCGAGCAAGGGGCGGACAATGTGGTTCGACTTCGATGAAGGCTCAGAGAAGGTGAGCGAGCCCAACTAACGTATCGGGTGATTCGTGACAATCCTGAGACGCGTATCTAAGTAAAGCTACCCAGCGCACTCGCGGGAAAGCAAGATTCGAAGTGACTTGCTCTCGCAATTCTGCGAGGGGCTTTGGTCCGCCCGCTGGTTGTTAGATTCAAGAGTTTTGATCGGCGTAGTTCAACGTATCGTCTTTCGGAAAACTACGCGGTCCGCGGTTGATCATCCACAAGGTTGGGCTGGAGCTGAGTCACCGAGATCGTGGCTGCTATCTTGGGCACGAAGCTCGAAACCGCAATTTGCACCGGTCATGAACTTGCTTCTGCGATATACGCAAGCGCTGATTGCGCAAATGTCACAGACCGCGGTATGCAATCGTCATCACACGATTGACCAACAACTTTGCCGCGGGCTCCTGCTTAGCCTGGATCGATTGCAGGGCGATGAATTGGTCATGGCACAAGAAAGGATTGCCAACATGCTCGGCGTAAGACGTGAGGGGGTCACCGAATCCGCGCAAGCTTCAAAGTGATGGCCTGATCCGCTATCCACGCGGCCGCATCACGGTCATCGATCGCGCGGGAGTCGAAGCGCGCAGTTGCGAATGTTACAAGGCCGTGAAGAAGGAGTACGGCAGGCTGCTCTTTGAGAAGATCGCACCCTAGTTGCGAGAGTGGAGGTCGGACCGGGTGCGTCAATCGCCTTCCCCGTCGCCGGATGGCCGAGGATCTTGCTGGCCTTGTTGAAGGCGCGAGCCCTCGCCTGGGGCGTATTAGGCAGCCTCGGCAAACGACCTCACGTTGTCGACTGCGGCCGATTCAAGCGCCGAGAAGACCATTTCGATCTCCATGAGGATCCGTATGCGTCCATCGCTCGATCCCAGGCCACGGATACACTTGCTCTCAAGATCGAACCGAAGTCGGGTACCGGTAGGATCTCGTCGCTGCGAGGCTCACGACATCTGAGACGAGCTGGACACCGACTCCAACGATCCTGTTCTCAAGCCGCAGGACGATTACGACCGGTCATTGTGGATGGCCCACTGTCCGAAAGCACGCCCAAGCGCACCGATCCACTCGCCCTCATCTCGGCCATTGGATAGGAGCATTGAGTCTGCCTGCCACCGCGCGCCGAAAGGCGCGCCCATTAAGACGTTTCTTTTCTTCGACGACGTGCAGGCGGAACGGTGGGGGCGCGCACCGGCTTCGGCGCAGGGCGCGAGGCTCGACCACCCTCTACCTGGCGCTCGCCACGGGAGGTTGGCTCGCTTGATCCACCGTCTTTCTGGAGTTCGGGCGAGAGCGGGGCATGGTTCAAGATCGCGACCAATGCGACACCACCCAAGGTATTACCGGCCAGAATCGGGAGCAGGAAACCGATGCAATAGTCATGCAGGGAGGCTCCGGCGTTAAAAACGGCGTAGGCCGCCTCGACCGAGCCCGCCACGACGTGGGGCAGGTTCGCCACGGCAACGACATAGGTGATCATGAGGATCACAAACAGGCGCGCCGCCTTGGCGCTGGGCAGCATCCATGCCATGAGGGCGATGAGCCAGCCCGCCAGAATCGACTTCAAGAAGGTGGGCAGAGCCTCGCCTTGCACCGCTTCAAGGGCGACCTTGGAGAGCGTGGCCGTGACCGAATCCGCAAAAAGCCCGTGGATCGAGAGCAGCCCCGCAAACAAAGAAGTGCCCACGAGGTTCGCTGCGAGGACCACCGCCCAAAAGCGCAAGAGTGCGACCAAGGTGGACACATTGCGATTCACGAGCAGCGGCAGCATCGCAGTCAGGGTACTTTCGGTATAGAGCTCCTGTCGGCCTAGGATGGTGATGACGAAGCCCACCGTATAGCCGCCCGCAAAGATCAGACGGCTCCAGGGGGTGGCGGGCAGCAGCGACTGGACGATGGCCAGCACCAGGAACGAGAATCCCATGGAAAGCCCGGCGGCAAGTCCCGACCACGCGACCGCACTCGAGCGCCGCTGCAGTTCATTTTCCCCCTCGTCGCGCACGACCTCATGGATCACCAGGGCCTGCGGGGCCGCGTGCTGGGCGGCCTGTTCCTGCTGATCCTTATCGAGATGGGGCGAGACGGATCCTGCCGGCCGGGCCACGTTATCCGCCGTGCGCGACGGTCGCCAGCCTCGCGTTCTTCTGCTGCGCCGGATGGGCTTCGAGGTAGACCTCTTCGCTAAACTGCCCCAGCTTGAGCGCGCGCCAATTGGCGTTAAGGCTGGGATCCTTCAAAAGGATCGGGCAATAGGTGGCGGTGATGGCATTGATGAGATCAGCCTGTGTCAGCTGGGGATCGGACTGATGCAACTTTTGCACGAGTTCTCGGGCGACGCTGGTCGAATTGGCGTCGGTTAACTTGGCGAGCAAATCGGCCGTACCGGCGCGTGCTACGGCTTGCGCGATCGCGGGATTGTCGATTTTCTTGCAACCCTCGGCCGGTGCGCCGTTCATGAGCGTCTGGGTCTGACCGCGAAGCTTGGCGACCAAGCCGGGCTCTGCGCTTGCGGGCGCTGAATTGGCTCCCGTTTGTCGGACGTAGTTCGTCACGTCGGCGATCTCCTCATCGCTCATTCCCGCGCCCGCCGCGATCATGGGTGCATAGCCACCGCGGGCATCAAGGCCGCCTAACACCACCTGGATCACGTTTTCCGGACCCTTTGCGGTGACGGCGCTATTGTTCTGCAGCGCTGGAATGATGCCGGCGATCCCTTTGCCGTCGGCGCCGTGACAGGAGGCGCAATAACTCAGATAGGCGTTGACGCCTTGTGCGTTGCGACCCTCGAAGAGCGCGAGTTTCTCGTGGGATTCGGCAACCGGCGGGGTCGATTTGAGATAGGCCGCCATCGCCCGCAGGTCCGCTGTCGACAGGTTCGAGAGATTCTTGACGGTCTCGGCCATCCCATCGCGCGCGTCACCCGTGATGTTGGGTGCATACCAGTTGTCGATGACCCCACCTTGGAACGACTTGTCGAACTTGGATTGACCGGCGACGGGTCGCGCGTCATGACACTCGCCGCAGTGAGCCAGTCCGTTGACCAGGTAGTCGCCGCGATTGATTTCGGCCGAGGCTGCAGCATTGGGCTTGAACTCGCCGGGTTTGAAGAACACGGCTCGCCATGCACCGAGCGCCGCACGAATACTGAATGGAAACCGCAGTTTATTCGGAGCATCGGCCTTCTCGACGGGCGCGACCGTGTTGAGATAGGCCCTGATCGCCATGATGTCGTCGCGAGTAACGCGCGTATACCAAGGAAAGGGCATCACCGGGTAGAGATATTCTCCGTGCTGGCCTTTGCCGTCATGCATCGCCTGATAGAACTGCTCATCGCTCCAGGCGCCGATGCCGGATTTGCGGTCGGGCGTGATATTCGGGGATGCGACCTGTCCGAACGGGGTGTCGACATACAGGCCGCCTGCGAACGGCTGGCCTCCTTCAGCGGTGTGGCAGGATTGACAGCCGCCGGCTTCAACGAGGTATTTCCCACGCGCGACAGAATCGGCATTGGGCAGGGCCAGTGCCGATTGGCACAACAGGAAGCCAAGAGCGAGCCCGAGAGACATCAGTGGGCGCGCGAGAGAACTTTCACGCATGCAAGGTCTCCATGGATTAAGTATTCAAGCGGTTTTTTGCAGTCGCAGATCGCCATCCGCACACAAGTCGCAAAAAGCGTTCCCAAAGCCAAGGTGGAACCCTCTAGAATGGCCCCAGCGCAACCTCGAAGGAACGTGTCACAGATGCCGCCCGTTGTTCACAACCCCGATCATAGGGGCGCGCGCCTGGCGGAACGTCTGCGCGAGGCCACGCGCGATGAACATGCCCGCGCAGAACGCAGCGGTGTCATGGGACGGCTTCTGAGAGGTCAACTGAATCGGCGGGGATATTGCCTTCTCCTGCGCAACCTTCACCCGATTTACGTCGCGCTCGAAGCCTCACTGGCAACGCATCGGGCCAGTCCGCTCCTGGGTGCCTTCACCCAACCGGTGTTGCATCGGTCAGAGCGTCTCGAAGCCGACCTCAACGCCTGGTATGGAAGCCACTGGCGCACCCAGCTTAGCCCTACGGTGGCCGCGATCGCCTACGCGCGACATCTCTCGGAACTGGCCCGAAGCCGGCCGCTTCGACTCGTCTCTCATGCGTATGTGCGCTATTTCGGCGACCTGAACGGAGGTCAGCTGCTGCGCAAGTTCGTCGCCCGTGTCGAGGGGCCCGCCAACGCGGGACTGGCCTTCTATGACTTTGGAGAGGATGTCCAAGGTCTTCTCGCGCATCTACGGTCCGTGCTTTCGGAGTTTGTGGCGACCGAAGAAGAGAGCGATGCGCTCGTAGACGAAGCGAAACGAGCTTTCGAGCGTCACATTGCGCTCTTTGAGGAACTGGACGCGGATGTCCTCTTAACGCGGGAGCCTACCAGCTCTGGCGACTGAACTTGCGGATCTCACCGTACAGTTCGGCCGCGCGCTTTGCGGACTCCTCGATCTCGCCCAGGAGCGATGCAACCGAGGGGCCGATGGTCGCGTCGGCGATGTCCATCGCGGCCAGGCTTGCACTGGTCAGGATGGCACTCATGAGGCGATCGGCTTCATGCGGGTCGACCACATCGGTCGAGAGCGCTGAGCGCGCCGCCACGGTGATGGCGCGTTCGAAGTGTTCGCGGGCGGCCGCACCGCGCGCCCGTTCGGTCAAGTCGTTGAAGGTCAGCACAAACCCGAGAATGCCGTTGCTCGGACCGGGTACCACCTCGGCGCGCATCGCAACCGGTAGGGCGGCTCTGCCTTCCAATTCGAGATTCAGTTCGCCGCGCCATACGCGATGCTCGTTTTGCAGGGCGGCAAAGACCTCCATCGCCTTCGAACTGGGAGAGAACTTCTGAGCGAGGTCGTCGAGACAGCGCAGCGCTTCCATCGAGCCATCGGTCGAGCCGAACAGACGGGTGCAGGCTGGATTGGTCAACAGGATGCGGCCTTGCATGTCCGCGACCACCACCGGCTCAGCGGAGCTATTGACGGTCGCCTGGATGGACGATCTCTGGTGCTCGGCGATGAGCAAACGCACGGCGTGGACCTGTACGATGATGTCGATTAACGCCGTACCGAAGGCGCGCGCGAGCGCGAGTTCCGCGCTGGTCCAGGGCAAGGCGGTGCCGCGCACGAGCTCGGACCAGGCCGCAAATGAGCGTCGTGGCGAAAGATCCATGGGGCTGTCACCGGTCAGCGGCTTGGACGGATCGCCTGCCCAGGTCACCGAGAGCAGCTGTTCCTTGCGGAACCACATGAGGTAATCGGGACGTTCGGCCGACAGTTTGACCGCAATCACGCCGCTGGCGGTGGGCGTTAGCGACTCGAGCCCAGGCTCCACGCGCGAGATCGATGAACAGCTGAAAATTCCCTCGTGAAGAGGACCCCGGTCGATCCAGTCGCGCAACGCACGCAGCTCCGGCGTCGAAGGTACCTCGCCGGCCGTGAGAATCTCGTCCTCGCAATAGAGCGCAGCGCCGGTCGCATCGAGTGGCTGCAGGAGGGTTCGAGGATTTCGGAACAGGGCCAGTCGCCAATCTCCTTCGGTCGACGTCGCCTCGATCAAGCGCTGTTCCAGCCGCCGCACCAGAATTGCCACCTGGGCGTGGGCATAGTTTTCAATGGCGGCCACGCGCGTTGAGACGACTTCGCCCAGGAGCTCACACGCCATGCGCACGCCATAGCGCAGCTTGCGCGGTGTGTAATGATGGGCCGCAACGAGACCCCAAAGCCGTCCTTCGCGGATGAGCGAGACCACCAGAGTGGCGGTGACTCCCATGTTTTTCAGATACTGAAGGTGAAGCGGCGACATGCTGCGCAAGTAACACAACGACATGTCGAGGTCACGACCAGTCAAGGGGTGAAGCCTTGGTTCGAGCGGTACGGCCTCATAGTGCACGTCCACGAGAACCCGAACACGGTTACGGATGTAAAGTTCACGCGCGCGCTGCGGGATGTCCGAGGCCGGATAGTGGTGGCCGAGGAGAGATTCCAAGCGGGGGTCACGTGCCTCGGCGATGATCTTGCCATGACCGTCCGGATCGAATTTATAGACCATGACGCGGTCGTAGCCCGTCAGTTCGCGATAGACCTGAACCGTTGCGTCAGCAAGCGCGCCGATTTGCGAGCTGCTGCCCACCCGCTGGACTGCTGCCGAGAGTTGTTCGGCGATCCCGAGTTCCGTCGCGTCCTCGGCCTGTGGAGAATGGACCACTTCCAATTCCACGATCAGGCCGCCGCCACTTTGGCGATGGACAGTGCCTTCCAGATCAACTCGGATCTCGCCCGAACCGACATGGCAGCGCAGGGGACGCGGCGCATCCAGTGAATGATTCGAGGCAAGCTTGGCGATCCGTTCACTGAGGTTTCCCCCAAGGTCCGGCAAGG
Organism: Burkholderiaceae bacterium; assembly: GCA_049514215.1. Lineage (GTDB taxonomy): Bacteria > Pseudomonadota > Gammaproteobacteria > Burkholderiales > Burkholderiaceae_D > BOG-994. Next base: position 9,812 of record JBEKVI010000109.1, read on the forward strand.
GCAGGCCCAAGAGCGGACGCAGGCCAAGACGGAGCATCTGCGGGCTGTTCGCGCTGCATTGCAGGATCGTGTACTTGGGTTCGGAAACCACCAGCAAGAAGCCGTGCGGCTGGATGGATCCCGCAAGATGGATCAGCTCACGCTCACAATTGGTGAGGTCGGCCTGTCCGAATGCGGGATGAACAATCACTAGTGGGACTTGGACGTGGTCGAGACGTCCGCTCCAAATGCGCCCAGAACGATGCCCAAGGTGCCGATGCGCTGCTGAAGCTCGGTGCTCGAGATGCGCAGCAAGCGCGCCGTGGCATCCAGGTCGCCAACCGCGCGCGTCCATGCGTGTTCGATGGCCGAGCGCTCTACGATCGCGCTCGCTGCGGCGACGAGATCGACCAGACCGGTGTTTCCGATCTGTCCCACGAGTTCTTCCAGGGCGCCCGCAGACGAGGACGCAACAGACAGGGGCGGATCATCCAACGCGTGCACGGCGCGCGTGAGGACAAAGCCGATTCTCTCCTGGTCTTCATCCGTCAAAAGCGCCGCCGAGAGCATGAGTTTCTTCGTCCGCCGTCCCTTGCCCACGATCACGCACTCGGTCTCGCTCGAGATACCGCGCGCGCGAACCGATTCGAGCAGGGCAGGCACGCCACCACTGATCGAGTCGAGCCAGCGTCCGATCGATTCGCCTCTGATCGAGGCTTCGCCTGGCACCTCGCACCACTGCGCAAAGAGCTGATTGGACATGAGGATGCGCCCGCTCGAGTCGGTCACGACCACGGCAGAGTCGTTGTCGTCGTCTTCGCGCGCCACGGGTTCATTGTCCTCAGCGCCTTGGGCGGCGCGCACGCGAACCAGAAGCAGCATGTCCGTCAAACCCCGAAAAGGGGTCGCCGAAACGAGAAGCGGCTGCGCATTGCCGACCAATCGGGCGGGCATCTCGCCTCCCCGATTCGATTCGAGGGCCGCTGCCAGCATCGCTGCAATTGCAGGGGGCGACTGCCACCCCAGATCTTCCTTCAGACTGCGACCCAGGAGCTCGCGCCGGCCCACACTCAAGAGGTTGCTGGCTGCCGGGTTGGCGTCGACGATTCGGCCACTTTCCGCATCCACCACGACAACGGCGTCGGTGGCCACTTGAAACAGAAGGCGGTAGCGTGTTTCCTCACGAC
>JBEKVI010000110.1:0-5860 GCA_049514215.1 Burkholderiaceae bacterium
CCGGGACCGGCGTGCCGGTCAATCCCGACAAGTGGGTGGCCATTGCGGTCTCCGACAAAACCCTGGCTTACGGCTTCTCGTGGCAGGCCAACTCCGCAGAGGAGGCCGAGCGCAAGGCAATGTCGTTTTGCCTCAAATCAGCCTCCGACTGCAAGGTCAAGATCACACAGCTCAACATGTGTCTTGCGCTTGCCGAAAGCGTCAATGATCTGACGTGGGGGGTCGACAGCGACCGCAACGGCAAGCGCGCGCAGGCCAAGGCGCTAGCGCAATGCCGCAAGTACAACGGCAGGGACTGCCGGGTTGTCGCAGACCCGTGCTCTCACGACGAATGAAATCCGCTGCGCGCGTCCCGGGCCAAGTCACCAAATGGGTGCGTCAAACCAACGGGGTCAAGGAATGCAAGACGGATGAGCAGAGCCATGCTCGCGGCAAGCTGAGAACCTGCCGCCCTCGATGAGAACACCACGCAATCGGCCAGGCGTCATCTAACGGGCCGAGCGGCCTGGAATATCTCTACGTTAGTCGCATTGTTTCGGATAGATGATTAGATCTCGGAGAACTCGGAGCTGTACATGATGCAATCGAGTTCATTGAGATCGGGAAAGTGACCTGCATTATTCGGGATCAACGCGGTAAGTTTGAAGCCGAGACTTTTGTAGTACTCGAGTGATTCGTAAAACATCGGCGCTCCTTTGTACAAAGGAGTGAAGCCGAGCTCGCTCTGCAGTCCGACGAAGCTATTCGCGAGGCGCCCGGCTCCACGAATCACCGCCACGTCGTGCCCTTGCGTGTCCATCTTCAAGAAGGGTCGCTTGAACGCGAATTCGGATTGGAGTTCCGAATAGAGTTCCGCGAGTGTCCTCGTCTTGATTTGAATCTGCCGCTCGATTACGTTCATGTCACGAAAGAGCGCTGTTTGAGAGTGATCCGGCTCTAGTAGTGAGCTAAAGGTGGACCTCTTCATGATATTGAAGTCGACAACCCGTGATTCTGAGTCCAAGGCGATCTCTTTGATCACCCAACTCGTGTCGCGCTGAGCCGCGGCCCTGAGCTCAGTCGCCAGGTCTGGATTCGGCTCAAACGAGATGATGCGTCCGCTAAATCCGATCTCGCGCAGGCGCATCGCATACTGACCAGCATTGGCCCCCACATCAAAGACGCAATCGACTCGAAAAGACTCGAAGAAGCGCCTTAGCTGCTCTAGTTCAATCAGCTCCCAGGCCATCCCTTTCCGAACGACCTCCAGTCCGAGTCGGTCCGCGACTGCATCAACGATTCGCCGCTTTAAGGTTGCCATCTAATGGCGTGTTCGGGTTGCAAATATGTTGGGGAAATTTTGGGGCATATCCAGAGTTCGAAGCACCTGAGTTTCTTTTCGCGTCCTACAGAGTAGAGTGCCCTCTTGCAACGAATCCTCATTCAGACAGGTCTACGAGGAATTTCGTTCCCGATTGGCATTTAGTTGTCAGACTCGATCACGCGCGGGACATCATTTCTTTCGAATCCAATCTCTCTGTTGCGCGCGAACTGTCGGTGCAAGCGAACCTCTTATCGACCCGCGGCGGCAACCTGTGATTTAGGTCCTCACGGGCACGTATGCCTGCGTGCGCACGGTAGTACGGTGCTTGAGCTTTGCCTTCTTTTGATTGGACTCACGGCGTGCGGGCACTTCGGTAAAATGCGCGCGTGGAAACGGTATGGATTGCCGGGTTGTCGCAGACCCGTGCTCTCACGACGAATAAAATCGCGTTCGCGCGAACGCCGCACCTGAACGTCGTTACGATCCGGGGTTACCTGGGCAGTGCGCCCGGACCCCAGCGGTCGCCGCGTGCCCTCACATAGTGGAAGAACACGTATCCCCAGGGGATGGCGAGATAGACCAGGACGACGAGTGAAACGGCAAAAATCGTGGGTTTGAGCGATTCGTCGAGGTGTCCTGCCAACCACTGCGGCAGGGGAACGAGGACGAGCCAGAGGGTCTTCCAGATCACCTCCCAAAGCAGCACGGGCAGCATCTGCAGCGGGTAGCGCACGCCGAGCGCGCACACGAGGGAAAAGGCGGCCAGCATGCAAGTGGCCTGGCCCTCCATCAGTTCCCAACGGCGATTGGGATCGAGCACGGCTGGCCAAAGGAATAGCCCCAGTCCGACCACGATGAAAAGGTACATCGCGCGCAAGACATACAGTCGAAACAAGGATACTTCGCCCATGGAGCGCCCTTCCTGAGGCATTGGCCTGTGAGCCTTAGCCGGCGCGAGACGCCGGCGTCGCAGACGGCGGATGGCGAAGACCAAAGCAAAGGCTGGGCCATCGGAAGTGCAATCCATGGACGCTCGTTTGCCAGCGGCCTTTCAGGCGGGGTCGGCAGACCCGGCGGGAAGGGCACCGCTGGCTAGATCCGCTCCCCCAAGGGACGACTGATGTTGTGCGGGCCCGGGGCCTCGGCAGACCGGCTTTGCCGGTGGAAGCTCGCCTGCGCCAAAAGGGGGGCGCGGCCCGCATCGGGCGGGCGCGAATCGGGCAGGCGCGAATTTGGTAGGCGCGATTGGACTCGAACCAACGACCCCCACCATGTCAAGGTGGTGCTCTAACCAGCTGAGCTACGCGCCTCAAGGAGGCGGAGTATAGCACGCGTGCAGGCGGCCCTTCAAAGGGACGACGGCCCCGGGCTCGAGCAGGCTCGCAGTCGGTTTCGCACAAGCCCTACGGGCGAAAGATTCCGCATTGCATGATTTGATCGCGATCCGTTGTCGTCGATTATTGGTGGCCCTCCGGGCCATTCGGCGAAGTCTTTAAACCGTCATGAAAGCTTCATGGACCGGTCATATTGACGTGGTGCAATGCGGCGCATTCGATGAACGCTCCCTTTCCAGCCACCTTGTCGATCGACGCGAACGCTCCTCGCCACTATCGAACGATCTGGATCTCGGATGTCCACCTGGGCACCGCGGGCTGCAAGGCGCAATTTCTCCTCGATTTTCTGAAGAACACCGAGTCCGACACGCTCTATCTCGTGGGCGACATCATCGATGGCTGGCAACTGAAAAAAGGCTGGAGCTGGCGCCAGTCGCATAACGACGTCCTGCAGAAGATCTTGCGCAAGGCGCGCAAGGGCACGCGGGTCATTTACATTCCCGGAAACCATGACGAATTTGCGCGTGAGTACGTCGATCATCACTTCGGCGGCATTGAGGTGCTCTACGAGGCAACGCACGTCATGGCCGACGGCCGACGCTTTCTCATCACGCACGGCGATCTGTTCGATGGGGTCATTCTTCAGGCGCGCTGGTTAGCCCACCTCGGCGACTCCTTGTATACCTTCATCCTCGCCGTGAACCATTGGTTCAACCGGATCCGCACCCGCCTTGGATTCGATTATTGGTCCCTCTCGCAATATCTCAAGCACAAGGTCAAAAACGCGGTCAGTTTCATCACCTCATTCGAACAGGCACTAGTCCAGGAAGCCAAGCGGCGCAGCTTCGACGGGGTCGTGTGCGGTCACATCCACAAAGCCGAGATCCGCGAGATCGACGGCATCCTCTATTGCAATGATGGCGACTGGGTCGAAAGCCTGACCGCGCTCGTCGAATCGTCCTCGGGCGAACTCGCCATCGTGGAGTGGAAGACGGCCGATCTCGAGTCCGATTCGAATCTCGCGGCGCTGGCCTCAGCCAACTAGGAGTTGCCTTGAAAATTCTGATCGTGACCGACGCGTGGGATCCCCAGGTCAACGGGGTAGTCAGGACGCTGAAGTCCACGCGCCGGGAACTGCAAAAGATGGGCCACGAGGTCGATGTCCTCTCGCCGCTCGAATTCCAGACCATCCCGTGCCCGACCTATCCCGAAATCCGGCTGTCTCTTTTTCCCGGCGGCCGGGTGCGGCAGCGCATCGCGCAAGGCGCTCCCGACGCGCTGCACATCGCCACGGAAGGCCCGCTCGGAATGGCCGCGCGCGCATTTGCGATCCGAAAGCGCATGCCCTTCACGACGGCGTACCACACGCGCTTTCCGGAATACGTCAAGGCGCGCTTTGCGATTCCGTTGTCCGTCACCTACCGTTTTCTGCGCTGGTTCCACGGCCGCTCCGAGGCCGTCCTCGTGCCAACAAAGGTGGTCAAAAGCGACCTGGAGGCATTTGGCTTTGATCCGGAGCGTGTCGTGCTCTGGTCGCGCGGGGTCGAGCTGGACATTTTCAAGCCGGGACCGGCGCTACCCAACGATGCCAGACCCCCCGTGTTCCTGTGCGTGGGCCGGGTGGCGGTCGAGAAAAACATCGAAGCGTTCCTCGATCTGGATCTGCCGGGTACCAAATGGGTTGCAGGCGAGGGGCCGCTATTGGAGGCGCTGCGCAAAAAGCATCCGGACGTGCGCTTTACCGGGGTTCTTGATCAAGCCGAACTGGCGAGCCTCTACAACGCCGCCTCGGTGTTCGTGTTTCCGAGCCGCACCGACACCTTCGGTCTGGTGCTTCTTGAGGCCATGGCCTGCGGCTGCCCGGTGGCGGCCTATCCCGTCACCGGGCCCGTCGATGTCATCGGAGATTCCCCGGCGGGCGTGCTGAACGATGACCTGCGTTTTGCAGCCCTGGAGGCGCTGAAGATCCCGCGCGCCTTGCCGCGCGCGCACGCGGAACGCTTTTCATGGGAGGCCTGCTCCCGCCAATTCCTCGAGTATCTGCAGCCGATCCGGGGAACGGTATCATTGCGGGGCGATGAACATCCCCAATCGTCCTCCTGAAGTGCCTGATCAAGAAAGCCCCTACAAGAGTGTCGGCGGTCTAAGGCGGATAGCCAATGCACTGCGTTACTCGATGCGCGGGCTGCTTTTGGCCTGGCGCGTGGAAAGCGCGTTTCGCCAGGAGCTTTCTCTGGCGATTGTCCTTCTGCCCGTGGCGATTATCCTGCCTCTGACAGCGTTCGAACGCCTCGCATTGATCGGCTCCACGCTCCTGGTTTTGATCGTCGAACTATTGAACTCGAGCGTCGAGGCGGCCATCGATCGCATCTCGCTGGACCATCACCGCCTCTCGGGTCGCGCCAAGGATTTCGGCAGCGCAGCGGTCTTTCTCGCGCTCCTGTTTTGTGCATGCTCGTGGATCCTCATCGCCGGCCCGCTTCTCATCTATCAGATCTCCCGCCTCCTATGAACCTGCTCTTGTGGCGCCACGCCGATGCCGAGGAAGGCACCCCCGATCTGACTCGGCCCCTCAGTGCCAAGGGACACGAACAGGCGCAGCAGATGGGGCGCTGGATTCGCAAACGCTTGCCCGGCCACGCCTCGATCCTCTCGAGCCCCGCGCTCCGTGCCCGACAGACCGCCGATGGCCTGGAATTGGATTACGCGATTCAAACCGAGCTCGCCCCGGGTGCGGCAGCCGAAGACATCCTCGCATTCTTGACGCTCCCCCAGGCGGCCAGTCGCAACGAGACCGTGGTCCTGGTCGGGCATCAGCCCTGGCTCGGGGAGGCCGCAGCCCTCCTCATCGCCCAACAGCGCCTGTCCTGGAGCGTTCGTAAGGCCTCGGTCTGGTGGCTCACCTTCCGGCAACGGGGGCCGGCCCCCGAGTGGACTCTCAAAGTCGTGATGGATCCGGAGTTCATCTAGGGAACTCCAAATGCGACATGTCATCAAATGTCCATAATTGCGTCATAGGCCTGTCGCTTTCCGTTCATAAACTCGGCTTCAGGCATCAGCTAAGGAGAGCTTATGTATCGTGAATCCTGCGACCACCTCGTTCCAGGACCAGACGCGCTGACCCAGCGCATGACCTTGCCGGCGTCGTCGGCCCAGTTCTCGATTTACGTCGCACGTTCGGCCGATGAGATTCGCGAGGCCCAGCATCTGCGACGTAAATCGA
>JBEKVI010000111.1:0-7172 GCA_049514215.1 Burkholderiaceae bacterium
GCGTGAATCGCGGTGGTGTGGAACGCCACTACGATGATCCTGTGGCACGGACTCGTCGATTCTAGATCACTGCTGCGATTATGCCCTCGGTTGGCATGAAAGGTCGATTGGGCGCGCGCGGCCGCGATGCGCGCCCCAGCGCTTAGCGGGACGAAGGCTGGGCGCGGCGCATGCCAGGAGGAACTCCCAAAAGGCCGGTCGAGATCGCCGTACCCAACAAGATGACAAGACAGCTTGCGAGCATCTGCAAGGTGATCACCTCACCGAGTAGAAAATAGCCCCAGACGACCGCAAATACCGGAACCAGAAAGGTGACCGTGATCGCCTTGGCCGGTCCGACGCTGCGAATGAGGCGAAAATACAGGAGGTAGGCCAAGGCCGTGGATGCGACGCCCATGAGAACGACACTGATCCAGGCACGAGCGGACACACCGGCGGTGGGCCAATATGCAATCGCGAGCGGCAACAGGCAGACCGCAGCCGCCAGTTGGCTTGCGGTCGCGATCACGAGCGGTTCCACGGATGCGGCCCGCTCGCGCGTGTAGTTGGCGGCGATTCCATAGGAAAGACTGCCGGCAAGGCCCGCGACTACGGCTAAGCCGTATCCTGTCCCTTGCAGGGAGACGTGACCCCAGACGAGGGCGACAACTCCGACAAAACCCAGGACGAGTCCGAAGGTTCGCCACGCCGAGATGCGGATTCGAAGCCAGACGAAGGCCACCACCGCGGCCCAAAGCGGCGAGGTGGCGTTCAGGATGGCTGCAAAGCCCCCGGTGACGGTGAGTGTCGCGTACGCGAAAAGACAAAAGGGCAAGGCTGAATTGGTGATCCCAATAAAGGTCATGGGACCGACATTGCGCGCGAGGGCCGGCAGTTTTCCGAAGACGCCCAGGATCACGATCAACACGACCGCGGCGATCGCGACGCGCAACTCGATAAGTGCGATAGGACCAAATTCGGCGGCCCCGATGCGCATGAAGAGGAACGAGGCACCCCAGAGCGCGGCAAGCGCGATTAATTCGAGAATATGGGACGGTTTCATGGACAGAGGGCGGGCAAGCGCGCGCCTGAAGGGGACAGAAAGGAAATTCTCACCTGCAGAGGCTCAACGGGACATCCGTTCCTTGCTTTTCATTCGGAAAGAAAGACGCCCCTCGGGCTCAAGCCGGGGCACCCGTCGCGTCGGTATGCTCGCCCGCGCGCAAATCCAGTCGCATGAGGACCGCAGACGGATCCTCCGGGTCCGAGTGCGCGACAAAGCCCAGCTTCGTCGCCAGAACACGCATGCCCTGGTTCGCGTGCAACACGCTGCCAGTCATCTCGCGAAAACCACGCCTGCGGGCGTAGTCGATGAGACGCTGCATGAGAATGAGCCCGAGCCCGCGCCGCTGCCACCGGTCGGCAATCGTGACGGCAAATTCGCATGATGGAGCTTCGGACAAGGCCACATACCGGGCCACTCCGGCAATGGCGCTCTTGGTCCCGTTTTCCAAGGCGATGAAGGCCATGGTGCGCGCGTAGTCGACGTCCACGAAGGCCGCTGCCATCGCAGGGCTCAGATCATGCAGCGGCGAGAAGAAACGCAGGTAGGCCGTGTCCGGGGAAAGACCATGCACGAACTCGAGCTCACGCTCGAGATCGTCGTGACGGATGGGCCTAATCAGAAGCGGCGTGCCCCCGAGCGTGATCTCTTCTTCGGTGTCCTTCGGATACTCGGACACTCGCCTTCTCCTGGACCAAATTGTGGACAGGGCCCGCCCGCAAGACCCCGCCTTGACTCAAAACAGCCTCGGAGAGCAGTCCTGGGCTTCGCGGCGCGGCCTGCGGATTCTAGGCGGTTTTTTCGATGTGGAGCCCCAAATCGCGGATCATGGCGTCGCGCATCACGAACTTCTGCGCCTTTCCGGTGACCGTCATGGGTAATTCCTTGACGAAGCGAACGTAGCGGGGAACCTTGTAGTGGGCGATCTTGCCACGGCAGAACTCGCGGATCTCTTCTTCGGTGGTCGAACACCCCGGTTTCAGGATGACCCAGGCCGCCAGCTCCTCTCCGTACTTAGAGTCGGGTACTCCAAACACCTGCACTGATTCGACCAACGGATGCGTGAACAGAAACTCCTCGATCTCGCGGGGATACACGTTTTCGCCGCCCCGAATCACCATGTCCTTGACACGGCCGACGATGTTGCAGTATCCCTCCTCATCGAGGGTTGCCAGATCGCCGGTATGCATCCAGCCGTCGATCACGGACTCGGCGGTGCGCTGCGGATCGGCCCAGTAGCCCTGCATCACTGAGTAGCCGCGCGTGCAAAGCTCGCCTGATTGGCCCACGGGGACGGTGGCGCCATTACCATCGATGATTTTGACCTCGAGATGCGGGTGCACGCGCCCGACGGTCGTCACGCGCTTGTCAAGTGGATCGGTCGTGGAGCTCTGGAAGGACACCGGACTGGTCTCGGTCATGCCGTAGCAGATCGTGACTTCTTGCATATGCATCTGCGAGACCACGCGCTTCATGGTCTCGATCGGGCAAGGCGAGCCGGCCATGACGCCCGTGCGCAGACTGGAGAGGTCGAACTGCGCGAACTGGGCGTGGCCGAGTTCGGCAATGAACATGGTGGGGACCCCGTGCAATGCGGTGCACCGCTCCTTGGCCGTCGCCTCCAGCGTGGCCAAGGGATCGAATCCTTCGCCCGGAAAAACCATCTTGGCTCCGGTTGCAACGCACACCAGAACCCCAATCACCATCCCGAAACAGTGGTAGAGCGGCACGGGAATACACAGCCGGTCCTGCTGGGTCATGCGCATGGCAAAAGCGATATAGCGGGCGTTGTTGACCACGTTATGGTGCGTGAGCGTTGCGCCTTTGGGATGACCTGTCGTCCCGCTCGTAAACTGGATGTTGATAGGCTCGTGGCAATGCAACCCTGCGCTGATGGTATCGAGCTCGGCTAACGCCGGTCCGTCGACCCCCCGCTCAATGACGCTCCTGTAGTTCAACATCCCCGGCGATGCCGCCTCCCCCAGGCGAATGACGATCTCGAGATGGGGTAGGCGCGCCGCCTGCAGCGAACCGGGCACAGCGCTAGCCAGTTCGGGTGCCAGCTGTTCGAGCATGCCCAGATAATTCGAGGTCTTGAATCGCTCGGCCGAGATGATCGCCCGACACGACACCTTGTTTAGGGCGTACTCGAGTTCGGTGAGCTGGTAGGCCGGGTTGATATTGACGAGGATGATGCCCAGCCGTGCCGTCGCAAATTGGGTGACGACCCATTCGGGCCGATTGGGCGACCAGATTCCGAGACGGTCGCCCTTCTTTAGTCCCAATGCGGCCAAGCCGCGCGCCAGTCCGTCGACTTCGGCGGCAAACTGACGCCACGTCCAGCGCACGCCATGCTCGCGGAAGACGACCGCCTCCTCGTGAGGATAGCGCGCGACAATGCTCGCTAGAAAGGCCGATACGGTGGCCTCGGAAAGCGGATCGCCCGTGACCCCCTGAACGTGGGATTCGTGATGCCGCGGTGCGAGTTGCGCATCCACGTCTGCCGTTGCGTTTAAGCGGTCTTTGGACATCCGGGCCTCCTCCGGCAAGTCGGGGGCGGGGTGCGCCTCGCAGGCGCGACCCCTTTATGAGGGATATTGCGTGTTGCGTGAAGATACCCCAAAAGTAGACGCGTGGGCATCCTGCACAACCCGACCCTTAGGCAGTGCCGTCCCGAGCGGGCACGGGGTCGACTGACCTGCGCTGAAATCCGGAATTTTAGGGCTGGCCTGCGGCAAGTGGGCCTTCGCGGCCGCACGATGGGGCCGCCTTGCGCCCTGTTTACCCCGTGGCGAGCCGGCCCATGCGCATCGCAAGGCCACCGAGCATGCGGCCGGCGAGCACCTGGATGACCTTTCCCGCCATGAGCGGAATCACAATCGGGGTGTAGGCATTCTCGATGAAAGGATCGGTTGCAACCAGGACATTGAACAGAGCCAGTTTTTCCGCGTCGGCGAACTGGCGCTTGGCACCCGCGGTCTCTTCGAAGGTCTTTTGCACCCAGCGCACCGCCTCGGCAGCCGAATCGAAGACACCGAGGATCTGGGTCGCGTGCGGATCGATCGGAAGAGACTGGCTCTCCCCCGAGTTGTCCTTCAGGCGGTACTCGATAACGACATAGGCTTCGGGCGACATGGGCTTCCTGGCTAAATCGGTACTGCACGGAAGTCGAGACAAGGTCAAAAGGCGATCGCCGACCGGGTGTTGACCTTACCGCACGACAGAATCCCAAACTATCGAAGAGACGATCAGTGACGACGCGTTACGGGTCCGTTGACTTTGTGACCCGCAACGCGTCCGAGAGTTCGCGATGCTACTTCTTAAAGAGGCTCAATCCAAGATCCAACAGCGATCCGGCCTGCGGCACGGTTCCATCAGGGGTGAGGTGATTTACGATCGACGGGAGCACGCTCGCCAGGTGCGTTGAGGCCTCCTGGGGCGAAATTCCAGCCTGCTGGGCGAGTTGCTGCACGGCACTGCTGCCAAGCACCTGCTGGATTTGATCGGCCGTAATGGGCAGGTTGGTTCCATTGGAGACCCAGGACGCGAAATGGGACTCCATTCCTGATTGTTGAAATTTCTGAAGCAGGCCCGGCAATCCCCCTACTTCGGGAGAGTTCAGAAGGCCCATGACCCCCTGAACGACGGCGGCCTGGTTCGGATTTGCGCCTGCTCCAGCCAATTCTCCCACTAGACCGCTAAGTAAACTCATAGCTCACCTCCAAAAATTATCCAATTGCCTCAACGGCACAGACCCGATTGAACACGGCCTTTGGCCCTGCACACTCGATCCGCTGCTATTAGCGTTGAATGCCCGGCAACTGTCAAGCGCAGCCGGCCAACGGGCAAGGCAGCCCCGTGGCGACCACGGGGCTGTCATCGTGCTGTCACGCCGATCTCACAAACAGCCAGACGGTCAAGGCAACGCCCACGGCGACGACGAAAGCGCGCAAGAGGCGGTCGGGGAGCTTGCGCAACAGCCAGGTCCCGAGCAGACCTCCAAGCAAGGCTGAGGCACAGATCACGGCAGCAAAGAGCCAGTGCACATAAGTCGAGAAAGCGAAAATGAGCGCCGCGACGGCATTCATGACCATGGCGAGCAGGTTCTTCGTCGCTGCGGCCGCACGCACCGGCTGCCCGGCCACCGTGAGCGCGGCCAGCATCAGAAATCCGATTCCACCGCCAAAGTAGCCTCCATAAATGGCAATGACAAACTGGATCGCGGCGAGCGTGCGTGCCGACAGCCGCGCCGCCACACCAGCAGCATCGGGCTTGCGCATGAAGCTGCCCCAGAAAAACACGGCCGTGGCGAACAGCACCAGCCAGGGGACCAGACGCGCAAAAAAAGAGGGCGGGGTGACCTCGAGGAGCAGGGCCCCGAGCGCGCCGCCGGCCAGACTGACTAAAACCAACTTCACAAGCGACAGTCGGCCCGCACCTTCGGCCATGCTGCGTCCCGCCACGGCCACGGTGATCTGTCCGCAAAATCAGAAATGACCAGCAAAAAGCGCGACCGTCGAGGTCATATTGGCGGCTAGCGGGTCCATCCCGGATAAGAGCAGCGCGGGGAAGGTGATAAACGTCCCCCCACCGGCCAACGCATTCTGTATCCCCGCATAAAAGGCGGCTAACGCGAGCAGGGTGAGCTGCAGTGGGGACAAGTTCCCTCCCTCGGTGCGGCGCGCCGTGCTAGCGAGCCCCTGGCAAGGGAGGATACCATCGCGGCCTCAAGGCTCGTGAGCTGCCTCGCCCCGCGCCTTCGGGGGCCTTCGTCACGTAAGGAACAGTCGCGCAGAAAGCGCCGAAAGATCGTTCCAACCGGCTAGCGGCCCCAGCGCAGCGCCGCCGTCTGGACGGGCGCGTCCCAAAGTCCGCATAGCTCGGCATCAAGTCCTGTCAGCGTCACCGAGCACCCGGCCATATCCAACGAGGTCACGAAATTACCCACGAGGCTGCGCCCGACCGAGACCTTGCGCTCCGAGAGAAAGCGCCGTGCCGCATCGTAGACCAGGTACAGTTCAAGCAAGGGCGTGGCTCCGAACCCGTTGACGAACAAGAGGACCTCTTTAGGGACGTTCCCGGCGTAGTCGTCCAGAATCGCCTCGACGATCTCTTTGGCGATGGCGTCCGCGCTCGTGAGCGCCACGCGCCGGCGACCTGGCTCACCGTGAATACCGACTCCCATCTCCATTTCGTCATGGGCCAGATCGAAGGTCGGAACCCCCACTGCCGGAACGGTGCAGCTCGTCAGGGCGACTCCCATCGAGCGGGTCGCCGCGTTGGCGCGCTCACCTAAGGCAGCAAGATCGGCCAGTCCCAGTCCGCGTTCAGCACCGGCGCCCACGACCTTCTCGACGACGAGTGTGCCTGCAATGCCGCGACGTCCGGTCGTGTAGGTCGAATTCTGAACGGCCACGTCGTCGTTGGTGATCACGGTCGCCACGGGCATCGAGAGCATTTCGCCGGCCATGGCGAAATTCATCACGTCGCCTTCATAGTTCTTCACGATCAAGAGCACGCCCTGCACTCCGGCGACGCGCTCGGCGGCGGCCACCATCTGATCGGGTGTGGGCGAGGTGAATACCTGACCCGGGCAGGCCGCATCGAGCATTCCATATCCCACCAGTCCGCCGTGCAACGGTTCATGACCGCTGCCACCACCCGAAATCAGCGCCACTTTGTCACGCCGCGCGTCGCGGCGCGCGACGAAGCGGTAAGACGGGTCGAGCTCAAGGATATCGCGATGGCAATGAACGAATCCATCGAGGCTTTGATGCAGCAGCGTTTCAGGCTGATTCAAGAATTTCTTCATGAACATTCCTCTGGTTGGACGGGTCCTAGTGATCCTCGAGCAGACGGGCGATCCTGACTGCGACGTCGGCAAGCAGGTCCTCCATGTGCCGATTGCGCTCGGCGTGGTGCAAATCGGGCACCTGCAACTGGATGTCCCGAAACCGCGCCCCACCACGCGGCACGGTCATGCGTCCCGGATGCGCTAGAGCATAGGCTTCGAGAAACTGGGCTCTTTGGGCCGGGGAAAAGTGACAGACTTCGAAAATGCGCTCGACGTGGCGTGCCGGAATCGGCACGTTGTAGGCAGGGTTGGAGATTTGCGAGATAAAACTGCGGT
>JBEKVI010000112.1:0-5521 GCA_049514215.1 Burkholderiaceae bacterium
ATCGATCCGGAGATCTGCATACGCTGCAACACGTGCGAGGCGACCTGTCCCGTGGGAGCCATCACCCACGACTCGCGCAACTACGTGGTGGACCCGGGCAAGTGCAACCTGTGCATGGCCTGTATTTCCCCGTGCCCGACAGGCTCGATCGACAACTGGCGCACCGTGCCTTTGAGCCAGGCCTATGGGATCGCCGAGCAGCTGACTTGGGATGAACTACCCGCGGAGTTGACGCAGCAACAGCTCGAGACGGCTGGAGCTGCGCCGATGGCGGCTGCTTTGGCGGAGACCGCCCAAGTGCTGCAGACGGACGCAGCAGGTGGGGAAGTACCGTTCGATGGTGCCCACTACAGCGCGAGTGTGCCGCCCTGGTCGGCAGCGCATGCATATACCAATCTCTACGGGCCCCGCGCAGCCGGAAAATCGATCCGGGCGACCGTGACGGGCAACGTGCGCGTGACCGCCGTCGGGCACGACTACGACACGCATCACATCGTGCTCGATTTCGGAGCCGTGCCCTTTCCGGTCCTCGAAGGTCAGTCCGTTGGGGTCGTTCCGCCGGGGCTCGATAGCCAAGGGCGCGCGCATCACGCCCGCCAGTACTCCGTGGCCAGTCCGCGTAACGGGGAAAGACCCGGCTACAACAACGTCTCTTTAACCATCAAACGCGTTCTCGAGGACTATCAAGGCCGGCCCGTGCGCGGCGTGGCAAGCAACTACATGTGCGATCTCGCCGTGGGAGACGAAGTCGAAGTGATTGGGCCGTTTGGACAAAGCTTTCTCATGCCCAATCATCCGCGCAGCAATATCGTCATGATCTGTACCGGAACCGGGTCGGCGCCCATGCGGGCCATGACTGAATGGCGGCGGCGCCTGCGCGCCTCGGGGAAGTTCGAAGGCGGCAAGTTGATGCTGTTCTTCGGTGCGCGAACCCAGGAGGAATTGCCCTACTTCGGCCCCCTCCAGGGGCTCCCCAAGGACTTCATCGACATCAATCTCGCCTTCTCCCGCACGCCCGGGCAGCCCAAGCGCTACGTTCAGGATCTGATGCGGGACCGGGCGGCCGACCTCGCGCCGCTTTTGACGCACGCCCAGACCTGTGTTTACGTGTGTGGCCTAAAGGCCATGGAAGAAGGTGTGCTTCTGGCTTTGCGCGACGTCGTACTTGAGGCCGGCGAAGCCTGGGACACGCTTAGCAGCGCGATGCGATCGGAAGGCCGGCTTCACCTCGAAACCTATTAGAGAAGGTCCGACCCGCGATCCCGAATGTCAGGCTCGCCTACCCGAGCAGCGGCGTGACAATGCGCTCAAGACGGGTCTCTGTCCAGGTGGGCTCCTCGTCGTTCCAGCCGTTATCGGCCAGCATCCCCGAGCGATCGATGGTGAAATTCACCGGTAGCCGCCAGATCCTTCCATAACCGCCCGCCCAAGGATTGCCCAAGAGCCCGACGGGAAAGCTCAGGGTCGAAGCCAACTTGCGCACGTCGTCCATGTTTTCAGGCCCGTCCAGGCTAAAGCCCAGTACCTTCAGGCCGCGCGCCGCATTGCGTGCTGCATAGCGCGACAAAAGAGGCAGCTCCTCGCGGCACGGATCACACCACGTCGCCCAAAAGGTCAGAATCACGACCTGGCCCTTGAGTGTCTCAGTCGCAAGCGATTGCCCATCGAGGGTGGTCAAGACGAGCGGCGGAGCCGGTTTGCCGACCGCAAGATCGGCTGCGAGCGCAGCGCGGGGCAAAGAGGCGGCAGCGCAAACCACAGCGGAGCGCCGCAGCCAAGCGCGGCGTGCCCATGAGGCCGGAGCATCGATCGGATCGCTCGGATAGGGAAAGCTCGCGGGCACTTTAGAACGCATAGCTCACCCCGACGGAAGCGGTCCAGCGTGGAAACAGCTGATAGCCCTCCAGCCGGCTGTAGATGGGCAATTGGACGAAACTATAGGCGAGCATCCCCTTTCCCAACGCCACCGTGATCCCCGGGCTCAGGTAGGCGACCGTGCCTCCGGTATCGGTCGTGTCCGCCAGAGTACCCTGGTCCGCGCTTTTGTGAGTCACGTTGATCTGGACCTGGGGTACCCAGTCTGGATTGGCCTCGTAGCGCAATCCAAAGCTTACACTGGCCGTGTTTCCGGGTCGGTAGGTCGCTCCGGGCTGATTCAGATTTTCCGCCACGGCCGCTTGAAATTGTCCGTTCACAAAGGCGTCGAAGTTCTGGCTGATGGGCTGATAGTAATAGGAACCGACGATGAGGTCGGTGCTCCCCGTGCCCGGATTTAAGCTGGTATCGAGCGCTGATCCCGCATTCGGGCCCGATGAGAACAAGACCGGATCTCGTCCCACAAGCGCGCCGGTCGAGGTGTTCTGGCCGCCGTAGTCACCCGTGGGTAATTTCACCCCGAACTGCAACCCCAGATTGTGCGTGGGCAAAATGCCCTGAAAGTTGACGATCAGTTTGATATCCCCCAGGCCGTTGCTGTCGGCGGTGCTCACATTGTTTGGTGTGAGCTCAGAGGGGGTCGCGTTGCCGTAGGTGGTATGCCCGCGATCGATATATGGAATGATGGTGCTGACCGTCCAGTCCGCGCTGGGACTATAGGCGACGCTAAGGTTCCAGTAGCGATTGATCGTCTGACGCTCGACCTCCTGGGCGCCCACGCCCGTATTGATCGGTGCCACCTGGGTTGGCGAGATTGCCTCCGTGCCCGTGCGCAACTGATCTTGATCGATGAAATCGTATTCAAGGTTGATGCGCCACCCCGCCTCCGCCGAGTAGCCCATGGCGGCATCCGTACTCAGCGAGCATCCGCAGGTCGCGCATGCCCATGCCGCACCGGGTGCGGCGGCCCACACCGCGAGCACGCCGAAAGCGGCGTGCCGAAATCCGAGAGAATTCATCACCATCACCGTCCTGAAGAGAAGACATGCAATCGATCGCCACGTCAATGCAGGCGGCGAAGACTACGCGTTCGAGATCAGGAAAGAATGGGGGGCCCGCGCGGTTGCGGGTCTAACCATAGAACGGTGTGGTGGACTTCGGCGGACGTGCGCTCACCCAAGTATCGGGGGAGGTCAACCGGAAGCTGCGGGAGCTGCGCCACATGGGGAATCGCAAAACTGCCCGCGTGCGCAAAACAGAAAGGGCACGATGCGCCCTTGCCGGTATCGGGATCGCCGTGTTTGGAAACGTCGCCCCCGGCGTGCTCGAGCGCCATGAGAAGGCAGTGCTCGGGTAACGCGACGGGTCGGTCCGAAGCCCAAGCCAGGAAAGCGGTGACTGCGGGGGCCCAGGCATTTAAGACGAGACCAAAGATCGCCACCCCGACGATCTTTCGCCGGCTTGCACGAGAGAGCCACCCGAGTCTGCGACGATGCGACATGAGCGCATTGTATAGCAGGGTGGCCCAAAATGAGGCAAGTGTGTCCGCGGCTTTCATCGACCTCTTCGGGGAGGAAAAAAATGCCCCGGGGGCCATCATGGACCCTCGGGGCGAGTTGCGCGGGTTTGGCCCGGCGCATTGGAGACAGTTCATTGTGCCCTAGGGGGGCCGCCTTCAAAGCGCCGAAAAGAGGGGCAAAAGAACACCAGTTCGTCACTCGAAGGCCCGAGGCTCCCTAAAGCGCGCGGGCCGCAAAAAAGCAAAGCAGTGCCGAAGCAGTGCGCTAGAAGTTCGTTCCTAGCAAGAGGATGGGTCCGGTAAAGCCGGGATTTGGACGTTTGATATCGCCATTGGAGACGTGGCGCAAACGAAGGGCCACAAAGAAGCGATCCGCGCTATCGACTCGAGCGTGTAGGCCTATGAATTCCTGAAATTGGAAAGCCGTCGAATACCCGCGACCCGTGAGCTCCGTTCGCGACAGCAGTCTGGCACCCAGGCCCAGTTCACCAGACAGCCAAGACGTGCCGAACAAGGACCAGCGACAGCCGCCAAGAGCTCCGATCGTCGTTAGCGTATGTCGCTGGGGAGAATCCCCGCTGGCTCGCCAACCTTCAAGACTGCCTTCGGCCAGCGGATCACAGGAAAGCATCGACCACTCATCGAAGGTGCGCGTATAGGCCACTCCGCCAATGCCGATGTCGGGATCGGCCTCACCGAGGACGAGCGACAACTCGTTGTGTGGCGCTTCCGTCTGGGCGAACGCCGGTGAGAGGCATAGTCCGAGCGCGACCAGCATCATCGCTTTGAGTGCCTGGCGACAGGAATCGATGCCCGTCTGGATCCTCTGACCCATCGTCAGCGCTACAAGCGTGCTGTTCCATGTTCGAAAGGCGCGGGAGCGCGCGGGCTCCAAGGACGCAATTTGCGAGTTGGTTGAGCAAACGAACGGCCCGTACTCAGACATCTGAGAGTCCTCCCGATAATGAAATGTGAGCTTCAAGGCCAAGGGCTTCACGAGCACTCAAGCGGGACGAGCGCGCAATCGACACGCTTTCACCCGCGTCCCTTGTTTCCGGGAACGCGCCTTAGCTCTACCCAAGCCGGTGTCGCGCAGCAGCAAGGCGCGTGCCCCGATTGGTGGTGTTGATTCGAGCTTAGGGGGCAGCGAGCGGATCTCTGGCGCGGCAGGACCCTATTCTACCGAGTGGGGCGACTCCAATGCATAGGCTCGCATTGGGACTTTTACGGATCGCACGGCACGGCCGGTGATGCTGAAAAGCGAAGTATGGCTCGCGCACAGTTCATGCACCGCTCCGAGAACGCGATACGGCGCCCGAGTCAAGCCCGTCTGCCCATCGCTTCAAGCAAGGCACGGTCCTCAGGGGGGAGCTCCGCAAGCCAGATTTCCTCCTGTCCGGGCACGGGTAGCACGTGGCCGTACTCCACCATCAGGGACGGCGGCACCTCAACCAGGTACGCCCAGACCTTACTTCGCGACACCGACGCGCCGATCGCAAGCGCATCGCGCAGTCCAAGAATCAGATCGCGCTTGAGTTCCGGCGAGCGCCCGCCCCGGATGTGACCACAGACATAGAGTTGCTCTGTTTGCAAGGCGCCTCCCCCCATAAACCAATTTTCATGGGGAATCTCGATGAAGAGGACCTGGGCGAAAAACGAGCGCGCGCCGGTGACCGTTTCATGCGTTCTCGTGATCGCACCTGCAATCGTTTTTTTCTGCTCGCTCGAGAGCTGCCCCCTTGGGGCGTAGATAGTGTAGGTCGGCATGAACAATCTCCGGTGAGATGAAAGATGGATTCTTAGCCCATGCGTGCTTCGGTCATAGGCGACGACACGCACATCCAGTGCAGCGGCTCAAGCCCCGGCTCCGGCAAAGCGCCGTTCCCGCCTCGAGGTTGGGTTCCACACTGCCAGCGCGGTGAAATTTCGTCAAACAGGCCCCAAAGTGGGCCCGTTTCACGAATCAATAGAATCGCGTCGACGGTTTTGCCACCCCAAGCGCGGGGCTGCGGCGCTCCGCCGTCTTTCGTCTTTTGAGGCGCCCGTCTCACAACTACCCGATCTGCAACAGGGCGGTCTTGCGGCGATCCGGCGGCGAATTGCAGAACCCCGCTTGACTCGCTATAT
>JBEKVI010000113.1:0-5511 GCA_049514215.1 Burkholderiaceae bacterium
CTGTGTCACCCCCTGTCGTGTCATCTCGAGGTGCTCACACAAGTCGGTGAGGGTGCGGCCGTCATGGCCGTGGAGCAGGTCCAGCAGTTTGCGCCGGCTTGGATCGGCCAATGCCTTAAATAGCAGATCGTCATCATCGGGTTTCTCGGGCACGATGGTTTATAGGCAAGTAGTCACTTGCCTATATATTAGGGAAGTAATCACTTGCATGTCAAGGCCGCTCGCAGGCCCATGCTTTTTCCGGGCGCCAAGAAGTCAGGGTCGACCGAATCGTTGTTGCGTCGGGGCCGATCTGGGCGCCAAGCGCGGGCGCATGGGACGAAGCCAATCGCTCATCCGGAGATTGTCGATTTCGATGAGCACCAGCCTCGCTGCCAAACCCCGCGATTCCCGGTAGGATGGTCATTCCGAAAACGGAGTACGCGATGGTCGAGGCAAGAGCGGACAGTTATGCGCAAATGACGCCCAGCATGCGGCGATCGGAAGAGCGCCGCGTCGTGACGGTGCTCTTTGCCGACGTGGTCGGATCAACTATGGCCGCAGAGCAGCGGGATCCGGAAGAAGTGCGTGGAATCCTCGGACGCTACCTTGCGATCGCGCGCGATGTCATCACTGCGCACGGCGGTACGCTCGAGAAGTTTATCGGCGACGCGGCCATGGCGATCTTCGGGATCCCCCAAGCTCACGGAGATGATGCCGAGCGTGCGCTCAGTGCCGCGCTCGAATTGCGTGCTGCCGCAGCGCGCGATCCGGTGACTGCGGAGATCGCGCTACGTATCGGGGTCAATACCGGTGAGGTGGTGACCGCACGCGAGATCCAGGGCACGGATTTCCTGGTGACGGGGGATGCGGTCAACCTCGCGGCGCGCCTGCAGCAGATTGCAGAACCGGGCACCATTCTCGTGGGAGCCCGCACCATTCGTGCCGTCACGGGATTTCGCTTCGACGGCAGTCAGAAGCTGGCGCTCAAGGGTAAGTCGGAAGGTGCCGACTGTGCGATCCTGCTCGAGCGGGGGGTGCGCGAGCGGGCAAGACTGCCGTTTCTTGGCCGGGAGCACGATCTTGAGCAACTGATGCTCGTCGCACGTCGCGCATTTTCGGAGCGGCGTCCGCAACTGGTCACGATCACGGCACCAGCGGGGACCGGCAAGTCACGCCTGGTCGAAGAGTTTGTCGCCCGACTGGAACCGGACGTGCTTTGTGCTACCGCGCAGTGCCTGCCCTACGGCGCCGCGGTGACCTCGTTACCGCTGCAAGGTTTGGTGCGCAGCTTACTCGGTTTGCCGGCGGGGGAAGACGTTCAGCAGGCGCTCCTTCAGGTCTTTCAGAGGATTGGACACCAGGAGTCTGATTCGCAACGCTTAGCGACATTGATCGGAGCGAGTGTCGGAGAAGTGCGCGGGGATGCACGGGGGGATCCCGAAGAAATTCACACCGCCTGGCGCGTTCTCATCGAGACCCTCGCGCGGACCACGCCGCTCGTCGTTGTCTTCGAGGATCTCCATTGGGCGTCGGACAGCCTTCTCGATCTGGTCGACTACGTCACGAACTCGCGCAGTTCGGCACCGCTGGTGATGATCGCACTCGCTCGGTCGGAATTGCTCGATCGACGGCCGCATTGGGGAAGCGGGCGCCGCAACCTGACCTCGGTCGCACTCGAATCCCTGGATGAAGAGCAGACGCAGCGACTCGTGAAAATGTTGGCTGGCGACGTTCCACAAGCCATTTCGCGGCACATCGCCGAGCGCGCCGGCGGCAATCCGTTTTTCGTGGGTGAACTGGTGCGCTCCTACCTCGGTCGACTCAAGGCTGGCGCGGCCTCGGAGGAGATCGTCCTGCCCGATACGGTGCACGCAACGGTGCTGGCCCGACTGGATGCCCTCGATGCGCCAACGCGCGCCGTGCTGGAGTGCGCGGCGATCGCCGGGCGCTCGGTACAGATGGAGGCCCTTCTCGCGCTGCTTCCCGAATACAGTGCCACGCAGCTTCACAATCTTATCGAGATCCTGGTCGAGTCGGACCTCATGACCGCGCAGGCGGGCGGTCGATACGCTTTTCGGCACATCGTCATTCGCGAGGTGGCGTATGCCACCCTGACTCGGGCGGAGAGGGCCAGGGCACACATCGCGCTCGCCGCGATCTATGAACAGCGTGCAGCGGCAGATCCGGTGGGGGCCATCGAATTCGTCGCCTATCACTATCGACAGGCGATTGCGTGCACGATGGGCAAGCGCATCCCGGAGGGGGTCGACGCCAGACGCGTCATCGCCGCCTTCGAACAGGTGGCACGCGTGGCAGCACGATCCGGTGCGCACGCCGAAGCGGGTCGGCAGATCCTGGAAGCGATTCGGCTCAGCCCCCCGGAAGACCACCAGAGGCTCTTCGAACTACTGGGCGAGATGATCTTCTTTGGCGACGCATCCGTGGATGCCTATCGCCAGGCCTTCGAACAATGGGAGCTCTCGAGCGGCTCGGACCCCCGGGTCGGGGCGCGACTTCTGGTGCGGCGACTGCTCGTTAGCGCGCGTTGGATCGGCACCATCACCTCACCCATGCCAGACGAGGAACTTGCAAGACTCGTCAAGCGCGCGCGCTCGCTCCTCGATCAGGCGCCAGATCCGGTCCTTGAAGCCCACCTGGCCTGTGTTGAAGCGTTTCGTGACGACAATCTGCTCGCCCCGCCAGCCAGCCCGGAGAAAGAGGAGATCCGAAAGGCTGCGCTCGCGGCCGCGGATTTCTTTGCCGCTTCGGGAGATGCCGAAGCCGAGAATCAGGCCCTCGATTCGGTCGGATCGATCCATGGTTGCCGGGGAGAATTCGAGGAGGCCTTGAGCATCGCGCAAAGACGGGTCGCGCGTGCTGACGCCGTGGGCACCGTGGAGAGGCTCGACTCCTGGAGCGTCATGATTTGGAACCTCGTGATGCTAGGCCGTTTTGCGGAAGCGATCGCAGCCTACAAGGAAGTTGCGGCTCGGCTACGGGTGGCGGAGCCCGACGTGGTCTTGTCCCATGCCCTGTCGTGGGCGATTTACGCGGCCGCGATGAGCGGAAAGTGGGAGCAGGCGCAACAGTGGGGCGACCTCCTCGTCGATATGCGGGAGCGTTCTCCCCACAACGTGGGCCGCTTCACGCAAATTGGATGGATCGGGATGCTACGCGTGGCGGCAGGACGATTTGACGAGACGCGACTGGCGCGCCTGCGTAGCGCGTACGCGTTGGCGGTCAGTCTCGAGCAACTGTCGCCGGACTGGCGCGATCGCTATGCGGCCTTTTCTGACGACGACCCCGAATCGACGCGACGGGTACTGCTGGAGTCGGCACACCCCGGTATGCGCGGACCTGAGTTGGTCGCACGATGGCTCTACGACTTTGGAGAGTTGCTAAGCGAGTCCGAGATTGCGATCCTGGAAGGTTATCCGGTCTCGCGGTCTCCCGTCATGCAGGCGCGACTGCGCGTGGCGCGGGGCCTCTTGGGGGCCATCGATGACTTTCGCCAGGTGGTCCAACAGCTCGATGCGACCGAGTTGGTCGACGATGCGGCGCGCGCGTGGACCCTGCTCGCGTTGCGCTCCGGCAAAGATTCGGATCGCCTTGAGGCGAGGCGACGCCTCGAGGCCCTGGGAAATCGGGAGTTTTTGCAAAGGCTAGAGCAGGAAGAAGAGTTCGGACCCAAGGCGAGTCGTCGATCGTGAGCCCCGGATCGTATCCGCCAAGCCGCATGGGCGCCGGCCTGTCAAGAGTGACAATGCCTTTTGAGATCTCTCGAGTGAATTCGAAGATTACTTTAAGGGGTGCCGCCACCGTAGTCCCTTAAATCGGGTGAAATCCCGGTCCGTCGTAACCCACTCGCATCCTGACTCGATCGCCATGGCAGCAAGGTAAGCGTCGGGTACCAGATTTCCCTTCGCATCGGCGTCCGCGCAAAGGGATTGAAAGATCTTCCAGTGGCGACCTTGAGGAGCAATTGGCACGCAATTGGGGCGCTCACGAAGTTGCTCGGTAAACGCGATCGCCTCGAGGAGAGGAGTTGGCTTCGAGAAAATCTTTGGATGAGTTGTAATCCTCAGGAATCCGCTGAGTACGAGTTCAGACAGCCCGTACGACTCGTCGCCATTGATCACACTTTCGAGCCAGCGGAGGCAACCAACGTGAAGCGCCGTGTCCTGTCGATGCGCGTATACCAGGACGTTCACGTCCGGAAGCAGCATTCTAAGAGTCCATCGTATCTAGCAAAGACGCGTTGTCGTCCAGATCCACCCCGGCAAGAACCCCATCACCTTTGAAAGTTTTTAGCCGAACCGGCCTACCCTTCGCCGAGGGCTCCCGGCGCGCCAGCGACTCTCGTAGTGCCTCCTCAAAAAGTGAAGTCAGCGTTCTACCCGTGTCCGCCGCCACTCGCTTGGCCTTCGCAAGCAGCTCATCATCCAGACGAATCGTCGTTCGCATGCATCAAAGCATACTGTCGTGGCATCTATATGTCAAACCCCTGAAGTCGTCCCTAGACCGGGCGCTGGTTTGGCAGTTGTGAGGCGAGTCGCAGCGTCCGGATACTGTTCTTCCCAGCCACCCCCGAGCGCCTTGTAGAGTGAGACCAGATTCGTCGAGATGGTTGCCTCGCTGTCGACAAGATCGCGCTGGGCTGTGAGCAGGTCTCGCTGCGCGGTCAGGACCTGTAGATAGGTAACAAAGCCGCCAGCGTATCTGGCCTTCGCCAATTCCAACGCGCGCCGATCCTCTCTCACGGTCAGTTCGATCTGATCGTGGCGGCGTTGCTCGGCCGCGTAGGCGGTCAGCGCATTATCCACTTCGTGCCAGGCCTTTAGGACTGTGCGCTGATATGTCACCGCCGCCTCCTGCTGTTGCGCGGTCCGCAGCTGCAGGGCTCCTTCGAGCTGACCGCCCTCGAAGAGGGGCAGGTTCAGAACAGGGCCCAAGGCGAATTGGCGTGAACCCCAGTCGCCCAGATGCGACCATTGAAGGGCCTGAACTCCTGCGCTTCCGCTTAAGGTTATGCTGGGGTAGAAGTCCGCCTTTGCGACTCCGATGTTTGCGGTCGCTTGATGCAGCTGAGCCTCGGCTTGCCGGATATCGGGTCTGCGGCGCACGACCTCGGACGGAATTCCAATCGGAACCAAAGGTGGAACGGGCGGGATCGGTTCGGTCTTGGCCAATTCTTCACGTAGTGCCCCGGGCGCCTGACCCAGAAGAAAGCTCAGACGATTGAGCGTCTCGGCTTCCTGTTCCTCCAGACGGGGAAGGAGTTCGCGAGTCGCTGAGACCTGGGCGGCAGCGCTCGCGACGTCGAGCTCAGTTGCCAACCCGTGCTGCGAGCGCTGCTGCGTCACGCGCAGAAAGTCCTCGGCCGCCGCCAGATTCTCTTGGGTCACTTTCAGGTCGGATTGGGTGCCGCGCAATTGGATATAGTCGCGGGCGACCTCGGCGAGCGTTAAGACCAGAACATCGCGCCGATTTTCTTCTTGAGCTTGACCCGCTGCGCGCGCCGCTTCGACT
>JBEKVI010000114.1:0-5371 GCA_049514215.1 Burkholderiaceae bacterium
GTGGCTTGACCGGGCCTCTAAAGCGCTGTATTATTTGAGGTTTTCCGCCAAAGAGGCGCGATTAAAAAGGTATTTTGAAGGCAATTCGCAAGAAGGCATAGCAGCGGCTTTACCTGCTGTCCGTCTGCACTCAAAGTACGGTCAGAAAGAGTATCAGCAGTACTACCAGCAGGGCACAAGCGAAAGAACGTGCAGGTCGCGAATTGCAGCTACACCATCGCGATGAATGCCGATCCATTTTACAGAGGTCAACATGTACGCGGTCATAAAAACCGGTGGCAAGCAATACAAAGTTGCAGCCGGTGAAAAACTGAAAATAGAACAGATACCAGCGGACGTCGGCCAAGAAATCACCCTCGACCAGGTTCTCGCCGTCGGGGAGGGGGACCAGATCAAATTTGGTCAGCCACTGGTTTCGGGGGCTTCCGTCAAGGCCACGGTATTAGCGCAAGGTCGTCACGATAAAGTGAAAATCTTCAAGATGCGCCGGCGCAAGCATTATCAAAAGCGCCAAGGCCATCGCCAGGACTTTACGGAAGTCCGCATTGACGCCATTAGCGCGTAGACGGGCGGGAGAACAACATGGCACATAAGAAAGCAGGCGGCAGTTCGCGTAACGGCCGTGACTCAGAATCCAAGCGCCTCGGCGTGAAGGTGTATGGCGGACAGGTGATCTCGGCAGGCGGCATTATCGTGCGTCAGCGCGGCACGCGCCTGCACCCGGGCGTGAATGTCGGTCTGGGCAAAGACCATACGCTGTTCGCCCTGGTTTCCGGAACGGTTCTGTTCGCAACGAAAGGCGCCCAGAACCGCCATACCGTGAGCGTGGTTCCAAGCCCAGCCGACGGGGCTCCGGCCGCTTAGCGCGCAAGGATTCGGATCCTGTATCCCCCACAAAAGGCTCCGAAAGTTCGGAGCCTTTTTTGATGGGGAGGGGCAAGCCATGAAATTCATCGATGAAGCCAAGATTCAGGTCGTAGCCGGCAACGGCGGCAATGGCATTGCATCGTTTCGGCGGGAAAAATACATTCCCTACGGCGGTCCGGACGGGGGCGATGGTGGCCGCGGCGGTAGCATCTATGCCGTCGCCGATCGCAACATCAATACCTTGGTGGATTATCGCTTTGCCAAGCTGCATCGCGCGCGCAACGGTGAGCACGGCCGCGGTTCCGATTGTTACGGTAAAGGTGCCGAGGACATCGTCCTGCGCATGCCCGTTGGGACTGTGATCGCCGATCAGAACTCGGGTGCCATCGTTGCCGATCTGACCGCCGACGGTCAGAAGGCACTTCTGGCGCAAGGCGGAGACGGTGGGCTTGGCAATATCCATTTCAAATCCAGCACCAACCGGGCACCGCGTCAGCAGACCGATGGAAAGCCAGGAGAGGAGCGCGAGCTCAAGCTGGAATTGAAGGTGCTAGCCGACGTCGGGCTTTTGGGCATGCCCAACGCGGGCAAGTCCACCTTCATTAGCGCGGTCTCCAATGCGCGGCCAAAGATCGCCGACTATCCGTTTACGACCTTGCACCCGCATCTGGGGGTCGTGCGCGTGGCAGCCGAGAGGAGCTTTGTCATCGCCGACATCCCGGGGCTCATCGAGGGAGCCGCAGAGGGCGCCGGACTCGGCCATCAGTTTCTGCGTCACTTGCAGCGCACCGGACTCTTGCTGCACCTCGTGGACCTGGCCCCATTCGATCCCGCCGTCGATCCCGTCGTCGAGGCGCGCGCGATTGCGCGCGAACTCGAAAAATTCGATCCCGAACTGGCGCAAAAGCCGCGCTGGCTCGTGCTCAACAAGCTCGACATGATTCCAGGCGATGAGCGTGAGGCGCGCATCGACGATTTCGTCCAACGCCTCGGCTGGAAGGGGCCGGTCTTTTCCATTTCGGCTCTGACCCACGAGGGCTGCGACCGTCTGGTTTTGGCGATCCAGGGGGAACTTGAGCGGCGCCGCGGAAAAGCTCTCGCCGAAGAGGCGAATTCCGAAGGAATTGCAGAGGACAAGGACCCGCGTTTTTCTTCGAGCGCCGAGTAAGCCATGAGCGCCGATGCGGTCCTGGGTTTGGCCAGACGGATCATCGTCAAGGTGGGCAGCACGCTCGTGACCAACGAGGGGCGGGGACTGGACCGTGATGCCATCGGCCGCTGGGCGAGCGAACTGGCAGGCTTGAGAAGCCAGGGGAAACAGGTTCTTTTGGTGAGTTCGGGCGCCATCGTCGAAGGCATGCAGCGCCTGGGCTGGAACCGGCGCCCCCACCAGATTCATGAGCTGCAGGCCGCAGCGGCCGTGGGTCAGATGGGATTAGCCCAGGTCTACGAATCCAGCTTTGCCGCCTATGGGCTCAAGAGTGCGCAAATTCTTCTGACCCACGCCGACCTGGCCGATCGTGGGCGCTACCTGAATGCGAGATCGACCCTCTACACGCTGCTCGACTTGGGCGTCGTGCCAGTGATCAATGAAAACGATACGGTGGTGACTGACGAAATCAAGTTCGGCGACAACGATACCTTGGGAGCGCTCGTGACCAACCTGGTCGAGGGCGACGTCCTCGTCATTCTGACCGACCAGGCCGGACTCTACGATGCCGATCCGCGCCAAAATCCCAACGCGAAGCTGGTGCGCGAGGCGCGCGCGGGGGATCCCGCGCTTGAAGCGATGGCAGGGGGCGCGGGAACCATGTTCGGCCGGGGCGGCATGCTGACCAAGGTCTTGGCGGCCAAACGGGCGGCCGCCAGCGGGGCGCATACCATCATCGCTTCGGGACGCGAGGCGAACGTGCTGGCGCGTCTTGCGGCTGGCGAGGAAATCGGGACCTTGCTGCGCGCGCGCATGGCGACGCTTTCGGCGCGCAAGCAGTGGATGGCCGACCATCTCCAGCTGGCCGGGCAGTTGCTTCTGGACCAAGGCGCGGCGCGCGCGCTTGCCTCGGGCGGCAAAAGCCTGCTGCCCATTGGTGTCACCGCCGTTCATGGTGATTTCTCGCGCGGCGAGGTGGTCTCGTGCCGCGATCCAGAAGGACTCGAGATCGCCCGCGGCATCGTCAACTACGGCAGTGCCGAGGCGCGCCGCATCTTAAGGAAGCCTTCTTCGGAAATCGAGGCGATACTCGGATTCGTCGAGGAGCCCGAACTCATCCACCGCGATAATCTGGTCTTGGTTTAGAGCGCTTTATTTCGGGATACTCGCGTAGGGATTGGTGCGCAGGCGATCGACCACCTGTTTCAAATTCAGCGGAAATCCGTCGGGGCAGAGAATTTCCTTGTAGAGCGCCGCGTTTTCCCGATTGCTGTCCGATTCCCCAACGCGGGCCCAGGCGCTGGTACGTGCGGGCGTCCACGTGCCATCGCTGCGCCCGAACGCGTAGATCTTGACCTCGCGGGTTGCGCACCGCATTCCCTGAAAGCTCACGTTGCGCGCGCCTTCGGAACTCGTTCCAACTAACACGTAATGGATGACGCCGTCCTTGCCCAGCGTGATCGAACTGCTGTCGAGCGCGAACCGAAAGCTGGTGTTGGGGCTGACGTAAAATCCGATGAGCTTGTCGTCTTGAACGGGACTGGGCGTATCCGGCTTGATCTCGGTCCAATCCTTGTTGGGATCGCCGAAGATATCGTCCAGGGGGGCGGCCTTGGCTACCTGTGCCAGAACCAGCGAACAGGCGAGCGCTGCCCCCGCAAGCGCCCTCCCACCCGTGCGGAGGGCGCCTGGGACGCGCTCAATCATGCGTGTCGGCCTGCGTGTGAATGTCCAGCTCTGCGGAAACCTCGAGTTCCGCTCCACCGGCGCGCACCTGCTGGCGCAGAAAACGCGCCTGCTCTTGCTTGCGAAACAACAGTCGCGAAAGCTCGTTGAGCGCCTGACTGTAGACATCGCGCTTGAACTCGATCACGGCCTCAAGCGGCACCCAGTAATCGTGCCAGCGCCAGGCGTCGAATTCGGGATGGTCCGAGGCTCTCAGGCTGATGTCGGTATCGCGACCGATCAGGCGCAACAGAAACCAGATCTGCTTTTGACCGCGGTAGCTGCCGCGCCACTCGCGCCGGATCCAGTGGTCTGGGACCTCGTAGCGCAGCCAGTCGCGGGTCCTGCCGACGATGCGCACGTGATCCGGCCGCAAGCCGATTTCTTCACGCAATTCGCGATACATGGCCTGCTCCGGGGTCTCACCGTGCTTGATGCCGCCCTGCGGGAACTGCCACGAATGTTCGCGTATCCGTTTGCCCCAAAACACTTCGTTTTTGGCATTGGCCAAAATGATACCGACATTGGGGCGAAAGCCTTCTCTATCCAACATGTCGGCCAACCTGCAATCCGTTAGAATTGAATCCATTATAACCAGACTCCTGCATGACTTTTCAAGCAGGGGAATCATTCGGATGCGAGCATCACGTTTTTACATTTCAACCCTGAAAGAGGCCCCGTCCGACGCCGAAGTCATTAGTCATCAGTTGATGGTCAGGGCGGGACTGATCAAGCGCTTGGCCGGTGGCATCTATACCTACATGCCCATGGGCCTTCGGGTGATCCGCAAGGTCGAGAGAATCGTGCGCGAAGAAATGGACCGGGCAGGGGGCATCGAACTGCTCATGCCGGTGGTTCAACCAGCGGAGCTCTGGCAGGAATCCGAGCGCTGGGAGAAATACGGCCCGGAGCTTTTGCGCATCAAGGATCGCCACAACCGGGACTTCGTGGTGCAGCCGACCTCCGAGGAGGTGGTCACGGATATCGCCCGCAAGGACATCAAAAGCTATAAGCAGTTGCCGCTGAATCTGTATCACATCCAGACCAAGTTCCGCGACGAGATCCGGCCCCGGTTTGGCGTCATGCGCGGCCGTGAGTTCACCATGAAAGATGCCTATTCCTTCGATCGCGACGTGGCCGGACTAAAGCTCAGCTACGAGAAGATGTACGACGCTTACTGCGCCATTTTTGAGCGCATGGGTCTGCGCTATCGGGTTGTTGCCGCCGACAATGGCGCCATTGGTGGCTCTGGATCGCATGAATTTCACGTGCTGGCGGATTCTGGGGAGGACGCGATCGCGTTTTCGCCCGCATCGGGATTTGCTGCCAATGTCGAGATGGCCGAGGCCGTAGCCCCCGAAGGCGCCCGCCTCGCGCCCCGGCAGCCTTTGACGCGGGTTGCAACGCCGGGCCGCGCAAAGTGCGAGGACGTGGCCGAACTCCTGCAGATCCCGCTCGAGCACACCGTGAAATCGATCGTGCTGGCCGTCGATACGCCAACGGGCCCGGTCATCTGGCTCTTGCTCTTAAGGGGCGACCACCAGATGAACGAGATCAAGGTTCGCAAGATTGCCGGGCTTGAGCAGTTTCGCTTCGCCACCGAGGCCGAGATCATCGAATGGTTCGGCA
>JBEKVI010000115.1:0-5157 GCA_049514215.1 Burkholderiaceae bacterium
GGCTGGAACAAGGCGACATAGAGCACAACCACGACGAGAACGAGAACGCCGATCTGGATGAACCGCCTCTCTTTTTCGTCGCGCTCCTGCCACCAGCTCAAGACGGGGTTCACGAGAGACTCCTGATGATCCACTTCTGTCCATTGGGCTCGGCTTTAAGTCCCATGGCCGCCAAGCGCTCGCTCCAGCCGGCATCGACGGTGACCGTGGGCGCAAAGCCCACGGTGAGGGTCCGATCGGCGTAGTCGAGAGAGGCGATCGCATCGGGACCGAGAGGTCCCAAGGTGCGCGCCAGGCGATCACACAGGACCAAGAAGTCGGTACCATCCGGCTCGCCCGCCTGGGTTCTCAAAGCCTCGAGCTGTCGGCGCATCTGCAAGGGCGCATCGAGCACGACGGTCGTCTTTGGAAAGGCCTCGCGCAGCATGTCGCCCGCACGCGTCTCAAGCGCTGCGCGCTGACGCGAAAGCACGAGCCAGTCGATGTTCAAGGCCACGAGGCAGACCACCACGATTGCGGCCGCAAGGCCGATAGGCACGCGCCAGCGCTTGAGATTGTTCCGGCCGCGCTGCCAGCTTTGCATCGAGAATTCGAACTGGCACAAGTCCCATGCGCTGGACAGCGCCGGTCGCACGAAGCTCGCCAGATCGAGATTCTCGACACGACTGGCCCAGTCCAGGCGATGCATTCCAGGGGGCAACTTGAGCTCGGCCGAGGCGTCTTCGACCTCGCGCACGACAACTGCGCGACCTCCAGCGAATTCGCGCGCACTGGCCTCGAGCGATCCCGAAAGAGCGCTGATCCCGCACACGCTTTGGGGCTCCTGCAAGGCCAATTCGAACGTGCCTTCGAGATCGCCCGAAAGCGTCGCCTGCGCATCGGGACGTCCCAGGATCGTCACGGCCACCTCGTCGGGCGCAAGCGGCGACAGGAGCGCCAAGGCGGGGACGACTTTTACCGAGCGCCGCTCGTCGCTTAAGAACTGGTCCAGCACAAAGCGCAGCCACGCGCGATCGACGA
Source organism: Burkholderiaceae bacterium (assembly GCA_049514215.1). Taxonomy (GTDB): domain Bacteria; phylum Pseudomonadota; class Gammaproteobacteria; order Burkholderiales; family Burkholderiaceae_D; genus BOG-994. The sequence continues at coordinate 1,021 of JBEKVI010000115.1, forward strand.
CAGCAAGTGTGCGCTCGCTGGACGCGCCGATCGCTGAGGCCGGCGCCACCTCGGATTGGGGGCCGAGCGCCACATGGGAGCGGGCGGGGTCTGCGACCAGTTGCTCCTCGATTAAGTTGGGTAATGCGAGCCTGAGTCTTGGGCCCCTCAAATCCGGCAGTTTGGCGCGCAGCAGCAACACATCGCGCGGAGTGAGTATGAGAATGTGGCGGCGCGCCGAAGGCAACAGCGACAGTGCGGCGCGGCCCACGCGCATCGGCTGACCGGCATCGCTAAAGAGCACGAAGGCAAGCGGTCCCAATTGCCAGTCGGTGGTCTGCCGGTTCAGATCGCGCGCGGGCAGCAATACAACTAAGGTTGTCACGCTGGGAAGCCCTCCTCTAAGTGTGGTCTAAAGCTCATCGCGGGTGCTCACGATCGAGGTTGCATTGGGAACCACGCCGGTGCGAAACAAGAGCGTATCGCGGTCGATCTCGGCTCGCTCGTGGCGCACTTTCGCATGCACCACGAAAAAATGGCTTTTCACATCGAGCGCCGAGACGTCGGCCGTCTGTATGCCCGACGCCCGCAGGATGTTGCTGACGTCACCGGTACTGCGAAAGTAAGCTTGGCCGCGCGAGGCGATGGCCGATTGCGCGGCCGACAGCGTCAGGCCAGGAACGACGGCGGCGAGCACCTGAGCCGAGGTCGTGTTCGCGTTCACGGGCGTAGAAACCGGCAGGATCGTCACATAGGGTGCAAGCACGGCCAGGATCGCCGGATTGTAGCCGGGGACATCGAGGAGCTGGTCCAAGGAATTGATGGCCAAGGGCGTATTGGCCGAAGGCATGGGCACGCCCGCGGCGGCCACGGCGGCAGGCGAGCCACTCACGTTTAAGCCTGCCAGCGAGGAATTGAGAGTCGTCGCCGTCAATTGCATCCGTTGGGCCGTCACGTTGGCCAAGGCTGGATTGACACCCACAAAGCCCAGAAGGCGGGCGTAGGCCTGGACCGCATTCACGTTGATCGTCGTCACCCCTGGCACGGTCGAGGTCACAAGGTTGCGAAGATTAAAGCGCGACTCGAGGTCTTCGACATTGCCCGACAAATAGGTCGCGGCCCCTTCCTGAGCGCGCGCGGCGCCAATCTGCGTTAAGAAATCTGAAAGACGCGTCTGGGCAATGGGCAGCGACCAGACTTGGCCGATGTAGTCCACCGTCGGTGCGGCATCGCCCGTCGAGCGCAACACCACGCGCGACCAGTCGACTGCGCCACGCTCGATCCACTCGGCCTGGTCGACCAAGCGCTGTGCTTCCACGCGCCGGATCTGCACGTTGGCGCGCCAGATGAGGCCTGCGACCAAGAGGGCGGCCAAGGTCATGACGAGCATGGCCGCCACGATGGCTGCGCCCTTCTGCTGCCCTGGGCCTGCTTTTGGGCTTGGCCGGAATTCGCCTCGCAAGTTTGTGGCGGGCCATCGCCCGTGTGCATTTCGCATGACGTTCACCCTCCCACCAGGACGACGCGGGTCAAGGGAAAGCGCATCTTGGCGCCCTGAATGCGCACAAGTAATCCGGTCACGGTGCGAGTGGCTGGAGTCGCCACACCGGTTGCCAGATTGGACGTGGCCCGGTTGGCTTCCATGGCAGCGATGAGGTCGTCCTCGCGACCGGTCCAGCCCACGCCAACGACCCACACGCGCATGCTCGCGTCGGCAACCGGGGTATCTAAGGGATAGACCGACCAGTTCGGACTGTCTTGAAGATCGACGCCCAGATCGGTATGCACGTCGCCCAGGTTGGCGAGCGGGATCGAGGCGTAACGAACCAGGTGGTTTCCCGTGACGACGTAGCGCACCACTTGCATCCTGGGCGCCAAGCCCGGCTGGTAGAGGTGGCGCACGAGGCGCATTTCCGTGTCCGAAATCTGGACCGGGGGGTCGTTGACTTCGCTATCGAGCGCCACGCTATCGGCGTCGTAGCGCAGCTGATCAAAAAACTGGGTCGTTGATCGTTCCTCGCTTAAAAAGTCGATGATCGAGTCGCGGGCGCGGGCCACCTGATCGAGCCCGCGCCAGGCCAATACGGTCACGATCGCCAAGATGGCCATGGCAACTAAGAGCTCGACCAGGGTAAAGCCGCCGGGGCGCCCGAATCCGGCGACACTAGAGAGGGCGCGTCGATTCATTGGGAACGAGCCCCACGAGTTCGGTGAGATCCGCGTCGGCGCGCTGCGCATCGCGCACTTTGACGACGACGCGGCGAAAAATCGGATTGGGTGTCGGCTCAACTGTCTCAAAACAGGTCAGCTCGACATTGCCCTGGGAGCAGGGGAATTGGCGGGTCCCCACGTCGGGCCACTCGCCGCGCAGCCGGATTTCGGCGAGCCGGTTTTGCGCGCTCCAGCCGGCCACGAGCCGTCGATGCAGTGCATCGGTCGCCTCCGACAGGTTGGTGACGGCCTTGAGCGCCGCGACCAAGGCAATGGCCACGATCGCAAGCGCAATGAGCACCTCGATCAAGGTAAAGCCCGGCATGCCCGAAAGCTTACTGCGCCGCATAGCGACCGTTGCCAAGGGCAACCACGGTTGCGCTGCGGGTCTCGCCTTGCAGCGTCACGATGACCGGAAGCGGCACCGATTCCGCACCAAAGACGACCGTGTTTTGCGTCTGGTTCGAGCCATTCAAGCGGATGCTGTAGCCCGTCACGCCCGAGGGCCAGCGATGCGGCTCAAAAGGGGATTCGGTCCGGGTCACCCAGGTCCCGTCACGCCGCTCGAGAAAACGGTAGCCTTGTGCGCCCGGCTCCCAGGCCCAAAGATGGGCCCGCAGATGGGCTTCGTCGTTGGCGGATTCAAAAAGCTGCGCGAGTCGCTCGCTTTCGTCTTGCAGATCCCGATTGGGATTGGCGCCAAGCTGCAGTGCCGCAAGTGACACCAAGATGGCCGCGATCACGACCACGACGAGCAGCTCCAATAGCGTGAAGCCGCGCGCACGATGTCGAAAGTTGTGCATTGCCGGACCGCGTGCGAATTACTGCCAGGAACCGATATCGGCGTCGTTGCCCTCGCCTCCCGGTTTGCCGTCGGCACCATAACTGAAGATGTCGATCTCCCCATGCACCCCGGGGTTGAGATACTGATAGGGATTGTCCCAGGGGTCGTTGGGCAGGCGCTCAAGATAGCCACCCGGTTTCCAGTTGTTGGGCACGGGCTCGACCGTGGGTTTCTCAACCAGAGCCTTGAGCCCCTGATCGGAGCTCGGATAGCGTCCGTTGTCGAGCCGGTACAACTTCATGGCCTGCATCAGGGTGGCGACGTCCTGGCGCGCGGCGATACGCCGGGCCTCGTCGGGACGGCCCATGATCTTGGGCACGATCATGGCCGCGAGAATGCCCAAAATGGCGATGACGACCAGAACTTCGATCAGGGTGAAGCCCAAGGAGCGCCGGCACCCCCGGTACCTCTCGGATCTGCGGGTGGGAAATTGCTGCATCATGAAGTGGAAGTCTCGGAAAAATGACAGTTTAAGGACGCGTTTTGGTCTCGCGCGCGCCGCGACGCGCTCTGGGCCAAGGCCGCTAGCATGCCGCTAGACGGACTACTTGTCGAATGGACGCCTCGTGATCGTACAATACGGATATGTCGACCCTGCTCATCCGGCTCATTTCCCTCGTTCTCTTTGCCGCCTTGTGCGCGGTGACGACCTACTGGGTGATTCTTCTGGCCGGTCGCAACCACGTCGTTGCGGCCTCCACACAACCGGCGACGGCGCCTTCGACCGATGCGGCCGGCGGCCTTTTCGGCGGGAAGCCGACCACGGGTCCGCGCCAGGACTACAAGGTGGTGGGCATCCTTTCGCTCGGACCCGGCCAGGGAGCCGCTGCCATCATCGGTTCGTCCCAGGGCGCCATCCATACCATCGCTGCAGGGCAGCAACTGGACGGCGATACCCGCTTGGCCGAAGTTCGCGAACACTCCATCGTGCTTGAGCGCGCCGGGGTCAAAAGCGAGATCTTTCTACCGGTTCCGGCCACCTCCAGCGGCTATCTGCGCTAGGCCGTCCAGTCCTCTGGAAAACCTCTGGCGCGGCGCTTGGCGCTATGCACCCGAAGCGGGATTCGGGCGCGCTTACCAAAAACCATATGCCAGATGAATAC
>JBEKVI010000116.1:0-5590 GCA_049514215.1 Burkholderiaceae bacterium
CGCACTCCGCTCATCAGACCCCAACGACTTATCCGTTGCCCATCGGATGTTGGGTTTCTCACGTTTGTATTCGGGACGCTATGATGAGGCTCTGGCAGAATCGGCCCGCATGCTCAAGACCTTTGTGCCGACCAGCACCCACGCCCACCTGGTCCGCTTCCGAGGGGATCAGCGCGCCCTGGGTGAAAGTCTGCGCGCGCAGGTGCTTTGGACGGTGGGCAAATATGAAGACGCCCGCTCTGCGGCACGGATGAGCGTCGAGATCGCCCAGGCGGCCGCCCATCCCCCGTCCCTTGTACACGCTCTGGCCTACGCCGCGTGCCCGATCTACTTGCTAACTGGCGACCCGTCCGAGACCGATGGATATCTGGAGTTACTTCGGAACGAGTCGGCCAAGCACGGCTTTGTTCACTGGCAGCTCTGGAGCCGGTATTACTCGGGCATTGCGGCGGCCCGCCGACAAAACATCGTTACGGCTCGTCGCAGTTTGACGGAAGCGTTTACTGAACTCGCGCGCGCGATCCGACCGATACGCCTCCTACCCTTCCTTTCCGCCCATCTTGCGGTTCTCGAAGACGAAGCGGCCGAACGCTTCGGCAGGGGGATCGAACAGTCGTTATTCGAGGCACGAAAAAACCAGGATGCGTGGGCACTGCACGAGCTCACACGGCTACAGGGGGTAGTGATGCTGCAACGGCATGGAAACCCCGAACTTGCGACGCACCTTTTCCGAGAAGCCTTCAATCTCGCGCGAGCCCAGGGCGCCCTGACGTACGCCTTGCGGGCCGCGATGAGCCTTCAGAGCTGCGCAGACGCAGCCGGCGGATCAGAGGATGGCCGAGCAGCCCTGACTGACGTGCTTTCACACTTCGTCAGCAACGAACCCTCACCAGAGCTCCTCCAAGCCCAACAACTTCTTTAACCTTGCTGGCGCGAATTCAAGGGGAGCGGCGCTCGCGTGTCTGCCCGGACTCACCGTGGGCCCGCGAACCTCTCACTGGCGGTCGCAGTGCGAACAAATGAGCGGATGGATGGAAGCATCCAAAGTAACGACTCGCCTCGCTCGATGCGCTCTAAAAAGGACTTACTTACAAGATCAGCGATCATGGCCGCGGTACTTGATTCCACCGAGCCCCTGCCCCCCGCATTTGCGACCGCGTCATCAAAAGGTACCAGCGCTTCGGCCTTGGCCAGTTTTGTCAGCATCTCTTGTTCGGATCCCGAGAGCCGCTGCCACGCTAGCGATATCGCCGCAGCGAGCGTTCGGTGACGCGCCGGACTGACCTCCTGCCGGAGTGACAGGACCTCGCCCTCCTCTAACATGCCTAGTGTCTGTTCATATCCATGTGCGAGTGCCACGTGTGCCGCGATCTCGATGGCCAGTGGTAAGCCTCCGACGTAGGTGCAGATTCTGGCAGCGAGGTGAGATGAATCATCTGGGACACGTTCTTCCCCACGCCTTACCATCGCATCAAAAAGCGCGATCGATTGCGGGATCTCACCGTCATGGATCGACGCTGCATCCAAAGGGGGGAGCTTCAGGACTCTTTCGCCATCGACACCGAGGGGCTCGGTGGAGGTCGTAACAACCCGCTGCCTCGGGTTTTCCAGAAGGATCTGGGCCACTTCGTTGGCCACGGCTTCAGCTTCGTCGCCAACATTATCGAGGACGAGCGATTCGGGAAGTGGATGGGCGCGCGCGAAAACAGGGCCCTTGCGTGTTCCGATCTCCCCCACGTCAGAACGATCCAAGTCAATGTAGCGCCACTCTCCCGCGTTCCGGATGCTGGCCATCCAAGCCTGGACGAGCGCGCTTTTCCCAACGCCGACGGCGCCCGTCACCGTAACCAGCGGCACTGTTTTGATGGCCGAATTTAGGGTCGCCATTGCAACGTCGCGACCGATAAGCGGGAGCGCCGTCAAATGGCTTTTCGTGGAGGAGAGCGAACATAGCCGATAGCCTCGCCCTCTTTCAGTTTCCAAGGCGATTTGGTAGGGGGCGAATGCCTTTCGAATAGCGCTAATGTGCACCTCAAGGGTATTGGGCTCGACAACAACCCTGCCCCAGACCTGTGCCATTATTTCGTCGCGGGAGAGCGTCGCTCCGCGCGCCTCAACAAGACCGCAGGCGATCTCAAAGGCACGCGCCCCAAGCCGGACGGGCGAGCCGTCCACTAGCACCATTCGGTGCTCCCAATCGATCTTGAACCTATCTGAGGTGTCCATGTGGACTCACACGCGTTCCTGCTCTCCTGCACCGATTGCTCGCCTCGAATCACAACATCGCCCAGGCGGCAGGTCACGTCGTTTTGGCGTGCCTGATACTACCCTTCTGACTCACGCCTTGCCATCGCTTGGCACTGCTGCCTCCCTGTCCATGACCGAGCCCGCCCTTCCGCGCGCGATTCGGACGCCTAGACGCGTGGCCCCTAACGCGAGCAGTTCCCTTTGCTCTCGGCGCAACGCTCTTCAAACCGAAGAGGTCCCGAAAAGTAACGACCGCGTGTACCTAGCCAAAAGAAGAGTTGAAAACCCTCTTATGGGCCACAACCGCCCTCCCCCTGCGGTGCGCTCACGTCGATCTAGTGAAGTGAATCGAAACCATACTTTTGGCCATTCCCAGGTTTCGACGCGCACCCCATCCTAGAGTGCTTCCCGCGCGCTCCGAGGGGACCGAAACAGGTTTGAACTCCCCCTCAGTGCGGGTGTTTACACACAACCGCATAGAAAGGACCGAAACATGGTGAAGTCAATTAGCTGGAAATGGCTGCTCGCTCTTGTGTACGTGGCACTCCTCGGATCAGGCCAAGCGCAGAATCCGCCGCAGCCGATGGGAACGGTTCAAATCTCGAGCACGTCCGTAGCGGCCGGCGTCGGAGTGAATTGGGGCGACGGTACGCTTCATTACAAGGGCAGTGACTACAAGTTCTCCTTGACGGGACTCAGCGTCGCCGACCTAGGGGTCTCGACCATCACGGCGCGGGGCGAAGTGTTTAACCTGACGACTCCAGCCGATCTCAGCGGCAACTACGTCGCCGGTGCGGCCGGACTGGCAGTGGCAGGGGGTGCGGACGACGTCATCATGAAAAATGACCATGGCGTCGTGATACACCTAAAGGGTACGGAACAAGGAGTGCGCTTGCAATTGGGCGCCCAAGGCTTGTCCATTAAGCTGAAGAGCTGAGCGCCAACCGTTTAAACTCGCGAAACACCTCGGATTTGAGTGGGATCGGGTGATGGCCCTCCTTCTATCCGAGGCGCGCTCGGTAATCTACCTGGCCCACCAACTGGATGCGACAGTCGATAGCGACCTCGCGGATAGCGAGCAAAGACCGATCGATGGTGTCCTTCTTCGAAAAGGAAGGACCGTTCGATGGCAAGTTCGGTTTTAGTCAGTGCGCCGACTTAGGCGGGCTGCTCGTGGGGCGGCGGGTCGCCCCAATGAGAGCAAGCCGCTAATCAACTTCGGCATCTTTGTTGGCGGGTTCCTGACGAGCCTCAGCAAAGCGCACTAGGTCGAAGTCGGAGGGGTCACCCCAGAGATCTTTCATCAGCCACAATCCCAGGGCGCTACGTACCAGGGGACTGTCGAGACCCTTTTCAAGATTGACCCCCCTGCCCTGTTTGCTGGACTTAAAGCGCTCCAGAATCGCCGTCCGCTCGATGTCGGCGAGTTCTTGATAGTAGGCGATCGCATCACGAGATCGATGCGCGATGAATTGCTCGCGTAGGCTTGGAGGTGCCGCTTCCGCCGGTGCCACTCCCCTCCCCTGTTGCGCCATCCCTTTGCGGGCCGTGACGCCGTTCTTTAAGGACCAGCGAAAGTAAGCGGCCGGCGAATCGAGCGCCGGGCTGTTTTTGGCGGCGCGTCGCACCTTTACTATTTCAAGAATCTCGCGCAGCTTTACGCCACGTGCCGATCCTTGGGGTCCGACCTACCGAAGATACCGTCGAGTTTGTGATGGTCTTTAACCCGAGTATCGGGCAAAACCTGTTCCCTTGCATCTACGAGGGCGCTGAATTTGGCGAACGCCTCGCCGCGGCTTCGGGCCAGATTACGGACCCGCTCTTCAGAAATGTCTTGCGACCAGTGCAGGCTAAGAATGTCGTCCGCTTCCAGCCACATGAGCACCGAGCGCATAAACATGGACAGTAAGACGTTCGCGCCGGCGACCACGGCCACCAAAACGTGCATTTTTAGTTCTTTGCACGGCAATTCCCGAAAGCCGCCAACTATTTGCGAAGACGCGGTTGGCGGGTTTCGAGTACTACGTAAGCGAGAGGCAGCGATTCGAGGCGTTACTGCAACTCGCCAAGTCCTAAAGGTTCCCGAACGCATTTATTGGCTCGTTGGATCGTCGCCGCTTCAACCTAAGACGGCGTCGTACTCGAAGATAAAGATTGCAGAAAAGTCTAGTTGGCACTGGCCCAGTCAGGACGCCGAATGCAGCCGCCGAGCGAAACTTTGGGGCATCGTGGAGCGTGATTGGCAATCGGCTCAATCTTTAGATCCCTGGGATTGACCGCAGTCCGATCAGTTCCTCTTCTCCTGCTTCGGCAACATAGCTTAGATCGCGCGATTATTTGGCCGGGGAGAGTCTCCACAAGTAGTCCATCTCCAGCTCGCCAGCATAGGTTTCCGCGCCGACGCTCAATGCTTCCTGCACGCGCGCCTGCGTCACCTCGCTTGCAACACTCAAGTCGGACTCATGGGCCTCCACCAGCAGCCCCTCCGCCATGGAGCTAAATGCTCCAGCATCTACGGCCGCCTTGGTGTGGGCGATGGCATGCGCAGGAAATGTCGCGATGCGGTAAGCCAGCTTCTCGACGAATAGCTCTAGCTCGTCCGCCGGTAACGCTCTATTGATATATCCATAACGCTCTGCCAACTCTGCCGAGAGATCATTACAACCCACCAGCACCTCCAAGGCGCGTCCCCTACCGACGAGCCGTGGCAATCTCTGCGTACCCCCGCCACCCGGGACAAGTCCGACGGCCACCTCTGGATGACCGAAGATCGCTTTTCCAACCGCAGCAAAACACATGTCCATGGCCAGTGCGATCTCGCTTCCTCCGCCCCGGGCCCGCCCCTCGATCTTGGAAATGCTTATCTTGGGCATATTCCTGAACCGTTCGCCGATCATCTGCGTCTGGCGTTGCGCTCTGTAAGACCACGACGCGCACGCTCTGATCGGCCTCGAGTTCCCTGGCGAGGCTCTCGAATTCCTGTGACAGAACCTCATCAAGTAGATTGATCGGCGGATGATCGATACTGACGAATGCGACCCCAGAATTAAACTCGAACTGGAAACATTTGTACTCAGAATACCGCATCGCCATCGCTCCAGTTCTCTGATCGTTACGTGTAGCCTAGGCGATTCATGGAGTCGAGCGCTCATGCGGCCGCCCGGTCGCGCGCCAGAGATTTCTCAGCACCGCACGTTTTCCCATAGATGACTGGTCAAAGCGTACGGGTGCGCGGCGGGTCGAGAAATCCCCCGAATGGGGGGATGAGGGGGCTGGAATTTTGTGCAGGAGAACAGCCGTGCCCTTGAAGTCACTTTAGCGCGGCCGAGGTCAATGGAGTCTG
>JBEKVI010000117.1:0-4957 GCA_049514215.1 Burkholderiaceae bacterium
ATCACGTACCGCAGCACACCTTGAAGCCACGCGCCGAAGTAACTGCTGGTGGCCCGAAACGCAGCCGCTGCGACAAAGAGAGGTCCGATCGCAAAGACGAGTAGCAGCGCCACTTGGATCGCCGTGATCTCGACGAACACCACGGCCAGGTAGATCGCAATGCATCCGGTCACGAAAATACCCAGCGCGAGGATCTCCAGGCCCGTCAGATCGGCGCCGCCGCCAATCGAGAATTGGATGTGATCGAAGGCGACGTGGGTCAGCTGGTTGAACGCGTCGGCGAGACTCGTGAGTTGGCTGTCGAGCACGGCAGGCGCGGAGACGCTCGACATCCCAGTCGATGCCGAGGTGACGAGTGCGCTCTGGAGCTCATTGGCGGCGGCGGATAGGTCTTGATAACCGCTGCTGGCACCCAAAGCGGCCAGCAGTACGAAGAGCGTTCTGAAATTGCTGGCGAGAAGATCCAGGAAGACGTGTTGGCCGCCCACGCCGCGTATCAGGCTTAGGCCCTGCCAGGCCATGTTGATGGACAGGCCGGCAAGAACGAGAGGAAACACGGCGCCGGCAAGCGTGGCCGAAGTGCTACTGCTAAAGCTCTCGAACGGCTGCAGGATCTGGCTCGAAAGAAACGTGAAAAAGCCCATTTCCACTCCCCTTAAGGACAGACATAGCAGCTACGCCCACGCTGCGTCGCTAGCTGAAGGCCGATGTCGGCCGAGTGTTTCATCGCGAGATCCATTTCGGCTCGCTGCAGCTCGAGCGCGTAGTCGAGCATGGTCTTCTCGGCCGCCAAGGTGGTCGCTTCGGACGCGATGCGCGCCTGCAGGTCTGCCGATGCCTTGGCATCGGCAGTGGCATCGACCTGCTGGCTGAGTCCCGATAATTGTGCGACCCGCTGCTGGGCGGTCGTCAGTTCCGAGGTGACGTTGGACGCGAGCGAAGCCGAAAGCATGGCGGGCGCCTGACAGGTCGAAAGCGCGTTGGGAGAGCCGGTGTAGTCGGTGCAGGGCACGCTCTTGACCTGGTTGTAGATGACCTGCGCGGCGGCACTGCCACCGCTTGAACCTTGCGTCAGGATAGAGGACAGGAGTGCGGCATACGCGGCTGGAAGGCTCTGACGAGCGGCCCCGTTATTCAATAGGGCGGCGCCGGAAGCCCGATAGCCCTGGATCGAGGCCAACTGCGCTTCGGCCACCTGAAACTGGGCAATCAGTTGCTGGTACTGCTGGATCAGCTGGGCGATGGTCTGGGCCTGATTCGCAGCCGACTGGGTGATGGCCGCGACGTCGGTAACGAGGATCTGGGCGTGCGCGACCGGTGGGACTCCCATGAGACCAAGTGCGCTCGATGCGAGAATGAGGTTCAGGAGGCGCACTAGGATTCTCCCCGCAGAAAGGCGTCCTTCCAGAGATCTGGGTGCTCTCCAAGTCGCGTACGCAGGCGCGCAAGGCGCTGGACGTTATCCGAGGATCCAGAGAGCACCATCAATTCCTCATCAAAGCCCGACAGATCGAGGCGGGCGACGGCCACCTCATTGCCCTGCTTGATCAGCATGAGCTGCGAGCGTCGCGGCAAGGTCTTTACCAAGTGATATTGCGCATCGGTAAGCTTGAATCCGTGGACGTAGTCGTCACGGTCCGCGCTCGGATTTGGAAGAAAGATGAAGGTCGCGGTCTGCTCGATGAGCGTACGGGCGATTGGGTTGGCGAGCGTGTCCGATGGGCTTTGAGTCAGAAAAACTCCGAAACCATTCTGTTTTCGAATCGTCTTCTGCTTGTTCTTGGCGAAGTCCTCGAAGTAAGGATTGGCCAGAGCCTTCCAGTACTCCTCCATGAAATAGACGAAGCGCCGCCCGTCGATTTTCTCCTCGGTGCGATAGATGAGATTCATCATGATCTGGGGATGTACGCTCGCATCCTCGAGAAGTTCGGTGTAGTCGAAGCCGTGGGGAATACCGCCGCCGATTTCGACCACATCCTCGTTGCCATCCAAAGCCCAGGCGAGCGGACCGGCACGCTCCCTGGACCAGCGGGCAAGACGCATCCAGAGGTGGTCGTCGCGGCTCTTGGGCAGATTCTGGAGGACCGCCTCGAAACCACGCACGGATTGCGGCAGGTGCGCCACGGCGCGTACCGCGTGGTCGATCTCGCGGTCCTCCCGGGGAGTGAAAGGGTGCTCGGGATCGGAAGAGCACATCCTGATCAGGTCGATCCAGTGCAATATCTCTCGCTCGCTGGGTTCGCGTTTGAAGGGGGCAAATCCGGTCGGCCGTCCGCGCTCCAGAGTCAGGTACTTTCCTCCGAGGCGGCGGATCAGGATTTCGGCACTGCGATCCTTGTCGAACCAGACCCAGTCGGCGCCGTACTTGGACAGATTCAACGCGATGAACCCTGCCAGGACCGTCTTGCCTTCACCGCTTTGGCCGATGATCTGGGTCGAACCGAGCGCCTTCTCACCTAGGGCATCGCGGTCGAGGGCGGTTGCGTGGCAGTTCAGGTACCACGGCTGCGCCGAGGGGGTACGCAGAATCGTGATCGCCTCGCCCCAGGGATTGCCGCTGCGTTTTCCGCGGCTGAAATTGTGCAGACTCGCCAGGCCCGTGAAATTTCGCGAACTGAGTTCCGCAACCCGCGGCCGGCAGGCCCAGTTGCCGGGAAGTTGCGCCCAGAAAGCGGCGTCGGGAACCACATCCACCACCGCCGGCCGAAACCCGCTTTGCTGGAGAAAATCGGCGGCCCCGGCACGCCCGGCTTTGACCGCCACCTCAGAGTCATCGAGAACGAGGAGCGAATAGTGATAGCGCCCGAGGGCGAATCGACCGCTGGCCAGATCGTCGAGCGCTTTTAGCATGTCGAGGCGTTGCGTGGGCGAATCGTCTTCGGCGCTAGAAAGCTGCCGGATACGGCGCTTTAAGGCACTGGCCGCATCGAGGCGGCTCATGGGCGAGAAGCTCTGCGTCTCGACAAAGTCGCAAGGCAGACGCAACAGAGCGTTTAGGGTTCCCGGCGCGGTAAAGTCGGCATAGTCCTGAAGGTCCAGAAAACTGCCGAAGCGAGAACCCTTTGCTCCCCGAAATTCGATGAGCTCATTGCCAAAGAGCTTGCGTGTGACGGGGAGGTAGTCGCCGAGCGGCACGTCTTGAACAGCCACCGGACTCCATCTTCCGTTGATGAGAAAGGAGTAGAAGCCAAGCTGTTCCGAGTACTCCCGGTCGTTCATGCGATGCGTCCCAAGACGCTTTGCGCGGTACTCGCGCAACGTCGAGGAGACCTGGGATGCCGCATTCTCCAGGGCCTCGAGTGCCATCTGTCGAAGCGCTCGCACCTCTTCAGTGCTTCTTCCCGTGCGACCCCTCGGACGAGGTCCGGACTGCGGATAGGGTCGATAGACCAGCGTCCAGTAGAGAAGGGTATCCACAAGACCTTCTCCGTCCATCCGGGCGTAGTACTTCTCCATGAGACCCTGTGCGAAATCTTCCGAGGGTAGCTGTAGGCGATCACCTGTCGTGCCGCGGATACGGTGCACCCAGACTGCGAAGCGTCCCGTCGAAAGCGAGCGCATCAGCAGATTCAGCGCCTCCATGCACTCTTCAAGCTCGGCAGTTGCCATGCCCTCGAACGGCAGTCCTGTGAGCCGCCAACTCGCGAGATAGTCTCCTTCTCGCGTGAGTACCACTTCGGACGAGATCTGACGATGAAAAGGGATGTGTTGCGCGTCCCGAGGATCGCGCGCGGCAATGAGAAGCGACTCGGGGCTCACCTCCGACCCCGCCTTTTTCGTGGGTGGGGCGAACTCGTTCGAGCCAACCAATACGAGCGGTTGTCGCTTAAATGACGCCAATTGCGTAGACGCATGCGCAAGCCCAGCTGGTGCAAGCGCTGATCGTCCTCGCGCGTCTGCGATCGCATCGCGAGCCACGAAAGAAGGGCGAGCGCTGCGATCAGGAGCGCGGCAAGACCGGAGACCAGAAGGTAGGACCAGAGGGCGAGCAGAAAGAAGGAACCCTCGACTACGATCAAGGGTACGAGAGGTACGCCCAACAACAGGGCGGGTCGGGTTGCGCCCTTGAAGATCCGATCGGCCATGATCAATTCGCAGTGCCAGTGACGAACCAGCTGGCGATGAGCGATGCGCCGCCGATCAAGAACGAGCCCCAGAAAAGTCCGCCGAGATCGGTGATTCTTTGTTGCCCAAAGATCATCTTCACGCCCGCAAAGATGAGCGCGATCGTGATGATGAGTACGCCAATGCTTTGCATCCAGGTCGATAGACTCGTAAGAGTTGCAGTAGCACGTGTCAATTGCCCGAGTGCCGGACCTGAGCCGCCCAGAAAAGCGATTGGAGAGACGGTTCGAGCAAGCCGAAGGCCTCGCGCTTTGGCAGAGCGAGCCAAAGGGCGGTCCGTGCCGGGCCCGGATGGCAGTGGGATTGCATTCATGACGTTGATCTCCTGTGGTCGCGTCGCGGAGCAGTTCCGCTCGAGGAATCGACAATAGGCGATTCGGGCGTCGCAAGAGGGCAGATCTGCGCAATTGCGCTAAGACGTCGAACCGATTTCGTGGGTCTCCCATCGATTCGGCTTGCGCGATCGCTTTGTACAAACTATTGTCGCGAGGAAGAAAGGTCTCCCTCTTTCAATGCGCAAGCGCAACGGATGCCAAAAAGACTCGCCCGTCGGGGCTCGCCGTGCGTTCTTGCAGCGTTTGAGTGCCGCGAGTCTTGCCCTATTGCTGCCCGCTCGTCACGCGAGTGGGGCGAGCGACACCACCGGCCAACTGGCAGCCTATATGGCCAGCGCTCGCGAGCGTGTCCTGCCTGAGCCTGTTCTGCAAGACGCTCGACATCGCATCCTCGATACCCTGTGCGCCATGGTGTCCGGTGCCAAACTCGCGCCCGGAGAAAAGGCGATTCAATTCATTCGGACGCAAGGCGGCACGCCGCAGGCGTCTGTGCTGAC
>JBEKVI010000118.1:0-4820 GCA_049514215.1 Burkholderiaceae bacterium
GCCCGATTGCGAGAATCGCGGCGGCCACGACGGTCCCCGCCCACAAGGCCAGGACGCCACGACCCCTTGTCCCAGTAGATGCGCCTTCCAGATTTCGTGTAATCCATGGGGTCAGAAGCCACAACCCCATGAAAAAGACGACATCCAAACGCGCGGCCAAAGGCCACCAATCGAGACCCACATCAAAGAGCGACCACACCGCAGTGCCCGCCAACACGGCGGCGAATACCCAGAGCGCTGCCTCTCGCCGGCCTATCAGCAACACGCCACTAGCGAGAATACTAAAGCCCACTACGACATAGAATAGGCTACCGCCAAGTGCAGCGAGCCAGGCGCCGGCGCATCCGAGTCCCAAACCGATCAAAAAATAGGCGCTTCCTGTGACCTTGGGGACCACGGACCGTGGCGAAGTGGGCTCGAGTGTAGACAATTTGATCAATCCTTTAGATAACAACGGTTAAGCGCAGAAGAACCCTCGCAGCCTCGCCCACCGCGACGCCTTCGTTGATGCAACTGCAGATCGAGTTGGGTCGCAACCGGGACACTTTCGTGTAGGTCTTGAACGCGATCCCATCACTGAAAGCTTGCCCTCATCCAGGACGAGAGTAAACCACGGGATTCCGACCGGAGCCTACGATACGGCGCCTAGGCATGGCTACGAGAAACGACATAGGGGCGTACGACTACTACGCCCAGTCCTCAAGATCGGGACCTCCGTGGTATCACGTTGACTTCCGCAGGGGACCACTGGAGATGCCCTGCGACTTGATGACTTGGACGCATCGAAGCATTGCCCGAATCACTGCCCCAAATCGGATGGAGTCGCCTCGGGCCCGTGAACGTCCGAGGAATCCACGCGCGAGGCCGAGCTAATTGAGTCGCCCCCCGATCGGGGGATACGGCGCGCTGTTAGGTTGCGCCAATCTATGGCCCAAGGACAAAGTGGAGGGAACCTGGAATGGACCGACGCCGTTTTCTACTGAGCGCCGTACCGGCTGTGGCTGCGACGAAGGCTATTGCGCCCGCCGCGGTCGCAGAAACGGTCGAAAAGCCAAGAGCCTACGTGCCAACCTTCTTTTCGTCGGCCGAATGGCGCTTTCTGAACGCCGCGGTCGGAAGATTGATACCCAGTGACGGTGCCGGGCCCGGTGGTTTGGAAACGGGCGTACCCGAGTTCATCGACCGGCAGATGGAATTGCCCTATGGCCACGGCAGCTATTGGTACATGCAAGGCCCGTTCTCAGACGATGCGCCTGCCACACTGGGCTATCAGCTGCGCTTTCCCCCACGCGAGATCTACCGCTTGGGTATTCGCGCTATCAACGAAGCGTGCACGAAGACATTGGGAGACTCATTTGTCGACCTGAAGAGCGAGCAACAAGACATCGTTTTGCGTAGTTTGGAGCAGGGAACGCTGGTGCTGACAGACTTGCCGGCGCGAGCCTTTTTTGAGCAGCTGCTCGCCAACACGCGTGAAGGCTACTTTGCTGACCCCCAGTATGGCGGCAATCGTGACATGGCGTCATGGAAGTGGATTGGATTTCCCGGTGCACGCGCCGACTTCACAGACTGGATCGATCAGGCCGGCAAGGCATATCCCTATGGGCCCGTGTCGATCTCCGGTCGCTCTTCGTCATGAGCAAACGAATGAAGGCGGCAGACGCCGTCATTGTCGGCTACGGTTGGACCGGAGCGATATTGGCCAAAACGCTCACCGATGCGGGTCTGTCCGTGGTTGCGTTAGAGCGGGGCCCCGCGCGTGACACAGCACCCGACTTCGAGTTTCCGAGGATCGTCGACGAGTTGCGGCATGGCATCCGTGGAGACCTTTGGCAGCCCTTGTCGCGCGAAACGGTGACGATCCGCCATCGCCCCAACGAGACCGCTTTGCCCTATCGACGCTACGGCTCATTCGTACTGGGTAACGGAATCGGTGGAGCTGGCGTTCATTGGAACGGCCAGCTCTGGCGGGCCAGTCCCGAAGATCTTCGCTTTCGCAGCCGGCTCGAGGAACGTTACGGGAAGGCGTTCGTCCCCAAGGACATGACCATTCAGGATTATCCGGTGAGTTTCGAAGAGCTCGAGCCTCACTTCGATCATTTTGAAAAGGTCTGCGGCGCATCGGGAAAGGCGGGCGTCCTGCACGGGGAGCGCAAGGAAGGCGGCAATCCGTTCGAAGGGTCGCGCAGCGACGAGTTTCCGACTCCTCCGATGCCCGCAGTCTACGGTGCCGAACTGTTCGCGCGATCAGCCGGTGAACTGGGCCATCATGCGTTCCCGCTGCCGGCAGCAAACAGCTCGATCGCCTACACCAATCCTTACGGTGTTCGCATCGGTCCGTGCAATCTGTGTGGGTTCTGCGAACGTTTTGGTTGCTTCCTATACTCTAAAGCATCGCCGCAGACGACGATCCTTCCGGTCCTTGCGGGGCGGGCGCAACTCGAAGTACGCACAAATTCCTATGTCACGAGAATACTGACGGACAGCTCGGGCAAGCGCGCCACGGGCGTGCTCTACATCGATGCCAATGGCGAGGAGATCGAGCAGCCCGCCGACCTCGTCGTCCTGTCCGCATTCCAGATGCACAATGTTCGATTGCTGCTGCTCTCCAAAATCGGAAAGCCCTACGACCCCGAGTCCGGACAAGGGGTCGTAGGAAAAAACTACGCTTACCAGATGTGCGCATTCACGGCGGCCTTCTTTAACGAGGACGTCCAGATCAATCCCTTCATCGGTGCTGGGGCTGCTGGCATGCGGGTGATCGATGATTTCAACTCGGACCATTTCGATCATAGCGGCCTCAACTTCGTGGGAGGGGCCCTCCTCCAGGCAAGCGCTACGGGGGGGCGCCCCATCGACCAGATGATGTTGCCTCCCGGCACGCCGCAATGGGGCCAGGCTTGGAAGACCGCTATCCGAAAACACTATCGCCACTCTTCCGCGGTGACCGCGCAAGGCACGGTCATGAGCTATCGCGACAGCTACCTCTCGCTGGATCCGACCTACAAGGACGGACACGGATTGCCATTGCTGCGCTTGACCTTCGACTGGCACGACAACGAGTACAAGATGATTGACTACATCAGTCAGCAGATGGAGGCGATCGTGCGTGGCATGAAGCCGGACCGACAAGCCACGCTGATGATGAAAAAGGGGATGCCCTACGACACGCGCATCTACCAGTCGACGCATACGACAGGCGGCGCGATCATGGGATCAAACCCCACCAACAGCGTCATCAACAAGTATTCCCAGAGCTGGGACGTCCCCAATCTATTTGTGTATGGCGCGTCGGCGTTTCCGCAGAACATCGGCTACAACCCCACCGGCCTGCTTGCGGCACTAGCCTACTTCTCAGCCGAAAAACTACGGGACAGCTACTTGAGGACTCCAGGACGACTGGTGGATGCATGAACCGATTGTGGAAACGCCTGATTTTTCTGGCCGCGACAGCTTTGGTCGCATTGGCCGGTGTGTCCTGGATTTCTGATCTTGCCGCAGGTGATCCGGCATTGCAGTCTTCCGAGGCTACGACTGCGCTCATCGAACGGGGCGCCTATCTCGCTCGCCTGGGCGATTGCGCCGCCTGCCACAGCATTAAGGGTCAGCCGCCCTATTCTGGCGGGCTACGCATGGTGACTCCAATCGGTGCGATCTATTCGTCTAACATCACGCCAGACCCAAGACACGGCATCGGCCTTTATACCCTCGCTGACTTCGATCGCGCGTTGCGCTTTGGAGTGGCCGATGGCCACACACTGTATCCGGCCATGCCGTTTACGAGCTACTACAACACCCGTGCCGAAGACATCGCCGCGCTCTATGCCTATTTTCAGCGCGGCGTGGCCCCCGCCGACGTGCCCAATCGCAAAAGCGACATCCCCTTTCCTCTATCCATGCGCTGGCCACTGACGTATTGGCGATGGCTGTTTGCTCCGCGGCCGCGCGCATTTGAGCCCGAGCCGGGCGTGGATCCCGTTCTTTCCAGAGGGGCGTATTTCGTGAATGGATTGGGTCATTGCGGTGAGTGCCATACACCTCGGGGATTCGCCATGCAGCTGCGAGCCCTATCCGCCCCGGGCCAGCGCGACTACCTCGCTGGCGCCGAGATCGACAATCTGTTTGCGCCGAGTTTGCGCAACGACAGCCGGGGATCGCTGGCAAACTGGAGTGAAGCGGATCTGGTCTCGTTCTTGCAGCGGGGCACCAATGCCCACGGAATCGCCTTTGGCTCCATGAGCGACGTGATCACACACAGCACGCAATATATGAGCGCCGAGGATGCTCGCGCGACCGCCCGCTATCTGAAGTCGGTCGGAACGAGCGGTGACGGGACCCTGCGCTACAGCTACGACGATCGCGCGCATAACCGCGTGAAAGCGGGTGACGCGTCCGAACGCGGAGCACAGATATACCTGGACAATTGTGCAGCATGTCACAGACCCGATGGACGGGGTTACGAAGGCGTATTCCCCGCTTTGGCGGGCAATGCGATTGTTCAAGTACCTAATCCCCTCTCATTGGTAGCAATTGTCATGGACGGCAACACCACGCCCCGAACCGAGTCGACTCCCGCGCAGTTCACGATGCCCTCGTTTGCATGGCGCTTGTCAGACTCCGAGATCGCCGATGTTGTGTCGTATATCCGCACTAGTTGGGGGAATTCTGCGGCGCCGGTCGGTATCGCGGAGGTCAAGCCCCATCGCGCAACGCTTCCCCACGATTAGCACGCAATGACCACGCCTGCTCTCGAACCGCTCCCGATTTCGTACCTAGCATCAGGCTTAGTGGGCCATACCTGCGCTCTGTCCGACAAGTGC
>JBEKVI010000119.1:0-4689 GCA_049514215.1 Burkholderiaceae bacterium
CGAGAGCCTAAGAAGCAGTGAGCTCGCGGTCTTGCACCTCGATGGCCAATGGGCGGGACCTCTTAGGCCCTCGTCCGAATGGCGCTTTCACCGTGACATCCACGCGTTTCACCCGCACGCCCGCGCGGTGCTTCACGCCCACAGCCGCTATAGCACGGCGCTCGCTTGCCTGGGCCTTGGCATCCCCGCGTTCCACTACATGGTCGCCAAGGCGGGCGGCGCGGATATCCGCTGCGCACCGTACGCCACCTTCGGGTCCCAAAGACTTTCTGATCTGGCATTAGATGCACTCGAGGGTCGCAAGGCCTGTCTTTTGGCCAACCATGGTCTGATCACCCTGGGCCAGACGCTGCACGAGGCCCTCGCGCTTGCCATCGAGGTCGAACACCTTGCGCACATGTACCTCTTGGCGCGCGAGATCGGACCGCCGCAGTTGCTCGATGCGAGCGAGATGGAACGGGTCCTGAAGCTCTTCGAGACCTATGGAACGACCGATTTTCCCGATGACGGATTGCGTCGCCTCGAATAGGCTCAGGGAAGGCTTGGGCGCCCCGGAACCGGAGCGCCCGGCGCGACGAAGGACTCTCGCCTAGCCCAGTTCGACGCCGCGCGCTTTGAGGGCGCGACGCACGCCCATGCCGTAGGCCGCATCGGCCTTGTCAAAGTGATCCAGTTGGCGGTGGCGGATCTCCGCGCTCACTTGGGACAAGGGGCCGGCAAGATTCGCGCACAGGTTCTCCTTCTCGGTTGGAGTCAGAAGACGAAACAGGTTGCCGGCCTGTGTGAAATCGTCCTCGCGTCCTCGTCCGTCGTGCCGACCGATCGCACCCTCGGTTGCGATCGGCCCCTCGCCGTGGCCGACCCCGTTTTCAGGCAGTCCTTTGGCCTCGACCGTGCCGTAATTGGCGGCCGCCCCCGGATTCTGAATGGCCATGGCTCCATCGCGCTGTTGATTGTGGATCGGGCACCGGGGCGCATTGACCGGAAGGTGCTGGTGATTGGTGCCGACCCGGTAGAGTTGCGCGTCATGATAGGCGAACAACCGTCCCTGCAACATCTTGTCGGGCGAGTAACCGAGACCGGGTACCACGTTCGCTGGAGAGAAGGCGACCTGTTCCACTTCGGCGTGATAATTTTCCGGATTGCGGTTGAGCTCGAGCACCCCGACAGGGCGACGCGGGAAGTCGGCGTGCGGCCACACCTTGGTCAGATCGAAGGGATTCCAACCCGTCCTTTGGGACCAGGCCTGAAGTTCCGATTCCGAGGCGATCTGGATCATGACGTTCCAGCGCGGGAATTCCTTGCGCTCGATCGCTGCAAACAGGTCGCGCTGCGCGTAATCGGGATCTTCGCCAGCCAGTCGCACGGCTTGGGCTGCGCTGAGATTGCGCACCCCCTGCTGCGTCTTCAGATGCCACTTCACGTAGACCTTCTCGCCTTTGGCGTTGATGAGACTGAAGGTATGGCTGCCGAATCCGTCCATGTGGCGATAGCCGTCGGGAGTTCCGCGATCGCTAAAGAGCATGGTCACCTGGTGCAGGCTTTCGGGAGCCTTACTCCAGAAATCGAACATCATCGTGGGCGACTTCAGGTTGGTCTTGGGATCCCGCTTCTGGGTGTGCACGAAATCGGGGAACTTCACGGGGTCCTTGATGAAAAACATGGGGGTGTTATTGCCCACGAGATCCCAATTTCCCTCCTCGGTGTAGAAGCGCACGGCAAACCCGCGCGGATCGCGTTCGCTGTCGGCGCTGCCGCGTTCGCCGCCGACGGTGGAAAAGCGCACGAAGGTCTCGGTCTTCTTGCCGATGGCGCCAAAGAGCTTGGCCTTGGTGAAGGCCGAGATGTCGTGGGTCACCGTGAAGGTGCCGTAGGCGCCGGAGCCTTTGGCATGCACGACGCGCTCGGGGATGCGCTCGCGGTTGAAGTGCTGGAGCTTTTCGATGAGATGAAAATCCTGCAAGAGCAGGGGGCCCCTTGGTCCTGCGCTAAGCGAATTCTGGTTGTCGGCAACGGGGATTCCCGATGCAGTGGTCAAGATGGGCTCGGACTTCACGCTGACTCCTCGTCGTGGATGGATGCGATGAGGCGTAGTCTAGTGATGGGGACCGATAGCTAAAAGCAAATTATGATTATTTAATCAATAGACAAAATCTATTTAAGAGGCCGGCCTTCCTGGCCGGTGCGAAATCACCCAGCGCTATTTCGGTGGAGCCAGCTCGCGATAGGCGGCGCCGACGGCCGCATAGATGATGTTGTTCTGGTAGATGAGCTTGCGTACGGGCGAGCTGTTGACGAAGTTGCCCTCGAAGCCCACGAGGTCCAGGTGCTTGCGGATGTCATCGAGACTTTCGTGACGGGCGATCCCGGCACGAACCTGCTCGGTGATGCTCTCGAATAATCGCATGAGTAAACGCGGATAGGCGTCGTCATGCAGGATCGGTCCGTGTCCGGGGATGATGATCTTCGGATGGGCCGCAAGGAGCCGCGAGAGGGTTTGCGACCACTCGGTGACGTAGGATTGCGTCGCCCCGACAAACGGAATGGGCGCGGCAACGATATCGCCGGCAATCGCCACCTCCTCTTGAGGCAGGTAAACCGCAAGATCGCCGTCCGTGTGGCCGCGCCCGAGGTAGCGCAACTGAATGATCCGCGTGCCATCGTAGATCGTCAGCGCGTCTTGCACGCCGATCTCCGGCGTCGCGGTGCGGGCGCGCGGCAGACTGATCAAGAAGCGCTTGGCCAGTCGCGTATCACTCTCGTAGCTGGTGCGCTCTTCTTCGGTCAGGGGATCACCCATCAACGAACGATTGGTCTTGAGCCTCTCCTCTAAGGTCGCGATGAAACCGGGCAGCTGAGTTTGCATCTGCTGGCGCTCGGCGGCCACCTTGTTCTGGATACGTTCACGGGTGTTGGTCTGGGCAATGAACTTGACGCCCGGAAAGGCCTCCTGATAGATCTGATTTCCGAGGGTGTGATCATCATGCCAGTGCGTATTGATGACATAGCGCACGGGCTTGTTGGTCAGGCGCCTGAGCGCTGCGATCTCGGAGCGGGCCGAACCGGAGGTGGTATCGACCACGATGACCGAATCTTCGTCGATGATGAAAACGCTATTGCAATCGGCCGCCAAGCCTAAGGGTTCGGTTCGGATCGCCGCGTAGATGCCGCGCCCGAGATTGACCATCTGGTATTCGTCCGAACTGCCAAAGACGTCAGGCGTCTCGGGCGCGCGCGGAGCGACCGTCTCGGCCGGGCGCTGCGAGAGGGAACGCGTGGACAGTTGTGCCTCTACCGTGCCCGGTGCGAGCAGTCCACATAGGATGGCAAAAACACCGACGGGCCCGATGGCGCGGCTGCGCCGTGCGCCGCACGGCCGGTCCTGTCGGAATGCACCGGGTTCCTGGTTCAGGCGCCCTCGTGCGGGCGAGTTCAGCTGGCGAAGTCGCTCCAGTGCCATGCTCAGCCTGGAAGGGATCGGCACAGCACGGGCAGGTAGTTCATGGGAATGTCGGTACGGTTGGTCCCGTGGAGGGTCATGTTGTTGGGCGCAGTGCCATAGCCACAGACCCAGGTGACGGGAACGATGGGAGCGTCCTCCACGACGGCCGGACGAAACGAGAGGATGTGCCCACGCAGTTTCCCGTGAGCGCGGTTGCCGAAGGTGATCTGTACGGCACCGTTTTCCACCGCGGTTGCGGAGACAAAATTATTGACGATCTTCTCGGCCACGGGCAGGCCGGCTGCCGCGTTGTTGGCGGGGAACTGATGGGTCGCGCTCCAGGATGCGGCAACAGGTCCCTCGGCCAGTTGCGCCAGTGGCAGCGCCTGGACGATCTCGTCGCGCACGTACTTCCCTTCGTAGGACGGGACCGCCAGGAGGGCCAAAAGAGCAAAGATCGCGAGCGCAATCAAGACTTCGATCAGGGTGAAGCCGGATGGGCACGCGCGACGCGAGTCCGTCGCGCGCTTGCGCCAGCAGATGCCAAGGAATGGGGACGCGGGTCGCAAAACCCGGGCGCCATCGCGGACTTCCCCCAACCCTCGAAACCCCAAACCCAGCCTCCTGCTTGCCGTCTGCTTGCTGTTTGCTTGACGCAGTGTACGTGAGCGGGTGCTGGCTTCACAAGTTGACTCTGGGCGCAGGCTCCGTGCAGGCGTACGCGCCCGGGCGTGCAGAAGGCGTGATCCTTTAGGGAATCAAAGGCGCCGTTCCAGACGCACTGCAAAAAGGGTCGTCGTGCGCCCTTCGGTCAGGACATTTTGCACCTGATTGCCCTGGATGGTCGTGGCCTCGGTGAGATACTCGACCGGCTTTAGATTCGTAGCCGAAAAACGCAGCTTCGTGTCCGGGTCGATGGCCCACAGCGTGTACAGGTCGATCTGGCGGCGCAGCCCGAAAAACGTGCTCTGGGTGTTGGTGCTCTGGACGGTGAAAGGCGGCGTCCAGCTCACGTTGCCTCCGACCTGCCAGCGGCCCGAGGGCCACTTGTAGTCGCCTCCCAGATTGGCGAGCATGCCGGGCTGCTGGTCAATGCGGTTATAGGGTCCGACCACATCGTTAACGTGCGAATGATAGAAGCTGACGTTGGCATTGATGGTGATGGGGATCGCCTCGGGGAACAGGTCATCGAGTCGGAATTTCGCGTCTGCCTCGATTCCCTGCGTGGTCGCATCGCCGAAATTGAC
>JBEKVI010000120.1:0-4448 GCA_049514215.1 Burkholderiaceae bacterium
GGATATCATCTGGTGTGGCCGCGTGATTTGGCTGAGACCGCAGGAGGCTTGTTGGCCTGCGGCGCCCACGCCGAGGCGCGTCGGGTCATCGAGTACTTTGCCGCGATCCAGGAAGCCGATGGTCATTGGCCGCAGAACAGTTGGCTCGACGGCACATCCTACTGGGGCGGCACCCAGCTCGACGAATGCGCCTTTCCTGCGCTCGTCGTGGATCTCGCCTTGCGCGAGGGAGCACTCGGCCCCGAAGACGTCGCGCGCATCTGGCCGATGCTGCGACTGGCGGCCCGCTTCATCCTGGTCAATGGACCGATCACGGCCCAAGACCGCTGGGAAGAAGACGGGGGCTACGCTCCCTTCACGCTCGCGGTGGTGATCGCAAGTCTCCTCGTGTGCGCCGATCTCGCCGAAGAACTCGGGCAGACCGAGGATGCGGACTTCCTGCGGGCCAGTGCGGATGCGTGGAACAGCCAGATCGAAAGCTGGACGTATGTGGAAGACACCCCGCTGGCCCGCGAAGCCGGAGTCTCGGGTTACTACGTGCGCATCGCTCCGCCTGAAGCGGCCGAGCGCGGAACGGCCGTGGGCAGCCTCGTGCCCATCCGCAATCGCATACCGGAGGAGACTCTCGTGGGCTCCGAGGGGCTCGTAAGCCCTGACGCACTTGCGCTGGTGCGTTTTGGCCTGCGCTCGGCCGACGACGTGCGCATTCGAAATACGGTCCAGGTGATCGACCACCTCTTGAAAGTCGATTTTCCCGTAGGACCCAGCTGGAAGCGCTACAACGGCGATGGCTACGGCGAACACGCCGATGGACGTGCCTTCGATGGCACCGGCATCGGCAGGGCGTGGCCTCTTTTGACGGGAGAACGAGCCCACTTCGAGCTCGCCGCAGGTCGGCTCAACGTCGCAAGCGCCTTGCTCGAAACACTCGAAGGGCTGACAAGCCAGGGAGCGCTGTTGCCCGAACAGGCCTGGGATGGCCCCGATCTGCCGGATCGCGAACTCTGGTTTGGCAAGCCCACGGGCTCGGCCATGCCTTTGGTTTGGGCCCATGCCGAGCATCTGAAGCTGCTGCGCTCGCTCGCCGACGGACGCGTGTTCGACACGCCCCAGGCCGCGGCACGCCGCTATCAAGGCCAAACCATTCGCGATGACGTGCGACTTTGGCGTCTGAACAACCGCGTGCGCAGCGTCACGGTGGGGCAGCGGCTGCGCCTCGAACTTCTAGAGCCGGCGATCGTCCATTGGGGGATCAATGCCTGGGCCAACACCGTCGACGCCGCGACCACCGATTCATCGTTTGGGCTCTCGGTACTTGAAATCTCGACGACCTCGTTGCCCCCGGGCACGTTGATCGTATTCACCTGGCGCGACAAGACCACGGGGGTCTGGGCGGGTTCGGACTACAGCGTCCGCGTGATCGCACCCCCGGGTTGATCCGCCGCGCGCGAACAGGGCGCGCTGGGCACTGCCTTATCGCGAGCGCAGGCGCTCGGCCAGCTGGGCCCGAAAAGCCACACCCCCCGGTCCCATCCAGTGCGCGCGCAGGATCGAGAACGCGACGTAGTGCATGAGGCCGATCTGCAGGAGCACCACAACGGCAAGCAGGACGATTCTAGAGATGCGATAGATCAGCCCCGCATAGAGCAGTGCCAGCAGCAGGCTCATTGCGAGCGCTACCGGCTTGGGGCGCGAGGCCAAAAGGAGCACGCAAACGCACACAACCGTGCAACCCGCCCCAAGCCAGAGGTGGTGCGTGCGCGCGAAGGCGGCCATACCGGCAAAGATGCCGTCGGCCACGAGCACCCAGACCGAGCCGTAGAGCAGCACCGTTGGCGAGATTTCGGCCAGCAATCCCTGATTTCGGGCCGGTCTCACGCTGTGCTGGGGATTGGTATCATGCAGAATATCAACCTTTCATTTACCGGTCGACCCCACGCGAGCAAGGCGAGTCAGCGTGCGCGCGTTCGGCTGCTTCCGCTCACTCAAGTGAGGTCCGCCATGTCCAACACCGCCTTAGTGCAGCCTGAATCCGAATGCGCCCTCGATGCTGAAGCCCTCGCGACCTTCGTTGAGAGCCAGTGGGACTCCAAGATCATCCCGGCTTTGACCGACTATATCGCGATACCCGCCAAGAGTCCGGCATTCGATGGAGATTGGCAGACCCACGGCTATCTCGAACGCGTCATGCGCGACGCCGCACTGTGGGCTGAAAACCAGAAGATACCGGGGCTGAAGCTAGAACTGATCCGGCTTTCGGGACGCACTCCCGTGCTGTTTTTTGAGGTTCCTGCGGTGCGCTCGCAAAGCAAGGACACGATTCTCCTCTACGGCCACCTCGATAAGCAGCCGGAATTCTCGGGTTGGCGCAACGATCTGGGCCCCTGGACCCCGAAACTGGAGGATGGGAAGCTCTTCGGTCGGGGCGGTGCGGACGACGGCTATGCCGTCTACGCCGCCCTCACCGCCATACTCGCACTAGAACGTCAAGGCGCCGCCCACCCCCGTCTCGTGGGGATCATCGAGACCTGCGAGGAGTCGGGAAGCTTCGATCTCCTGCCTTACGTGGACGCCCTGCGGGATCGTTTGGGCTCGGTCGGTCTTGTCATTTGTCTGGACTCGGGTGCGGGCAATTACGATCAACTGTGGATGACGACTTCGCTGCGTGGACTCATCGGCGGCAGCCTCGAGGTTCGGGTGCTCGACGAAGGGGTTCACTCGGGCGACGCTAGTGGCGTTGTGCCCTCCTCGTTTCGCATCATGCGCCAGGTGCTCGACCGCCTCGAGGAGAGCAAGACAGGCCGACTGCTTCCTCAAAGCTTTCATTGCGAGGTCCCCCAGGAGCGCTTGACACAAGCGCGCGCCACGGCCGCGATTCTCGGAGAAGAGGTGTGGAAGCGTTTTCCGTGGGCCTGCGGTGGCGAAGGCGGATTCACCCTGCCAACCAGCGAGGATCCGGTCGAGGTCCTTTTGAATCGAACCTGGCGGCCGACACTGTCGATCACGGGAGCGCAGGGTTTGCCCGCGATGATCGATGCCGGCAACGTCTTGCGCCCACGCACTGAATTCAAGCTTTCAGTGAGGCTGCCACCGCTCGTGGATGCAACGCAGGCGTTGGCCGAACTCAAGGCGATACTGGAGCTGGATCCTCCGTATCACGCCCAGGTGATCTTCAAGCCGGATCGGGCCGCGGCCACAGGATGGAACGCCCCGGCGACGGCGCCCTGGCTGGAGAAAGCCTTGGATAAGGTTTCGATGCAGGCCTTTAACGCGCCCTGCGGCTACATTGGTCAAGGCGGCACCATTCCACTTATGAACACGCTTGAGGAGGGATTTCCCAGCGCTCAGTTCATCGTATGCGGGGTGCTCGGGCCCAAGTCGAACGCGCATGGCCCCAATGAATTCATCCACATCCCCTACGCCAAGAAACTGACCTCGGCGATCGCCCAACTCATCGCGCTGTCGCCCTAAGTTCGCACAGCCGACCGGTCGAACGCTTACTGCGGCGTCCCCGACCCTGCGGGCGGACTCGAGGCGTGCCCCTGGCCCGAGGCGTTGCTGGTGCCAGAACCGCTCGCTCCAGGTGCGTTCGGGCTCGAAGGGGCGTTACGCGTGACCGGGTCACCGCGGCGGATGGGCTTTTTCAGCGCGCTGCGGTTCTGACTTGCGTCGGAGCTTGCTGGCAGCGACGCTCCACCTCGACCCGCCCCCGTACCCTGCGTTGATGCGCCCGTCGAGGGCGTCTTGCCGCTCTCGCCGGAGGGTTCGGGCAAGGATGCTCCACCGCCGCCGGCGCCCGCGCCCTGACCCAATGCCATACCTGAGCACAGAAGAAGGCCGATAGCGAGCGTCATGCATCGACGATGGTTCATAAGATCTCCGATCCAAGAGAGTTGCGCGCGTCGTCATCGTGCGTCCAAAGCACACAGCGACTGTCCTTGTCTCAACGCAACCGGCGTGCCTGCATCGGGAATTTGATGTCTGCAATTTTGCGCTCGCGCTCGTAATGATTACATGAGCGTGCTGTGCTTGAGCCCTCGCAATCACACCCAGTGTGCGCGTAGCGCCGCGCGCGGATGACTGCAACGATTGGTTGCAACATCCCATTGCACAACCTCGATCAAGCGCGCTTCGAGCGGAAACGAATCGTGGCACAACGCAATGCGCTGCGCGCAATGCACATCTTTTGTGGCGAGATCGCTTTGGACGCGAACAAGATCGCCCAAGTTCTTCTCTTTGCGGGCATGACGCGTGCGAAAGCCTAGCCGGGCGGGCTTTCGGCGTCCGGCGACGCTGCATTTGTTTTCATCAGGGCACGGCGAGCAAGATGAGCCGAGCACTATGCGAAGTGCGCAGGGAGCACATGAATGAATGAACAGCCCGATGTCGTTAACAGCAGATCGTCGCCGGACGAATCTTCTCGAGGTCGATCATGAGCAACAAGTTAA
>JBEKVI010000121.1:0-4266 GCA_049514215.1 Burkholderiaceae bacterium
TTCGTTTATGGGCGCAATTAGTGAACATCCCCCGATCGTGGCCATCATCGACGACGATAAGGATGTTCGCGAGGCGCTGGCAGATCTTCTGCAGTCCGTGGGACTTCAGGCCTTGCTATTTGCCTCCGTGCACGAATTCACTAACCGGGCCGCCCGAGTGCAGCCTTCCTGTCTGGTTCTGGATGTTAGGCTGCCGGGGCGCAGCGGTCTCGATTTTCAGAAAGACCTCATCAATGAAGGGGTGAGCCTGCCAATTGTTTTCATAAGCGGGCATGCCGATGTCCCGATGTCAGTTGGCGCGATGAAGGCCGGTGCAATAGAGTTCCTTACCAAACCCGTGCGCCCGCAGGATCTGCTGGATGCTATTCAGCTGGCGATCGACAAGGACCGTTCCCGGCGTGAGGACGAGCACGCCATCGGGGAAATGCGTCAGCGCTATAACTCGTTAACCACCCGGGAGCGCGAAGTGATGCTGCGGGTTGTCCTGGGACACCCCAACAAGCGAATCGCGATGGAGCTAGGAATTAGCGAAGGGACTGTGAAGCTCCACCGCGGTCATGTGATGCGAAAGATGAAAGTTGAATCGCTGGCCGAATTGGTCAGGATCGCCGATAAACTCGCGCTGGGCCCTGGTCCAAAGTTCCCTTCATCTATCACTAAAGTCTAGTGCGCCCACGACCTTTAGATACTGTCCCCGCGACGTTGTGTGCATTGTGGGCCGCATCGGCACGGCGATACTTTGTGGTCTATCGAAAAACAATACTGCAATGCCCGAAACACCATTCATTGCATGCGTCGACGACGAAGAATCGGTGGGCGAGGCTATCAAAGATATGCTGATGGCCCTGGGTCTGAATGCGGCGACGTACTCATCGGCCGAGGAATTTCTTCTCAGCGGCCAGGCGGAGCATACGGCCTGTCTACTCACAGACATAACCATGCCCGGCATGTCGGGCTTTGCGCTCATGCGGTGTTTGGCTGCTCTCGGCCACACAATCCCCACGATCGTCATCACTGGCCACGCAAATGTGAGGACGCGAGCCGAGGCGAAGAGAGCGGGCGCGGTGTGCTTGTTTGCTAAGCCGGTATCCAAGGATGAGTTGGTAGCATGCATCCAATCAGCGCTGGGTCGGGGTCGCGGACCGTGCAGATAGCTCGGATCGAGGCAAAAGCGGAGCAGTTGAACTAGTGCAGGCGTCGCCATGAAACAGCAATCGATAGCTCGGCAAACGGTCTCGGAGCTGACAGAGAGGTTTGACTCCCTAAGCGGTACGCATTCGGATTTCTCGCGCGTGAATCCCGATCCGACGATTCGCTTCGGACCATTTTGCGTGCACCCACGTTCTAGAAAGCTATTTGCGGATGGTCAGCCTGTTGACTTAGGTAGCCGCGCCTTCGACCTGTTGATCGTGCTGCTTGAGGCGCAGGGCGCGCTGGTCTCCAAGGACTCCATAATGCAGCGTCTTTGGCCGACGACCGTTGTCGAAGAAAGCAATTTACGGCAACAGATGGCCTTTTTGAGAAAGGCCCTAGGCGGTTTTCGCGATGCAATAAAAACCATTCCGGGCAGGGGCTACATCTTCGCCGCCGGCACCGAAAGAGTCGACGCGCGAGCGTTACTGTCCAGTTTGGACCCTAATCCCACGGCTCCATCCCATCCCCGCGTTGCAGCGGATTCGCAGACGAGGGTGCTGCAAAGTTCACATGAGTCTGATCATGAGACTCTGCCGACTGTGGCTATTATCGATGACGATGAGGGTGTGCGGGAAGCCTTAAAGGACTTCCTGCAGGCTGCAGGGCTCCGTGTGGAAGTGTTTGCGTCCATCCACGAGTTTCTGAACCGGATCCCCGAAGCGCATATGGGGTGCCTTGTTCTCGATATCATGTTGCCGGGACGAAACGGGCTGGATTTTCAGGGGGACCTTGCCCGAGCGGGCGTGGCGCTGCCGGTGGTGTTCATCAGCGGTCATGCGGATATTCCAATGTCGGTGAGGGCTATGAAGGCCGGTGCCATCGAGTTTCTTACCAAACCCGTCAGCCACCAGCATTTGCTAGACGCTATTCTTGTCGCGCTCGGCCACCCTTCGCGAGCCAGTAAATGTTGATCTGAGTCATGTACTCGATCTGGAAAGCGAGACGTCGAATACTCGCACCTGGCGAGAGTTCATACCGATCACGAGCCGCAGTTTCGCTCGCGAGGGACAACATTACATGCGCAAGGTGATCTCGCATCGATTCGTCTTAGTCTTGATCTCAAGTCCAATGTTCACTGTGCTGGCCGTGCACGCCGATACTACCGCCGTGCCGACCGCCGTTTTGACCGGCGCCCGAAATTCGCCAGCCAGACTGCGCGAGGGCAGTTGGCTCAATCATCCTGCACGGGCCCCGCCACCGCAGAGGGGCAGGGGGACTGTGTGCGATCCCTCACACGCCTGTAAGGGGCCCCCGGGCGAGGCCCTTTCATTACCAAACCACGCTTTGCGGAGAATACCGAAGCGGGCTTCTCCGTCGAGTCACAGCAGCACGGTGCGTTCGAAGCGTCCACCAGGCGTGGCTTCGGATTCCCCGCGTGCCAGAGCGGGCCTGTACTCAGACGCGTCGGATAGCAATGTTACCGGTGGTATTCGCCTTGCGCAGGCGGACGCGCTTAGAACCGCCAGCTCCCCGCCTGCCGAAAGCGTGGTTGCACCTGAAGCCGGCCGAGATCAACTGAATCAGGTCGTTGTCACGGCGCAACGGCGCGCGGAGGATCTTCAGTCGGTCCCTGTGGCAATCACCGCGGCCACCGCGACTGAGCTTCTTGATGAGGGCGTCACGGATACGGCCTCGCTATCCCTTGCAGTACCTGGTCTGTCGTATACCCTGGGAGGAAACGGCTCAACGCCATTTATCCGTGGGGTTGGAAGCACGATCGATTCCGTCGGCAACGAAGCGTCGGTCGCGACCTATGTCGATGGCGTCTACATCAGCAGCATCAACGCGTCGCTCTTCGACTTCAACAACATCGATCGGATCGAGGTGTTGAAGGGGCCACAGGGAACGCTGTTCGGCCGCAATGCCACGGGCGGCGTGATCCAGATCATCACGAAGGATCCCTCATTAGCACCCTCCGCTGACGTTCAGGTCGGCTACGGCAATTACAATACGACCAGTGGTTCGTTCTACGGGACAACCGGCTTTGGAGAGACTGTCGCGGTCGATCTGGCGGCATACGGTAATAACCAGGCCGACGGGTGGGGCACGGATCTGGTTACCGGCCAGCCAACCTTCACGCATCATGATTTGGGTGGTCGCTCCAAGCTAATTTGGATGCCGAGCGACGGCACGCGAATAGTTATCGCGGCAGACTACAGCCGGGCCCGCAACGAGGACGGACTGGGCTATCACGTGGTGCCGCCGGGGGTCGGAATCGACGGAGTAACCCGCTTCAACGGCTTTTATAACAACGATGATGATCCAAATGACCATAACGATGTTCGCCAGAGTGGACTCAGCATCCGGGTGGAGCAAATACTTGCCGTCGCTCGGCTGGTGAACATCGCATCATGGCGTGATGTGAACGCGTATGTATCGCTCGATCAGGACGCAACACCGCTCGAAGACGTGAACGCGCAGTACCGTCAGCACGATAAGACCATCACCGAGGAAGCGCACTTGTTATCGAAGGATGACGCGGCACTGCCTTGGATTCTAGGTTTCTACTATTTTGATGACTTGTCCGCGTACGACCCTTTAAATCTGTTGGGCTTGGTGGCAGCGCCGCTGGACGTAAATCAAATATCGAGCGTCCAGAGATCCAACTCCTATGCGACATTTGGGCAGGTCACCCCGGAGATTGCAACCGATACGCATCTCACCTTGGGCGCACGCTACACGAGGGACGATCGGGCAGTCACGGGCGCGACCATGGGGATGCTCACTCCGGAGACGCTGCCGCTCGCCGTTGCGTCGCAAAGTGCGTCGTGGAGCAAGCCCACTTGGAGGGTCGCTCTCGATCATCAATTTACCCCCTCAATCATGGGCTACCTATCGGATGACCGAGGTTTCAAAAGCGGCGTCTATAACCTGGTGACATATGCCCAGGCGCCTGTGAATCCGGAGATTCTCGACGCCTATCAGCTGGGAATTAAATCCGAGTTCGCGGATCGTCGTGTAGGGATGAATGCGGCGATGTTTTATTACAATTACAAGAACATTCAAGTTCAGAAGGTCGTTACCGGAGCTATCGCCTTGGTTAATGCGGCCGCGGCGCAGATGAAGGGAATC
>JBEKVI010000122.1:0-4262 GCA_049514215.1 Burkholderiaceae bacterium
TCAATGGGGTTCACACTGGCCAGCACGTTGCCGTGCGTATGCACAATGCCTTTGGGCTCTCCGGTCGTTCCCGAGGTAAATAAAATCTGCAGCGGCGTCGCGTGGTTCAGACCGGAGACAGGTCCGGCCTCGTGTTTGGGAAGGGAGGCGAGCCAATCCTCAAAAGCCAGTATGGGCCAGTTACATAAATTTCTTACCAGGCCCGCGTCGCCCACCACCAGCTTCGGCTTGACATCGGCGGCCACGCGCGCTGCGAACTCTACGCTGCCGTACGCGTCCAGCGGCACAGCCATTGCCCCGCGGAGCATGATCCCGTAGAAGGCTTCTATCCATTCGGCGCTGTTCTCGGCCCACAGCACCACGCGGTCGCCCGGCCCAATTCCACGCTGCTCGAGCGACGCCGCAAACCGCCCCGCCAGCCGCGCAATTTCTCCATAGCTGGTGACCCGCCGCCGGATCCCCTGCATGCGGACCACAGCAATCCCACGACCGTACCGGCGAAAGTCGTCCAAAACTGTAGCGAGGTTCTCGCGCATTCGTTCTCCGGCAACAG
The DNA here is from genome assembly GCA_049514215.1 of Burkholderiaceae bacterium. Taxonomy (GTDB): domain Bacteria; phylum Pseudomonadota; class Gammaproteobacteria; order Burkholderiales; family Burkholderiaceae_D; genus BOG-994. The sequence goes on from JBEKVI010000122.1 coordinate 554, forward strand.
TAGTTGCCTGCAGCGTTGCCGAACTGCTTGTCTGAGCCTATCCGCTGTGTGATTACAGGGAATGAATGAAGGATGCACCCGCTTCATCGGTCACATGCTTTATCGCCCCGTCGGCGAAATACAACTCAAGCTCGTCCACGGCAGCGCTCATCCGTTGATCCCATCTGATCACATTCGTGGGCCTGTCTTTCTTCGCTTCCTCTTCGCCGCTTGTCGCGTTATTCTCTCAAGAGACATGCCCCCGCGTCCTCCCAATTCCGAGCCTGAGCCGAACCAATCTATGCGCCCCGGCGTTAAGGTCCCTTCTGAAATCGGAGAGCTGGAGGGCGACCCGTTCGATTTTTTCCACCCCGTGACAGCCGAATGGTTCCGTGCTGTCTTTGACGCACCCACCGCTCCCCAGCGCCTGGGCTGGCCCGTCATCGCGCGAGGCGAGAGCGCCCTCATCCTGGCGCCTACGGGAACCGGCAAAACCCTCGCCGCTTTCCTTTGGTGCCTCGACCGCCTGATGCTTGGAAACAGGGGACAGGGACCAGGGAACAGCGAACGGGAACTAGGGACCAGCGAACAGGAATCTGTCCGCGACCTCCGTCTCGGGGACGACGTTCCCGGCTTCGTAACAGGGCATGAATCGAGTCATGCCGAAAACGCACCAAAATCGAAATGGGCTTTAGCCCCTAAGGGGACGGTTCCCACAGATCGAGGCTGCAAGATCGTCTACATCTCCCCCCTCAAAGCTCTCGCTGTCGATGTCGAGCGCAACCTCCGCTCTCCACTCGCTGGCATCGCAAACATGGCTCGTCGCCGAAGTATCTCATTCCACGAACCGCTGATCAGCGTTCGCACTGGTGACACCCCCCAGCGAGAGCGCGCTCGTTTCCGTCGCCATCCCGCCGACATCCTCATCACCACGCCGGAGTCGCTTTATCTGATGCTGACTTCGGGTGCAGCCGAGGCTCTGCGCACCGTCGACACCGTCATCATCGACGAGATTCACGCGCTCGTCCCAACTAAGCGGGGGGCCCATTTGGCCCTGTCGCTGGAGCGTCTCGAAGCTCTAATTCAAAGTCGCGGGGTCCCCAAGGACAGGTCTTCGTCCGTGGGGTGCAAGAAACCCCTCCAGCGCATCGGGCTCTCAGCTACGCAACGGCCGCTCGAAGAAGTAGCGCGCTTCCTCGGCGGTGTGGAAATCTCTGTGGAAAAAGCTATGGTCATTAAGTCCATAGAGCCCATCAAGGGCAAAGCGTCAATCAGTTCCACCCACGAACTTCAAGTGTCAGATGAATCATCCCCGTTCGCTGACTCGGGGCTGGATCTGCCAGAAACGAAGTCGCTCTGTTACCGACCAGTAACTATAGTCAACGCCAGTCATCCCAAGCAGTTAAAGCTCCGTATTGAAGTTCCAGTTGAAGATATGGCGCGTCTCAACGTCATCGAGGAATTACCGAGCGGTCCAGCCTCGCAGATGCCGCGTCGGGTCTCAATCTGGAATGCCATTCACCCTCGTCTGCTGGAGCTAATTCGGGAGCGGAATTCCACAATTCTCTTCGTCAACAGCCGCCAGGTTGCCGAGCGCCTCGCTGGTGCGCTCAACGATTTGGCAGGCGAACCGATCGCGCGCGCCCACCACGGCTCGCTCGCCGCCCACCAGCGCTCCGTCATAGAGGAGCAGCTGAAAGCCGGCCAAATCAAAGCGTTGTGTGCTACCTCCACACTGGAGCTTGGGATCGACATGGGCGCCGTTGATCTCGTCATTCAGATTGAAGCCCCGCCTTCGGTTGCCAGCGGTATGCAGCGCATAGGCCGCGCCGGTCACTCGGTCGATGCGGTTAGCGAAGGCATCCTTTTCCCGAAATATCGTGCCGATCTGGTCGCTTGCGCTGCTGTCACTCGCGCCATGCACGAGGGCCACATCGAGTCGACCCGCTACCCGCGAAATCCGCTCGACGTCCTCTGCCAGCAAATTGTTGCCATCTGCGCGAACCCGCCGAACGCACCTCAGAACGTGGGACTCAAAAAGCTGAAGCGCATCAGCCACAAAAGGCCGGGTGCCCCAGGTCTAGCCTTTGAGACCTGGGAAAGCAAGAACCCTCCGTTGCCAAATTCGGAACCCAAACCGGAAGTCTCGGTAGATTTCCTCTACGACCTGGTTCGCCGCGCCGCTCCCTTTGGCGGGCTCACCCGCTCCAGCTTCGAGGGAGTCCTCGACTTGCTCAGCGGTCGCTATCCCTCGGACGAATTCGCCGAACTGCGGCCTCGTCTCACCTGGGATCGGATCCGCAACGTCGTCACCGCGCGTGATGGCGCCGCGCGCCTCGCCATCCTTAACGCCGGGACCATTCCGGACCGCGGCCTTTATGGCGTCTTCCTGGCCCACACCGAGGGTAAATCCATTCGCGTCGGCGAGCTTGATGAGGAGATGGTCTTCGAGTCGCACCCCAACGAGACTTTCATCCTAGGCGCATCGACCTGGCGCATTGAAGACATCACCCACGACCGCGTCCTCGTCGTCCCGGCACCCGGCGAGCCAGGCAAAATGCCGTTCTGGAAAGGTGACGGCCCCGGCCGCCCGCTCGAATTCGGCCGTCGCATCGGCGCGTTAGTCCGCGAGCTTCGTGGATTGCCCAAGCCCGCTGCCCTTACACGTCTCGTCGCCGAACACGATCTCGACCCCAACGCTGCCGAAAATCTGCTCCAGTTTCTCGCCGATCAGGAAGCCGCGACGGGGCAAGTCCCTGATGATCGGACAATCGTTATCGAGCGAGTCCGCGACGAGCTCGGCGACTGGCGTGTCTGCGTCCTCACTCCCTTCGGCAGTCGCATTCACATCCCGTGGGCCATGGCTGTGAGCGCTCGTATCCGCGCCTCCGGAGGCCCCGAAGTTGAAACCCTCTGGGGCGACGACGGATTTGTACTCCGCTTTCCCGATACCGACGAGCCGCCGGATCCTGACTGGTTCCTCATCGAATCCGCCGAAGCCATGCGACTCGTCCTCCGCCAGCTCGGGACAACAGCGCTCTTCGCCGGACGTTTTCGGGAAGCCGCCGGCCGCGCATTGCTACTCCCGCGGCGCCGCGCCGACCAGCGGTCGCCGCTATGGCAGTTGCGCAAGCGTTCCTATGACCTGCTCAGTGTCGCCTCGCGCTACCCATCGTTTCCGCTTCTCCTCGAGGCCTACCGCGAATGCCTGCGCGATTTCTTCGATATGCCCGCGCTTCTTGAAACTCTCCGCGCCATCGAACAGCGCCAGCTGCGGGTCCACATCGTCGAGACCCGGAAGCCTTCGCCCTTCGCATCCTCGCTGCTCTTCAGCTATGTGGCCAATTTCTTGTATGACGGCGACGCGCCTCTGGCCGAGCGCCGGGCACAGGCCCTCACCATCGATCAGGATCAACTCCGCGAGCTCCTCGGAGAAGCAGACTTGCGCGAACTTCTCGATCCTGATGCGATTGCAGAAGTGGAAGAGACCGCGCAATGCCTCACAGAAAACTATCGAGCTCGGACCGCCGATGGCATTCATGATCTCTGCTTGCGCCTGGGCGATTTATCTCGGGCGGAAATGGCGCGCCGCGTAGCCGACCCCTCTCTGCTCGAATCGATAGACCGCCTAGTACGCGCCCGCCGTTTGCTTGAACTGCGCATCGCGGGCGAACGCCGCTTGGTCGCCGCCGAAGATGCAGCCCGGTATCGCGACGCCCTCGGCATCCCG
>JBEKVI010000123.1:0-3760 GCA_049514215.1 Burkholderiaceae bacterium
CAGCTGCGCCTCGACGTTGATCTCGGGGTGGACCTTGCGCGTCACGGCGGCCGCGTCGGCCCGCCGACTTCTCATCATGAGCCAGCGCGGCGATTCGGGGGCCACCAGGACGATCAGAAACAGCGCAAGGCCAGGTAGCGCTGCGGCGCCTAGCATGAGGCGCCAGTTCCGGTCAGCCGATAGGTGCGCGTTAACCAGGTAGGCGAAGAATATTCCGAGCGTTATGGCCAGTTGATAGCACGAGATAAACCGGCCACGCAGATTCGCCGGCGCGAGTTCGGCCGCGTACAGGGGTGCGGCTACGGCGGCCACGCCCACGCCCAGACCGACGATGAAGCGGCCGACGACGAGAAAGGGCGCGTTCGGGGTGAGCCATTGCACAATCGCCCCAAACGTGAACAATGCGCCCGCCAGCAGCATGGCGTTCTTGCGACCGAGCCGGTCACCGAGCGCGCCCCCGGCCAGTGACCCCAACAAGGCCCCCAGCGTCACCCAACTCGTGACCACTTGGACCATAAAGAGGCTGAGCGAAAAAGTGGCTTTGATCCCGGCCAGCGCGCCGGAGATGACGCCCTGGTCGTAGCCGAAAAGACCGCCGGCAAAGACGACGACCGCCAGTACGACGAGCTGCCATTGCGAGAATCTTTCGCCCTCGACTGCAGCGGTGTTCAACTGCGCGGCGTCGAGATGCCTGGGTTCGGATGCGGAAGGACCGGAGTCAACGTTGCGGAGTACGGTTGTCATTTCAATCTCTCCCCGAATCTGGGCTCGCGGTGCGAAGGTGTCGACCCGCGCCCACGAGTCGAATACGAATCTCTGTCATCCGTCTTGGTGTACGATTGCCCCGGTTGACGAGGAGGGGAGAGGGTGACCCGATGCGACGTCAATCCGCTCCGTCGTTCCATGTCAGAAGTTATAGCTTTGAATCCTCGATTCCTTGCTAGCCAAAAGGCTAGCGGCTAACCGGCGCAGAATCCTGCCCCTTGACGCCCTGACCAAAGTGCTGGGTAGTCCCTGGTCGGAAAATCGATGCGAAGCGCTATGGCGACGAGGGAAAGTAGACCTGCCGGGAACCCGTGGCACCCCATAGGCATGACCAGCGCAGAGTCGCTACGGCCGGATCACCTGTGGCTCCGCAGCGTTGTTGGAGGGCCTTGGCCCTTCCGCCCGGATTGCACCGTCACTATCGTGCAAGACCAGTCGTCAGGGTCCGACCGCGTGGTTCGCCAAACTGAGGAGCTCTTCGAATAACTGTCGACCTGCAGTCGTGATCAATGCCAGCGATCTTCAACGGTCAATCCTGCGCTGGTCATTTTCACTTCTGGATGGTCTTGCATCACGTCGGAGGATTGCATGAAAAAGCAGGCTATTCCCGCATCGCCTCAGAAAGACGCCTCGACCGCGAAGGTCGTGCGCAAGCATATTCCTGACCCCAAATTCGCGTCGGACTTGCGGCGCCAACTCTACGCTCCAGGTCGTCCAGAGCTCGAGTACCTCGATAGGGAGGACGATCAAATCCTCTCCGAGTTCAAAAATCGCGACTGCTACGACTAGGCTCGCGATCCCTTCGGCGCTGGACAGGTTCGAGGGTCAAGCGAATAACTTGACTCTCCCGGAAATAGGTGCAAGGCAGGGGTACAGCCTGGGTTGTGAATTTTCCATTCTGCTCTTGGAAAAACCAAGAGAAGGCCAGGCCCTTGAGTTCTAGAATTTCACGCTGGCTTTAAGGCCCAGCACGACCACGTCCCGATTCTGAGTGGTACCTCCGGGCTGCGCGATATATTGGATGTTTGGTCGCAGAGCAAGCCAGGGCGTCGCATTGAACGTGTAATACAGCTCGATGGGATATTCAGAGCCTTGCACCGGCAGCGCCAGATCGTCAATGGCATTCTCTAGGGATTCGCCATCGGCAACGCGGCTATTGACATGGGTTCGACCGACCGCGATCCCTAAGTCGTCTTGGGGTCGTGCGGCAAGGGGCCCCTTGTAAAGTAGCCCCAAGGAGATGAGCTGATCAATGCGTGTCGTATGCTTGTCGGCCTGCACGAAATTGAAAAACAGCGAGAGCGCCCCCGATCCGCCATCGGCAGGACCGCGCAGTTGCTGCATGAACATGAGGTAGCCGCCTTTGGTACCGCGCCGTTCCAAGGGACCGGTTCCGGGCGATTCGACCAAAGGCAAGTGGTCAGCTGCCGTGTAGACATCGGGCTGAGCCGAGGTGTCATACCAGGCGCCGACACGGTAGCTAGCCGGTAGTCCGAGCGGCCCCAGGGTGGGCGTCCAGCCCGCCTCGATCGGGATCAGCGCACCGATGGTGCCGGGTGGGTCGTTGAGTCGGAATGCCTCGTCTCGAGTGAGATAGTTCGGATTGATCTGATAGACGCCCATCTGGACATACCACTCAGGTCGGATGTTCACCTTGGCCCGGGCGCCCCACTGGCTTACCGGCCAGTTATACCAATCCGACAGGATGTTCCCGGGCAGCGATCCGCAGAAGGTCAGATTTTCAAAGGCGCAAGGAAAAGAGAAGAAATCCTCCCCGACGCCAACTCGACCCACTTTGACATCCAGCACCCGATTGAAGAAGACTCCGTCATACCAGAGCTGAGTCCATCGCCAGGTTTGACCCCTTCCGTAGATCTCTTGCACCTGCTGTAATGTGCCCAGACGTGCATCCTCGCTCAGATTTCCACCACTTCGATAGGTCACGGCGATTTGAATCTTGGAATCCGCCCAGCCCCAAATGCGGCCCAGATCGAGCGTGCTGCCGAGATTGAATTGGTCTGCGTTACTGAGGAGGTGGCGATCCCCACCTTGCGTGTTGTACGCTGCCTCGGTCGTGAATCCCAATTGAAAATCGATGCCTTCTTCATAGAGCGTCGTGCGAAGCCCACCCCCCTCCCCGAGCAACCCCTGGTTGGGGCTGGCGCCGTCGCCGTAGGCCGCGCTGGAAAGAACGAGCCAGGCCCAAGCCCCGATCACTTGGCCCATGGAGCAGGCCCTCGTTTTCCCGGGTGAACTCAGGCTTCCAAGGTCGAAATGACGTGGCTTGAAGTCATTCATCCTACCTCCATGGCTTCTGAGTCGGTTATTGCTGATCTCCAGCCCGGTCGAGGAAGAAAGCGGCGAGGCCTCACCTGGCAGCCTGATACTCGGGGCGAACTTCCATTCCATGCGGGCCGCCACGACGGCTCTCGAATCTGAAGCGCATCGTCGAAGCAGTGCCCGCGAATGCCAGACCTGAAAGCCCCGCGTTGCGACATCGCTGAGATTTCTGGTGGTGGTTCGCCATGGCTGCAGGTAACTTTAGCGCTCACTCCTCCCTCGCTTCCCAGCCGAAAGCCCCCTAACGACCTGTCCGATCGTTGGGTCTGAAATCTACGTTTTAATGTCCTAATCGAATCACTTGCGCGATGAGGCTTGAGGGACCGACGTCACGATGTCGTTCGCTTCGTCATCGCGTCAGGCCCTAACGAATGAGTCACGCAAGTCGAGAACGACGATCTAACGCGGGCGTCGGGCCGAACGTCGAAATACCGCTTCGGTGATCCCGCTTATCTACATTCGATGAGACGTAGAAACGCGTAGCAGCTCTTGGGACCGGTCTCGCGCGCATCATGCAGTCCGCAAAGGGTTAAAGGATGCAGCACCCACTTCTCTTTGGAACCGTTGCCTACCTTTCGGTGATCGCCGCCCTTGCCATTGCGTATGGTTTCGATCTCCCCAATCCCCAATGGGCCGTCGTCACGGTACTGATGAC
>JBEKVI010000124.1:0-3584 GCA_049514215.1 Burkholderiaceae bacterium
TCTTGCGTGCCCTCGGGCGCGCCGATCTCGACTGGGATGAGCGCTTTCAAACCGCCAGGAGCCGCCAGCTTCACGCGAGCGCATTAGTTGAGATTCTCGACCAGACATTCGGAAGTGAATCGATGAACTACTGGTCGGCTCGTCTGGGCAAAGAGGCTCTACCGTTCGGTGTGATCCAGACGCCCGAGGAGGTCGTGAACGACCCTCAACTCTACGAAAACGAGATCATTGTTCCGATGGATGACGAGAATCCATCACCTCGACGTACCGTTGCGAGTCCGGTCGGGATCAATGAGTGTGCCAGGGTGAAGCCAAGATTGGCACCTGGGCTTGGAGAGCATACCCGTGAAATCCTTCGAGAATTGGCATTCACAGAACGGGAAATAGCCGCCTTCCGCGAAGAAGGCGTGATCTCTCGGCCCGGTACGGAGGAATCGGAGCTTCGCTAACCTCTTTGGAAGAGCGCGATGCACGAGGCGGCCGGCTCAACGCCGACAAGACCCGCAGCCGTCTGCGTCAAACCAATCCTCGCATCAGCGACTTGACGATGTCCTGCCTCGCCCCGCAATTGCTGGACCACCTCAACTACCTGGGCAAGGCCAGTGGCGGCGATTGCGTGGCCGCGAGCCAGCAGTCCGCCCGAAGTGTTAAGAGGTATCGCACCACCAATCGAGGTTTCGCGATGTGCTGCAGCCAACGCCCCTTCTCCCTCGGGAAAGAATCCAAGAAGTTCGGATTGAATCACTTCGGCAGGAGCCGTGGCATCGAATATTTCGGCGATGTCAATGTCTTCGGGTCCGATGGATGTCTTTGCATAGAGGTCATAGGCTGCGCTGCGTACGACATGATTTTCGAACGACCACTCGGGGTTGCTGCCGGTGCGCACCGTCGAGCCGAGAACGCGAACCGCACGTGAGCCGCGACCCTGAAGCTTTTGCAGACCGTGCTGATTGCAAATGATGACCGCGGCAGCTCCGTCGCTAATCGGGCAGCACATCGGGGCTGTTAATGGATACCGCGCAAAGGGTGCCGCCAAGATCTCGGCCGTAGAATAACGGACCCGCCGATGAGCGTCCGGGTTGAGAGCTCCGTGGACGTGGTTCTTGGCCGCGACAGCGGCATAGTGTCGTTGGCTCACACCAAATTTGCCCATATAAAAGCGGCCAAACGAAGCGTGAACATCGAGCGTATCGGGGTAGGAATTGTCGCGTTCAATCCACGGAGGTGGTTCGACCAGTTGGCCGAGCTCGAATACGCGCTTCAGGTCGTCCTCTGCCTCGATCTGGTCCCATAGACCATCCACAGCACAGAGTGAAACGTCGGAGTCCAGCGTGGACATCTTCTCGCTCGCCACGGCAAGAACGATATCCGCCTCACCGTTGGCGACATAGAGCCGGGCAAGATGCAGTGCAGTTCCACCGCCGGCCCCCGAGTTCTCCAGGTTAAAGACAGGGACGTTCCTGAGCCCCACTTGCCGCAGTCCATACTGCCCCCTCAAGGTATGGATTCCGTCGATGTAGCCTTGGTTCGAGTTGGCGAAGAAAACCGCCTCCAGGGCCGACGCATCACATGCGGCGTCCCCGAGCGCCTGCGCAATGGCACTGGCAGCCAGCGACCGCACGTTCGACTTAACGTGCCGGCCAAAGGGCGTTGCTCCTATTCCTGCGATGAACGAATGAGTGCTCATATCCATTTGACCAGCCGCCCTCTTTTGCTTGGACGGACGGCCGGTGAACGGTCCATTGCAGGTTAGGCCGGGGAGGGACACACGAGATATCCCTCAAGCAGGGGCAAAATGGGGGAGAACGTGGGGGAGGAAATCGTGGGCGACGGCGCCGTAACTGCTCCCGAATTCTTGCGGAGGGGTTAGACTTCAATCTATGGAAGCTGGCTTCGCTCGCGCTGTGTCAAGGGCCAAGGTGACCGCCATGCGGCCCCCACCGGACACGATGTCTCGTAAGAGTCTGGAGTCGGCGCGTCGCGCTGTCCTCTCCGCAAGGCTCGTGTGCGTGGCTGCCCCCGCCGGATTCGGGAAATCCACTCTTGTCGCAACTTGGGTGACCCAGTGGCGCCGGGAGAACATCACGTGCGCGTGGGTGAACCTTGACCCGGAAGATAGCGAACCTTCTTGCTTTCTCCACTCCCTATTCTCGTCGTTGCATCAAGCCGATGCAGCCTTGGCCGCCGACCCTTTGTCCCTGCTCGAGGCAAATCCGGTGGCACCTTCTTCCGCAGTCCTCGATTCGCTCGTCGACAGATTGGCCGAGCACGACGACGAATTCGTTCTTGTGTTGGAGGACTACCATTTCGTGACGAATCCGCTGGTCGACGAGACGCTGGCCGAACTGCTCAGGCGCTCTCCGCCTCAGTTCCACCTTGTTCTGACCACCCGTGCGTCGTTGCCACCGGCATTGGATGTATTGCACCTCAATGGCGCGAGGATGACCCTGGAAACGGAGGATCTAAGATTCAGCCGAGAGGAAGTCGAATTATTTCTGACACGAAACGTGGCCAAGCCCCTCGTGCCCGAAAGGCTTGCAGAACTGCGCCGGTTTACCGGTGGCTGGCCCGCGGCAGTTCGGGCGGCAGCGATGGGGCCCCTTCTGAAGCCACGATCGCCAACTGATGTTCGCGACCTGGAAGGCACGCTCGACCTCATTCTTGAGTCGGCCTTGGACGTGCTGCCACCCCAGCTCGTTCAGTTCATGGCGCTGACCTCCATCCTGAGCGCCTTAGACACGGAACTTTGCCAAGTCGTGACCCAGGACCCCAGGAGCCCCGAATTCTTCGTCGAGGTCAGGACCCAGAATCTGCTGGTACACGGCGTGGGGGCGGACGGTCAGTGGCTGCAATACCATCCGCTTCTGAAGGATTACTTGCAGCGAGTCGTCCTGGAACGATTCAATGTCGATCGCAGGGCACTTCATACTCGAGCTGCCCAGTGGTATGCGGATCACGGGGCATGGACCGAAGCGGTGTCCCACGGTCTTGAAGGGAACAACACCGGCCAGGCGGTCGAGTGGCTGGATGAATGCGGGATGGATCTGGTCAAAAGCGGCGACCTTCTGACGTTGCTCGATTGGCGCCGTCGGTTTCCGTCTCATCTCCTCCAAGGACATCCGAGTCTCCAGCTCGCCATCGCCTGGGGCCTGGCTCTCGCGCTCCGATTCGACGAAGCGGCGCTCCTTCTTGGCGAAGTGGAGCGCCAGAAGCATGATGTCACCGCCACACGTGGCAAGGAAACTGCCGGTGAGCTCGCCGTGATTCGTGCGACCGCTGCCGCATTGAAAGATGATTTGCCCGCTGCAAGTCACTGGCTGCACTCGTTTGATGATGGCGGTCGAATCGGAGACGTTTGGGCTCGCAACGTCGCGTCCAACGTGCAGCGCTTCTTATGTTGGAAGGCCGGTCGCTGGGTCGAAATTTACCAGGCCCCATGGGAGTTATCCTCCAGCACAGACGACATCCGCAACGCCTTCGCTACGGTCTACCGCGAGATCATTCTCGGCTCGGTAGAAATGGACCAGGGACGTGTTGCGCTGGCCGAGGAACACGCGAAGACAGCCAAGCGCCTCGCCACGACG
>JBEKVI010000125.1:0-3544 GCA_049514215.1 Burkholderiaceae bacterium
GGACGACGCGGCGCTGATCCCCGCCTCCGGCCCCGCGCGCCGCCTCGTTCTACAGATGACGGCACTGGCTCAAGGCACCCTCGAAAAGGTCGGGGCTGTGGTCTACGAGAGGCACTTCCATCCCGTCGAAAATCGCAGCACAGACTGGCTTGACCGCTGCATTGGCCAGGCCCGCGCTGGCCTCGACGAACTGACCCGCCGCCTTGCTGCACCCTATGCCTGCGGGGCAACGCTCACCCATGCCGATGTCATGATCACAACGCTGATCTGGTACATGCAGGACCGGATGGATGAAGTGCTGTCACCCACCGCCCACGCCTCTCTGATCACCTTGGCCGAACACTGTGAAACGCTGCCCGCCTTCCGCGCCGCCGCCCCGAGCGATTTCGAGAAGATGCCACGCGGCTAACTCTTACAAGCCTGCAAGTCATACAAAACTTGGCTTTCCCTTCCTCAAATATCCAACGGGAGGTCAGGACGGTAGGACGCGTTTCAAAGGGACCTTGGTCAATGGTTGCGGCGCATTGCGCAAAGATATCAGCCACAGCCTCCTTTTTTCCAGAGGTGGCAATACCCAACTGATTATCGAACGTACCCAGGTCGGTCAGGCGCGCGCTCGGGAACGGGGAACCCTACATGGGACGGCCCGCTAAAACACCGCCCAAGGAGCGCGACGAGATTCGACGGCGGTTGGCTCGAGGCGAGACCGTGAGCGACGTGGCGAGGGCATACAAGCTGTCTAGGGCCACCGTGATTGGCATTCGGTCTTCGGAGGGCGGTCAGCGGAGTACATAATCAGGCCCACGATGACTGCCAACGGGCTGACCAGTTGCCGAACGCCGGGACAGAATGCTACTGTCCCAACAGCATAACCCCATTCCCCTCATCGCCATGACACATCGAATCGCGTCTTGCAGTTGTGGCCAGCTCACTGCCAAAGTCTCCGGGGAGCCGATCCGGGTATCGGTCTGCCATTGTTACGCATGTCAGCGTCGATCTGGCAGCGTCTTTGCGGCTCAAGCCAGGTTTCCGCGACAAGCGGTCGAGATCAGTGGAACAGGAACGCAGTACGTCCGAGTCGGAGACGAAGGCGGAGGAGCCAGATTCACCTTCTGCCCAACTTGCGGCGTTACGGTCTACTACATCAATGAAGGGAGGGAAGACAGTATTGTCATCCCCGTCGGCGTGTTCGCAGAATCGAACTTCCCGGCGCCAACGTTCTCGGTCTATGAAGAGCGGATGCATTCCTGGGTTAGCATGCCTGAAGACATGGAGCACATGGCATAACGCCGTTGACGTTGCGGCGCGAAGGGATGTAAGGAGCGCACCATTGCTGTCGCTGACATAATACGAAACTAGTGGTCGTCCGGCGGCGACCGGGAGAGATTCGTGGAAGTTTCCCTTGTAAGTCGCGGTCCCGAAGTAATGAGTGGGGCCCCCTGCATCGAACCAGTGGCTCCAGAGCGGATATAGCTATCGATCTAAGAGGCCTTCGCCCATCTTTCCTTCGCAACAGCTACTCCTGCTTGGCGTGCTTTGCATCGGGGTTTTCGCGACGGTACTCGAGGATCGTGGAATCGTGGATTTCGTTGATCGGCTTAGATCCTGCTGTTCATGGAACCGACTCCTTGCGCCGGACCAAGGTAGCTTTGATCTACCGCCGGACCTAGAACTTTCCGGCATTCCAGTTGACACACGAAGCTGGAAAGCGCTGTTCGCTGTCTCGGGTTCGACGTGCAGGATCCGCTAATACTCGCCGAGCAGACTGAGATATAGTTTCTAAGGTGTTGGGCTGTGCCAGCGGCGGTAGCAGGTGGCAATCTTCAGACACTGGGACGTGGAATCATAAAAGGAGGAGTGCGGGAGATGATCACCGTTTTCGGCGAAGGGAGAGGGTTCCGCGTCGTATGGCTGCTGGAGGAAATGGGTCTCGAGTACCGGCTGAGGCCGGTGGACCTAATCGCCGGCGTCGAGAAGGACGCAGAGTTTCTGGCTGTCAACCCTGCCGGGTTCATCCCGGCGATCCAGGATGGCAGCGTCACGATGGTTGAGTCGATTGCGATCATGGAGTACCTCATGGCCCGCTACGGCCCTACGCCGCTTGCACCGGCTCCACACGATCCCACGTTCCCAGCCTACCAACAGTTCCTTCACCTCGGCGAAGCCGGCCTCGCAGCCTCCATTAATTTCGTCGTTGCAGCGCGCAATTTCGCGCCCAAGGCCGAGCGACTGGACTGGACCGCCGGCCAGGCGCTGGAAGTGTTCGAGAGCCGACTGGGGTTGGTGACGCGGCAACTTGCGCGCTCGCCCTATCTTGCCGGCGATGCGTTCACGGCTGCCGATATTTCCGTGACCTACGCCCTAGAGTTGGCCCGCAGAGGTGGGGGCGTCAGCTTCGGCGAGGCTGAGCGGGCCTACATGGCCCGCACCAGCGGACGCGAAGCCTACAAGCGGGCCATGAAAACATGTAAGGCCAGGAGCGCATGGCTTGCTGAGGCTCCTGGTCAATGACTGCGAAGTGAAACTACGGGTTACCGGTTCTCGCTGCTGTCGCTTAAACTTGTCAGGCTGGCAACGGCCAAAAGCGGAAATGCAGACACACGGCCAGAATTGCTCAGAAGCGCGCGATCGCGTCGGGCCAGCGCGTGAATGTGGTGGCAAACTGCACCGGGGGTTTGAGTAAACGGTGCGTTTCAGTAATTGGCCGCACGTTTGACCGCTAGTGTGTCGCCGGATACATTCAGGACTCTTGAAAAATAGTGTTTGAAATTCCTGTACTCAGGGACCCGCCCCCTTGGTCCTCGTCGGCTAATATGACAGCCCCGTTACCCGCCGCGTCGCAATTGCGCTGCATTCTTTAACCGCCGTCGGCTCCATCATGAGGTTCCTCATTCATTTGAAGGAACACTTATGGAAACCACATCGAAGGCAGACCGTGTTATTCCCTGGAACAAAGGGAAATTGGTTGGTCAGAAACCTCCCCTGAAGCTCCAAGAGATCTGGGCCATCAGAATCCGGCTCGAGATGTCAAAGAATGTGCGTGACTTGGCAATGTTCAACTTGGCAATCGATAGTAAGCTGCGTGCCTGCGATCTGACCGCGCTGCGCACGCTAGATGTGATGCAAGGGAGTCAGGTCGCGTCGAGGGCGATCGTCATGCAAAAAAAGACCCAGCGTCCGGTACAGTTCGAGATCACAGAGCAGACCCGGAAAGCGATCAAGGCGTGGATCGAATCGGCTCACTTGGGTTCGCAGTCGTTCTTGTTTCCGAGCCGACTTTCGGACTCACCTCATCTTTCCACGAGACAGTATGCGAGGATCGTGGAATCATGGATTTCGTCGATCGGCTTAGATCCGGCTGTCTACGGAACCCACTCGTTGCGCCGAACCAAGGCAGCGTTGATCTACCGCCGGACCAAGAACCTTCGAGCCGTCCAGTTGCTTTTGGGACACACGAAGCTGGAAAGCACCGTTCGCTATCTCGGAATCGATGTGGATGATGCGCTAGAACTCGCCGAGCAGACTGAGATATAGTTTTAAAGTG
>JBEKVI010000126.1:0-3460 GCA_049514215.1 Burkholderiaceae bacterium
GCGCCAGCTGATGACAAACAGTTGGATTCCGCTGTCGGTGGCCCATTTTATGAGGCTCTTTTCGGGCGTCAGGTCGACCACGTAGTACTTGTTGACCTGCGGTGGCGACATGACGAGTGGGCGCCGATGGACCTTCTCTGTGGTCGGGGTGAATTGCAGGAGCTCAAAGAGATCGTGCCTCAAGACCACCTGTCCAGGCGATGTCGCGACGTTCTCGCCGACGCGAAACGGTGTGGCGTCGACCTGCGCTGGCAGTTTCCTGTTGTCGCGCACATCATCCAGGAAGTTTTGCAACCCGCTCAACAGACTTTGGCCGCCCGTTTCGAATGCCTTCCTGACCACCGCCGGGTTCCCAAGCACCCAGTTTGATGGTGCGATAGCATCCATAAGCAGGCCCACGAAGAATTTGGCTCGGCTCTTGTCCCGGTCTTCGATACCCGAGTGGTTCACGAACTCGTTGAGTTCCCTGTGCGTTGCGAGGTAACCCTGCAAAAGGCGCCGATAGGCCCCATTGGACTTCCATGCAGCGTCCGAAAATCGGCGGTCCCTCGCGTCCGGCTCCAGTGCGCTGTTGCCACGAGTCACGTGGTTCAGTTCCAGCATGAGCCGTCCCCAATGCGAGACAAGCTTGCGTGGACTCAGCGCGAGCGCCTTAACCAGCGACGCGCCGGCGGAGGCGATGTCAATCGGTTGGATGCCGAGAAGCGGATTCAGTGCGAGGGTGTTGTTCGAGGCAGCAGCGAGTAACTCGGAAAGCGTGCCCCCCGGCTCGCGAGCAGGCTTTTCGTCCACAACGAACTCGGTAGCCTTCAGCCGACGGGCATTGGACGCGGATTTGCGAATCGGAGCCCTTTCAGTCGTGCGCGGGGTGCTTGCAGTGGATCGGGTCTTGCGGGCGGCCCGGCGCTTGCCAGCGCCCGCTACTTGCGGCTGAGGTGCAGCCATGGGATGGTCTCCGGCATTGTGATGGAATGGACGTCGGCCTACTGGATGAGCAATGCCAACGTAGTCGCCACCAGCGCTGGTTTCGACTCGCCTTCAATTTCGACCGTGTTCTCGAGGGTAAGCAGATAGCGGCCGTCACCCTTGTCGTCCATCCCGATGAAACGAACGCGATTGCGAATGCGCTTGCCGGCCCCAACGGGCGTGATGAAGCGTACCCGCTCAAGGCCATAGTTCATGATTTGGCGGGCCGTGACGTTCGCCGTGAGAACTTCAAAGGTGGTCGGCGCAAGAAGGGCAAGCGTCAGGTAGCCGTGTGCAATGGTGCTGCCAAACCCGCTTTCCCGCGCCGCTTTTTCGACATCCACATGAATCCATTGGTGGTCGCCGGTGCATTGCGCAAACTGGTCTATACGCGACTGGTCTACGAGTATCCAGTCCGAGACTCCCAGGCCCGCTCCCAGGCGAATGGCTAGCGGGGCAGGTGGATGTGCTTCAGTGCTCATCGACAAGCTCCTTTGGGCGGGGGCTGGCGCATCGAGAAACTTCGTGATGGCCTCGACCGATTGCGCAAGCCGGGTCAGAAGAAAGAGATGCCCGCAATCGAAGACCTTAAGTTCGCTGTTGGGAATCAGCCGATGCAGGACCTGCGCGTTGGCGAGGGGAACCAGCGGGTCCTCGGCTCCGCCCATGACCAGAGTCGGTTGCTCGACGCGCCGCAGCCAGTGAATACTGGTCCATCCCCAGACTGCACCAAGCTGCAGGTAGTACCCCAGTCCGGATTGCCAGGTGACATTCTTGAAATGCGCGTTGGCGACATCGGGGAAGCGACGGAAGTCTCCACCGTACAGACGGCCCGAAACGCTCCGACCATACGTGCGGTCGGTGTATCGCCTTGGCGTGAGCATGGTCGCCAGAACCTTGGGTGTGGGAGGAACCATCGCCACACCCGAGGCCGTTGCACAGAGAATCAGGCGGCGACACCGCTCGGGCGCAGTGTGGACAAACTGCTGAGCCACGGCCCCGCCCCAGGACACGCCAAGCACGTCGCAGCACTGGTGATCGTAGTGGTCAAGGACTCCACAGGCCAGATGGACGATATGGCGAAGGCGATACGGGTATCGCGGCATGGGCGACTTGCCGATTCCCGGGATGTCGAAAATGATGACCTCGCGGCTCTTAAGCGCCAGAGCAAGCGGTTCAAGAAGCTCGAGATTTGCGCCGATGCCGTTAAATAGCAATAACGGGACGGATGGGCCCGGCCAAGAGCGGCCGGGCTTACGGGCGACCCGCAAGACCTGGGAGCCGATCTTGAGCATCTCCTTCGAGATTCCAAGGCCATCGGACGCGGTCTCGTCAGCCCAGGGTAGCGGCACGTCGGACGCGCTTTCTTGCACAGCGGGCACCTGAGTCATTGCCATCTTAGATGATGTGGAACGTGGCCCCCGGCCGCGCAGTTACTCAGCGCCTCGAAGCTCACGGCGCAGGATTTTCCCAACCGTCGATTTGGGTAGAGACTCGACGATGCGAACGAGCTTTGGCATCTTGTAGCCGGTCAAGGACTTCCTGCAATGCTCGAGCACCATCTGGCCGGTGAGCGTAGCGCCGGCAGCGGGCACCACAAACAGCTTCACGAACTCGCCGGTCCTCTCGTCGGGAGCGCCCACGCAGGCACATTCGGCGACTCCCGGAAAGGCGGAAACGACGTCTTCCACCTCGTTCGGATAGACGTTGAATCCGGAGACGATAATCATGTCCTTCTTCCGATCGACGATCTTAAGAAAACCGCGCGCATCGAGGATGCCGATGTCGCCGGTCTTGAAATACCCGTCGGAGGTGAATGCGGCACGATTGGCTTCGGGCTGGTTCCAGTAGCCGCGCATCACCTGGGGGCCCGTGACGCAGATCTCGCCCGCTTCACCATCGGCAACGACTTGTCCATCCTCGTCGACGAGTCGGATGTCGGTTGAGGGCATCGGCAGGCCCGTGGTGCCGGTGAACTCGTCGATGTAGGCGGGATTTAGCGAGACCACTGGAGAGGTCTCGGACAGTCCGTACCCCTCCAGGATGATCTTGCCCGTCACTTCGCGCCAGCGAGCCGATGTGGCTGAGGTGACCGCTGCGCCGCCGCCGATGGCAAGCTTTAATCGAGACCAGTCGACTGTCGTGATCCTTGCATGACGGCAGAGCCCTCCGTACAGTGTATTGACTCCGATGAATACCGTCGGGCGCGCCTCGCGAAGCGTCTCAACGAATTCGTCCATTTCTCGGGGGTTCGCGATGAGCCAATTCTCCGCTCCCACTGACAGATAGGTGATGCTGATCATTAACGCGAAGATGTGGTAGAGCGGTATCGCAGTGACCAGGACCTCCTGCCCCGCAACGAGCGCCTCGGGCATAAACGCCTTGAACTGCTCGGTATTGGCGACCAGGTTACGATGGGAGAGAACCGCACCCTTTGACATCCCCGTCGTGCCTCCGGTGTACTGGAGGAACAATAGATCCTCTCCTTCCAGTT
>JBEKVI010000127.1:0-3404 GCA_049514215.1 Burkholderiaceae bacterium
GCTCAGCACGGGCCTCGCTTGCCCATCTATTGGGGGAATCGCAACTGGCATCCCATGCTCGCCGACACGCTGCGCCAGATGAAGGTGGACGGCGTCGGCCGTGCGCTGGCTTTCGTGACCTCCGCTTACAGTTCGTACTCGAGCTGCCGACAGTACTGGGAAGACATAGCGCGCGCGCAAGAGGCAGCAGGCAAGGGCGCGCCGGTGGTAGATAAGATTCGCGCTTACCACAACCATCCTGGATTTGTTGAGGCCGTGGCAGATCGTGTGCAGCACTCGCTGGCAAAGATTCCAGAGGACCGGCGTGAGGCGGCGCACCTTATCTATACCGCGCACAGTATTCCACTGGCAATGGCGCGAGGCTGTGACTACGAGAAACAACTCAAGGAAACCGGCAGGCTAGTCGCAGAACATCTGGGACGCAAAGAATGGCGCCTGGTGTACCAGAGCCGAAGTGGTCCAGCGTCGCAACCTTGGTTGGAGCCGGACATTCTTGATTGCCTGCGCGAAGTCAAAGTGCGGGGAGGCAGTTCGGATGTAGTGATCGCTCCCATCGGTTTCGTCTCAGACCACATGGAGATTCTTTTCGATCTTGATACGCAGGCGCGACAGTTGTGCGGAGAGTTGGGTTTGCAAATGGTACGAGCGGAGACCGTGGGGACGCATCCCCGATTCATACGCATGATTCGCCAACTGATTTGCGAGCGCATGGACCAACGCCAGCCGCGGCTTGCGTTAGGAGTGTTTGGCCCGCGCCCCGACGTCTGTGCGGTGGATTGCTGTGCCATGCCCAGGCGGCCAGCGACGATCTGATCCGGGACTTCGTTGAGGGTCCGCTCATGCGTCTCGGATGAGATTGTCTGCAGAGAGTTAGGAAAGGATTCTTGATGCGCGTACTCATCACCGGCGCCACCGGCTTTATCGGCAGGGCGCTCGTTCCTGTTCTTCGTCGCGAAGGCCACCAGTTGATTGCCTTGGTACGCTCGGTAGAACGGACCCGGAGTCTTCTCGGCGCTGAAGTCGAGCCCCTGGCGCTGAGTGCCGGCCCACACGCCGTCCGAGAAGCTCTTGAGCGAAGTGACGCTGTCGTCAATCTCGCTGGGGAAGCGATCATGGGCGGACGCTGGACTGAGGCGCGCCGTCGAGTGCTGGTCGAGAGCCGCGTGCAGCTGACCAGGCAACTGGTAGGCGCGATTGCCGAAGCACGACCGCGTCCCAAGACGCTGATCTCTGGGAGCGCGGTCGGCTACTACGGCGATCGTGGCAGTGAGGTTCTCCACGAGTCGTCTCCCGGCGGCACTGATTTTCTTGCGCAGTTGTGCAAAGACTGGGAGGAGGCCGCCCGCTTGGCCGAGGATTCTGGTCTCCGCGTCATGACTCTGCGTACTGGTGTGGTGCTTGGAAGAGACGGTGGAGCAATGGCTCAGATGCTCCCTCCGTTCAGGCTAGGCGTCGGCGGACCGGTTGGGTCCGGACGCCAGTACATGCCATGGATCCATCTCGACGATCTGGTCCAGGTGATCGCGATTGCGTTAAACGACGTTCGTTACCAAGGCCCCGTCAATGGTGCTGCGCCAGAGCAGACGACGAGCCGAGAGTTCGCGAAGACTCTTGGGCGCGCCCTTCATCGCCCCGCCGCGCTGCCCGTGCCGGCTCTCGCCCTAAAGGTCATCTTCGGGGAGGCGGCAGGCGTACTGCTGAGTAGCCAGCGAATCGAGCCTCAGCGTCTACACGAGCTTGGTTTCACCTATCGGTTCCCGACGCTCGATCAGGCCCTGGCCGACATTATGCAGACAGGCGATGTGCAGATTATGCCCTTCCGATCCTCTGGTGAATTTCACACGCCCGTCGAACAGGACTACTTGCAAAAACGCCGGCCTACACATGAGTTGCGAACGAGGACCGTGATCGATGCGCCGCTAGATAAGGTCTTCGCGTTTTTCTCGCGGGCGGAGAATTTAGGGCTTTTTACCCCTGCGGCTATGCGTTTTGAGATTCAGAGTGGGGCCGCCGCGATTACCAATGGGTCGACGATCGACTACCGGTTACGCGTTGGTCCGATGCCGATTCGCTGGCGGACGAGAATCGCGGAGTGGGAGCCGCCGCACTGCTTCATCGATCTGCAGGAATTGGGGCCCTATCGTTGCTGGTGGCACAAACACACATTTAGCGCCCAAGGAAGCCGGACCGTCATGGAGGATCATGTCTACTACGCGCCACCTTTCGGCGGCCTGGGACGTCTTGCTAATCGCTGGTTCATCGTTCCGAGGCTACGGCAGATCTTTGGGTATCGCAGGGACGTCATTCGACTACGGTTCGGAGCGTCATGATGAGTGATTGCTTGGTGTTACTCGTCGAGGACATCATCCACCACTGAAACCTCACCAGCAGAACTACAGTGTCGACCTTCGGTTCGACTATTTGCGGAGCGCAGGAGTGCGTGGCGGCTGACTCTCCATTACTACGCGCAGAATGCGGTTGATGCGCGTCTGGTAGCCTTTGCCATGACGCTTAAGCCAAGCGAGCACGTCCTCATCCAGGCGAATCGTCAGTTGCCTTTTCGCGGGGGGCCAGGCCATCGTCGCCTTCTTGAAAAAGGTCTGGTCGAGCCGCGGAATGTCCGAATAGTCAATATCGCGATCCTTCGTACGGTCAATCCGTGCCAAGTCGCTCTTGATAGATTTTCTGTTCACGTCGATTTCCCTTTCTCACGGAGAGGATGCGCGTCCCGTCATCGCGAGGCGCATGCGGCTATGACAACCAGACGCCCAGCCAGCAAGCCCAAAGTGATGAGCCGTTCTTCGCCGTAAGCAAAACGGTCGTCTTCGAAGGTGACGCAAGGCCCTGCAAATACCTGCTCGGCATCCTCAAAGCTGAGGCCGTGCTTGGCGACGTTCGTCCGGTTCTTCGCCTCATCCCATTTCGTATTTCATTCCATCTCAGACCCAATTGTATTGCTGTTTGTAGTTACAAGCAAATTGTCGAGAAAATTGGTAGGCATCCAAGGTATGGCCCAAAGAGGATCAAATGGATCACGTAAGAAAATCCGAAACGCTGGCTGGCGCACCTCGGACGTGGCCGACAGGCGAGTCTGTTAGAACGCTGCCTTCTCCTCGGTTTTGTTTATTTTCATCGCTTTAACCCGCTTCCTGTCGGTCTTCCTGTCGATAAGATCGCTGCCAACGCCGTCAACTCCTTCTACTCTGTCTCTCCCGTTTCCGGGTTTGCCCGAATTCGCGATCCGGTCTATCTTCCACTCCCTCCAGAGGGAGATGGAATATGCCGGGAAAGCCAAAGCTTTACGCTCATCGGGTCAAGATCCTCAAGTACGTGAAAGTTGGAGACGCGTGGCGCTTCGCCAACGTCATCAAGCGCAGCGGCAGGATTGTGCGCGACCACGTCCT
>JBEKVI010000128.1:0-3346 GCA_049514215.1 Burkholderiaceae bacterium
AAGTACTGGCCGAGGCGGGTCTTGGCTCGCGACGCGAGATGGAAGAACTCATCATCGCGGGGCGTATCTCCGTCAATGGCGAGCCCGCCCACATTGGACAGCGCATCGCTCCGGAGGACCAGGTCCGGATCAACGGGAAGCTCGTGCAGCGCAGGCTCGCGAGCCGGCCCCCACGGGTGCTTCTGTATCACAAGCCTTCGGGTGAAATCGTCAGCCACGACGATCCCGAGGGTCGGCCGACCGTGTTTGACCGCCTGCCCGTTGTGCGATCGGCGAAGTGGCTCGCCGTGGGGAGGCTCGACTTCAACACCGAGGGGTTGCTCATCCTCACGACATCGGGCGAACTGGCCAACCGGCTGGCCCACCCCCGCTATGGATTTGATCGCGAGTACGCCGTGCGAGTGTTAGGTGAGCTAGGTGATGAACAACGGCGCCGGCTCACCGAAGGGGTGGAACTCGACGACGGTCCTGCGTGCTTTTCAAAGCTCGAGGAGGCCGGGGGCGATGGAGCCAATCACTGGTACCACGTGGTGATTTCCGAAGGCCGCAATCGCGAGGTCAGGCGGATGTTCGAATTGGTGGGCCTTACGGTTTCCCGCCTCATCCGGGTACGCTATGGCGGTATTTGCCTGCCGCGCGCGGTGTCGCGCGGCCGCTGGCAGGAACTTCCCGCAAACATCGTCGAGCAGTGGTGTGGTGAGTTGGGGGTCGGCAAGGGTGGCGCGCGCCCTGCAGGAAATCCAGGGACCGCGCGGCCGGGCGGCAATCGCCCCAATGGCAAGCCGCAGCAGCCCAACGCCAAACCCGGCGGGGCAAAGCGCAAAGGACCACGGCCGGGAGGGCCGCCCGGTGCGCCTGCCAACCACGGCGCAAATGGCGCGCAAGGACCCAAGCGTAACGGCGAGCCCGGACGCACCAAAATCGATCCGTTGATGACGGGTCTGGGCTTCGGTCCTGCGGGTTCAGGGCGCGGGCGACCCAATGGCCCGCGCAAGCGTCGGGTCGGCTAGGTCTCGGCGCCGAGGCGCAGAACCCTTGGCTAGGGATGGGGCAGTACCCTTAATCGGCGCCCGTCACAGTGTGGATTGCCGGAAATCTCGCTCCCAGGGGAGGCGCCCGCTGGGTCTGAGGTCGGCCGGCTTCTTGCTTGCCGGACCGATTTTTTATATAATTCGACGGCTAAATTCCTGCGAATCTGGACGTTAGGGTCGGTTTTGTCATGGCGAGATGAAAAAATGGGCGGTTCGCCCATTTTTTTTTCCCGAATTCCCTGGCGGGCAAACAGGGTGGTCCCAAAGCGGTTTGGGCGATTACAGCGCAACAGAGGGATAGTTTTTAGGGTGCAAGCGAGGGTGCAAGCGGCGCAATCGGTAATCGAGACCGCCCTAGGCGGTCTCGGCTATGAATTGGTAGACCTCGAATGGTCTGCGGGTGGTTTATTGCGGGTTTTTATCGATACGGCCGGCGGAATTACGATTGAGGATTGCGAACGCGCGAGTCACCAGCTCTCGCACGTGCTCACGGTCGAAAACGTCGCCTATGAGCGGCTTGAAGTGTCCTCGCCGGGTCTGGATCGTCCCCTCAAGAGGGCTCGGGATTTCGAACGCTTCGCTGGACAGCGAATCGTGCTGAAGCTGCGCTCCCCGATGGACGGACGCAAGCAGTTTGAGGGAATCCTGCAACCCGCGGGCGCGACCCTCGGTCCGGAAGCGCGCTTCGGACTGGTATTCGAGGACAAAGACGCCGTCGAGAAATTGCTTGAGTTCACTCTCTCGGAGGTGGACAAGGCGCGTCTGGTGCCGCAGCTTGATTTCAGGAGCAACAAAAGATGAGTCGGGAAATTCTATTGCTAGTGGATGCGCTAGCGCGCGAGAAGAACGTCAGTAAGGAAGTCGTTTTTGGCGCTCTCGAGCAGGCGCTCGCCCAGGCAATGAAGAAGCTCTATCCCGGGGACGTCGACATTCGCGCCGCCGTTGATCGCACCACGGGCGCGACGGAAGCGTTTCGGCGCTGGCAGGTCGTCCCTGATGACGCGGGACTCGAGTTTCCCGACCGCCAGGAGCTGCTCTCGGAGGCGCGGGAACAGATCCCCGACATCGAGCTTCACGAATACATTGAGGAGCAGCTCGAGCCGGTCGAATTCGGGCGGCGTTTCGCACAGGACACCAAACAGGCTGTGCTGCAAAAAATTCGCGACGCCGAAAGAGAGCAGATCCTGAACGATTTCCTCGCGCGAGGAGAGAGCATTGTCACTGGGACCGTCAAGCGTATGGACAAGGGTGACATCATCGTTGAGGCCGGGCGCGTCGAGGCCCGTTTGCGCCGGGACCAGATGATTCCCAAGGAGAATCTACGGGTGGGCGATCGTGTTCGAGCCTATGTGATGGCGGTCAATCGCGACATGCGCGGACCACAGTTGATGCTCTCACGCACGGCCCCCGAATTCATTATGAAGTTGTTCGAGCTCGAAGTCCCCGAGATTGAGCAGGGCCTGCTTCAGATCAAGGCCGCGGCGCGCGACCCCGGTATCCGCGCCAAGATCGCTGTTTTCACGACGGATCGTCGCATCGACCCCATCGGCACGTGCGTGGGGATGCGCGGTTCGCGTGTGCAGGCGGTCCGCAACGAACTGGGCGGAGAAAATGTGGACATCGTCTTGTGGTCTGAGGATCCGGCCCAATTTGTCATTGGGGCTCTTGCTCCCGCCAATGTGTCCTCCATCGTGGTCGACGAGGAAAAGCACAGCATGGATGTGGTCGTCGACGAGGAAAACCTCGCCATTGCCATCGGGCGCAGCGGCCAGAACGTGCGCCTCGCCTCGGAGTTGACGGGCTGGCAGATCAATATCATGACGCCTGAAGAGTCCGCGCAGAAATCCGATCAGGAGACTTCGCGTACGCGTCAGCTGTTCATTGACAAGCTCGACGTCGATGAAGAGGTCGCCGAGATCCTGGTACAGGAAGGGTTTTCGAGCCTTGAGGAAGTCGCCTACGTACCTATCACGGAGATGCTCGAAATCGATGCGTTCGATGAGGATACGGTCAATGAGTTGCGCAACCGGGCGCGAAATGCCCTTTTGACGGAGGCGATCGCCAAGGAGGAGAAGGTCGAACATGCCGCCGAGGATCTGTTGACGCTAGAAGGCATGGATACCGAGCTTGCGGCTAAATTGGCCGATGGGTCGGTGCACACGCGCGATGATCTGGCCGAGCTTGCGGTCGACGAGCTGGTGGATCTGACGGGTATTGACAACGAGCGCGCCAAGGTACTGATCATGAAGGCCCGCGAGCACTGGTTTGCCTGATCGCCTTGGTGGCGCTGGCCGGGTGTCCTTACTGATTTGGAA
>JBEKVI010000129.1:0-3214 GCA_049514215.1 Burkholderiaceae bacterium
ACTTCTGTTTACTTTGCGACACACTCCAGGCAACGTTCGCTGCCTCGAGCGTCGACAGTATCCCAGCGCATCTCTGCGCTGGCGGATCTCATTGACTACTTGATTGAGCCATTCCCAATTCTCAAGCTCAGTTCAATCGATTTGCTGGCTTGCTTCCAGCATCCTCAACATCCAATCGCCCTAGCAAGTCTAATCACCGGATGATACGAGAGGGAAGAATCCGGCGATTCTGGCCTTCTACAGTATGCGCTTTTCGTCAGCCGGACGGAGACGGAGTACCGCATTATGATATGTCAATTTCCGTCGAACGAAGTACCCCATTTTCATTGCTTTCGGAGCCACCTAGCCGCCATCACCCCCTCGTCTCCAAGCACTATACTTGGTCCGTTCACCTTCACCTATGTCGAGCGGCACCAGTAATAACCCGCAACCGCAGACCGGACCGCCGTCTGACCTACCGCGCGCGGATAAGTTCGCAAGCTACCCCAGCCTCCGCGGCCGCGCGATCCTTGTCACCGGCGGCGCCACGGGCATTGGCGAATCCCTTGTGCGCCATTTCGCTCATCAAGGCTCGCGCGTCGCCTTTCTCGACATTCAGGACGAGCATGCGCACCACCTCGTCGACGCCCTCGGCGCCGACGGCTGCCCTGCACCGCTGTACCTTCCCTGCGACCTCACCAACATTTCTGCCCTTCAAACTGCGGTCAAGCAGATCCTCGATACCTTTGGCTCCATCGACGTCCTCGTCAACAACGCCGCCAATGACCAACGCCATTCCATCGATGAGGTCACACCCGAGTTTTGGGATAAATCGATCGCAGTAAATTTGCGCCCGCAGTTTTTTACGATCCAGGCTGTTCTTCCCGCCATGCGCGCCGCCCAGCGCGGTTCCATCATTAATATGAGTTCCATTTCGTGGATGATTCCGTCAACCGGTGTCCCACTCTATATCGCCGCGAAGGCAGCCATCGTTGGACTCACCCGCACTCTGGCCCACGAGCTGGGGCCCGACAATATACGCGTCAACGCCGTCCTTCCCGGCGCCATCGTCACCGAGCGCCAGAGGCGTCTCTGGTACACACCCGAGTACAAAGCCGAGATCATGGCCAGCCAGGCCCTCAAGCGCGATATCCTCCCCGACGATGTAGCGCGCCTCGTACTTTTTCTAGCCGCCGACGACTCCAGCGCCATCACCAACCAAAGCTATGTAGTCGATGGCGGCTGGGTATAACCACCCCTGCGACGAAGACCTGTCGCCCGGGACCCCGGTGTAACCACCCCTGGACGAACCTCTCGCAACGAAACCCGCGTTCCGCGCGACAGAGTTATCAGGTCAGCAGCCCCGATGCCTTAGGATGTTTCGGGGAGCAAATCGCCATGATTCCTGCATTGAACTCAAGCCGTCACTGTTCCATTCTTGCGAGACTCGTTGCCATTTTTGTAAGCGTTTCCGGAGCCTTGCTTCTTTCCCACTGCGCGCGGGCCCAAACCTCCGTCGAGGCTGCCCGTGTTGCGGCCGAGGTCGCAAAGACCGCCGGCGCACTGCCGGCTGAGTCGCGCAGCGTTCTCGAGAGACTAACGCTGCTGCACAATCTGCCCGAAGGCACATGGAAGATGCACTCCGGCGACCTCGCCCACGGCGAAGCCCTCAAGCTTGACGAAAGCTCTTGGAAACCCATCTCCCCGGAGAGCGAAGCGCCCAACGATGCCCTCTGGTTCCGCCAGACCTACACCGTGCCCGTCACGCTTAGCGGCTACGATCTCAGCGGCTCGCGAATCTGGTTCCAGTTCCATGCCGAAGCCAACGGACCTATGCCAGAGATTCTCTACTTCAACGGCCGCCGCGTGGCGCTAGGCGACGATCTCGAGCCCGTCGTTCTCTTCGACGATGCCAAGCCCGGCGACAAAATCACGGTCGCCATCAAGCTCCTCCACACAGTCGACAAGAAAACCTTCCGCGGCGCGACTCTGCGCATCGAGTTCCCTGAGAGCCGGCCCAACCCCGAAGATCTTCGTCTTGAATTCCTCTCCGCTGCATTGCTCGTTCCATCGCTTGCGCCTCACGACGCCAGCCAGATGACGACGCTTAACGAATCCATTCGCGCCGTCGATATCTCCGCGCTCGACGCGGCCGCGTCGCCTGATGCCGCAGCGCGTGCCCAGGCGCAGGAAAAGTTCGATACCAGCCTCCGCGCCGCACATCAAAAACTCGAGGCTCTCAAGCCACTTCTCGAGACAGCCACATTCCATCTCACCGGCAACTCGCACATCGACGCTGCCTGGCTCTGGCCGTGGACCGAAACGGTCGACGTGGTCAAGCGCACCTTCGGCACCGCGCTGCAGCTCATGTACGAGTACCCGCAGTACACCTACACCCAATCCGCCGCCGCCTACAACGACTGGATGGCGCAAAAATATCCTGACTTAAACGCTGAAATCGCGCAGCGCATTAAAGAAGGCCGCTGGGAAGTGGTCGGCGGCATGTGGGTCGAGCCTGACCTCAACATGCCCGACGGCGAATCGCTAGTGCGCCAATTGTTGGTTGGCAAGCGCTGGTACCAGCAGGCCTATGGCGTCGATGTGCGCATCGGTTGGAACCCCGATTCGTTCGGCTATACCTGGCAGCTCCCGCAAATCTACAAGAAGTCCGGCGTCGACTATTTTGTCACCCAGAAGATGACGTGGAACGACACCAACCAGCTCCCCTTCAAGCTCTTCTGGTGGGAGTCGCCCGACGGGTCAAAGGTTCTGGCGTATTTCCCGCACGACTATGCCAACAACAATCTCAACCCCGTACGCCTTTCTGAAGATCTCGCCACAGCCCGCACCCGCGCCACCGGCATGACCGAGATCATGGATCTCTACGGCATCGGCGATCACGGCGGCGGCCCCACGCGCGCCGTTCTCGACGAGGGCTTCCACTGGGCCGGCCAAGGCACGGACGGCGGCCACATCATGCCGAAATCCGAGTTCGGCATCGCACAGACTTACTTCTCCTCCATCGAAAAGCAGCTCGCGCCCGACAGCCCCGAGTGGAATTACCAGTCCATCGCCAAGGGCTACACTGCGCCGCCTGCCGTCGCGGGCAAAGTGGACATTCCCACCTGGAAGAGCGAGCTGTACTTTGAATATCACCGCGGCGTGATGACCACGCAGGCCAACCACAAGCGCAACATGCGCGAGTCATCCATCGAGACTCTCAACGCCGAAAAGT
>JBEKVI010000130.1:0-3101 GCA_049514215.1 Burkholderiaceae bacterium
ATTGATCGAGCTGATCCGGGTTCATGTCACGGCGCATCATGGGAGGACTTTTCCAGGTGGCCACCGAATTGGAAACGCATTGCCGACAGGATCTTATCGGCGAAGTCGGCTTCGCCGCGTGAGCTAAAACGTGCATAGAGGGCCGACGACAGTACATAGGCGGGTACACCCTCATCGATGGCCGCTTTGATCGTCCATCGGCCTTCGCCCGAATCGGACACACGGCCTGCGAACTGGGACAGGCCCGGATCTTCCAATAGGGCTTGCGCGGACAGATCGAGTAGCCACGACGCCACCACACTGCCGCGTCGCCACACTTCGGTGATATCCGGCAGATTCAGCTCGAACTGATAGTGTTCCGGATCACGCAACGGGGTTGTCTCGGCATCGACCGCGCCCGCTTTCAGACCGATGTTCGACGCCTTGAGAATCGCCAGTCCCTCGGCGTAAGCGGCCATCAAGCCATATTCGATGCCGTTGTGAACCATCTTCACGAAATGGCCCGCACCGCTCGGGCCGCAATGCAGATAACCTTCCTCTGCCGTCCCACCCACCTTCTCGCGGCCTCGCGTGCGTGGTATTTCTCCACGACCGGGAGCGAGCGTGGCGAAGATCGGATCTAAACGTTGCACGACCGCCGATTCGCCGCCGATCATCATGCAGTAGCCGCGCTCGAGGCCCCACACACCGCCGCTGGTGCCGACTTCGACATAGTGCAGCCCGGCCTGCGCGAGCTGCTTTGCGCGCAGGATGTCGTCAACGTAGTAGGAATTGCCGCCATCGATGAGGATGTCACCGCGCTCCAGAAGCGGGGTCAGCTCGGCAATGGTCCGTGCGACCCCGGCTGAGGGAAGCATGAGCCAAATAGCACGCGGTCTCGCCAGCGTGTGCACCAGATCGGTCAGCGATGCTGCCCCCACCGCTGCCTCCTTTTCCAATGCCGCGACCGTGGACGCGGATGTGTCATACACGACACAACGGTGGCCGCCCCGGAGCAGTCGGCGCACCATGTTTGCCCCCATCCGGCCAAGGCCAATCATTCCCAGTTCCACGCTTGCGTCCTCCATTGTTTGCAAAACGACTGTGTAGATTCGATTGCGCTGTCCTAGGCTCCCTCGGTGCTCTTGTGCCGTGCCGCCTCGAAGATGGAGACGAATTCGTGATAGCGCCGAGCAATCTCCTCAGCGGCTGCATGGCGCGTGACGGTCTGGGTGCGCCATGCAACCAGAGGATCCCAAAAGACCGTGCGCCCAACGGCGAAGCCAATGAAACCCGAAACACCCGCCGCCACGGTGAGCCACTCCACTACCTTTTGATCATCCTCACCCCGACCCAAAACGATGCAGCCAACATTTGTGCGCCCTTCGGCCTGCGCGGCGGCGACGAGACTTACACAATCGCGACGCTTATCGAGTCCTTCGATCTTCCAGACATCCGGCTCGACTCCCGCTTGGTGAAGTTCCTGGATGGCCTGCACCATGAGGCGGGGTCGGAGCTCGCGATCGTAGGCTGCTCGATCTCCATCCAATTTCAGCAGCTGCTTCTCGGTGGGCGGGACTAGCAACTCGAACATGAGCTGAGTCTGGCCGATGTGGATAAGATGGTCCGACAGGCGCTTTAGGCGCGCGCCCTGGCGCTGGTTCTGGCGCTCATCCCCTTCGGGGTTGTAGCGCACCAGGACTTTGGCAAACTTCGGCTTGAACGCTCCGATATGGCGCGCGAAATCCAGTCCATATTCGAAGTCGAACTCATCCTGGCCACTTTTCTCGACCGAGATGGCCGTCACATAGCCCGCTGCTGCGGCATCACGCAGAATCGCGGCTCCAAATTGCTCATCAACGAGGATGCCCGCCTTGTCCTTGTCCACGCCCATCCGGACGGCAGCCTGGAACCCTTCGAAGATCAGGCGCTTTGCGTCCGCAATTTGCGCGACTTGGGATCCGCTTAAGGGTGTCTTCCATCCGAACATCTTCGCCTCGAAAGAGGCTCGGTGATCAAAAGGCAAGACATAAAGTGGCCGGACGTATCCGCGGGGCATCACGCTGCTCCTTTGAGGTCGCGGTACCGGCGGATCAGATGGTTGGTCGAACTGTCATGCTCAAGGCGCGGCTCGTCTAACGATTCGAGTTGCGGGATGATGCGTTGCGCCAACGCCTTGCCAAGTTCCACGCCCCATTGGTCGAAGGAGTCGATCTGCCAGATCGCGCCTTGCGTAAAAACGCTGTGTTCATAGAGGGCCACGAGTTTGCCGAGCGAACTCGGCGTCAAGCGATCCAGAAGGATCGTATTGGAAGGGCGGTTTCCTTCGAATACTCGATGGGGTACCAGGGCGGGCGGCGTACCTTCCGCCACGACGTCTTCGGCGGTTTTGCCGAAGGCGAGCGCCTCGGTTTGCGCCAAGACATTCGCAAGCAGGATGTCATGATGCCGGCCGAGCCGATTGAGCGGCTGGGCGAAGGCGATGAAATCACAGGGAATGAGCCGCGTGCCCTGGTGGATTAGTTGATAGAACGAATGTTGGCCGTTGGTGCCGGGTTCGCCCCAATACACGGGCGCGGTGTCGTAGTCCACGCGCGCACCCGTGAGGGTGACATGCTTGCCGTTGCTCTCCATCGTGAGCTGCTGGAGGTAGGCAGGAAAGCGCTTCAGATATTGTTCGTAGGGGAGCACGGCCTGTGTCTGGGCGCCAAAGAAATTGTTGTACCAGAGGCCCAGTAGCCCCAGGAGCACGGGCAGATTGTGAGCAAGGGGCGCCGTGCGGAAATGCTCATCCATTTGCCAAAAGCCGTCGAGCAGGGCTCGGAAATGGATGGGGCCTACGGCCAACATCGTGGTCAGCCCGATCGCGGACGTCATGGAATAGCGACCACCCACCCAATCCCAAAAACCAAAGATGTTGGCGGGGTCGATGCCAAATCGGGCCACTTCGCCGGCAGTCGTGGAGACGGCAACGAAATGCTTGGCGATCGCTGATTCTTCCTCACCGAGACCGCTTAGAGCCCATTCGCGTGCCGAACGCGCGTTGGTCATGGTCTCTAGCGTCGTGAACGTCTTAGATGAAACCACGAACAAGGTCTCGGCGGGGTCGAGGTCGTAGACCG
>JBEKVI010000131.1:0-2873 GCA_049514215.1 Burkholderiaceae bacterium
GATGCGATCCCACTGTTGCGCCAGCATGTTTGGCATTGGGTTGTCCGCCTTCCACACCCTTGGCATAAATTGGTAGCGATATGGATCCGAGAGCGCGTGCTCTGCGGTCGTCACATAGTTGCTGTCATCTTCCGCCGTATAGGAGCCAAACGGTTTTCGGCATATTGGAGCCAGCGACTTTCCGGCATTTAGGCGCCAGCGCGTTTTCGGCATATAGGCGCCACGGAATTTTCGGCATATAGGAGCCACTTCAGGGAACGAACGTCTCGAATTGACCGGGCCATCGCCTTACGCTGCCAGTTTTTTGGCACGCGGGAGGGGCGATGGGCCGCAGGAGAATCGAGATGTTTCAGTATCGACTGGTCTTGGTCCGGATGCGCCGCGGCGAATCGGACCGGGAGATTGCCCGCAGCAAATACCTGGGCCGGCGCAAGATCGGCGAGCTGCGTCAGGTTGCTGAACAGCAGGGCTGGTTGCAGCCCGAGGCGGCGATGCCGGACGACGCCACCATTGCGGGAGCGCTGTCGCCACCGCGGCGTGCTGCGAGTACGGTTTCGACGCTCGAGGCCCACCGTCCACGCATTGAGGAGTGGGTTCAACAGGGCGTCAACGGCGTGGCAATTCATGCCGCCCTGAAACGCGCGCATGGCTACACCGGCAGCTACTCGTCGGTGTATCGCATGATCAACGCGATCGGTGCCAGCGCGCCGGCGGACGTGACCGTGCCGCTGACATTCGCTCCGGGCGCCGCCGCCCAGGTCGACTTTGGCGCCGGACCGGAACTGTTCGATGCGGCGCTCGGCAAAGTGCGCCGCACCTGGTGTTTCGTGATGACGCTGTGCTTCTCGCGTCATCAGTACGTCGAATTCGTCTGGGATCAGACCGTACCTACCTGGCTCGGCTGTCACCGCCGTGCCTTCGAGTGGTTTGCCGCGGTACCGGCGCGGCTCATCATCGATAATCCCAAATGTGCCATCACGCGCGCCTGCCGCACCGATCCCCTGGTGCAGCGCGCCTACGCCGAGTGCGCCGAGGGCTACGGTTTCAAGATCGACCCCTGTCCGCCGGCCGATCCCCAGAAGAAGGGGATCGTTGAAGCGGGCGTGAAGTACGTCAAGGGTAATTTCGTGCCGCTGCGCAGCTTCCGCGACTTGGCCGATCTCAATGCCCAGGCACAGCGCTGGGTCCTCGAGGAAGCCGGGCGGCGCGTTCATGGCACCACGCGCCGTCTTCCGCTCGAACTGTTTGACGTCGAGAGGCCTCTCATGATGGCCCTGCCGGTGATCGCTCCAGCGCTGGGAAGCTGGCATCGCGTCATCGTGCACCGCGATTGCCATGTCGCGCACGCACGCATGCTGTACTCGGTTCCCTTCGCCCTGGTCGGATTGACGCTCTGGCTGCGCGCCGGCGAGAACGCCGTCAGCATCTACCAGGACTATCGCCTGGTCGCCGCGCATCGGCGCGGGCGGCGACCCGGTGAGCGCCTCACCGTCACCGATCATCTGCCACCGGAGGCCCGTGCCTTCCTCAGTCGCGACCACAGCTGGTGTCTGCAGCAGGCCCGTCTCGTCGGAACCGCCTGTAGCGAGCTGGTCGAACGTCTGCTGGCGGATCGCATTCTGGAACGCCTGCGGGCGGCGCAAGGCATCCTGCGTTTGCGCGAGCGCTACGGTGTCGAACGCGTCGAGGCGGCCTGCGCACGGGCCCTCTATCACGCCAGCCCCTTCTACCGCACCGTCAAGTCGATCCTGGCCGGTGGCTATGACCAGCAGCCGCTGTGCGAACCCGTCACCGATCAAGTCCACGCTCCCACCGCCCGTTTCGCTCGCAACGCCCAATCCCTGTTCGACTCCGATGTCACCCCGTCTCACTAACCCTGGAGATCCACCATGCAACCGGTTCCCGCCTTGACCCCGCATTTGAAACAACTGCGCCTGTCCGGCATTCTCGATTCCCTGGAAGCCCGCAACCGCCAGGCGATCGAATCCAAGCTCTCCTACACCGACTTCCTGACGCTCCTCATCGAGGACGAAGTCGCCCGGCGTGAGCAGAAGAAGTTCGATTCCCGTCTGCGCCGGGCCGCGTTTCGCACCAGCAAGACCCTCGAGCAGTTCGACTTTGAGCGTCTGCCGCAACTCAATCGCGCCCTGGTCCACGATCTCGCCGCCGGTCGCTATCTCACCGAACGCGCCCCTGTGCTCATCGTCGGACCGTGCGGCACCGGCAAATCCCATCTCGCTCAGGCGCTCGGTCACTGCGCCGTACGCCAGGGTGTCGACGTGCTCTTCTCGACCTGTGCCCAACTCACCGCCAGCTTGCATGCCGCCCGCGCCAACGGCACTCATGAACGGCGCCTCGCCACGCTCTCCCGTGTCTCGTTACTCATCATCGATGACTTCGGTCTCAAGCCCTTGCGTCCACCCGCTGACGAAGACCTCCATGAGCTCATTGCCGAACGCTACGAGACCGTCTCCACCATCATCACCAGCAATCTCGATCTGCCCGAGTGGGACCAGGCCTTCCCCGCCAACCGCCTGCTCGCTTCCGCCACGCTGGATCGCATGCGCCATAACGCCTACTGCCTGGTCCTCGACGGTCAGTCCTACCGCAGTCCCCGCCAGGTCACTTCACCCACCCGAACCAAGCTTGCCAACGACGCGAAATCCCATCATTCTTAACCCCTCGGCGACGTTCGTTTCCAGGCCCTTTACGTGGCGCCTATATGCCGAAAAAACCCGGCTCCTATATGCCGAGAGATGACCGCAGCCGAGTTCCAGATAGTTGGCCCGGCGCGTGATCGCTTCAGCGCGGGATGCCAATCGAGGAAATCCGCTACAAGGCCGTGAAGATTGACGTATCGAAGATCTTCGGCT
>JBEKVI010000132.1:0-3868 GCA_049514215.1 Burkholderiaceae bacterium
AGGTCGCGGTACACGCTGGAATTTAAGCTTGAGGCGGTTCGGCTGGTGAAATCAGGGCAGAGCCTGACGGTCACGGCGAAGGTGCTGGGGATTGCCGAACAGACGCTGCACAACTGGATCAAGGCGGACCGGGAGGGACGCTTGGCGGGGCCAGGAACGCGCCCGGTGAGTCCGGAACAGATGGAGATCGCCCGGCTCCGGGCGGAGAATGCGCGGCTGAAAATGGAGCGCGATATTCTGGGAAAAGCGACGGCGTACTTCGCGAAAGAACGTTCGTGAAGTACGCCTGGATCGAGCGCAATCGGAGGATCTGGCCGGTGTCGCTGGCCTGTGACGTGCTGGGCGTGAGTCCGAGTGGCTACCACGAGCATCGGGTACGGCAAGCGCGTCCGCGACGCCACCACAGCAATGACGCGTTGTTGGTTCACATCCGTGCGGTGCACAGCGAAAGCCGTGGTGAGTATGGTTGGCCGCGGGTGTGGAAGGAGTTGCAGGCGCGCGGGATCCGGGTGGGCAAGGAGCGGGTACGCAAGCTGATGCAGCTGCACGACATCCGGGCGCGCAGCAAGAGGAAATACAAGGCGACGACGGACTCGAAGCACTCGTTGCCGGTGGCACCGAACCTGCTCAACCGCGCGTTCATGCCGGCGACGCCCAACGCGGTCTGGACGAGCGACATTACGTGCGTAGCGACCGACGAGGGCTGGCTGTACTTGGCCGTTGTTCTGGATCTCTTCAGCCGACGCGTGGTGGGCTGGTCGATGAAGCCGCACATGAGACGCGACCTGGTGATCGACGCGCTGCGCATGGCTTGGTTCCGGCGTCAGCCGTCGTCGGGACTGATCTTCCATAGCGATCGGGGAAGCCAGTATTGCAGTCATGACTTCCAGGCCGCGCTGACGGCCTATGGGATGCGAAGTTCGATGAGCCGAAAAGGTGATTGCTGGGACAACGCCCCGACCGAGAGCCTGTGGGGTTCGCTCAAGGTGGGACGTTTGCACGGACGGCGATTCGACACACGACGCGCCGCCATGGACGAGATCATGGACTGGTTGAACTTCTACGATCACCGTCGTTTGCATTCGACGCTGGGCTACGTCAGCCCAATGAAGTTTGAGCGCGATTGGCTTGCCGCGCAGCATAGGCAAGCCGCTTAGAGTCTCGTTTACGGGATCCGGAAACTAGGGGCAAGGTCAGGCAAGGTCACAGCTTGCTTCACTACCGTTAGCTCCCATCTCAAAACTAACCCCGTGATGGTGCCTTCGACGTGAGATCGTGCAAACGGCTGTCTCGTCTACGTTCATACGCATATGCATATGCAGAATATCCGAGCGAGCGTCCCAAGGACAGGCGGTGCAGGGCCGAATCAACGAGAGAAGACTACGAGGACCCGAGGGCCGCCACTTGCGAGATTCAGGATTATCACGATTGGGCGCTCTCGGAGCACGCCCTGGCGAGCATAGGAGTGGCCGTCCATCGTAACGACTTGAAGTCGGTCGAGCAGAGCCACGAACCGGTCTATGGACGGACGTTACCGGTTTTCGTCCATTGGGATGGGTTCCGGGGCGCGACCGCTCTCAAGGTCGCGTCCCGACTTTGTGGCTTACAACAGAGAGCGGAGGAGTAGCAGCGAGAAGGGGAGATCTTACGCAAGCTTGACAGCCAATGTCTGGCTCACTAGATCGTTCGAGCTTGCCTTCCAATACAGGCCTTTGAGTAGCCTAGTGCCCGTACCACGTCTCGTGTTCACCTGGATCCCACAACCTTCGTCTACGACCGCCATCCGGACGGACTGACCGACGAGTGTCAGGGATACTTTAATCACTCCGCGCACTCGACCGTGGTATCCATGTTTAAGACTATTTACCACCAACTCACTAGCGAGAAGCAAGAGAGCGCGACTGCGCAATGCGCCAAGATGGAGTTCGCAGATCCGCTTCCTAAGCTTGACATGGCAGTTCTCAGTCACGAATAAAGGGGCGAGGCCAGAGAGAATGCGGTCTAGCAGGTCCTTACAGCGGAGTTCCTTCGATGCTCCATCCAGCGAAAGCTCCGCATAGGCTCTATTCATGTCAAGAAACTTCTGGGTATCCTGACGAGTTCCAGGAGACTCAGCGGACCAAGTATTTGCGTTGGCAATGTACTGGAGCTGCACAAGATTACCCAACCGATGTTGTTGCTCGCTCACCTATAGACCGTCGTGCGTCTCGTCCTTCTCTCTCGAGGATGGCCCCAGTTTAGACCGTGAAATTCGCATCCCTCCCCCGGAAGAGCTAGTCGATGAGGAGAAAGTCTACAACGCATACCCCCAAGGAGCTTGATAGAGGTCAATGGTTCGCAGAAATGAAGTGCAAAGATTACAAAGGTGCAGCTCGGCTGGAAAAGCGCCCCTTGGGACGACTCAATGCCATGCCGGACTTCGTTCCCGGCCGACGATCTGATCGCATGCACTTGACACGAATCAAGTAAAGATTTTCCGTGGCCACTAGGATCTAGAGATTACTCATCGTTAGGAGGCTCACATGTTCAAGACTGTCCTCGTCCCCACCGATGGATCACCATTGTCAGAGAAGGCGATTGACGGAGCCATCGACTACGCCCGTGTTGCTAACGCTCAAGTGATCGGCATTGCAGTCGTACAGCCCCTCCTCGACTACGTTATAAGTTCTGCGGCAGCCACTGCAGTAGCCTCACTTACGATGTACGCAGAAGAGTCTGCGAAGGCAAATCTCGATAACTTTGGGAGGCGTGTTCGTGAAAGCGGTGTTCAGTACGACACAGTACTTGCCAAAGGCGATAGGCCCTGGATGGAAATCATAGCGGCATGCGAAGCAAGCCACTGCGCCGCAATCTTTATGGGTTCGCATCGACTCAGAGGGCACGCCGCATATACTGTTGGCAGTCAGACGCAAAAGGTCCTAGCGCATTCGAAGGTCCCGGTATTGATCTATCGCTGATACGCGCGCCTACGCGCTCGCTCCCAGAGGAGCCACTATCTGAAAGCTACGCCGGTCCGATCTTCAGTGGTCACATCAAAGCTCTGAATGGAAGCCAGCGAGTTGCGCGATTAGGTCGTGATCGCCACCTCTCGGATTCGGCGAGCAGCTGGGTCCGGTGCAGCTCGTTTGTCTAGCCCAATTCTGACGCTACCAAACGCCCGATGGCAGCAAAGACCGCGTCAAACTGATCGTCAGTGGGGGTGCCACCTCTGGTGTATGCGCAAACCACAATCGGTGTGCTTGGACGCGGCCAGGAAATCGCAATGTCACCGGCAGCGTCCTTATCGTTATGGCCGGTTTTGTCTCCAGTAACCCAGTTCTTCGGGAGGCCCGCTCGCAAGCGATTGCCGCCTGTCTGGCACCCTATGAGCCACTCTGTAAGTAAAGTCCGAGATTTCTCAGATAGAACATTCCCGAGAACAAACTTCCGCAGATTGCCTGCCATGGCAGCTGGCGTTGTCGTGTCATGCGAATCGCCAGGAGGCGTACGGTTCAAGAAAGGTTCAGGATGGTCGAGCCTGGTCACGTCGTCACCCACTGTCCGCCAGAAGGATGTCATCGCTGACGGGCCTCCTACCCGCTTCAACAAGAGATTAGTGCAGGCGCCATCACTGAGCTCGACCGCAGCCTCGCACATATTCTTCACAGATAATGCACCCTTTGCCAAGTTCGCTTCAGCCGCAGGTGAATACAAATCTCCAATATCAGCCCTGCTATAAGGAATAACCTCCTCCAAATCATCCTGGCCCCTATCGACTCTACTCAGGACCAAGGCCACTAGCGATGCCTTGACTGTGCTGCACATGACAAAGCGATCGTGCGACCGCCAAGCGAATTTGGCGCCCGATGATAAGTTCTCAGCGTATATC
>JBEKVI010000133.1:0-2725 GCA_049514215.1 Burkholderiaceae bacterium
AAGGCTGCCACGCTCATGCGCGGACACGTGGATGATTTTGCGAAGCTAGCAACCTTGGAGATGGGCAAGCGAATCAACGAGGCTCGCGGCGAAGTAAAGTTTAGTGTCCGGCGTCAATTAAATTTTGTACCTGGCGTCAATTAAAATTGCCGGTTCAGGGAGCAGTTGCGGTCTGCTCTTTTCCCTCCTCATTTCTGCTTCGTTTATCCTTCGACGCAGCTTCGGCGCGGTAACTCTCGACCATCATGAGATCGAGGATGATGGAGTGATGTACGACGCGGTCGATGGCAGCCAGGGTCGTCATCGGATCCTTAAAGATCTTGTCCCACTCGGAGAACACCAAGTTGGTGGTGATGATCACGCTCTGGCGCTCATATCGCTCAGCGAGAAGGGTGAACAAGACCTCCATTTCATCGCGGGCCTGCTGGACATACCCGATGTCATCCAGGATCAGGCAGTCGAATTTGGCGAGTTTCTCCATGGCTTTGGGAAGACGAAGATCACGCTTGGCAGCCAGCAAATCCTGGACGAGTTGGTAAGTCGACATAAAAAGTACCGTGCAACCCTGTTCGATGAGCGCGTGACCAATGGCGCACGCCAAATGCGTCTTTCCGCAGCCCGGTTTGCCGACGGCGACGATATTGGTCGCGTCCTGCAGGAACCCACCGCCCCGAAGCCGCTCAATCTGCGCCCGAATCGCCGGGGCAAAGCGGGTTAGTTTCAGGTTCTGGAAGGTCTTGTCTGCCGGCAGGCCCGAGGTCTTGCGCAGTCGCTCGGTTCGACGAGTCGTTCGACCCTCCATTTCAGCGCTGACGAGCTGATAGAGAAACGCTTCATGGGTGAGCTTGTCCTTGGCCGCCCGCAGTGCCCAATCACTGAACACCTCGGCCATGGTCGGCAGTCGCAGCACATGCAAGAGGTCGGCGAGATCAGCTTGTCGGTTAGCCATGGACGCCCCCCGCGATCAACTGGTCGTAGGGGCTCAGGTCGATGACCGGCCGTGACGTCAATTCAGGGGTCTCGGGGCGCAATGAGCGGATCCGCGCACGGCACTCCTCGGCCGTGGGCGTCGCCCCGAGTGTCAGTACTTCGCCCAGGGCGCTGGCTACTTCCGCCTCAGAGATCGTCGCCGCAGCATAGAGAATTCGCAGATACTCCCGTACGGCGCGGGCTGGAATCGCGGTTTGCAGCGCATCGAAGGCCTGCCGGAAGATCAGGCAAGGGAACATTTCTTCCCGATATTTGTAGGCCATGAAGGCGCCGGGTTTACGCATCAGGGACCAGATCACGTGCCGATAGTCAATCCGTTGCCGGTTGCGGCCAATCAAGCGCGGCAAGGTCATGACCAGTGCTGACCCGTGATAGAGCTCCAGTAGCTCGAGACGGATGCGAACGCGCAGGCTAACCCCAATCAACCTCGAAGGAACCGAGTACGCATTGCCCTGCACGCGGATGATGCTGAAGCGATTGACCCTCAGCAGAATTTCTTTGCACGGCAACAGCGGCGCCGGTGGCAACGGCCGCAAATATTCTTGTTCCTTGGCAAAGCGCGTCGCCCGGGTAGCATTTCTCCGACGTACCAGTTCTCCCAGGAAGTTCTCGTAAGCACTACGCTCCTGGAAGTCGCGGTGACCGCGCACCCGCAGAGCCTGGTCGACCGCCGTCTTGAACTGGTGATGCGATGATTCCACGTCGCCGTTCTGGTGCGAGACGCCAGGATGGTTCGACGAGCCGACCATGCCATAGTGGCCAATCAGCGCTTGGTAAGCCTGCGTAAAATCCCGCTTCCTGTCCTTGCCGAGTTCCCGAATTGCCGCCGAGAGATTGTCGGTTCGATGCATCGCCGGCACCCCGCCGAAGCTCGCCAAGGCGCGCTCGAGACCCTCGGCGAGCGCTTCAAAGCTCTCCGAGAAGCAGATGGTGATCGATTCCACATTCGAGTAGGTCAGCACGGCGTGAAACAACATATGCGGGAACATCGTTCCTGACAAAGTCACCCCGAGCTCCGTCATATGAGTAAAGTCGGACTGAATCGCTTCACCCGGCTCGTGGACCTGTTCGAACATGACTTCTCTTTCCGGGCCTTGCTGGCATCGCCACGCCGAAATCCGTCGCTGCAGAGTCCGCAGCTGGTTCGGTTCATACCGCCCAGGCGAGCGTTCCACGAGAATTCCGAACAACGTCTTGGCCTGCAGCGCGCTGTCCCGAATCAACTCGGATACCACCCACGGCCAGTCATCCTCGAACGGATCCGGTCGCGTGCGCCATGTATGGGGCTTGCGCAATTCACTAGGCAACTCGCCACTTTGCTCGTACTTCCTCAGGGTTCGAACGCTCATCCCGGACCTGGCTGCAGCCTGTTCCTGGCGCTTCCCCTTCAATCGCTCCTGACGCATGAGTTTCACCTCTTGGTCTGTCTTCATGTCCCCTCCGTCCGGAGGGGACATGAAACCCGAAAAACACGACGTCAACTACGTCGCAACCAATCGGCAGAAATAATTGTCGTCAGGGGCAAATCTAATTGTCGTCGAACAATCGACAGCTGCGCGCGCGACAGCGCCACCGAACCCTGGCTCGCTTGTGGCCACACGAAGCGACCCCGCTCGAGACGTTTGACGAACAGACACATTCCGTCTCCGTCCCACCACAGCACCTTGACCAGATGACCGCGTTTGCCACGGAACACGAACAGCTGTCCCGAGAAGGGATTCTCGGTGAGAGTCTC
>JBEKVI010000134.1:0-2509 GCA_049514215.1 Burkholderiaceae bacterium
CCTCCATGCGCGACGCACGAATGCAGCGGGAGCACAGGATGCAGCGGTTCCGATCCAGATAGATGTCAGGATGTGTCGCATCGATCTTCGGGTCGGGCCAGAGGTACGGGAGGGTCGGCGCCACGAGCCCGAGTCGATAGCCCAGCGCTTGCAGTTCGCAATCGCCGCTGGCAACGCAGTAGGCACAAGTATGATTGCCCTCGACAAAGAGCATTTCAATAATGCTGCGGCGATCAGCCGTCAGTTCGGGAGTGTTGTTTTCAACTACCATGCCAGTCATGGCCGGCGTCACACAGGCGGCGGCATTGCGTCCGTTGATCTTGCACGTGCAGACGCGACAATTTCCAGCCGGTTCCAGGTCCGGATGACTGCAAAGCCTGGGTATGTAGATCCCAGCCTCGTCGCAAGCCTGCAGGACACTTTGCCCGGGCGTCACCAGGACTGGCGTTCCATCGACGTGCATCTGGGCCTTCTGTGCGCTTTGAACCAAGCTAGACCTCCCGGCTTTGAGACTGATCAGCGCGTATCGATTTTGCCTCTTGCAATGCGTCCTCCAAACTCACGGACGACTTCTGCCCATCGACTTGCAAACGCTTCTCGTAGAGCTCGGGGAAGTTGCGCATCGTCGAGAGAATCGGATTCGGCGCGGTCTGACCCAGCCCGCACCGGCTCATACGCGAGACCGTTCCCGCAAGGGCCTGTAGCGCTAAGACATCCGCCAAAGTGGCGCGCCCGTCGCAAATCTTTTGCATACCCCGCTTGAGCTCAGTTGTGCCCACGCGACAAGGAACGCACCAGCCGCAGGACTCGTCAACGAAGAATCCGGAGAACTGAAGCGCGACGGCGAGCAGATCGCGCTCTGCGCCAAAAAGCATGGTCGATCCACCGGTAGAAAGATCTTCGTAGGCGAGTCGACGACCGAAGTCTTTCGGGGCGATGCATTGTCCGGACGGCCCGCTTACCTGGATCCCCTGAATATCTTTCGCGCCCACGAGCTCGAGGAGTTGATTCAGCGTAATTCCGAAGGGGACTTCATACACACCCGGGGAGGGACAATCGCCAGCGATGCAGAGCAACTTCGAGCCGGTTGATTCACTGGTACCCATCGACGTGAACCATAGGGCTCCTCTTTCCATGATACGGGCGACGCAGGCAAAGGTCTCGACGTTGTCGATCGCCGTGGGTTGCGCGAGATAGCCTCTCTCCGTTGGAAACGGCGGCCGGTCGCGCGGTGCCCCGCGTTTGCCTTCGAGGGATTCCAAAAGCGCTGATTCCTCGCCGCAGATGTACGCGCCTGCACCGAGTTGGATTCGAATCTCAAAATCGAATCCGGCACGCCCGAGAATGTTGGCACCGAGTAGTCCCGCGTTGCGACGTTCTTTGAGAGTTTCCTGCAGGCTCTTCCACAAGTAAGCATATTCGCCCCGGAGATACACAATGCCCCGTTTCGCTCCGAGGGCATAACCGGCGACCGTCATGCCGTCAAAGACAAGATCGGCATAGTCAGTCAGTAAGACGCGGTCCTTGAAGGTTCCCGGTTCCCCTTCATCGGCGTTGCACACCACGCAGCGCTGCGGCCCCGGGGCTTTGCGGGCGGCGCGCCACTTCATTGCTGTCGGAAATCCGGCGCCACCGCGACCGCGAAGTCTGGATTTTGCAAGCGACTCGATCACGAGGTCGGGCGTGGTCTCGATGGCCCGCCTTATTCCTTCGCCGCAGATGAAAGGCGGAGCAAGTAGCGCCCCGGCCCTGATGACGGCCGAGCGTACGGTGTTGTGCGGCACGTGCGCCAACTGTGGGTCCGGCTCAAAACCCACGAATTCGCGGGCGATCGGTTCCTGCGCCCCGCGTTTTTTGAGAGCGGCGATGATATTTGGCACGGCCTCCGGCGTCAACTCCGTAAGAACCGTGGTATTAACGAGGGCCGCGGGCTCCTGATCCGCCATGCCGATGTCGCTGGTCCACTGCAATGTGAACATTCCATCGGCCGACGTCTCCCCGACAAGCAACCCGAGCGCTTCCTCGAAGGCTCGGGCTACGGCCTGCGCACCCTTCATGAACGAAACCGGGGTTTTGCACAGCCGAATCCGAAATTGTGCCCTCGGCACCCGCGACAGGAACGCGTAGAAGGACACCGTGTCTTCCACTTCTACCGCGTGAATCCCCAACTGAGCCGCGATCAACTGCGTCGCTACTAAACCGATCTCGCCGTAGCGTTGCTGGACCATTTGCACAATATCCATCAGGCGGCTACGGTCGTCCGAAAAGCTCCGAACGATTTCGGCAATACCTTGAGGATCGGTCTGATTCATCGAACAGTACCTAGCATCGGATCAATTCCACGCATGGGGCCAGACTGGAAAGAATCACGGAAGCGAGATTGGAATGCCAAGGAGAATGCGCACGACCACGGTGGAGAACCAGGCTTCAAAGGCCCACCCGGCCGGACTCTCCAGCTTCAACCTACTTTGGAGTCAGCGAGCAACGAAGTCTGTTCGGTAACGAACAT
>JBEKVI010000135.1:0-2500 GCA_049514215.1 Burkholderiaceae bacterium
CCATCTTGCGCGAGATCAACCCGGTGGCGAACGTGAACTACGTGAATAACGAAACACTCTTGCTCATTTTTGTTGCCTGCACCGGTGCCGCGGTGCTGATGCAGGCGCTTGTCTTGCTGGCGATGCTGATTACCGCACGCAAGGCGTTGAAGATTGCGCAGGAGCAGATCGAAGAATTGCGCACAACTGTGTTGCCGGTTGTGAAGGACACGAAACAACTGTTATCGACCGTAGGCCCGAAGATCGAATCGGTTGCGTCGGACTTCGCCGCGCTGACCCACGGCTTGCGCACGCACGGGATCAAGTTGGATGAAACAACCACCGATATCCTGGAGAGGGTGCATCGTCAGTCGAGCCGCGTGGATATGATGCTGACCAACGCACTCGATACGGTCGATCGAGCAGGCGCGGTGGTCGCCGATGTTCTCAGCGTGCCGATTCGCCAACTCGCAGGAGTCGCCGCTTTCGCGCGCGCGGCGATCGGTACTTTGCGTGGCGGACCTCCGCGTTCAGAGCCTCAGCCCACCCATTCGCCAGCCGACAAAGATTTGTTCGTTTGATCCGCTGCGAAAGTCTTCGTCTCGCACTGGCTGCAATTCGCACCTTTGAGTCACACCAAAAAGCAGAGCCGAGACATCCAAGTCTCGGCTCTGCTTTTTCGGTGCGTGGATATTCTACTGCTCGTCGAATTCCATTACCTCAATTGAAAGCCCGGGGACAATGTGATGGAAC
Source organism: Burkholderiaceae bacterium (assembly GCA_049514215.1). Lineage (GTDB taxonomy): Bacteria > Pseudomonadota > Gammaproteobacteria > Burkholderiales > Burkholderiaceae_D > BOG-994. The sequence goes on from JBEKVI010000135.1 coordinate 733, forward strand.
TGAGCGCCGACGCCCTGCAGTTGTGTTTCAACGGGCACGATGTGACTCGGTGCGTCGATTGAGTTGGTTTCGCGCGCGTCGTGCGCATGCAGACTGACCAGCTTGGCTGTGCTCGCGAGCTTTGCGCCTTCGAGGTCGATCTGAACCGGCTGCGGATCGGTGGACGCGTTGACCAGCTTCAGATAGAGCTTCTTTCTTGCGGTGTTGCCGGTGATGGAATAGAAGAGCTTGGGACCTGCGCCTTCGAGCTTGGAACCAAGAGTGTGATCCCCAAGATATTGCGCGAAAAGAACCTGTGCGTAATAGGCAGGGGAGCCATAGCTTTTGGTAGCGTTGTAGCCGATGAGGTCCGTCTCCCATTGCATGCCGCCGGGATCGACCCGCACAAGCAGCGGCGCGTAGGCGGCCATGACGACGATGTCACTGTTGCGCTCAAGACCCGTCATCCACGCGGCATCGCCCAGCGCGGCACCGAAGTCAGGAGTGGGGAAGCCTTCGCGCGTGGCCCACTCTCCAACGAAAATCTTTGGCCCGTCGCGATCGGCTTTGTTATAGCGGCCTCCGTTCCAATTCGGAGCGCCAGAGTCTGGGGCTGGCGGATCGTAGTGCGTGGCGTCATGGAAGTTGTCGGTGGCTCGGACGTAGAAGTGCTCGTCGAGAACGTCGGGCTTGAGTCCTTTGACGGGCGCGGTGATGATGAGCTGAAGCTCGGGATACTTGGCCTTGATGGCCTTGTAGAAGGGCGGGCAGCGCTCCTCGTAGCTGCCGGAGCGGTCGAGCCAGTCTTCGTTCCCGATTTCGACATAGGTGAGCTTGAAGGGAGCGGGGTGGCCATCTTTAACGCGCTCGGCGCCCCATTTAGTGTCGGGGCCTCCGGTAACATATTCGATTTCGTCGAGAGCGTCCTGAATATATGGCTCGAGATCATGACCGGCTTTTACATGCTCGCCGCGGAGTGAATAGCCCGCATAAACCGCGAGCACGGGATTCATCTTGAGGTCTTCGCACCATTCCAAAAACTCAAGCAGGCCCATGCCATCGTCGGAGTGATAGAACCATGGGCTGGGGTGCGTAGGCCGGTCGACCAGCGGGCCAATGGTTTTCTTCCAATCGAAGCGGTCGGCGATGGTATCGCCCTCGAGATAATTGCCGCCGGGGAAACGCAGGAAGTTGGGGTGCATGGCCGCCAGCTTCTCCATCAGGTCGACGCGGTTGCCGTTGACGCGATCGTGATAGGTGGGCGGGAAGAGAGAGACGAGCTGAAGCCAGAGAGTTCCTGCGTGGCCGATGGAAAGATCCAGGTGATTCTTCGAGGATGGTTCGATTGCGCCTGTCTTCAGGGTGAACTCGTACTGCCTCCACTCTGTCCCGATGGCTGAGACGGTTGCAGTCGTGATTGCCTTTGCTGTGTCATCGCTGACGATGCTGATAGTGACCGGGCCGAGGTCTGTCGAGCCGGCCTTGGCATAGAAGGAGCCTTTGTACACGGTGTTGGGCCGGAGCGCAAACCCCCAGTAGCCGACATTCTGCACGCCGGCCTGATTCTTCGCGTCGGCCTGCTCCACATCGAGGCGCAAGCTTGCGGAAAGGGCTTCGCTAGGGCCTGTGGTCTTGTCGAGGCCGATCTTCGCGGCGGCGTTTCCATTCTCGTAGAGATACCAATAAGGGGTGCCGCTCCAGTCGCTGTAGAAGGTGCGGTTGCGCACCATCTCGGCATACAGACCGCCGTCGTAGGAGTAGTTGATCTCCTCGGTCATGAGGCCGTAGA
>JBEKVI010000136.1:0-3769 GCA_049514215.1 Burkholderiaceae bacterium
CGCGACAAAGGCAGCAGAAAAGAGTGGGCAACTTGCGCGCGGCGAAGCATCGAAGAATATGGGGCGCCAAGTCGCGAAGTCCACGCTCCCCCGGACCGAGGTCAAAGCCGAGGCGAAAGACGCGGAGAAAAACCACGAGATCCCCCGCGGCGAGTCCAGCGTCAACAACTAGATGTTGGATAGGGAAACGAACCCGCCGCTGGGCCTATCTGCGTTGTCCTCCGGGATGCCCTTTCCCGGGGGCTTCGCGCAACATTTACGTGCGCAAAAGCATTCGTACGACGCATCGCCTAGTTACCCGGCGCAGCGTACTACGTGCTTCCTTTCCCGCGACTAATAGCTCTTCGAAATGCCTGCTGACCTTGGTATCCAAGCTGAAGTAAATAAAGGAGCGGGCTGAAAATGCTTCGGTGTGCCTTGGATTCTAATGTCAAGTGATTCCACCAGTGAGCGCTCGTGCTCGTCGGGCCGGTACCGTCGTGTGCGCCGGCTGCATCCTCGAGCTCTCTTAGGAAGGCAGCTCTGTCCTTGACCATCCGACTCACGAGCTCCTCTCGCAGGTGATTCACGCGGGCGTCAAAATGACTCATATCTGAGTGAGAACAGCATTTAGGTCGTCGATTATCACCCGCGTCAAGTGTAGAAATGGTATCGGTCCTGCGAGCGAGGCTTTAGCCCAAGCGGCCGCGATTACGGAAAGGACCCCCCAGCCCCCGCAGACTCCCCAAACGGCGAGAAGCCGATAGCCAGAGTCCCAAGCCGTGGCGATGATTGCAAGCGAGAGAAAGCCGATGAAGAACAAACCTCCGATCGCCAACATCCCTAGGCTGAGTGAAACCTTGATGATCTCCTCGCGAAACTCCAGAAAATCGAGATGCGCCAACTGGACGTAGTCTGCGGAACGCTCGTGTATGAAGGCAGCGGCAAGGCGCGCTCTTCGAATAGAGGGAAACATCGGGGATGCGTCTCCTGAATATGGTTGAAGGACTGAGTCGAGCGTAGCAGCACGGCATGACGATTCCATCCCCCATATGGGTGTGACCGCGTCAGGCTATTGGGCTTTCGGCGAGGCATGCGACAGAAGTTAATCGACCTGACACAGTCTACCCAGAAACACGAGTGCTGCATCGCTTCTTCGGAAGTTCACTATAGTTCTCCCGGTCACGACAGATGAACCTGTTGGGGATTGCTAGCACACTGTCGCAAATCGCCCCCTCCCCGCAACGCTTCCCGACTTTCTGGTTCCAAATCAGTTCAGGCACTTGTGATTCTCCGCGATCGGCGGGATTGTATCCGTGCATCTTCCCTTGCCTCCTGAGGCGTCATTCCTGTCCACCTCTTGAATGCATGTCTAAAATTGGAAGACTCGGAAAATCCAATCACCTCGGCAATGTCTTCAATACTCAATCCCGTGAGGTATCTGTGAGCGACGTACTGCCGGGTTTCGGCGAAGATCTGGCGAAACGAGGTCCCTTCGTCTGCAAGCTTTCGCCGCAGCGTGCGCGTTGTCATGAAGAGGTGCTCGGCCACTTCCTCGAACGTGGGCGGCACGGCCAGACTGTGCATCAGCATTTCCCTAACCCTCCGCGTCCAGCCTGCGTGCAGTTCGAGCCCGTTGGCATGTTTTGTTACCTTTTCGATCCTTTCCGCCAAGGACGATCTGCGACCCAACATATTCGCTCTGTCCAGCCATCGTGAATCGAAAATGAATCGATTGATGGGCTGGTGATAGCGGATCCTGACACCTAACATTGCCGAGTAGGCCGTGGGATCCTCGGGGGGTGCATACGCGACGTGGAGTTCAATCGCTCTTGCTGCCGGGGCTATCAGATCGTGCATCAGCGTTGCATGGGCGCCGCATTGCATCTCGACAAGAAATCTATACAGGTCCGGTTCCGAGCGAGCGCTTACAACAGGCCGGATCTCCCAAGTGGCCGTGTGGCTTCGCTCCCTGAAGCTCAACTCTATGAGGGGCGTCTCAAGCGCATGGTATTCCTCACAGAAACGCATCGACTTCCGCAGATCCGCACTGGAGAGCATAGCGAAACCATACATTCCAAACGAACTCGGTCGAAATGTTTGGCCAGCTTCGAAGGCGAGTCGCCTATTCTTGGTCAGCCTTAGCGCATTGCGATAGCTGAGAATCACCTGGTTGAGCGAAACCCGGACCATTGGGCGCATTAGTTCAACCCAGTCGAGACTCGTGCTTTCAAGCGCGGCTCGCGGGTCCACTCCTTCTTCGACCAACAGCTCCACGACCGCCAAGACCTTTGCGGCGGGATATACATTCTCGTGTGGAGCAAAGTTTCTCATCAAGACCTCTGCCGAACTTGTTTCTTGGTCGACAGATCGCACCTCCCGTGCGCAAAAGAATGAGCCCAAAGCTTAAGGGCGACAACGGTTGCGATACTCATCATGAAAAAGGAAATGTCTATCTCCGACGAATCCCGCAGCCCGGGCACAAGACTCCTCAGAGAAGCATTTTCAGTACGCTCGCACCGACTTGGTATTCACAAATTACATAAGAGCAATCGGCGGAAATGCGTAGGTGCCGATGCAGCATTCATCAGTCACGAGTCAGATGGTCTGATCTTTGAAGAACGGGAATATGAAATGCGTGAATGGTTGATAGCTCTGGCACTTCAACGGTCACGTGAGTGCGCCGAGAGGATTCGTCATCTCCATCGTGGTGCACATCCCGTGCGAGGGAAAGTCGGCGCTTCGGTCTGGATCGCTGAAGAAAAGAGCGCGAAGACTACTCGGGCTCCGTCCGCGTAATGTCGTAGCGAAAACTCAAAAATGCCGCATGCCCCTTGGCGCACAGATGGTTCAGTCCCACTGGAGGACCGACGGGTCCGCCTCGTGTGCCACGTTGATCGGAGATTCTAGTATCGGATCGATGGCATCGATTCAGAGTCTTGGTATTGCCAGGCGTCGTCCTTGACTCGTACCAAGGTCCATGCGGTTCGCGTAGAACACGCACTGCCATCTTGTCGCGGTCATTCGGAAGGGGCCGAACTCCGCGACCGGCTGGAGACAGACTACATCTGCGAATAGTTGGGTCCACCACCTCCTTCGGGAGCAACCCAGACAATATTCTGCGTCGGATCCTTGATGTCACACGTTTTGCAGTGGACGCAGTTCTGGGCGTTGATTTGCAGACGATGCCCCGACCCCTCGGCGACGAACTCATAGACCCCCGCCGGACAATAACGCGATTCTGGACCCGCGAAGTGGGCGAGGTTCGTCGAGACCGGTATCGATGCGTCTCTCAATGTCAAATGCGAGGGCTGCTCCTCTTCGTGGTTGACGTTAGAGAGGTAGACCGACGATAGTCGGTCGAACGTCAGGACACCGTCGGGCTTGGGATAAATTATCTTTCGGGAGGTCTCGGCGGGCTCGAGCGTCTCGTGGTCCGCGGTCTTGCGGGTGAGCGTCCACGGCGGGCCTTTTATTCCAATCCTAGGCAAGAGCCACTGCTCTACTCCGGTCATGGTCGCCCCGACGAGATTGCCCTTCTTGAACCATTGTTTGAAATTCCGGCCGGCCTCGAGTTCGGCGTGGAGCCAACACGACTCAAAGCGCTGGGTATAGTCAGTCGCCTCGTCGTGGCTTCGTCCGGCGCGCAACGCCGCGTGCAGTGATTCGGCAGCAAGCGTACCCGTCTTTATGGCCGCATGGCTTCCCTTGATTCTTGAAGCGTTCAGGAATCCCGCCTCGCATCCGACCATGGTACCTCCGGGAAACGTGAGCTTGGGCAGCGACACCA
>JBEKVI010000137.1:0-2945 GCA_049514215.1 Burkholderiaceae bacterium
ATGGCGGCCATGGAGCCGGCGGGACCGCCTCCGATGACGAGGTGATCGGCAGTTGAAGGGGCAACCGTCATTGCGGTTTTCTCCGCGCGACGCATAAACGAGCGGGCTTGAACTGCTGAATCGAGACTTCGCGCTCAGTCAAGTTTGCCGCAGCGCACAGGGTTTGCCAATCTGCGGGAACAAAGGCGCGGGCGATGGAGACGGGCGCGTCGTACTGAACGAATGGATGCAAGCGGGCGAGCCGGGCGAAGATGCGAATGAAGTGATAGGGAATCGCGGCACGAGAAAGGTCGTTAATGAACCAACCGAGGACCGCGTGCCGTTCCATCCACTGGAGGAAGTTAACGATTTGAGTGTCGCTGAGATGATGCGTGAACTGCGAGTTGATTACGAGGTGAATTGGATTTTGTGAATCGAACGCGAGTACGTCTGCCGCAATCCATTGAATGCGGCTTGTGGACGGCGAGGCTTCGGAGGCGATGGCGATGGCATCGGGATTGATATCAAGGCCGGTGAGTTCGACAGCAAGATTTCGCGCATGTGCCCAGCGCTCGATACGACGCAGCCCATCGCCGTAGCCGCAGCCGACGTCGAGGATGCACAGAGGCTGTGGCAGCTGAGCGGGCGCAAAGCCGTTGAGCCAATCAAGAAGCGGTAGGTGCGCGCGGAACCAGCGATTGAGACGCGAGATGTCGCGAAGGCAAGCACGCAGATCATCGCGCGAACATGGCTCGTCCATTTTTTCGACGAGAAGAGCGCGGTGACGGAGGTCGGGAGCGTTAGAGGGCATGGAAGAGCATGGTCTCCGCAGTGACGCCGGGACCGAAGGACATGGCGCAGCCAAGTTGGCCAGGGCGAGCGTGCTGCATGAGCCGCTCGAGAACGAAGACTACCGATGGCGAGGACATGTTGCCGTAATTCAGCAGAATGTGGCGCGAGTCCGAGAGAGCTTCCGGCGCCAGCTCCAGCCCCTGCTCGACCGCGTCAAGAATCGTGCGGCCGCCGGGATGAACGGCCCAAAGATCGATGGAGCGGAGATCGGCGCCCTGTGTAATTTGGGTGCCCGCTGCGGCGAGCCCTCGACGCAGCTCGCCTGGAACCTTGCCGGAAAGGTGCATATCGAAACCCTTTTCGCCAATGCGCCAGGTTATCAGCGGATTGGTGTCTGGAAGAACGACGGCGAGAAAGCTGTCGATGGCAAGCCCGGTTGGTTCCGCAGTGACGAGATAAGCGGCGCAGCCATCCGCGAAGACCAGGAACGCGAGCAGCTGTTCAAGATTTTGCGTTTCCTGCATATGAAGAGAGCAAAGTTCGAGGCTCACGAGGAGTATTTTGGCGCCGGGCTCGGAGCGAATAATGTGGCGCGCGGTTTTGAGCGCGCTGATGGCCGCGTAGCAGCCCATGAAGCCGATGAAAGTGCGTTCGACGGATGGATTGAGGCCGAGGTGCTCGACGATGTCATAGTCGAGTCCGGGTGCGTAGAGGCCGGTGCAGGAAGTGACGATGACGTGGGTGATGGCGCGGCGCTCTTCTTCAGAGAGCGCGAGTTTGTCGAGGGCGTCTTGGGCAAGCCGCGGGGCGAATTGCTCGAAGGCCTGCATGCGGCGAGCGGTGGTGGGGAAGCTGTTGGGGACAAAAAATGCATCGGCGTCGTACACGCCGCCATCCTCGGTGACGATGAGGTTGAGAAAAGAGTATCGGTGGCTGATTGCCGATTGGCGCACCATGCGCCGGAAAAGATTTCGGGGCGTGCCGTCGGCGACCAGGGATTCTGCGAACGCAATAAATCCGTTGTGCATGTCGTGGGGAGGCACTGCCGTGGCGATGCGGTTGATGCAGGCCGTCGTCAAGGTCGGACCTCCGGCAGGGGGATGCGCCCGCGTTCTTCTATACACAGCTTATCGTGAGAAGCGTTGCCGGATTGCAAGGACTTTGTCGTCGAATTGCAAGTTTTGAGGACGATAAGGAGAACCCAGCGCGGACTGAGTTCAGAACCATCGTTGAGCATCGGTCGGGCGCGAGGCGGGGTGGTATTGTTCGGATCGCAGGCGCCGCCGGGCAGACGGTTGCAGAGGCTGCGATCGAGATTCTGCAAGTCGTCGCTGTAGCCGATGTAGACCGCGGTGCCGGGGTGCGGCAGCCATGTGAGAAGCGCCTGGGAGGCGAATTCTCTCGACCGCAAGAGCGAGGTCTGGGCAGGATTTGCCAGCGTGGAATCGTACTCTGCAACCACGCGCGCGGAAATCGAGCGGGTAAATTGGTAGTTCACTACGCTGCGCATGGTCTGCGCCTCGTAGACAAATGCGCCGTTGGCCACCGCGTGATCGCGATCGAGAAGATAGGTGTTGTCGGCGGTGAGTTGGCGAACCGGCTGCACGGTGAAGAGCAGTTGCACGGTTTCCTGGTTCAGCAGCGAAGGAATTTGCCCCGTCGCGGGGTTGTAGTTCACATTGCCGCTGCGGAGGGCTTGCAGGTTGAAGTTGAGCTGTGACCACGGCGCGCCGCGCATCACCCACCCGCCGAAATTCTCAGTGAAGTTTTTGAAATAGGTGAGGCCCGCATAGTTAAGCGGACTCACGGTGTCGGAGTTCTCTCCGATGATGGGAGCAAGGACGATGTTGCGCGGCAGCAGCCAGAAGACATCGAAGGTGGAGTAGTGAAAGATGCGATCGCCCTGGTGATTGAAGGCGACGTTCTGGTTGGTTTCAAGGCCGAAACTCTGATAGAAACTGTGCTTGGGAAACCACTGATAGGTCGCGTGGGTTTGGTTGTTGCGGAAGTTGGATGCCTGGATGAAGCCCAACTGGGTCTCGAATCCAGTACTGGCGTCGAAGTAGTTCTCGTTCAGGTTGAAAGCATGGCCCGAGCGCTGCAGTTGGAAAGCGCTGGCGGGGCCGGCAGAATAGGGCGTCGGCGTGCCGCTGTCTTCGTCGCCCATAGTGGAG
>JBEKVI010000138.1:0-7058 GCA_049514215.1 Burkholderiaceae bacterium
GAGTGACAATCCGAAACTCAGCAATTGGGTGCACGCCGGAATCAATCTCCACATCCACTCCGCTGTAGAGAGCTTCCCGATCCTCAGGGTGGACCATTCCGCGGACCGTTGCGAAATCCATTGTCCGTTCTTGCGGTTTGAACCCAAAGATGCGATAGGTCTCGTCAGACCAGATGACCTCACCCGTCTCAAGATTCCAATCCCAGTAGCCCACATGTGCGACGCGTTGTGCTTCTTCAAGCCTGGCCTTGCTTTCCTGTAGGTCGCGAGACAGCAATAGACTTGTGAGCAAAGTCGCGAGGCGTTTACCTGCCGCTTCGAACAACTCCTGCTCCTGGGTAGTCCAGGTACGGGGGCCTGCGCGCTGGTCCAAGCCGAAGGTGTAAGGCTTGCTGACCTTCGGATGAACAGCGATACACATCTGCGACTGCACGCCAAAACGCTTGGCCAACCCGCCCGGTGAAAGATTGCCGGAGCCCGCGCCCCATCGCACAGCACCCTCCGAAGCCTCAACGAGGCGGAGCGCTTCGGTAAGTTCGGCGTCCATCGGAAGATCAAGGTTCCGAGATGCAGAATCTACAAATTCCGGACAGGCATGCTGCGCTACTGTCCGCCACGTCCCGCTGTGTGTATCAGAAGGGCATGCGAGCCAGACTCGGTCGCACCGGAAGATCGGCAACACAGTTTCCAGCACCTGGCTCAACTGCTCAAGGCTTTCAGCGCTTTGCATAGCGCGGCTGATCTGGTCCATGCTCTCCAAAAACCAAAGCCGGTCTTGGGCGACCTCGTTAGCGCGGTTCACTTCATTGACGATTTTCTCTTCCGATGCCATAGAATGCACGTTTCACAGCAGACAATTTAAATTGTAGGCGGAAACTCTCGTCCTGAAGCCTACATGAGGATCCACGATCATACGTCGGGCCAATCACATCCGCCCTCTATTCAGATTGCTGAAGAGGATCAACTTTGCCAGCCACCCCCGAGCGCCCTATAGAGTTGAACGATGCTTAGCAACTCGTTCAACTTAATCTGCCGGAGGTCCAGCTTCGCCTGAAGAAGATCGCGGTCGGCATCCAGAGCGTTGAGCTGGGTGTCCACGCCCCCCTGGTATCGCGCATACGCCAATTGCTTTCGGTCCTCCAGCGCGGCGACGAGTGCCTCTTCTTTTTCTCTGGCCTCCTGCAATCTGCGGTGGGCGATCAGGGAGTTGGATACTTCTGTAAATGCGACTTGAATCGTTCTTTGATATTGGATAACGGCACTATCCCTTTGAGCCACCGCGAGCCTCACATTTGCGGCTAGCCGGCCTGCGTTGAACAGTGGTTGGCTGAGCTGCGGAACGAAGCTCCAGGCGCTGTTCGGTCCGCTGAAAAGGTTGGATAACCCAGTGCTCTGCCCACCGAGCAGGCCGCTGAGGCTTAGCCGCGGGAAGTAAGCGGCTTTTGCGACTCCGATGTCTGCATTCGCGGCGATCAGGCTCTGCTCGGCGGCGCGGATGTCGGGCCGGCGTTCCAACAATTCAGACGACAGACCGGCGGGAACTCTTGGCGGTAAAACGTTTTCATCGAAATTGTCGCTACGAGCTATCTCGCCGGGATTCTCGCCCAGTAGCAGCGTGATTTGGTTCTCGGTCTGCTCGATCTGTTGCTGCAAATTTGAAATGGTCACGCTGGCCGTATCCACCAACTGTTCCGCCTGCTTCACATCCAGGTCTGTTGCGATCCCATACTTCTGGCGGGAAGAGGTGAGATCCCATGCTTCCTGGCGCGTGGCAAGCGTCTGCTTCGCAATCTGAAGCTGGCCATCGAGCTCACGAAGTGTGAGATATTGAGTTGCAACGTTGCTGACGAGGATGGTGACGACCGCTTTTCGATTTTCTTGCGCGCTCAAAAGGTTGGCGCGTGCTGCCTCCGTTGCGCGACGCAATCGGCCCCAGAGATCCACTTCAAACGACAGCAGATTAAGCTGCGCCTGACCCCAGTTTCTGTTTTGAGAAGGTACGAGAGAAGGTGGCAGTGGAAACGCACCGTTTCTCGAGAGGCGGTTGAAGTTTACGTCACTGCTCGCATCGAACTGAGGAAACTGATCTGAGCGCGTGATTCCTAAATTGGCCCGCGCCATCTCAACGCGTGCGACCGCATCCCGGAGATCGTAGTTCCGTTCGAGGGCTGTTCTTATGAGACCCTGCAGCTTGTCATCTCGGAACACTTCCCACCATTGCAGATCAGCAAAAGAAGCTGCTTGGCTGTCGGTCAGCGGTTGGGGCGCGCGGAAGGTTTGCGGCACCTGCACGATCGGGCGATGAAAATCTGGACCGACGGTGCAACTTGTCTCAAAGCCTATTGCAATCAGAAGGACGATCGCTTGATTCTTCATTTGTCAATCCCCTTGCTGGGCCGAGGGAAGCATCGCTGGCACTGTACCTTCAACAATCACAGCAGACGAGAGCCTCTCGACGATGTAATAAATCGCGGGTACAAAGAAGATGCCAATGGCGCTCGCGGCGACCATTCCGCCAATGACCGTGGTTCCCATAACCTGCCTGGCCACAGAGCCGGCACCCGAAGCCATCCAAAGAGGTACGCATCCCAAAATGAAAGCGAAAGAAGTCATCAGAATTGGTCGGAGTCGAAGTTTTGCTCCTTCGATTGCCGCTTCGACCAAAGGCTTGCCCTTTTCGTGTTCGTCTTTTGCGAACTCAACTATCAGAATTGCGTTTTTAGCGGCAAGCCCAATTAGCATGACCAGGCCAATCTGTGAGTAGACATCGCTTTCAATCTGAACCATGTACGCAGGCTCAAAGAGTGAGAGCAGTGCACGCCGAAGCCACAAAGTAGCGAAGGCCCCGAATATCGCCACGGGTGTGCTCAACAATACGCTAAACGGCAATGTCCAGCTTTCATACAGCGCCGACAAGATAAGAAAAACAAAAACGAGCGAGAATGCGAAGATTACCCAAGCAGGTACTCCTTCCCTCGCCTTCTGTTCTTGATACGACATGCCCATGTAATCGAAGCCCATCTCTAGCGGCATTGTTTCCTTGAACACTTCTTCCAGCGCAGCGGTCGCTTGGTCCGCACTGTAACCCGCCGCCGCGCTACCGTTGATTTGAGCCGAGCGGTATTCGTTGTATCTCATGGTGAACTCGGGACCTTCTCGCGGCACAAATTTGGCAAGCGTCGAGAGCGGGACCATGTCTCCCTGATTGTTCCGGACGTAGAATTGGCCGAGATTGTCGGCATTTGATCTGAAGGGCGCTTCAGCTTCGACATAGACTTGCCATTGACGGCCGAAGTCGTTGAAGTAGTTGATGAAGAGACCGCCCATGTAGGCCTGAACGGTCCGGTATACATCGCTCACGGGCACGCCCTGCTTTAACGCCTTATCGCGATCGACGTCGACAAACCGTTGCGGTACGTGTGGCAGGAAGGTCGTGGAGATCATGCCAATTTCCGGCCGCTTTCGAGCTGCCGCCAGAAACTTGTCCAGATTGTCTGAAAGAAACTGAACATCGCGGCCGGCGCGGTCTTCGAGCAGGAACTGGAATCCGCCGGAGGTACCGACTCCAGGAATCGCCGGTGGCGAAAAACTAAAAACGACTTCTCCGGGCAGTTTGCTCAGACCGGCATTCAAGCGCGTCTTGATTTCTTGAAACTGCTCTGTCCTGGTGGTTCTCTCGTCCCAAGGTTTTAACGTGACAAAGAAGAAACCGTTATAGCTGGTGCGAACGAAGCTCAGCAGACTAAAACCGATCACGCTGGTTGTGTACTCGACGCCCGGCGTCTCGGCAAGGATTTTCTCAACTTGCTCGGCCGCTTCGGCCGTTCGTTCAAGCGAAGCTGAATTTGGCAGTTGCATGTTGACATAGAGATAGCCTTGATCCTCGTCGGGAAGAAAGCTGGATGGCACTTTCCCGGCAAAGAAAAAGCCTGCCATCCCCGCAACGGCGAGTAACGCGAGCGTTAGTATGCTCTTTCGAAGGAGCCGGCCCGACCAGCCAGCATAGCCTTCCGCCGCTCGTTCAAAGATTTGATTGAACTTATTAAATACTTTCTGCAATATTCCGCCGCTCTCTTTCTTCGGCCGAAGCAACAGAGCGGCAAGTGCCGGACTTAAGGTAAGCGCGTTGAAAGCTGATAGAAGCACGGAGATTGCGATCGTCACAGCGAATTGCTGATAAAGCCTGCCTGTAATGCCCGGAATAAAGGCTGTCGGGATGAAGACCGATGCAAGAACGAGCGCAATGCCAATGACCGGGCCCGACAGTTCGGCCATTGCTTTGCGGGCCGCCTCCCTGGAACTTAAGCCGATCTCAATGTGTCGTTGAACTCCCTCGACTACGACGATTGCGTCGTCAACAACCAAGCCGATAGCTAATACCAGGCCGAACATTGAAAGAGTATTGATTGAGAAGCCAAACAGCGGGAAGAAAACGAAGGTGCCAACGAGCGACACCGGCACTGCCAGCAACGGAATGAGCGTTGAACGCCAGTCTTGGAGAAATAGGTATACGACTATTATGACAAGTAAAATGGCGATGAAGAGCGTCTCCACGATCTCTCTCATACCCTCCGTGACTGCGCTTGTTTGATCCAAAGCTATCGTGTAATTCACGTCGAGCGGGAGATGTGTTTTCATCTCCGATAAAAGCCCGCGAACCGCGGCGGCCGTCTGGACTGCATTGGAACCTGGCAGTTGATAAACGGCAACAATAGCGCTAGGCTTACCGTTCAGCCGGCTGACCATGCTGTAGTCTTGGGCGCCTAGTTCTACCTTGGCGACGTCTCTCACTCGAACGATGCCGCCATCAGGAGCCTCGCGCACAACGATGTTGCTAAACTCCTGGGGCGAGGTGAGGCGCCCCTGAGCGAGGACAGAATAAGTATACTGCTGGTTCTTGGGCGCCGGGTTGCCGCCGACTTGACCGGCCGGATTCACGGTATTTTGTGACTGGATTGCGGAGACGATGTCGGTCACAGCGATTCCAAGCTTTGCAAGACGGTCAGGCTCGACCCAGAGCCTCATCGCATACTGCCCCGCTCCGAATACCTGGGCGTGGCCCACACCGGGCAATCGTCCAACCGGATCGTTGAGATTGATGTAAGCATAATTAGCGAGAAACTCGGCGCTTCGAGTACCCTTCGGCGAGTACAAAGCGACCAACATCAGAGGTGCTGTTGCGGATTTTTGAACGGACACGCCGTAGTTGTTCACATCGGCAGGAAGCTGGGATGCCGCTTGTGTCTCTCGCGACTGCGTCAGAATGAGATCGTTGTTTGGGTCGGTCTTGACATCGAAATTGACAACTACCGTCGTCTGCGAATTGCCCGTGGCGTTTAAGGAATACATGTAGTTCATGTTGTCGACGCCGTTGATTTGCTGTTCGATTGGCGTTGCGACGGACTGCTCCAAAGTGCGCGCATCGGCGCCGACGTAAGTGGCTAGGAGCTGGATTTCCGGCGGGACAATGTTTGGGAATTGAGACACGGGCAAGGTCCCGATCGCGACGGCTCCAACGATCACGGTCAGAACTGCGATGACGATCGCGACGATCGGTCGATTAATGAAGAAGTTCGACATCTTTGTTTCCCCAGTCTTCGTGCTCTATTGCTCGCTCGACTTTGCAATCTGACGCGATAGTTTCGGCTTAACGTGCATGCCCGGAGTTGCCTTTTGAGTTCCTTCGATGATTACGCGCTCTCCGGCCTTCAGTCCATCGCGTACGACCCAGCCGGAACCTATTTGTTCGCCCACATTGATTGGCTTGATGCTCACCATTTCGTTTTGATCGACCAAAGCGACTTGATAGCTGCCTTGAAGCTCGGAGACGGCTTGTTGCGGAATAAGCAGGGCATCTCGCAGGGTTTCAACTGCAACCCGCACCTTCCCGTATTGACCTGGTCGGAGAATATTCCCTGGATTCGGGAAGAGTCCCGTAACTTGAATCGCGCCGGTGCTCTGGTTGACTTGACGACCAGTAAAGGCGAACTTTCCCTCGTGCGAATAGGCGCTTCCGTCGGCGAGAACAAGTTCAAGCGGAGGGACCGGATCGGTCGATTTCCGTTCCTTTGTCAGCCTGAGATATTCCTGCTCACTTACAGCAAATGTGACTTTGATTGGATCAACAGTAGAAACGGTCGTCACAGCATTCGTCACCGGGCTCACCAGGTTGCCGATCTGAATTTGAGCGTCACCCGCGATACCGTCAATCGGCGAATACAGCTTCGTAAAGCCGAGATTTATCTTTGCCGCTTCCAAGTTAGCCCTCGCTCCTTCGACCCCCGCGCCAGCGGCCTCTATTTGAGCCTTAGCCGCAGCAACTTGTGCCATGGAAACTTTTATCTGAGCCTTAGCTGAGATATTGTTCTGCACCGCGTTATCAAGATCTTGCTGCGTGACCGCGCGTTGCTTCGCAAGCGGAGTATAGCGGTCTTCGTCAAATTGCGCTTTGCGCTGGTTCGCCTCGGCGCTCGCCAGTTGCGCCTCGGACTGTTGATATTGTGCCTGCGCTTGCGCTAGCTGTCCGATCGCCTGCGCCAACTGTCCCTTTGCCTGGTCCACCGCCGCTTGAAGTGGCCGGGGATCGATTTGAAAAAGTAACTGCCCTTTTTTGACGAAGGAGCCCTCTGAATAATTCTGTGTCAAGAGGTAGCCAATGACTTGGGCGCGAATAGCGGCGTTGACCTGACCGTCCAAAGTCCCAATCCATTCTCGGTAGACAGGGATGTCCTTCTGTTCGACGGTGGCCACTTCCACGTCCGGCGGTGCTGGTTCGGCCGCCGCTGCGGAGGTTCGGCCGCAGCTTGACAGTTGACAAGTGCCGACGCCCAGCAATAACGTCGCGCCGATCGCAGCGATTGGCCAATGGTGCTTTTTCATGGGTTTTATCCTTCAGTTGTCTCAAGCGCAGCGCGCCGATTCTCTTCTGAGCAGCGAGTCCCGTTGAACCATCGCTACCTTTCGCGACCAGAAACAAACTCATCCTAACGGTGGATGGAAAGAATCGCCATTACATATTCCAGGTAGCCGTGCGGAGGCAGCCTATTTTCTTGCCAATT
>JBEKVI010000139.1:0-3097 GCA_049514215.1 Burkholderiaceae bacterium
TCCTACCGCGGTCGGAGTTCGCGTAGCGGAGACGATCCGCGCCCATCCAGTTACTTCGCTTCGACTGGGACGTGGGGAATAAGCGAGTGTCGAACCGAGTCTAGCTCTCGATCGCCACGAGAACCAGAATGGAGAACTACCATGAAACGCAACGTTCGCAGACTTGGCGCGTCGGGGATCGCAATCGCCTCGATGCTGCACGTCGCGACAGCGAACGCCGCGTTGTGCGCCGGGCAGATCGTCGCGTTCCGCGGTTCGCTTCCGCACGACAGGAATGGCGAGCCGACCTTCGTAGGCACGGCCCGCCAATCAATAGCGGCGCAACTGGAGCATCAGCCGACGCGGGAATCTGTCGAACGCGCCAAGAGGGAGAGCCGGGCTCAAATATTGGCGATTCTGGTGCAGGCCGAAGCGTTGGATTTGGAAGGCAAGCGGAAGGAATGCTTGGATGCGTTCGCCAGGGCGAAGCTGATGCTGAATCCTTCCAGTGGCGGATGAAGCAAATTCCTGATGGCTCTTGTCGGATCGAGGCATCGTATCTCGCAGGAAGCGTCGCAGCTATTTCGCAACGGAGACCGCCTGGCCCGATCCCAGATCAACGAAATCGTTCGAAGGGGCCTTTCCCATGGCAAAATCGCTGGCAACGGCGTTCGTGTATGCGCGCCGTGGCTTTGGTTTCTGCCGACTTCAATAGATCGCCCGCACGAAATCTCTTCGCCGGGAATAAACACACGGCGAAAGAGTCTCCTCGGTGATCGTCATCGAGCCGAACGAGGAGACACGATCTATGAAGAGGATGGGTCCGCCAATTTCGCGTCCCCGCCCAGCGGGCGAACAGGTCGCGAGAGCAGCGGGTCCGGACGAGACCTCACAAATGTTTACGCCTGCGCTTTACATGCGCGCGCAGCCTCCTTGTCGGACGGTGATCGCGAGAAGATCGAGGCTCCCACCCAATCAGGACATCGTCACGGCCTTGCTACATGTGTTTGGCGGTCCTGCGCGAGGCGTAGGTCAGGCGTGGCGGCAGGAGTGGAAGCGCGACCGTAGGTGCGAGCAATTGTCGAATACGAAGCGCGGAGTTTCGAAGGTTGAATTTGCGCTCGACTCCGGATCTCGGCGCCGACGCGGCGTCAGTCATTTTTTCCAACACCGTTTCGCGAGCAATCAAAAGGCTACAGGCGATGCAAATCAGTGATACCAGCGCCGCTCGCGTCGGTCAGCCCGCGCGCATAAGCGCGCACAATGTAATCGCGCGACGCTCACCTCGCGCCTTTCGCGACCAGCCAATCGATGAAACTCGTCAAAATCGACGTCTTGTTGGCATCGAAAGGAATTAGAGCGACGTAGCCGGTGCGCGGGACCAGGATCGTCGGGAACGGCGTGAGGAGACGTCCCGCCGCGATGTCGGTCTGAAGGACGGGCATTGGCCCTATTCCGATCCCGAGACCGTCGACGACCGCCTGGAGCGTGACGAAGAAATGATCGAAGACGCGCCGCCGCTGTTCGGATCGATGCGGCAGACCGGCGCGTTCCAGCCAGTCGGCCCAATCAGCCGGACGTGTTTCGCTTCCCAGAAGGACATGGCTCGCGACATCGGCGGGCCGATGGAGGGGCGCACGTTCGAACAACCCCGGGCTCACTATCAGGGTGTCGGCTTCCGGCAAGAAGGGTACCGCCCGATACTGCGGCCAGGCGCTTCGCTCCGCCGATCCTCGCCGGATGGCGACATCGAAGCCGCCGCGCAACTCCTCATGGAGCGTCGTCGTCGTCGTCACCGCCACTTCGACTTGCGGTCGCCCGGCATGGAACTCCTCAAGGCGCGGAATCAGCCAACGAAGGGCGAGGGTGGTCGGAGCGCTGACGCGCAGGATCCGGCGGACGGAAGGGCGGCCGCAGGCTTCGACCGCCGCGGTCATCCGATCGAACGACAGACTCACTTCGGCGGCGAAGGCGCGAGCGGCGGGCGTCGCCGCCATGCGTCGGCCCGTCCGAACGAAGAGGCGCTGGCCGAGCCAGGTTTCGAGCGTGGCGATCTGCCGGCTGACGGCGCCATGGGTCAGCCCGAGTTCTCCTCCGGCTTCGGCATAGCTGCCCGTCCGAGCGGCGACCTCGAAGACACGCAATGCGTTGAGCGGAAGGGGACGACGCATTCGAACCGTGAGAAAATTCGACGATACCCGTGAGAAAACTCAGTCTAGTCGACGAAAGCTCACACGCATAGGTTCCCATATTGAAGGGAAACCCAGTGATGCAGGACACTGCGACGGCGGATTGGGCTCGAAGAGATCGAATTGCCGGCTGGTCGACGCAACGGCGCAACCTCGCGGGCGCGTGCCTCGCCCACCTCCTCCATGACGGTTACACCGACCAGCTATATGCGCTTTTGCCTATCTGGCAGCCGGAGTTTGGTCTGTCCTACGCCGGCTTGGCGCTGGTGCGTGCGCTCTACAGCGCGACCGCCGGCGGCCTGCAAGTTCCCGCCGACAGGCTCGCCGCGAAGCTCAGCCCGCGTGTCGCCCTCGCGCTGGCGACCTTCATCGGCGCCGCCGGATATCTGGTGATGGCCCTTCCCCTCGGGTTCGCGGGTCTGTGCATCGGCCTCATCATCGCGGGCATCGGATCGAGCGTGCAGCATCCGCGCGCGTCGACGCTGGTCACAAGCAGCTATGGAAGGGCCGCGCGGGGACCGCTCAGCATATACAACTTCGCGGGCGACCTCGGAAAGGCGACCTTTCCGGCGATCGTCGCGCTGCTTTTGCCCTTTGTCGCGTGGCGGCCGGTCGTCGGCGTCATGGCCATGATCGGGCTGGCGATCGCCTTTGCTTTGCTCGCGCTTGTGCCGCGTCAGCCGGTCGTCGCTCTTGCCGAAAGGGACACGGACGCCGAGGGGCAGGACGGCCGCGGTTTCAACCTGCTTCTCACGATCGGCGCGTTCGATACCGCGACGCGGATGGGATATCTGCTGTTCCTGCCCTTTCTCTTCCATGCGAAGGGCGGCGACGAAACAACTGTCGGCGTCGGCCTCGCGTTGCTCTTCGCGGGAGGAGCCTTGGGCAAAGCCTGCTGCGGATGGCTCGGCCAGCGCATCGGCGTGGTC
>JBEKVI010000140.1:0-4898 GCA_049514215.1 Burkholderiaceae bacterium
CCCCATGACGGTGTGCATCTCGTTATCTACTCCAGTGGACACCTTTAGTCAAACAAAGAGTGTCCACGGTCCACGGTTTGATCGATGGCTTCCCGACTAACAGTAGTGGTCGAGCTCGAAATCCCCATAAGTGATTGAATTCATTACGGTTGACCGCCTCTTGGGAAGGGAGTTTGCTTTCGGTCGCACTCGACTGTAAACTTCTCAGGCTGGACGTCGCCGGTTCGAACCCGGTCTCCCGCTCCATAAAATAACTTACGAAAAATGACGATAGAAAATACGCCGCAAAATGAGGTTTGATCGAGGTTAGAGTCAATAAATACCTTATTTTTCTTATTCGAATGCCGGCGAAGTACGGCTCAGCCTGGGCGTCCCGGCGCGTGACGGATGTCGAGAATGACGCGATGACGCCATCGCTGAACGCTTCCACTCTACTCTTGGGCGTCGCGTGCCAACTTACTTAAGAGATGAGAGGAGCGGGAGTTGGTTCAGCGCTCCATATAAAGCGTCCTCATATTCAGTGATGGAAAGTTCGAGAAGTTCCGCACACACTTCAGGTGAGAGTTGGACAAGAATTCGAAGAACAAAGCAATCCCGAGACACCGGCTGCAGGCCAAAAAGGCGTCGGAGCTCAGAGGGAAGCAGATTGATCCCGTCTGGAACATCTGCTGATTCCGTTCGTCGCCGGATCGTAGAGCGGACTGTTTCAATCAGCAAGCTACGATGCGAGATGTTTTCGCAAGCGTCAAGTCCGTCGAGCACCGCTAATTCCGCGGTCTTAGTTGCGCCCGCAAGAAGTAGAGCAGTGTGAAATGCCGTATGAACCGCACTTGAAGTCGTGTCGATCACAGTTAGCAGAAACCTTTCCGTGCCGTAAAAGGCACTACGTCACCGCGCTGTATCGCGTGATGCGCGCATAACCCGGATGTCTCGGTTCTCAAAGACCAGGCCTCCGGCATCACCTTCGCGCATGGTAACGTCCACCATAGTCCGGCCTAAATCGTCAGCTGCAATCACCAAGTTAGGGAAGATCAGCCGAAAGGCCGGGTAAATCGCACGCAACAATCGATAACTGAAATTGGGCTCCTTTCGCGGCTCAACCGGGTAAATGTAAGCTGGCCGGAAGACATAGGAGCGCGGGAACGCCATTGCGAATAGTGCGTTCTCGGCCTGCCCCTTGTAGCGCGCGAATGCCATCCGGCTTCGGCCTGTCGGGTCCGCGCCGTTTCCACTCAAGAAGGAGAAGGCGGCGTTGGGGCTTCTGTCGAGGAGAACGCGCGCGAACTCGACAGTGTAGTCGACGGTAATGGTGCGGAGCTCCTTGTCGGATACTGCGCCGGTATAAGTACCCAGGCAGAAGACGGCTCCGTGCTGATTCGAAAGCGCCTCCGCTATTGCGGAACAGTCAGCGAAGTCTCGATGAAGAACTTCATCCAACTTGGGATGCGAAATGCCGAGCTTCCTGCGGCCTATCGCCGTCACACGCGCGACGCTTGGATGATCCAGCGCGTAGCGAAGGGCGAAACCACCCACCATCCCCGTTGCACCCACGATCACAAGACGTTTCTGACCCGCCACCGGAATGCTCATGGCAGTTCCCGCTGTTCCAGCCAGTCGACGTATAGCCTACGTTCGGCAAATAGCCAGGCACCGTCCATCTTCACGAAGGTATCCGCATATCGGAGAGCGGCAATCATCAGGCCTTGGTTTTTGCCGGCGATGTAGTGATGGGGCATGCAATAAGTTTCGGCTGTGCCCCGCTCGTTGGCAAGCGTTAGGATCGTCGTTTGGCCAAGGAAGTGCATGGTCGCGGTGTACATTTTCAGGTCGGCGAAGACCTCAACGAGTTCCTCGCGCGAATGGATCTCCCGCGAGGGCGTCGGATCTCTGGCGTTCATGTACACCACGAAATAAGCGTCCGGGATAAAAAGAGCCATTTGACCTTTTGCATCGCGTTGATCGGCGCAACGCGCGTAGTCCTCGACGAGTTCCCGGATCGCGAGGCGATCTGCTGCTTCTTCGGAGGAAATGCTCGTGTGTTTAGCCATGGTTTGGTGTCCTTAATCTACTGCTGGGTACGTTGGCTAAGAGACGATCATGCGAGGATAGCCCGAGGTTCGAGAAACGCCTCGATTCCGTATTGGCCATATTCACGGCCGACTCCCGAGTATTTGAATCCGCCCCAGGGCGCCTGCGGATCGTCGGTCATAGTGTTGATCACTATGCGTCCAGCCCGAACCTGTGATGCGACGCGATGCGCGCGTTGGATGTCGGTTCCGAGGACGGCCGCATGGAGACCATACTTAGAGTCGTTGGCTATCCGGATCGCCTCATCTTCGGAGTCATAGGAAATGACAGAGAGCACGGGACCAAAGATTTCCTCCTGAGCGATTGTCATGTCGTTCTTCACATTGACAAACACCGTGGGCTTCACGAAGTATCCCGCTTCGAACCCTTGCGGATGACCCTCGCCCCCAACGAGCACCTCCGCGCCTTCTTCGATGCCCTTGCGGATGTACGATTGCACCTGTTCGTACTGTTTCTGTGACACCATCGGCCCAACGGCGGTGTTCGGATCAGCCGGATCGCCAACCGGAAAGCTGGGCATGGCGTCAACGATTGCCCGCTTTACCTGATCGAGCTGGCTTTGAGGCACAAGGAGGCGCGTCCCCGCCGCGCAGGCTTGACCGCTGTTCAAAAAAGCCATGACTAGAGCGGATGGGATGGCCTGGTCAAGCACGGCATCGTCGAGCAGAATCGTGGGCGACTTACCGCCGAGTTCCAGCGTGACGCGCTTCATTGTATCCGCGCCATCACGCATGATTGATTTGCCAACGCCAACCGAACCAGTGAACGAAATCTTGGCGACATCGGGATTGCGCACCAGTTCGGCGCCGACGACATTGCCGCGGCCCGTGACCACGTTAAGCAGACCCTTGGGGAGATTGGCGTCGTGCAGCGCTTCGATCAATACCTGAGTTTGAATTGAGCTCATCTCGCTCGGCTTAATCACGACCGTACAACCGGCGGCAACGGCCGAGGCAAGCTTTAAGCAAATGAAGAGAGCGTTCGCGTTCCAAGCGGTAATCAGCCCAGCCACGCCGATAGGTTCCAATGCGACTGTCGTTTGGCCCCAGCTGCGAGTTAAGGGCAACTCCTGGAGTGCCGCCTCGGCGGCCAGGAATGCGTTCACTCCGGACTGTACGATGAGGCCAGCGAACCGAACTACGCCTCCATATTCCTCAACCATTGCCGCCGTGAGATCGTCAACGCGCGCCAACGCGGCCTCGTGCAACCGGCGCAGAATCTGCGTGCGCTCTTCCTTGGTCGAGTGGCCGAAAGTGGTGAATGCGCGCTTGGCGGCCGCGATAGCTTGCCGAGTATCCTCTTCATCGGCCAGTGTGACGTGGCCAATCACCTGACCGTTGGTTGGCTTGATGATGTCCATGACCTCGCGGCCGTGGGACTCAACAAACGCGCCATCGATGTAATGTCTCGTGATAGTGTTCATGTGACTTTCTCCTTTAATGAATTTCTGGAGCTAGAACCCGCTGACCGGAACGCGCGAGGGGCGATCTGTCGAGCGGGGTGGCCTGAGTCAATAACAAACTCTTTTCGGCTGATCAAGCTGCCGCTCCTCTGGGAACCGAGGGCGCCTTCAGGTGTATGGCTAGCTTTTTCTTGGCGTTGAAAACTCGCCACTGGATCGTTCCTATCGGACTGGCCGTTGCCGCAGCGATCTCGTGGTATTCCCAATCCTCGACAAAGCGCAAAATCAGCGCTTCGCGCTCTTGTGATTTCAAGAACGTCATCCAATGATTGAATTCAAAAGATGGCGACCCCGGCGGTTTTGTTCTCGTGTCGACAACGTCCTCCAAATCAGCAGTGACCGCTTCAGCAGATTCCTTCTCGTAATGCCGGTGAAGAGCGTGACGCCCAATTGTGAACAGCCAGGCACGAAATCTCGTGCGATCCCGAACCTGAGACGCTTTTCGATATACCGTCAGCATCACTTCCTGGCTGAGGTCTTCACTCAAATCCAACCCGCAACCGTGTGATCGGAAGAAGGAAACAAGTCGGGGCGTGAAGGTTAGAAACAGTTCTGTAAACGATTCGTCATTAGGTGAGTCGAGGAATGTTTCCGCCGCTGCAACTTCACGACTGGCGTGGATATTGTCGATTGTCGAATTGATCATTTTTCAGTACCTCAGAGGACTGCACCTCAAGGGGCATGCGTGCACAATGGCTCAGCTTGGTCCACTGTGCAGAACTCTCAAACTGATCTTATTGGCGGTAGGACAGCGGGTCCATTACATATTCCAGGTAGATCATGATCCGTCGCGCGATCCTTGCGGCAACGAGAATCTGCACAACGCCTGCGTTGCGCTCTGTACGGTCATTCGACAAGAAAATAGTCCCGGCTCCGCACGGCTAACTGGAATATGTAATAGCGATTCGTTCCGTCCACCGATAGCATGAGGTTGTTTCTGGTCGCGAAAGGTAGCGATAGTTCAACCGGACTCGCTGCTCAGAAGAGAATCAGCGCGCTTTGCTTGCGACAACTGGAGGATAAAACCCATGAAGAAGCACCATTGGCCAATCGCTGCGATAGCCGCAACGTTATTGCTAAGCGTCAGCACTTGTCAACTGTCAAGCTGCGGCGGAACGTCCGCAGCGGCTGCCGAACCAGCACCGCTGGACGTGGAAGTGGCCACCGTCGAACAGAAGGACATCCCTGTCTACCGCGAATGGATTGGGACTCTGGACGGTCAGGTCAACGCCGCTCGTCGCGCCCAAGACATTGGCTACCACTAGACACAGAAGTATTCCGACGGCTCCTTCCTCCAAAAACCGCAGTTACACTCTCAAATCGATCCCCGGCCACTTCAAGCGGCGGT
>JBEKVI010000141.1:0-16347 GCA_049514215.1 Burkholderiaceae bacterium
CATTGATGCCAACGATTATTCCTACACGCCGGGCGATAACACATTCAACGGCCAGGTGACCGGCTCCGCGCTTACCGATTTCTATCTCGGATATGAGTCGCAATTCTTCCAAGATAACGGCCGCTCTTTCGCGCTGCGTGAGGATAGCCCATCCCTGTATGTTCAGGACGATTGGAAGGTCAGCCGGCAACTCACCCTGAATCTCGGACTCCGCTGGGAGCCCTGGCTGCCGCCCATCGATCTCAGCAACTCACGCACTGCTTTTGTGCCCGGCGTTGAATCCACCGTCGCGCCCAACGCGCCGACAGGCTTGTTGTTCCCCGGCGATCCCGGCATTCCGCAGTCGGTTTTCAAACAGAATTGGAAAGATTTTGCACCGCGTGTTGGCTTCGCCTGGAACGTAGGCGCGGATCAGAAAACCGTCGTGCGAGCGGGTTATGGGATCTTCTACAGTTTCCCGGAAGGCCTGCTCTATCAGCGCACGGAGGCCACCCAGCCGACGGATCTTTATCTCAGCATCCCCGCTCCGCAGAGCTTCACCGATCCCTACCTCAACTATCCGGGCGGAGATCCCTTCCCGCGCGGGCATGTGTCACCCAGCGGCTTTCCCAGCTATCATTTCCTGACTCCGGTGTCGGGCGGCATGCTCGACCCTTCTTCTAAAGTCGGCTATACACAAAACTGGAACTTCACGCTTGAGCATCAGTTCGCAAAAGATACCGCTCTATCGGTTGCCTATGTGGGCAATCATGCGATAGACATCATGGGCTCGCGCTAGTTCAATCCAGCTATCTTTGGGCCTGGCGCGACGGTTGCGAATGAAAACTCGCGTCGGCTCTATCCCGGCCTGGGCGCGGTGGAACTCGCCAGTTCGTATGTCTATGCGGACTTCAATTCCTTGCAGGTCAATGTAACTAAGCGCTTCGCAAAGGGACTGACGCTGTTATCCGATTTCACTTGGGGTAAGACGATTGACAATACGTCGAGCGCCACCGAAGGCAACACCGGGCCGCCCAACCCGTTCAACTTCAGCAGCGCTCGGGGACCAGCCGATTTCGACCAGGAATTCCGCTTTGTGCTTTCCGCCGTCTACTCTTTACCGCACGTCAGCCGCTCTGGGTTTGTGAGCTCTGTCGCCAACAACTGGCAAATTAATACCATCGCCAGCCTTTACAGCGGCTTGCCTTTCACGGTTTTGAGCGGTACAGATCGGTCCCGTTCAGGCATCGGCAACGACTATGCGGATATTGTCGGCAACCCCGCCGCACCGCCGGAGGAAGTCAGGTGCATGAATATTTCAACACTGCGGCCTTCACCCAGGCGATCATCGGCACGTTCGGCGACGTCGGCAGAAACACGGTGCGTGGGCCCGCTTTCTTCGATGTGGATGCTTCTGTATTTCGCAATTTCAATCTCACAGAGAGATTCCGGCTGCAGTTCCGTGCGGAGGCTTTCAACACGGAGAACCGCCCGAACTTTCAGAACCCAAACTCAACCGTGTCTTCCGGAGTGACTTTCGGGAGGATCACGGCGGCCGACGATCCGCGAGTGTTACAGTTCGCGTTGAAGTTATTTTTCTGAGGCGGACGGGGCGGTTGCTCGAAGTGCCGATTGCGCTACTTCTCAACGCGGAATTCGTTTCCCGCAATCGCTCCCGCTAAGCGTCTCGAGGGCGGAGTTTCCGTGTCTCTGGAAAGCGGGAGCAATGGGAAAAGTAACTCCGCCACTCGATACGCTTCCTCCAAATGAGGGTAGCCCGAGAGGATGAATGTCTCGATTCCGAGATCCGCATACTCCAGCATCCGTTCGGCCACTGTCTTGGCATCTCCGACAAGCGCGGTACCCGCTCCCCCTCTCGGGGACGAGCGGGTCCGATTCGCTTTAGCAATGACGCTGTCCAGGCTGAATGCGCCCGGTTCGACCGAGGCCAAGTAAAGGAACACGAAAGAATAGAGAGCGGCCAGTTCACCGCCGTTGAGAATTGGCCAAAAACCTTTGGGCGCATGGGCCAGAAAATAGGCAACCGCCAGATGCCCGAAAGAATGAACGCCACCGGCCGAGTGAACAGCCCGAGAGTGAGTAACAGTCCCCCCACCAACTGCAGGATTCCGGCAAACCAAATCAGCGTAAAGAGGGCGGCCGGTTTTGCCGGATGATCCGGCGTGCTGAAGAAGCCTAAGATGAGCGTGAGTCCGTGCAAGGAAAGCAGAAACCCAGACACGATGCGTAACAGCGGAAGAGTATAAGTGCGCCAGGTATTGGGAGGCGTGAACTTAGGCATGGCGCACCTGCTTGTTGCGGGAGCGATGAGCGCCGGCGGACAGTTTTTTGCCGGCGCTTTGTGCTTCGCTCCAGACGCGCAGGAAATTGCCGCCCCACAGCTTGGCAATTTGGGGCTCCGTGTAGCCGCGCCGTAAAAGCTCGACCGTCACATTTTCCGCTTCGCCCTCATCATCCCAACCAATGACGCCGCCGCCGTGATTAAAGTCGGAAGAGATGCCCACGTGGTCGACGCCAATCTTCTTCACTGCGTAGTCAACCGAATCCACCAATTGGGCCAGAGTGGCTTTGGGCGCGGAGGCAATGATTGCATGCCAGCGAGTTGAATACTCTTTCTGCTTTTCCACCGGCCAGGACTGCTGCAAACTGTCATCTTTGTCGGGCAGGCCGTATTCAGCCCGCAAGGCCTTAACCTTGTCTTCGACTTCCGACGGCACAGGACGAAGATAATTGCTAAAAGCGACAATCTGCACAACGCCGCCGTTCTTTGCAATGGCTTGGAGTTCCTCGTCGCTCAGATTGCGCGAGTTATCGACAATGCCTTTCACCGCCGAGTGAGTTGCGGCCACCGGTGCTTTTGTGATGGACAGAGTGTCATAGAGAGCCTTGGTGGAAAGCTGTGAGACATCAATCAAGATTCCTTTTTCATTCAGCTTTGCCACCGCTTGTCTCCCTAATTCGGAGAGACCACCGATTTCGTCCGGCTTATCTCCGAAGCCAGAGACAGGACGGGAAGAATCGGCCCAATCATTGTTACCGGCGTGGCTAAAGCCGAAGATGCGCACGCCGCGGTCGTACCAAGTGTCTATTTGCGAGAGATCTTTGCCTAATGGGAAAGCGTTGAGAAAGCTGATCACAACGGCGAACTTCCCCTGTTTGGCAAAATTGCGAACATCCGCCGGTGAATAGGCGAGCGCCGCCCGGTTCGGATTCCTTTTCGCGACGTTGACGATGGTCTCGTACTTTGCATCGGCATCGGCTCGCGCTTTCTGATAATTTTCAGGAGTGCGTTTGGCTTGCGGGACAAAGACCGCCAGAGCGGCGCCGCTCAAATGGCCGCGTTCCACTTTCACCAAATCGAATTGCGACTTGCCATCCGCGGCGGCGTCCAGGTCGACTGGAACGTCGACATGGCTGTCGAAGGTAACGATCTTGCGATGAATCTGTTTCGCCTTCTGTAGGATCGCTTTGTCGTCGGCGCTTGTGGTTTTGCCGTCGCCCGCCGCCTGGAGGGCCAACGAGGAGGCGAGCAAGGTGAATAGCAGTCGAGATGAAGGAATCATAGGGAACCTCGGGAAGCTTGTTTTATAGGTTGAAGTCTTTCGATACGAATGCCTGCCAAAGCGGCCGCTTAGCTTTCGTTCGATTTACGCGGAGTGGTAGGGCCCGGGTTTAGCGACAACAGCGGCAGTCGGAGTCGAAATCGGTATCACGACCCGACCGGGGAATTAATCCACTATTCATGGATAGAGAATAGGATGAATGAATTAAAGAGTCAAGCAAAAAAGCGATTCTCAGCTCGAAAATAGCGGTAAAATGACCGGGCGGTCTGTAACTAAATGAAGCCAACTGCGCGGCCCGCCAGGCCCACAGAAAGCCAAAGAAGAAGTGAGACCACGCTTGTGAACTTTGCCAGGAGCGACGCTCCGCCAGCCGGCTGCGCCAGCAGTACGCGCTGCTGGATGGCGAAGTAAAACAGCAGTGCCAGGCTCAACAACAGCATTTTCAGGCGAAACGCCGGGTTGAAGTAGCACTTGATTGGCTCCTCCGAGAGGAGCAGAATCCCGCTGATTCCGACGATGGCGATGCTTCCCAACAGAAAAGGACGAAGCTGTTGAGCAAGTCCTGCCGGCGTTTGGCTCCTCAAGCCGAAGCCCAACGCCCGCAAGTTGACGATCAAGATGACGCCACCCAACAGTGCGAGTGCCAGCAGGTGAATCATTTCCACAACGGCAAAGGCGTAAGTCGACTGTTGCATAAAAACGCCCAACGCCGTGTGACCGAGCCACTGGAATAAGTCTAAGAGGGTCATGAAGAACTATTTTTGAAAGTAAGCGATCGCGCGGCCGGCACAAACGATACCACCCCAAAGAGTCAACGAGAACACCGCCGCCAGCCGAGCTTGCAGCGGCGTGACGACTCGTGCATTCCACGCGCCGACGCTCCGGTAAATCGTGAAGTGGAAAATCAGCGGATTTAAGCCGACAAGCAACAATAACAATAGCTTAAGGCGAAAAGCCGGGTTGGCGTATGATTTGGCCGCCTCTGACCAGAACAATAAAAAACCACTTACAAACATCACCGCAAAACCGGCCCAGGTCAGCGGCAGGACTGCGCTCGCAACGTCAGAGACCGGTTCGCGCTTCAGCGCCAAGCCAAGCAGGCGTAAATCCAAGATGGCTACCGTGCCAACCAACAGCGCGATACCCAGCACATGAATTGTTTCGATAATTGGGAAGACCCATATCGATTCCCGAATACCTGTGCCAACGGAAGAATCGTATAGCCACTGGCAGAAGTGCTCAAGCAAAACCTAAGCTCCGGGCTTCTTCGCCGAAGGGTCGTCCGGACCGCCGTCTCCCGGCGTGCCACCGAAGATTCGCCGCCCGTCAGGCAGAGTGATGTGCCTGGCATCGGCCAGCCGCGAGCCGTCTTTAGCCCGGTAGCCATTCACAGTTACTTCGTCGCCCACCTTTAACGAATCCCGTTTCCAACCACGGCGCAGTAATCCGCCGGGACCGGCAGTTTCGCAGCCCCAATTTTCCAGCTTTCCATCGGCGCCTTTTACGTCAATGTAGAAATATACATGCGGGTTCATCCAATCGATTCTGGTGACAACGCCCTTTAATTGAATGGGTTTTGTGCCATCGAATTCGGCCGAAAAAGAATGATGCGCGAGCAACGGCACGACCAATAATGCGATCGCGAGAAAGCTGGCCGCCGCCAGTTTTGTTTTCATATTCGTCCCTCTAAAGATTTTCGGGGCAAGTCAGACAATAGAGGGCTGGCTGCATATACCCCCATTTCGATTGACAATACAACAAAATTTGCCCGTCGTCAATTGACAATTCCGCGTTTACCGATCTACATTGTCTAGATAGAAGAAAACAGTATGCTTAAAGTCGCCGCCATCTTTGCCCTCACGATACTGTCGGCAGCCGCTCAAACAGACAAGCCCAAGGAAAATCCATACACCGAGTTATCCGGTGACGGTCTTGGCAGGAATACAAAAACGAAAAGCGCGAAGCCGACACCCCGGAACACCGACGGCAAGCCGGACCTTTCGGGATTTTGGCAGGGGCCGCTCATTTTTGGCGGAATGTTTAAAAGCGTGGGCGGACCACCGTTCACTCCCGCCGGAGAAGCGGCATTTCAGTTCAATGTCACAAAATCGATCAATCCAGAGGGCCTCTGCCTTTTCGCCGGCATCCCGCGCGCGAGTATCAGCGGCGTGCCTTTCGAAATTGTGCAAAACTCGAGCCGCGTCGCTTTTCTCTATGAATTGATGTCGACGTTCCGCTCGATTCCGGTCGACGGGCGGGATCATCCCAAAGACATTGAGCCCTCGTTTTTTGGCAATGGAATTGGCAAGTGGGATGTCGATACGCTGGTGATTGACTCCATCGGCTTCAAAGAGAAATTGAGCTGGATTGACGACGACGCGCATCCGCACAGCGATGCGATGCACGTGGTGGAACGGTGGTCGCGTCCCGACTACGATCATCTGGCGCATGAAGTGTGGGTGGAAGACCCAAAATATTACACCAAGCCCTGGACCTTCAGCCGAGTGTTTTCGCTCATGCCCCCCGGAGAAGAGTTGTATGAGATGGCTTGCGACGAGAACAATATCGATCGCGACGGCGGGCACCTGGGTTACGGACCTTTGGATTTGAAGAACTATCCTCTTGAACCCAAAGTTCCGCCTAAGTAAAATCGCCAGTGCCTAGAATAGTTGCTTGGGCAGAAATTCTTGGAGCTAGGAAAACGAAATGGCAAATGAACCCGAACGCCCCACATCACTGGGTGATGTAGCGGCCAGACAACTCGCGAACGCGACGAAGACTACGCCTCAGTTGGGTCGCATCACACCGCGCTGGCTGACGCACTTATTGCAATGGGTACCGGTGGAAGCAGGCATTTACCGGCTGAACCGCGTAAAGGATGAATCGAAAGTGACGGTCGATTGTTCCGACCGCGACGAACGCGAGCTGCCGCAGACCTTTGTCGACTATCAAGAAAATCCCCGCGAATATATGCTGAGCGCGGTGAACACCGTCGTCGACATACATACGCGTGTTTCGGATTTGTATAGCGTGCCGCACAATCAAATCGGCGAACAGCTGCGCTTGACGATTGAAATCGTGAAAGAGCGGCAGGAAAACGAACTGATTAACAACAAGGAATACGGGATGTTGCGTAACGTGGCTCCGGAACAGCGGATCAAAACACGTTCCGGAGCGCCCACGCCGGACGATTTGGATGAGTTGCTCACCAAAGTTTGGAAAGAACCGGGCTTTTTCTTAGCGCATCCAACGGCGATTGCCGCTTTCGGACGTGAATGCACGCGGCGCGGAGTGCCGCCGCCCACCGTTTCACTGTTTGGCTCGCAATTTCTTACGTGGCGCGGCGTACCGCTGATTCCGTCCGACA
This sequence comes from Burkholderiaceae bacterium, assembly GCA_049514215.1. GTDB lineage: Bacteria > Pseudomonadota > Gammaproteobacteria > Burkholderiales > Burkholderiaceae_D > BOG-994. The sequence goes on from JBEKVI010000141.1 coordinate 6,931, forward strand.
AAATCGGTACGGAAAGCGGCAAAACCAGTATCCTGCTGATTCGCACCGGCGAAAAGCGGCAAGGGGTTGTGGGTTTGTTCCAGCCGAATTTACCTGGCCAGCAAAGCATGGGGCTTTCGGTCCGTTTCATGGGAATCAACCACAAGGCCATTGCCTCTTATTTGGTCTCGCTCTATTGCTCGCTCGCTGTTCTGACAGACGACGCACTCGCTGTGCTCGACGATGTGGATACGGGAAAATACCATGAATATAAGTGGTCTTGACGCGGGCCTTCCTGACGGTTTCCCGGACGTAGAAACAATCGAGCGCCTGGCGAATCAGTTCTTCCAAGCGGCTCCTGGTGCGGCCACTCCGGTACTTCCGGATACCGCTTCGCTTGATCCGCGCAATCCACTCGGCGGGACATCGGCGCCAGTGATTGGGTTGCCCGGGGAAGCTCAATTGCACAGTCTATTGGGGTTGAGTGTTTTGCCGCCTGGGCCAGCGTCCGCCGCTCCGTTCTATTTTCTCGAGTATGCGCCCGCCGCTCTGCCCGGAGTCCACGGGATCCCCTCAACCGGAGGGCGCGAGATATTCGACGTTCTGCAGGTTCGCCGTGACTTCCCGATTCTAGAAGAGCGCGTGAAGGGCCGGCCCCTTGTGTGGCTTGACAATGCCGCCACAACGCAAAAGCCGAAGGCGGTCATCGATCGGCTGAAATATTTTTACGAGCATGAGAACTCGAATATCCACCGAGCTGCGCATGAGCTGGCGGCAAGAGCCACCGATGCGTACGAGGAGGCTCGGGAAAAAGTCCGCGGCTTTCTAAATGCTTCCGCCACCAACGAAATTGTGTTCGTGCGCGGCGCCACGGAGGCTATCAACCTTGTGGCGCAGAGTTGGGGCCGTCAGAACATCGTGGAAGGCGACGAAATTCTGCTGTCTGTTTTGGAGCATCACGCCAACATTGTTCCCTGGCAGCAACTCGCTACCGAAAAGGGCGCCAAACTGAAGGTGATTCCGGTTGACGACAGCGGTCAAATTTTGCCGGACGCATTTCAAAGGCTACTTGGCCCGAAGACGAAATTGCTGGCCTTCACGCAGGTGTCAAACGCGCTCGGAACCATCACGCCGGCCAAGCAGATGATCGATGCCGCGCACGCGGCGGGAGCCCGAGTGTTGCTCGATGGCGCGCAAGCCGTTTCGCACATGCGCGTGGACGTCCAAGGTTTGAACCCGGACTTCTACGTTTTTTCCGGCCACAAAGTGTTTGCGCCCACCGGCATTGGCGTGCTTTACGGCAAAGAAGATCTACTGAATCAAATGCCGCCGTGGCAAGGCGGCGGCAACATGATCAAGGATGTGACGTTTGACCGGACCACCTATCATGACGCCCCGGGACGCTTCGAAGCAGGCACCGGCAACATTGCGGATGCAGTTGGATTGGGAGCGGCGATTGATTATGTGCAGCGCATCGGGATGGAACGTATCGCCGAGTATGAACACCAATTGCTGCTTTACGCCACGCGGCTCTTGACTGAAATCCAGGGCCTGCGGCTGATTGGAACCGCGCCGGACAAGGCAGGGGTTCTGTCCTTTGTGATCGACGGCCACGAAACAGAAGCGATTGGCTCGGCGCTGAATCAAGAAGGAATAGCCGTCCGATCGGGCCATCATTGTGCACAACCCATTCTGCGAAGATTTGGTTTAGAGAGCACCGTACGTCCGTCCCTGGCCTTTTACAACCACTGCGCTGACGTTGACGCTCTCATCTCCGCGCTTCACCGCATCACGGCCGGGCGCAGAGCCGGAATGTGAGGGGCCGCGCCCGAACTTTGCCGAAGTTCCACCTAGTCCGCTATAGTCGAACAAATCAGGCTGTTCCCGTGTGATCACATCCCACAGCGGCTGATACTGAAACCAACCCACGTTCGGCGCGCCCACCTGCTTCTGGGCTGTGCGCGCGCTTTCAGGTGAGATCAGCTTGGGCTTCCCCACCGCTTCTGCCATAAGCTGCGACTGGCAGCAGCGCTCCATGGAGATGAAGAACCACGCCGCCTCCTCCACCGTTTGCCCCACGGTTAACAAACCATGATTCTGCAGTATGACAGCCTTATGCTTCCCGAGCGCCGCGCCGATCCGGTCCCCCTCGGAAACATCGTAAACAACGCCTGTATAATCATCGAACAACCCATGGTCTTCGTAAAACGCGCATGCATCCTGTGTGATCGGATCCAGCAAGCGGCCCAAGGACGACCATGTCTTGCCGTAAATCGAATGAGCGTGCGCGGCTGCCACAACATCCGGGCGTGACATGTGTATCCGCGAGTGAATAGCAAATGCGGCTTCGTTGATTGCGCGATCTCCTTCGACTACCTTGCCGTCTTCATTTACCAGAACCAGGTCCGAAACCCGAATCTGCGAAAAGTGCATCCCGAACGGATTCACCCAAAAGTGATCTTCCAGCTCTGGATCGCGCGCCGTAATGTGTCCAGCTACGCCCTCGCTGAACCCGAATTTGCCAAAAATCCGGAAGGCGGAGGCGTTGTTTTCGATGCAAACGCTGTTCCGCAATGGTCTTGAAGACCGGAGGTTCCGGCGTCTTGGTGAGCTTGAAATTCACGCGCAATATACCTGTCTTCATACTGGCGCTCATCGGAGTCGCCGCAGCGGCGGACCTGACTCCCGAAAGGTTGATAAACGCCGCCGCTGAGCCTCAGAACTGGTTCATCTATGGAGGCACCTACAACGCTTGGCGCTTTAGCGCGCTCAACCAGATTAACCGCGACAACGTGCGCAAGCTCGTGCCCGTTTGGGCTTTTCAAACCGGCAAATCAGAAGGGGGCTTTCATGCACATCGAAGATATAAAGCAGTGCGGCTGCAACATCACAGGCGCTCCGCTCGTGGTCAAAGATAAAGTTCTGGTTGGCGTGACTGGTGGGGATTCCGCTCATCGCGGCTACATCAACGCGTTTTCCCTCAAAAACGGCCGGCGCGCGTGGCGCTTCTGGACAATCCCCGGTCCCAACGAACGAGGTAACGAGACCTGGCAATTCGGCAGTTGGAAAAATGGCGGCGGAGCTACCTGGCTGAGTGGTTCATTTGATCCTGAATTGAACCTTATCTATTGGGGCATTGGCAATCCGGCCGCGGATCTATATGGCGGCGCGCGCCAAGGCTCAAACCTGTACACCGATTGTGTGGTGGCACTGGACGCCGACACTGGAACTCTCAAGTGGCACTATCAGGAAATCCCGCACGACGTCTGGGACTGGGATAGCGCCTATGAATGTATTCTGATCGACAAAGTGATCGACGGCGTCGCACGCAAGCTCCTGGTTCATCCGAACAAGGGCGGTTACATGTGGGTGCTCGACCGCGTGACCGGGCAATTTATCGGAGCTTGGCGCTTTGGCGAGAACGTAAACTGGGTCAGCGGCATCGACAGCAAGGGAGCTCTGCAGGGACGCAACGAACCGGTTAAAGATAAACCCACGTTGATTTGCTAGCGTGAGCGGTAGCCGCAGTTGGAACCAACAATTTATCAAATGGATCTCCGCAGTCTCGCCCTCCAAGAAACGCCGCTTGCGAAGCTTGGCGGGTATGTCAAAGCAGGTAATACAGGTAAGTTTCTTCCGAAGCCTGAACCCGGGCACAGTGAGGGCAAGATGTCTCGCCCACTAGTTGATACCCAAAGCGCACGGCCTTCAAGGTAGACGAAAAAAGCTTCGTCTCCTCGCGGAACACGTGAGACTGAGGAAGATGATCTTCAAACCGCATGTTCTTCATGATGCGGGCAAATTCGAGACGGACTCCGCAGAGAAGAACAAAAACGCCGTGACGCCGCATGTCAATGATGAAGTGCTGGAATCGTTCCATGCAGACCATGTCGGGATTGCCGGTGCCTTTCAGCCGGAGTACCACGCAGCGAATGCCGGCTGCCAGAGCGCGCTTTTCCAACGCTGCGAAATAGCCATCCAGTTCAGGCGCGGCTCCAAAGAACAAATCGCCTTCAAAATCGAAGATAAGAATACCGCTGCAGGCAGGATCTGACGATAGTCTTTCGCGGACAACTCCCTCCTCGCTCACTACCAGCTCGGAGCCCCGCAGTTTCGCGGCGCGAGGAACAAACAGGAGGATGGAGATGCCCACGCCGATGAGGATTGAAAACTCGACGCTGATGAACACCGCAGCGAAGGCAGTGATCAGGACCAAGCCGGCGTCATAGCGGGAAGCGCCGAGGGCGGCGCGCAGCCTTTTCCAGTCAACGAGCCGCCAAGCGGTAATCATGAGCAATCCGGCCAGAGCGGCTTTGGGGACGTAGCGCATCAGCGGGGCGAACAGCAGGAGGACCGCCGCCACAGAGCCCGCCGCGAATATGCCCGACATCCGGCTCACCGCGCCCGCCTGGAAATTAATGGCCGAGCGGGTGAGCGATCCGGAACCCGGCAAACACTGAAAAAATCCGCCCGCGAGATTCGCCAAGCCTTCGGCGAGACACTGACGGTTATAGTCCAAAGATTGGCGGGTTTGGTGAGCAATTGCTTTGGCAATGGCCAGCGCCTCAAGCAAGCCCAGGCAGGCGATGGCCAGAGCGCTGCCCGACATTTGAGAAATCCATGCGAACTGAATCTCCGGAATATGCGGCTGCGGCAAATGGGCGGGTACATTGCCGACCACGGAGAGCATGGTTTTCCCGGCACCGTCCGGCTGCGACCATCCGAAGGCGGCGGCAATAGAAGCGGCGGCAATCAATGCGGTGAGCATATCGAACTGGGGAAGACGGTACTGGCGGGTCAGCTTTCGCAAAACAATCGCCAGCACGATGGTTCCGGCACCGATTTCGAGCGCATGCGGATTTACTCCGCCACTTTTGACCGTCAGCCAGAAACGATAAAGCACATGTTGGTGACCCGTGCCTTTATCGTGCAATCCAAACAGATTCCCGACTTGTCCCAGAGCCACCAGAAATCCGGCGCCGGCCATGAACCCAAGCACGACGGATTCCGAGATGTAGCGAGTGAGATCGCCTAATTTGAAAACGGCGATCAGGATTTGGATGCCGCCTACCATGATTCCCAGAAGGAACATACCCTGGTAAACGTCGAAGCGCGCTTCGGGATTGAAGAAAGCAAGGGCGCTGAAAACGACGAGCGAAATGGCGTTCGTAGGACCGTTGATCAGGTGAGACGACGATCCGAAAATGGATGCGACCAGCGTCACCACGATAGCCGAGTAAAGCCCGAAGCGGGGATCTACGCCGGCGATCAACGCATAGGCCATGGCTTGCGGCAACGAGATAGCGGCCACTGTGACCCCCGCGAGAAGGTCTCTTCGTGTATTAGACCAGCCGTAGTTTCGGAGCAGGGAAAGATTCATGAGTTGGACTTTGGCCGGTAGATCTGATAGAAAATTGCATTCTCGTCGAAAAACTTCCGATAGATGTCATCCCAGTTCTTGCCTAGCAGGGTGGCAAAGCAAAGGAGTTCATCCAAAGGGAGGTTCTCTTGTTCGTGGCAAAGCCGTTCCGTCAGCCGCGTGCTGCTTGTGCCTGGTCTTCCGCCGCACCAACTTTCGTCGCCTCCGGCACTTCTATCAAACTCCCGCTAGTCACGTCGTAGATGTAGCCGTAAATCGGAATGCTGGCGGGCACCAATGAGTGAGTCCGTATTCGTCTTACATCGTCAACCACGCTCTTCGCCAAATCCTGAATCGTCAACCACTGCACATACTGGCCGGCCTCTGAACCAGGTCCAGCGCCGGAGTCTGTCCACTCGCCATTCACGACCTCGGCCGTTTCCAGGCTCTTCGCCAACAGATTTTTCATGATGTCGTTCGTGAAGGTCAACATCCCGCAGTCGGTGTGGTGAATGACGAACCACTCCTTCGTACCCAGCAACTTGTAAGAAATCACCAATGACCGGATGGCATCGTCGCTCGCCCGTCCCCCGGCATTACGAATCACATGCGCATCGCCTTCGGCAAGTCCCGCAAACTTCGCAGGAATCAGACGTGCGTCCATGCAGGTCAGAATCGCGAAGCGCCGCGCCGGTGGAATAGTAAGCTTTCCAAGTTCGCCGAAATTCGCCGCGTAGGCTTTATTTGCATTCAACACTTCATCCAGGATTTTAGACATGAACGGACCTCAAACTTATCCTACCCCACGAATCATCCCAAAATCTATCAAGCAGTAGGCTTTGCCCAACTCAATGCCTGACGTCCGGCAGGAGTTCGCGGCGCAGCCCGTCGGCACGAGACGCGGCCTCTTTACCGCTCACTTGAAATAACCAAAGCCGTTCAAATTCATCTTTATCGGTGTCCGTCTGAAATAACCCCTGTGACTTATGTTCAGCGATCACCCAGTTCACGATAATTTGATAGCTGAGGGCATTGTGAAAGCCGAAGGAGGTGTTGCGATCAAAGCGGATTATCGGCATATCTGCAACGGTGGAGGTCAATGGAACCGACGGCAGACCGGAGAACTGTTGAGTGCCGGCGTGGGGCGGATCCGCTTCCGCGCCAAAGACCAGCGGCCGTTCATTCTCCTCTAGAGTCGCCACTGCTTTAAGCGCTAGAATCGTCGCTGCCCGGTGATGTCCGTGAGTTTCACTGGTGGGCAACAAAGTAAACACGACGTCATATCGCTCTCGCGCCAGCAGATTTGAAAGAAATCTCAAGATCCTCGGCTGATCCCAGTTTTCGACGACCGCGTCCGCGGCTTTGGCGTCGAATCCTAAATCCTTTTGATCCAAAAAGTAGTGCTTGCGAATTCCCAAAATCCTCGCTGCGCGCAGTACCTCTTCTTTGCGAACGGCTGGTAAATTTGCATGTCCTTCACTCTTCCCGTCGAGTTTCTTCCCGTAGATCGCCTCCGCCAGCGACGCATATCGATAACCCGATTCGCCATTTGTAATGACAACTTGATCGGCCACCCAGTGCAGTTCACGCACCAGCCGGTAAGTCGTCGCTGCGAACATATATTCGTCATCGGGATGAGCGACTACGATCAATAACTTTGGCTGAGTACCGCCAACGGAGGTCTGCGGTTCGGCGGTGAGTAGCGCGGCAAGAGACACTATGCATGGCCAAACTCTATGGATGCGGGTAAACATTGCGATTTCTCCTTGACGAGCCTCTCCAAACAGTATAACCTTAATCCAGATCGATTTAGTAGACAATCTATGCCATACGTCCATTCACTGTTGTCGCCGCGAGCCCGCGTTCCGTCTCTTTTGGGCGAACGACAGTTTCTCGGAGTCATGGTGATGTTGCTGTTCGTTTCAATACGCTTACCTGCGCAATTTCTTAAGCCGGCGATCTTGGCGCGCGCGAAAGATTTTCACCAAACCAGAAATGCCGACAAATCGGAATCAAGAGACCGGTTCGTTTCTCTGGTGCTGTTCTTCTGCATGCTGGCCGCGGGGCTTTATGACGAGATCCTACGGTATGCTTTTTAGCGACAATCGTTTTGGGGTTTGATCACTCGGGGTGTCGTTCAGTGATCTCTTCCAACTCGCATCCCAGTAAAGCCTCTTTCCGGTCCAATACGATTGAGCTGCCATGATGCAGGCGATTCGAGTGCGAGAACCCATGATCGACCCCTCTTGAACAGCCTTGCGAGGCTGCTGAGAGAATTTCAGTCTGATGATTGGTTCGATGAACTGGCATGCAGGGTTTATGCGGCTTTCTTCTTGGAGCGGGACTGCCGTTGGCGGAAGTGGCGCAACTCCGGCACCGCGTCGGTGACAGCGCTGATTGTCTCAGAGGCTGGGCCGCTGCGAATGGTGCCACCCTCGTGCCGTACCAGTCGGCCTGATCTCGTCTCGGCGGCAAGACGGTTGGTCCACAGCAGCCGGTAGCACCGGCTGCTCTCGCTCTCCAGGTAGTATTCGAAATCCAAGGCAAACAGCCGACCGATGGATTGCACGTGACCGAACGATTCGTGGAGCACGTCGCGCCAGGTTTTACGGGTTCTGGCGGTCGCTTCATCGGAGTGCCTTTCTCGCGGCAGCAGCGCAGATTTCTTCCGTCATGTCGAACCGTTCCTGCGGGCGGGGGATGGGCACGGCGGCAACTTGCGCGTGCAGTTCGGGAGAAATCTGCTTGGGCGGTGGCTGCTTTTGCTCGGCCTCCGCCAACTGCCGTTTCAGAATCTCGTACTCCTCCGCTGCCCGGCGCTGCTCGTCTCGCCTTAGCAGAACCCGCCGCTCAACGAACCAATCTGCGATGCTACTGAGCAGCAAACCGACCGGGCTCTCTACCCGGCGATTGCGGAATACCTTGTGCGCCCGCTCGCCGAAGAAGTGGCGGACTTCTTCGGGAGTTGCATCGGGCACAATCTGGCGTGCTTCCCGCCAGAGTCGGCGCAAAGCGCTTTCGTCGAGTTCGAGATAAGCATCCATGATCTGCAAGAATTCTTCGGGCGGTTCGTTGGATGGCGCAGTTGTCGCCGGCGGCGCCGTCGTCGACGATTTAGGTAAATTACTTAGGGAATTCATTTCCTTATATGCGCTGTCGAAAATGTCACCCGTCGCTGCCAAAATGTCACCCGTAGGGGCTGGAAGGGGCGACAAATTGTCAGGGGTGACGGGTGTCAAAATGTCACCCGTCGCTTGAGTCACGGGCGACTTTTTGTCACCCGTTGAGTTCGGCGCGTGAGCCCCGCCGCCGCGTTGACTGATCGTGCGCGCCGCCGCGACGCAAAATAAGCACGGTTTGCCATCGGGATGAAGGTGATACGTTACGCCTTCGCGCGGTCCGCCGGCATCGCCAAAGGGCGTACCGATCCACCCCGCTGCCATCAGATCATCTAAAGCCCTTTGCACGGTTCGACTTGTGACCTTCATCCGGCGCGCGAGTGTGTCGACTTTAGGCCAAGCGAGCCCGGTGTAGGAAGAGTGGTCAAGACAGTCGCAGAGCGCACCGTAAAGCTGGCAAGCGCTGCGCTTCAGTGGCGAGTTCTCGACATCGCGCCGGTGGGCGCGCCGTGCTCCGCTTTCGCTCGATGGTGGTTTCTTGGTTATGCAACGCACACGACCGGGCATTTTTTCAGTTGAAGCCGCCTGGCCGATCGGCGTATACTGCGGTTGAGAGGCTGACAATCTCTCCGATAACACAAATCATCCTTTCCGCCCGGGTCAGCTTCCAACTGATCCGGGCTTCCGTTTTTAGCCGCTTACGCGGCCGCTCCTTTCGCTTCCTGGGCATGGCCTGGGAGGCGGCTGCTTCCGCCTCAGCTGGTCAGTCGATCCGGATCTCCCGCCCGCAAGCAGCACAGACCAAATCGCGGGTTTCACTCCGGACGTGTCTTTCATGGAGTGCCTGCCAGTCCGCGGTTCCGCCGCTCCAGAACCAGTCGATCGCGACGGCCGCGCTCGGCTTGGGGCATCGCGGCAGCTTGGTAGATGGATTCGCAGGTAGCGGTCAAGCTCTCCCGC